>NZ_JACRAW010000106.1 GCF_016213215.1 Bradyrhizobium sp. | reverse complement strand
CAGCGCGGCCTTGCGCGGCTCGCCGAATTTCGCTTCCAGCGCCTTGGCGACTTCGCGGTAGCTCTCGGTAGAGGCGTAGATTTCGTGGCCGCTTTCGCCCGACACGACGTCGTCGGCGCCGGCCTCGATCGCCGCGTCCAGCATCGCGTCGTCGGAAGCGACGCTTGAATCGTATTCGATGACACCCGTGCGGTCGAACATGAAGGATACCGAACCGGTTTCGCCGAGATTGCCGCCGGACTTGGTGAAGAAGGAGCGGATATCGGAAGCGGCGCGGTTGCGGTTGTCCGTCAGCGCCTCGACGATGATGGCGACGCCGCCCGGGCCATATCCCTCATAACGGATCTCGTCATAGGTCTCGCTGTCGCCGCCGATCGCTTTCTGGATGGCGCGCTCGATGTTGTCCTTCGGCATGTTCTCCTGCCGCGCCGCGATGATCGCGGCGCGCAGGCGCGGGTTCATCGCGGGATCCGGGGTTCCGAGCTTCGCCGCCACCGTGATTTCCCGAGCCAGTTTGCCGAAAACTTTCGATTTCTGGGCGTCCTGCCGGCCCTTGCGGTGCATGATGTTCTTGAATTGGGAATGTCCGGCCATGCGGGGTCTCTTCTCGGAATCGGTCGCGATGCAAGGGGTCGAGGCGCGGCCTTATAGGCTCGCAACCCGCCAAAATCAAAGGTTTGGGAAGGCCGCCGGGTATGCAAGTAGAGGCCGCTACCAATGTAGAAGGAATCCGTTAACCGGTATTTCACGAGCGAATGGCAGGATTTCCTGATCCACAGAGCTGCCCCGAGGGAGGCCCATGGCGTTCGGTTTATTCAGGAAGCAACGCCGGGAACCGGCCACCCCCACCATCGAGCCGGCGACCGTCAAGCCGGTCGCCGCCGTCGAGCCGATCCCGGCTGCCGACGGGGCGTCGGGTCAGGAAATCCTCAAACTGCTGGAACTCGAGCTTGGCGCCATGATCCGCCAGCTGGAGCGAGCGGCCGATTCGGTCGCGGACGGGGCCGACGCCACCGCGGCAACGCTCGCTGCGATCCGCGAACGGACCGATGCCCTGACCGGGCGCACGAGCGCCGCGCAAAGCACGGCGAGCACGTTCGCGCAGGCCGCAGACAAATTCACCCATTCGGCGGAAGGGATAGGTTCCCAGGTGCGCGAGGCCGTCAAACTCGCCGACGAGGCCGGCACCGCCGCGGAGGAAGCCCGCGCCAACGTCGACCGCCTGCGCGAATCCTCATCCGCGATTGGCCACGTCGTAAACCTGATCGCGCAGATCGCGCGACAGACCACCCTGCTCGCCCTGAACTCGACCATCGAGGCGGCGCGCGCGGGTGAAGCCGGTAGGGGATTTGCGGTGGTCGCTTCCGAGGTCAAGGCGCTCGCGGTGCAGACGCAGAACGCCACCGAAGAGATCACGAAGAAGATCGAGGCGCTGCAGCGGGATGCCACAAGCTCGGCCGATGCCGTGCATCGGATCTCCCAGGCGATCGATGCGATCCGCCCGGTGTTCGAGCACGTCAACGGCGCGGTCAAGGAGCAGAACCAGACTACCAGCGAGATCTCCGAGAACGCGGCCACGGCCTCGCACTTTATCGTTTCGGTCGGCGACAACGCCGCCGAGATCGACGCGGCGACCAAGGCTGCCGAGGCGCACGGGGAGAGCGTTACACGTGCCGGCCGTGCCGTCAGCACCTACGCCCACAAGCTGAAATCGCGCTGCGCCGTGCTGCTGAAGCAGGGCGACGAGGATGATCGGATCAAGACCGAGCGGCTGCCCTGTCATCTCAAGATCGAGCTAACGACCGACGGCGGCACGATAACCGCGCCGGTCTACGAGATCTCCATGGCCGGAATCCTGATCGGCGGGCCGGATGCCGGCAAGCTGCGACAGGAGCAGACGATGGCTGCAACGCTGCAGGATATCGGCGCGTGCCGGTTGCGCGTCACCGAGCATTCGAAGGCCGGCGCACGAGCGCTGTTCCAGACCACCGATACGGAGTTCAAGGAGAAGGTGGAAGACAAGCTTTGGTCGCTCCATGAGGAGAGCGCCGAGCTGGTCGCTCGCGCCATGGAGGCAGGCACGGCGCTGACGAGGATTTTCGAGCAGGCCCTGGTGCGCGGCGAAATCTCGGTCGATGCGCTGTTCGATACAGACTATGTGGAAATCTCGGGCACCAATCCGGTGCAGTACCGCACCAGATATCTGCAATGGGCCGACGAGGCGCTGCCGCCCTTCCAGGAGGCGTTCCTCGCCAAGGACCAGCGCATGGCGTTTGCTGCCATGGTCGACCGCAACGGCTATCTGCCGGTACACAACAAGATCTACTCCCGCCCGCAGCGTCCCGGCGATGTCGCCTGGAACACCGCCAACAGCCGCAACCGGCGCATCTTCAACGATCCGGCGGGCCTTGCCGCCGCTCAGAACCAGCAGTCCTACCTGGTACAGAGCTATGCCCGCGACATGGGTAACGGCAATACCGTGATGATGAGCGAGATCGACGTGCCGATCCGGGTTCAGGGGCGGCACTGGGGCGGCTTCCGGACCGCGTACAAGCTGTAACGGCCGCATGATGATGCGCTCCCTCGCCCCGCTTGCGGGGAGAGGTGAACCGAATTCGCGGACCGTCCAATTCCATCGAGCGGCTGCGCGCTAGACTAGCTCGCCCAGAATGTCGGCAAGGTCGGCTCGAGACGGCCGCCAACCCGCACCGGCGCGATGCGCACCGCGAGCCCAGTCGCGTCGTCCGTGTCGACGGCGACCCCGCTCAGCGTCGCCGCCCCTAACGCCGGCTCGAACCGGCCGGAGGCTATCCCCGAGGTGAAGCGCCGCAGCGGCTCCTCCTTCTGCATGCCGATGACCGAATCATAGTCGCCGGTCATGCCGGCGTCGGTCATGTAGGCGGTGCCGTGGGCAAGGATCCGGTGATCGGCGGTTGGCACGTGGGTGTGGGTGCCGACGACAAGGCTCGCGCGTCCGTCGCAGAACAAGCCGATGGCCTGCTTCTCGCTGCTTGCCTCGCAATGAAAGTCGACGATGATGGCGTCCGCGGCGCTGCGCAGCGGGCACGCATCCAGCTCGCGCTCGATCGCCGCGAACGGATCGTCGAACGGCGTCATGAAGACGCGGCCGATCGCATTGATGACGAGCGCGCGATGACCGCGCCTCGTCTCGATCAGCGCGGTGCCGCGGCCGGGCGTGCCTTTGGGAAAGTTCGTGGGGCGCACCAGGCGCGAGGCGCGCTCGATGAACACCAGCGCCTCGCGCTGGTCCCACGCATGGTTGCCGAGCGTGATCGCATCGGCTCCGGCATCGATCAGCTCATGGTAAATCGCTTCCGTGATGCCGAAGCCGCCCGCCGCGTTTTCGCCGTTGACGACGACCAGGTCGAGCGACCAATCCCGGATCATGCCGGGCAGATGTTCAAGAACGGCCGTGCGTCCCGCCCGGCCGATGACGTCACCGACGAAGAGAATTCGCAACCTACTTGCTCCGGAAATCGAATACGCGCGCTTCCGTTAGCACATAATCCAGCGCCACGTCGTGCGACAATGCCGGCACCGCGTCGATTTCCTGGACCGCAAAGGCTAGGCCGACGCCGATAACCGACTTGGCCTTACGCAAATGCGCAAAGGTGTAGTCGTAATACCCGGCGCCATAGCCGATGCGGTGGCCGAGATGGTCGAAGGCCGCCACAGGCACCAGCATCACGTCGGGAAGAACTTCCTGTGCCGCGGGCGACGGCTCGGGGATGCCGAGAGGACCGAGCAGCAACCGCTCCGATGGCGACCACACCCGAAAGATCAGCGACTGCCCGCGCGCGGCGACGCAGGGCAGTGCAAGGCGTGCGCCCTGGCTCGCGAGCTTGCCCATCAACGGCGCCGGATCAATCTCGTTGCGGATCGGCGAGTAGCCGGAGACGACGGTGCCGGGCACCAGTTCGAACGGCAGACCGCGCGCGGCGAGCTTTGCGGCGGCAGAAGCGCGTTTCTTGTCGCTTAGCGCATCGCGCTTGGCGAGGGCTCTGGCGCGGAGTTCGCCCTTGGAATGAGCATGCACGTTATTCCCCCCGAGACAGAACCTTGTCTGTCGTCATCACCCGCGAAAGCGGGTGATCCAGCATTTCATAGACGCCAGAACTCAAATCTCGACAGTTCGGCTTACTGGATACCCCGCATTCGCGGGGTATGACACACAATCACTGACGCGCAATTCGACAGGAACAATGAACAGAAGCGCGAAGCCGCAATCGCCGTTGGAACGCTCGATCCCGGAGTTCCCTACGAAAGTAGGTGGGCACCATATGTCCGGGTCCACGGACCCGGCCAGGGACAGTTCCCTAAAGGATCGATAAGGCCCCGGGGATATATGGCTCCTGACGGGCGTCGCAGCTTCGCTGGCCCAATGTAACAACGATGGGGCCGAATCGCCAGCGTCCCCGATGGTCAGCCGATGGCGACCCCGCCGCCGATGGTGCGGTTCAGCACCTGCGCCGACTTTTCGATCCGCTCCGCCGCCGAGTTCAGCGCATTGACGACCGCCGTCTGCGTAACCCTGGCGCGCTCGACAGCGGCCGCACGCACCTCGCGCAGTTCGTTCACCTCCTGCTCGAGCGTCCTGATCCGGTGTCCAGCGTCGACCAATTCGTCGCAAGCAGTGAGCGCCGCCATCACCGTCAGCCGGGCATCGCCGATCTCGCCGAACTTGCCGCGCAAGGTCTGGATGCGCGCCTCCAAATTCTCGGCGAGTTTCAGCAGCCGCACCTCCTGCCCCTCTTCGCAAGCCATGCGGTATTGCCGGCCGTTGATGGTGACGTTGATGTGGCTCATGACCCCTCCTCGGCCTCGAGCACGGACCGAATCGTGCCGATCGCTGCATCCAGCCGCTCGCTGATGTCGCGATTGGCGCGCTCGAGCTTGCGCGCCTTCACCAGCGCACCGTCGAGCTCGTCGGCAAGGCGCGAGCGGTCGGAGCCCAGGGCCTGGATCCGGCTCGCAAGCTCGTCTTCATCTCGATCGGCTTCCTTGCGACGCTCGACTGCGCTTTCCAGCGAGTCCAGCGCCGCCATGAGCCGGCGAGTCGCAATCTCGATCTCGACGGAAGCGGGCTCCGTTGCGGCGGAACTTTTGGCGGCGCGATCGTTCATGCAGCCTGCGCGGACCTTAGATGGTCTCGACTTGGGTTTAACTCAACTGAACCTTGGCTCGCCGGGTGGCAAAATTGGCGGTTCGGCAAGCGCTTAGAAGCGGAAATTTACGTAACAAGAAGGGCCAGCGCAACGCCGCCGCGAAGCTATGCACTACTAAGCAACTTTTCGGCGCCAAACCGCATTTGATCGCCTTGGACTCCCGGAACCGAGATGCTATCCAGCCCCCGGCCTTAAGTGGCCGCAAGGCTCCCCCCCCGCGCGGCGTGCCCGCAAACAAGCACCTCATTTCAGACGGATTCTCATCATGACGCAGGTCGATTCTTCCCGTATGGCCAATGCGATCCGTGGGCTCGCAATGGATGCCGTCGAGAAGGCAAAGTCCGGCCATCCCGGCCTGCCGATGGGCACTGCCGACATCGCGACCGTCCTGTTTACGCAGTTCCTGAAATTCGATCCCAACGAGCCCGGCTGGCCCGACCGCGACCGCTTCGTGCTCTCGGCCGGCCACGGCTCGATGCTGCTTTACGCACTGCTCTATCTCACCGGCTATCCAAACATGACGATGGACCAGCTCAAGCATTTCCGCCAGCTGGACTCGCTGACGCCGGGGCACCCGGAGAACTTCCACACCAAAGGCATCGAGACCACGACCGGTCCGCTTGGCCAGGGCATCTCGACCGCGGTTGGCATGGCATTGGCGGAAAAGATGCTGGCGGCCGAGTTCGGCAAGAAGATCGTCGATCACCACACCTATGTGCTGGCCTCCGACGGCGACCTGATGGAAGGCGTGTCGCAGGAAGCGATCGCCATGGCCGGGCACTGGAGGCTCAACAAGCTGATCGTGCTCTTTGACGACAACGGCATCTCGATCGACGGCCCGACCTCGCTTGCCGACTCGGTGGACCAGGTCAAGCGCTTCAAGGCGGCAGGCTGGGCGGCCGAGCGAATCGACGGGCAGGACCAGTCCGCCATCGCCGCCGCAATTGCGCGCGCGAAAAAGTCCAACAAGCCGACGCTGATCGCCTGCCGCACCACGATCGGCTACGGCGCGCCTCACAAGGCCGGCACCGCCAAGGTGCACGGCGAGGCGCTCGGCGCCGACGAGCTCAAGGGGGCCAAGGAAAATCTCGGCATTTCGCTCGAGCCGTTCTCGGTACCCGATGAAGTGCTCAAGGCCTGGCGCGAGGCGGGCAGCCGCGGCGCCTCGACCCGCAAGGAGTGGGAGGCGCGCTTTGGCGAACTCGGCAGCCGCAAGCGCGCCGAATTCGAGCGGCGGCTGCGTCATGAGCGTCCGGCCGCGCTGGCCAAGGCGCTCAAGGCGCACAAGAAGGCGCTGCTGGAAACGCCGCTGAACGTTGCCACCCGCAAATCGTCGGAAGCCGCAATCGAGGCGATCGCGGCCGCCATGCCGATGGAGTTCGTCGCGGGCTCGGCGGATCTCACCGGTTCCAACAACAACAAGGCCAAGTCGGCGGTCGCCTTCTCGGCCAAGACGCCGAAGGGCCGTTTCATCCACTACGGCATCCGCGAACACGGCATGGCCGCGGCGATGAACGGTATATACCTGCATGGCGGCTTCGCACCCAACGGCGCCACCTTCCTGGTGTTCACCGATTACGCCCGACCGGCGATGCGCCTCGCCGCTCTGATGCGCGCCGGCGTCATCTATGTGATGACTCACGACTCGATCGGGCTCGGCGAGGACGGCCCGACGCACCAGCCGGTCGAGCATCTCGCCGCGCTGCGAGCCATGCCCAACATGCGCGTGTTCCGTCCCTGCGACGCCATCGAAGTCGCCGAATGCTGGGAACTTGCGCTCAACCGCATCGACGGACCGACCGTGCTGGCGCTGACCCGGCAGAATCTCCCGCAATTGCGCACCGCCGCTCCGAACGAAAACCCCTGCCAGTACGGCGCCTACGAACTGGTCCCGGCCGGGGGCGAGGCGAAGGTGTCGCTGTTTGCCTCGGGCTCGGAAGTCGAGATCGCGGTTGCGGCGCGCAAAAAGCTCGCCGAGCGCGGCATCGCGGCGCGAGTGGTCTCGGTGCCCTCGCTCGAACTGCTGCTCGCCCAGCCCGCCGAGCGGCGCGCAGAGATTATCGGCAAGGCCCCGGTCAAGTTGGCGATCGAGGCGGCCGTGCGCTGGGGCTGGGATGCGGTGATCGGCCAGGACGGCGAATTCATCGGCATGCACTCGTTCGGCGCCAGCGCGCCGGCCAAGGACCTTTTCAAGCACTTCAGAATTACCGCCGAGGCTGCGGTTAACGCCGCCCTGAAGCGCTTATCCTGATGGTTGAGCTTGCCCGGAAAAAGGACTACCAAGCTCCCCATATGAACGTGTTCCGCCCGGCCGAACCGGGCGATCGCCCTAAAAAACCCTCGCAGGCGAGCCAGGCGCCTTGCGGGACGAAATAGGTCATTGAAGGAGACGACAGATGGCAGTCCGGGTTGCAATCAACGGGTTTGGCCGCATCGGCCGCAACATCCTGCGGGCCATCGCCGAGTCCGGCCGCAAGGACGTCGAGGTGATCGCCATCAACGATCTCGGCCCGGTCGAGACCAACGCCCACCTCCTCCGCTTCGACTCCGTGCATGGCCGCTTCCCCGGCACCGTGACCGTCGAGGGCGACACCATCGATCTCGGTACCGGCAGGATCAAGGTCACCGCCGAGCGCGACCCGAGCAAGCTGCCCTGGAAGGATCTCGGCATCGACATCGCGATGGAATGCACCGGCATCTTCACCGCGAAGGACAGGGCGTCCGCGCACCTCACCGCCGGCGCGAAGCGCGTGCTGGTGTCTGCTCCCGCGGATGGCGCCGACGCCACCATCGTCTACGGCGTCAACCACGACACGCTGACCAGGGATCACCTCGTCGTCTCCAACGGCTCGTGCACCACGAACTGCCTCGCGCCGGTCGCCAAGGTGCTGAACGACACCGTCGGCATCGAGACCGGCTTCATGACCACGATCCACGCCTACACCGGCGACCAGCCGACGCTGGACACGCTGCACAAGGACCTCTACCGCGGCCGGGCTGCGGCGATGTCGATGATCCCGACTTCCACGGGAGCTGCCAAGGCGATCGGCCTCGTGCTGCCGGAACTGAAGGGCAAGCTCGACGGCGTTGCGATCCGCGTGCCGACCCCGAACGTCTCGGTTGTCGATCTCAAGATCGTCGCCAAGCGCACCACGGATGTGAAGGAGATCAACGAGGCCATCAAGCGCGCCGCCGAGCAGCAGCTCAAGGGCATCCTCGGCTACACCACCGCGCCCAACGTCTCGATCGACTTCAACCACGACCCGCACTCTTCCACGTTCCACATGGACCAGACCAAGGTCATGAACGGCAACCTGGTGCGGGTGATGTCCTGGTACGACAACGAATGGGGCTTCTCCAACCGCATGGCCGACACTGCGGTGGCGATGGGGAAGGTGCTTTAACCAGTCCATTTGCCGTCATGCCTGGCTTTGTGCCGGGCATCCACGTCTTCACTTTCCCAAGTTCAAGACGTGGATGGCCGTGACAAGCCCGGCCATGATGGGGGAGCGACACATGAAGACATTCCGCACCCTCGACGACGTCGACGTGAAGGGCAAGCGCGTGCTCCTGCGCGTCGATCTCAACGTGCCCATGGAGAATGGCCGCGTCACCGACGCAACCCGGCTCGAGCGCGTGGCACCCACCATTACCGAGCTTTCCGACAAGGGCGGCAAGGTCATCCTGCTCGCGCATTTCGGCCGGCCCAAGGGCCGCGATCCGAAGGATTCGCTGAAGCCGGTCGCCACGGCGCTATCGCATGTCATCAAGCGGCCGGTCGGCTTTGCCGACGACTGCATCGGCGAAGTCGCCGAGAAGGCGGTCGCCGGCATGAAGGATGGCGGCATCCTGTGCCTTGAGAACACCCGCTTCCACAAAGAGGAAGAGAAGAACGATCCCGCCTTCGTCGAGCAACTGGCGAAGCTCGGCGACGTCTGGGTCAACGACGCCTTCTCCGCCGCGCACCGCGCCCATGCCTCGACCGAGGGCCTCGGCCACAAGCTGCCGGCCTATGCCGGGCGTACCATGCAGGCCGAACTCGACGCGCTGGGGAAGGCGCTGGAGGCGCCGACCAAGCCCGTGATCGCCATCATCGGCGGCGCCAAGGTCTCCACCAAGATCGACCTCTTGGAAAACCTCGTGACCAAGGTCGATGCCCTCGTCATCGGTGGCGGCATGGCCAACACCTTCCTGCATGCGCAGGGCGTTGCGATCGGCAAGTCGCTGGCCGAGAAGGACCTCGCCGCGACGGCGTTGCGGATCATGGAGAAGGCCAATACCGCTAATTGCGCGATCATCCTGCCCGTGGACGCTGTGGTCGCCTATCACTTCGCGGCGAACGCGCCGTCCCACGCCTACGGTCTGGATTCGATCCCGGCCGACGGCATGATCCTCGACGTCGGGCCGCAGTCGAGCGCGCGCATCCATGCCGCGATCGACGATGCCGCGACGCTGGTCTGGAACGGCCCGGTGGGCGCCTTCGAGATGACGCCGTTCGACCGCGGCACGATGGCGGCGGCCAAGTATGCGGCCGAGCGCACCAAGGCCAAGAAGCTGCTCTCGGTTGCCGGCGGCGGCGACACCGTCGCCGCGCTGAACCAGGCTGGCGTGGCCGGCGATTTCACCTATGTTTCGACCGCCGGCGGCGCCTTCCTGGAATGGATGGAAGGCAAGCCGCTCCCCGGCGTCGAGGTTTTGCGCATCAAGTAATTGTCGGCCGAACCGGCCCAACGCGGAGAACAGGACAGATGGCTCGCATCACGTTGCGTCAATTGCTCGACCATGCGGCGGAAAACGACTACGGCGTGCCGGCCTTCAACATCAACAACATGGAGCAGGCGCTGGCGATCATGGAAGCAGCCTCCAGCCTGGATGCTCCGGTGATCATCCAGGCCTCGCGCGGCGCGCGCGCCTACGCCAACGACGTCATGCTCAAGCACATGATGGATGCGGTGACCGAGATCTACCCGCAGATTCCGGTCTGCGTGCACCTCGACCACGGCAACGAGCCCGCGACCTGCATGACCGCGATCCAGGCCGGCTTCACCTCGGTGATGATGGACGGCTCGCTCAAGGCGGACGGCAAATCGCCCGGCGACTGGAACTACAATGTCGGGGTCACCAGGAAGGTGACCGACATGGCCCATCTCGGCGGCATCTCGGTCGAGGGCGAACTCGGCGTGCTCGGTTCGCTGGAGACCGGCATGGGCGACAAGGAAGACGGGCATGGCGCCGAGGGCAAGCTGTCGCACGATCAACTCCTGACCAATCCCGACGAGGCCGTGAAGTTCGTCAAGGAGACCAAGGTCGACGCGCTTGCGATCGCGATGGGCACTTCGCACGGCGCCTACAAGTTCACCCGCAAGCCCGACGGCAACATTCTCGCGATGCAAGTGATCGAGGAGATCCATCGCAAGCTGCCGAATACCCACCTTGTCATGCACGGGTCCTCGTCGGTGCCGCAGGATCTCCAGGACATCATCAATACCTATGGCGGCAAGATGAAGCCGACCTGGGGCGTGCCGGTTCCCGAAATCCAGCGCGGCATCAAGAACGGCGTCCGCAAGATCAATATCGATACGGACAACCGCATGGCCATGACCGGCCAGATCCGGAAAGTCCTGCAGGAGCACCCGGAAGAGTTCGATCCGCGCAAGTACCTGAAGCCGGCCATGGAGGCCATGACCAAGATCTGCAAGCAGCGGCTGCAGGAATTCAACACCGCCGGCCAGGCCAGCAAGATCAAGAGGGTGCTGACCACGGCTGAAATGGCCAAGCGCTACGCCGCCGGCGAACTCGATCCCAAGATCGCCTGAGTAACGATCGCGCACATTTCTCCGTCATTCCGGGATGCGCCGAAGGCGCAGGCCCGGAATCCATAACCCCAGGCCGTGGTTATGGATTCCGGGCTCGCGCTTACGCGCGCCCCGGAATGACGATGAATTTGATGGTCGCCGTTCTGCCACGCGCCCCTGCGACCATCGTGAACTCGGCAATTGCCCGAGAACGGTCTATTTTGACGGGCAGGCAGGATTGCTACGGGAGACCCCTTCCATGAATCTGACCGAACTCAACAAGGTCGCGCTTGCCATGGTCACGCCCGGCAAGGGCGTGCTTGCCGCCGACGAATCCTCAGGCACGATCAAAAAGCGCTTCGATGCGATCGGGGTGGAATCGACGGAAGAGAACCGTCGCGACTACCGCGAGATGCTGTTTCGCTCGACCGAAGCCATGAACCAGTACATCTCGGCCGTCATTCTCTACGACGAGACGATCTGGCAGGACGCCAAGGACGGCACGCCGCTGATCCAGCTGATCGAACAGGCCGGCGCGATTCCCGGCATCAAGGTGGACGAGGGCACGCAGGCGTTGCCGATGTGCCCGGGCGAACTCGTCACCGTCGGCCTCGACAAGCTCGCCGAGCGGCTGAAGAAATACTACGAGCGCGGCGCGCGCTTCGCCAAATGGCGCGCCGTCATCGACATCGGAAACAACGTTCCGACCATGACCGCGATCCACGTCAACGCGCACGCGCTCGCGCGATATGCGGCGTTGTGCCAGGCCGCGCAGATCGTGCCGATCGTCGAGCCGGAAGTGCTGATGGACGGCGATCACGACATCGACCGCTGCTATGAGGCGACGCAGCGCGTTCTCAACAAGACTTTCCAGGAACTGCGGGTTCAGCGTGTTGCACTCGAAGGCATGATCCTGAAGCCCAACATGGCTGTTGCCGGCAAGAAATGCTCAAAGCAGGCATCCGTGGACGAGGTCGCGGAAAGGACCGTGCGTCTGCTCAAGGCGTGCGTGCCGGCGGCGGTGCCGGGCATTGCTTTCCTCTCCGGCGGCCAGTCGGACGAGCAGGCGACGGCGCATCTCGACGCCATGAACAGGATCGGCAACCTGCCCTGGCGCCTGACCTTCTCCTACGGTCGCGCGTTGCAGGCGGCCCCGCAGAAGGCATGGTCCGGCAAGGCCGAAAACGTTGCCGCGGGCCAGCGGGCCTTTACCCATCGTGCGCGAATGAACGCGCTCGCCACCAAGGGCGAATGGGACAGCGGGCTGGAAAAGAAGGCTGCCTAGGTTGTCCAACAAATCCGCTCCGTCGCGCCCGGCGCCGCGACTCTATCTCGCGCCGCCGCCGCTCGATGATCCCTCGTCCCTCATCGCGGAGCTTCCCGCCTTGTTGGGAGCAGCCGATGTCGCGGCGGTGTTGCTGCGGCTGAAGGAGACCGACCAGCGGACCATGATCTCGCGCATCAAGGCGCTGGCGCCGCCGGTCCAGAATAGCGGCGCGGCACTATTGCTCGATGGCCATGTCGAGCTGGTGGCGCGCGGCGGCGCGGACGGCGCCCACCTTGCCGGGATCGCCGCGCTGGAGGAGGCACTGCCCAGTCTCAAACCCGATCGCATCGCCGGCGTCGGCGCCTTGACGACGCGGCACGATTCCATGACCGCGGGCGAGATGGGAGCGGACTACGTCCTGTTCGGCGAGCCGGACGGCCGCGGACAGCGGCCGTCGCGGGAGGCGATCGCCGAACGCCTGCAATGGTGGGCCGAACTGTTCGAGCCGTCGTGCGTCGGTTACGCCGCCTCGTGCGAAGAGGCTGCCGAATTTGCCGGCGCCGGCGCAGATTTCGTATTGGTAGGCGATTTCATCTGGGCCGACCCGCGCGGTCCCAAGACTGCGCTTGAGGAGGTCGGACAAGCCGTCAGGAAGGCCTATGCCGCGGCGGCCAAAGCAGCTAAAGCGGGCACGACCAGCGCCGAATGATGAAGCTTGCGCGTCCCATAGCCGTGCTTGCGGCCACTCTGCTGCTCACCCTGCCCGCGGTAGCGCAGATTTCGCTAACGCCGCCTTCGGTTCAGGCACCGGCTACCAAGCCGGCGGAGCCCCCAGCCAAGCCGCCTGCGGTGGCGAAAAAGCCGCCGGCGCCGCCGGCCCCGAAGCCGTCGCCAACACCGGCGCCCCTGCCAGCCCAGACGGTCATTCCGGCCCCGCCGCAGGACAATTCCAACGTCGACCTCGTCTACGGCGCGTATCAGCGCGGGCAATACAAAACCGCCTTCGAGCTTGCCGGCGGGCGCGCACAGGCCGGCGATCCCAAGGCCATGACCATGCTGGGCGAGCTCTATGCCAATGGCCTGGGCATCAAGCGCGACTACAGCAAGGCCGCCGAGTGGTACAAGCGCGCCGCCGACGCCGGCGACCGCGAGGCGATGTTCGCACTCGCGATGATGCGCATGGCCGGGCGCGGCGGCCCGGTCGACCGCGGCGAGGCGGTGAAGCTGCTGGCGTCCTCCGCCAAGCTCGGCGAGCCCAAGGCGGCCTATAACCTGGCGCTGCTCTATCTCGATGGCCAGACACTGCCGCAGGACGTGAAGCGCTCGGCGGAGCTGTTGCGGCAGGCGGCGGATGCCGGCCTCCCCGAGGCGCAATACGCGCTTGCCACTTTCTACAAGGAAGGTACCGGCGTCGAAAAAGACATGGAAAAGGCGGTGCGGCTGCTGCAGGCAGCGTCACTGGCCAACAATGTCGATGCGGTGGTCGAGTACGCGATCGCGCTGTTCAACGGCACGGGCACGCCGCGAAACCAGGTAGCCGCGGTTGCGCTCTTGCGCAAGGCGGCGCAGCAGAACAGTCCGATTGCGCAAAACCGCCTCGCCCGCGTCCTGATCACGGGCATGGGCTCGACGGTGGACAAGGTCGAAGGCTTCAAATGGCATCTCATTGCCAAGAGCGCCGGCAAAGGCGACCCGGAGCTCGACAAGGCGTTTTCGGAGCTCAGCCCCGAGGATCGCGCCAGGGCCGAGGAAGGTGCGCGGCGGTGGCTGGGAGTCAAATGACTTGACGCCGGCCCGGGCGCAGGGCACCCAATCTCCTCATCGGCAACGGCGTCGAGCCGTTTCTCTCCATCGCGACCGAGCTCATGCTGTACTCCGCCACTATCAACGTCATGGTCAAGGCCGCGCGTCGCGCCGGCCGCAGCCTCAAGCGCGATCTCGGCGAGATCGAACATCTGCAGGTCTCGCTGAAGGGGCCGGCGAATTTCGTCAGCCTGGCGGACAAGCGCGCCGAGGAAATCCTCTACACCGATCTCGCCAAGGCCCGGCCGGGCTTCGGCTTCATCGGCGAGGAAGGCGGTACGCGCGAGGGCAGCGACAAGAGCCACACCTGGATCGTCGATCCGCTCGACGGCACGACCAACTTCCTGCACGGCATCCCGCAGTTCGCCATCTCGATCGGCCTGCAGCGCGAGGGAACGATCATCGCGGGAGTGATCTACAATCCGGCCAACGAAGAGCTCTATATCGCCGAGCGCGGCAAGGGCGCTTTCCTCAACGACCAAAGACTGCGCGTGGCTGGTCGCCGCAAGCTCAACGAATGCGTCATCGCCTGCGGCCTGCCGCATATCGGGCGCGGCGATCATGAACTGTTCCGGCGCGAGATGATCGAGATCCAGAACCGCGTCGCCGGTCTTCGCCGTTTCGGCGCGGCTTCGCTCGATTTCGCCTTCGTCGCGGCCGGCCGCCTCGACGGCTATTGGGAGCGCAACCTGTCGCCCTGGGACATCGCGGCGGGCCAGATCCTGGTGCGCGAGGCCGGCGGCATCCTCAGCGACATCGACACTTCGGGCGATCCGCTTCAAACCGGCAACGTGGTCTGCGGCAACGAGTTCGTCCACGGTGAACTTGAGAAGATCCTGCGGCCGCTGACGAAGTAGCACAGGCCGATGCGGAAGGCGGCCATCTCAGTCGCAGCAATGCTTTCCGCCCTGGTGTTGGCGATCTATTCCTGGCGCATATCGCCGTTCCTCCCCGAACGCGGGGGCTCGACCTGTTTTGCAGCCGAGTACAACCCGCCGCGCCCGATTGATCTGGCCTCCCCGCGGCGCGACAAGCAGAGCGTGGCCGAAGTTAGCTCCATGAAACTCCAGATTTCGCTGTCGCCCGATGAGCAGCCATTCCGCGACCAGCATTCGGGCCGCAGCTACGACTGGCGCTATACTCTGCGCCTTCATGCCGGGATGGCCAACGGCGAGCGGCTGTCGACCGCGGCCATTTGCGAATGGAGCGATACAGTCGGCGACAGAATGGTACCGGCTCTCTCCTGCTATATCGATTGCGAAGGCGGCAGCGTGAGCGTCTGGCGCAAGATCGGCCAAAACGCGCTCTCGGCGCGATTTGAAGCGGGCGAGTGGTTGAAGATCAGTAACGGCTGCGGTTCCGGAGGCGCGGTCTATATCGGCGCAGACCGCCAAGCGCGAAGTCTCGCGGTCGAGGCGGCACCGCCGCAGCACTGCGCCGACCTCAACTGAAGCGATCGTCTGCACCCAAATTGCTTCGGAAACAGAGTGACATCAGGGCTTCGGTAGTACAGGCCGCGCCTGCGGTTCTTCCGCTGCCGTCTCCTTCACCACCTCCCGGTCACCCGCCAGCACGCGCTGCACCGAGACGAAGAACACCGGCACCATCAGAAGCGCGAGCACGACGACGGCGATCATGCCGCCCATCACCACCGTGCCGAGCGACTGCTGGCTAGCGCCGCCGGCGCCTTGCGCGATCGCCATCGGCACCACGCCGCAGATGAAGGCCAGGCCCGTCATCAGGATCGGGCGGAAGCGCAGGCGGCAGGCTTCGACTGTCGCCTCGACCAGCGGCTTGCCCTGAGCCCGCAAATCCTTGGCGAACTCGATGATCAGGATCGCGTCCTTGGCGGCGAGCCCGATGATGGTGATGAGGCCCACAGTGAAATAGACGTCGTTGGGCAGGCCGCGCAGCATCGCGGCAATGACCGCCCCGGTCACCCCGAGCGGCACCGTGAGCAGGACAGCGAGCGGAATGGTCCAGCTCTCATAGAGCGCGGCCAGACACAGGAAAACGACCAGCACCGACAGTGCGAGCAGGAAGGGCGCCTGCGAGCCGGACAACTTTTCCTGCAGCGACTGCCCGGTCCATTCATAGCCGAAGCCGCGGGGCAGCCTGCCCGCAAGGCGTTCCATCTCCGCGATCGCATCACCCGAGGTGTAGCCGGGACGCGCCTCGCCGCTGATACGCACGGCAGGATAATAGTTGAAGCCCGCGATCTGCGTCGGCCCGCGCGACCATTCGATCGAAGCAAAGGACGAGAACGGCACGAGCTGCCCCCGGCTATTCTTGACGTTGTAGTTGAGGATGTCTTCCGCCCGCATGCGGTTCGGACCGTCGGCCTGCACAATGACGCGCTGCATGCGGCCGCGGTTGGGGAAATCGTTGATGTAGTTCGAGCCGAGATTGGTCGAGATCGTGTTGTTGATGTCCTCGAAGGTGACACCGAAGGCGCCGGACTTTTCGCGATCGATGATGGGGCTGATCTGCGGCGCTTCCGGCAGACCCTCGATATAGACCTTTTGTAACACGGGGCTGGCGTTGGCCTCGGAGAGCAACTGGTCGGCGGCCTGCATCAAGGCGGGATAGCCCTTTTGGCCGCGGTCCTGCAGACGGAAGGAAAAGCCCGCTGAATTGCCGAGATTGTCGATCGGCGGCGGCTGCAGTGCTGCAATCTTCGCATCGCGGATCGAAGACAGGTCGCGGTTGATGTCGGCTACGATCGCAGCGGCCGAATCCTTCCCCTCGCGTTCCGACCAGTCCTTCAGCGTGACGAAGGCCTGCGCCGTGTTCATGCCCTGACCGGAGAAGCTGAACCCGGTGAGGAAGGTGACGCCTTCGACGCCGGGTCGTTGCGCGAGATACTTCTCGACCTTCTCGACCACGGCCTCGGTGCGGGCATAAGAGGAATCAGACGGCGTTTGCACGTCGGTCGTAATGAAGCCCTGGTCATCGACCGGGAGAAAACCGCCGGGCAAGCGAATGAAAGCCCACGACAGCCCGACAAGCAGCGCGACATAGACCAGCATCAGGCGCCCGGTGCGCTTCAGTACCCTGCCGACGAGGCGCGAATAGCCGTACCTGCCGGCCTCCAGGATATGATTGAAGCGGCTGAAGACGACCCTAGACGCATGGCCATGGCCTGCGGCCACGGGCTTGAGCAGCGTCGCGCACAGCGCCGGCGTCAGCGACAGCGCGAGGAACGCCGAGAAGCCGATCGCGGCCACCATGGTGACGGAGAACTGCCGGTAGATGATGCCGACCGAT
>NZ_JACRAW010000105.1 GCF_016213215.1 Bradyrhizobium sp. | reverse complement strand
GATGATCTGCATCGGGCTGATCTCCTCGATCAGCGCCATGATGTGGATCGGCCCGCGTGTGATGATGACCATGGGGGAGGACATCTCGGCGCTGAAGGTATTCGCGCGCAAATCGGTCAGCGGCGCTCCGGCCTATGCGATTCTTTTTCAGCTTGCGGTGTCCAACCTCCTGCTGTTCACCCGCAGCTTCGAAGCGGTGCTGGAGTTCATTCAGTTCTCGCTGTTGTTCTGTTCGTTCTTCACGGTTCTGGGCGTCATCAAGCTGCGCATCACCGATCCCGATCTGCCGCGTCCCTATCGCGCCTGGGGATACCCGGTCACGCCGGTGGTTTTCCTTGTCGTGACCGCCTTCATGATGTTCTATCTTGCGACCGAGCGACCCGTGCAGTCGCTCTCGGGTGCGCTGATTATGCTTTCGGGCCTGTTGATCTACGCCATTTTCCGCAAGCGGGCCCGAGCTGCTTCCGTCACCCCCTCACATCGCGAATAGACATGTTCCGCCCCCTGAAAATCGCGGCCGTCGCTACAGCCTTGTTTCTGGCGGCCGCTGCCTCCGCGCGCGCGGCTAACACCGTAACTGCCGACGATACCGCACGCTTTCTGGCCGGCATGCAGCCGGCGGCCGATTCCCCGCTGATGCCGCTGACCAAGGATCCGGCTTGGCAGCGGCATGCAAAATTCTTCGATGGTGCCTTTGCGCAGCTCGAACAGCGCCAGCTCTCGAAGATCCGCGCCTGGGCCGATCTCAATCTCGCGGCGCCGCGTCCCACCATGTTCTACTTCTTCAGCGGGCCTGACTTCCTCTATGCGAATGCGTTCTATTCCAGGGCTAACACCTACGTGCTCGGCGCGCTCGAGCCGGTCGGTGCCGTTCCCGATTTGCTGAGGCTGCCGCGCGGCGCGATCGGGTCCGTCCTCTACAACGTCGAGCACTCGCTCGGCTCGATCCTGAGCTTCAGCTTCTTCATCACCAAGCAGATGAAGGTCGACCTGCATGCCGGCCAGGTCAGCGGCACGCTGCCGATCCTCTACGTGTTTCTGGCCCGCTCGGGAAAGACCATCAGGGACGTCAACCTGATCGCTCTCGACGACAAGGGCGGGGTGCATTCAGGCAGCGAAAATCCCGGCCCGAACGCCGTGCGCGGCGTTCGCATCACCTTCTCCGGCAACGACGGCCAGGAGAGGACGCTGTACTATTTCAGCGCTGACCTGTCGAACGCCGGCGCGCGATCGAGCGGCTTCCTCAAGTTCTGCGACACCCTCGCTCCGGGCAACAGCCTGATCAAGAGCGCGTCCTATCTGCTTCATTCCGGAAACTTCACCGTCGCACGCGACTGGCTGCTCGCCAACAACGCGACCATCATCCAGGATGACTCGGGCGTCCCGCTTGCGTACTACAGTCCCCGCAAGTGGCGGTTGTTCCCGTTCGGACGCTATCTCGGACCGATCGGCGAGTTTCCCGGCCGGTACCAGCAGCAATATGCCCAGCTGTTCACGCGGGCGCAGCCGATCGATTTCGGCATCGGCTACCGATGGCGCACGAATGAGTCCAATTTGTTGCTCTCGGTAAGATTGCCTTTCGAGGAAACGGGACCGGTCGAAGCGACATCCGCCGAGCCACCGCCGCCGAAGCCGCCACGTTCGAGGCGTCCTCCGCGCCCGCCCGAGCCGATCCCACCGCCGTCGCGGTCGTGGTTCTGGCGCTAGTTCACCAGTGAACCGTCTGGCTCGGCTCGACGAACGCCGTTGCGCTTGGCGGCGCGTTGATCTGGGTCGTTACATATCGCCAACCTGCGACCGCTGCGACAACGAGCGCGACCGCCGCGACCAGATCGATCAGGCGGGGGTCGTGTCCGTGGGAGCCGATATTCCAGCGCATCGCTGCTCCCTCCCGGAGGGAGAACATCAAATCAACGGCAGTCGGATGATTTCAGGTCTTCGCGCCGAAGTATTTGCTCAATATCAAAATGGAAGCGCGGCGCTCAGGGCGAGTTGACGCCGCGCCAGCGCCCATAGCGCCAGGGCAAATACCACCTCGCGGCGGACGGCGCGGCCTGCGGAACATTGTCGATGCCGGACGTCCCGAAGGGATGGCAGCGCAGGAGCCGCGCCAGCGTCATCCAGCCGCCCGCCCAGAGTCCGAAGCGTTGGATGGCTTCGTCCGCGTAGACCGAGCAGGTCGGCAGGTGCCGACAGTTGTATCCGACAAGCGGCGAGAACGTGTGGCGGTAGATCCAGATCAGCGCGCGCCCGAGATTGCGCGGCAGCCGTCCCGCGAGAGTGATGATCGGGGATCCCTGGTCGGAACTTGCATGTTTCATGTGCGCGTTGCTGCAATCATGTGCGCAGGATTGCGCGGTTCCCGGGCGCGGAACTGTTGGATTGGAAAAATGCGCCATATTTCCCGACATTTCGCGTGGTTTCTTGTAGCACTGCAGCAAGTAGCTGTGGACGATACGCAATCACCCGGATAGCATTTTTGCGATGTTCATGTGAAAGTGAATCGCACGTGCAGTGGGGTTAACCTGCGCGATCCTGGTTCGGGGGAAGGAACCACTTTGAAGCTCTTCAGATCGATTGATCTTCGCGGTTGGTTGCCGGCCGGAGCCGCCGCTCTCTGTGTCGCGTTGCCGATCGCTATTGCGACGTTCGCGACTTCAACGACATCTGTGGGTGCCGGCGGTACCGTCGCAGCGCGCAAGATGCCGATGAAGTTCCGCTGGGTCGCCTGCGAGCCGAATTGCGGCGGCTGGGTGAGCGCGGTCGGCATCGTGACCGCGGACAGCCCGAAGGAGTTCGAGGAGTTCGCGCGCGGCCGTCAGCTCGGCGGCGCCACCATCGTGCTGGATTCCAGCGGCGGTTCGGTCAACGACTCCATCACACTTGGCCGGCGCTTCCGCAGCCTGGGCATGAGGACCACCGTCGGCGTCACGGTTCAGCATCGTAGCGAGCAAGGCAGTCGGCCGCGGATCGCTCCCGAAGCATATTGCGAGTCGATGTGTGTGTTCCTGCTGCTCTCGGGCAACAAGCGTTACGTGCCGCAGGCTGCACACGTGCGAGTGCACCAGATCTGGATGGGCGATCGCGCCGAGAATGCCAAAGCCGCGAGCTACACCGCGCACGACATGATGATCGTGGAGCGTGATATCGGGCGCCTGGCCAAATACACGTTCGACATGGGCGGGGCGGGGGACCTGCTGGCGCTGGCGTTGAACGTTCCGCCGTGGGAAGAACTGCACGAACTGAGCAATGAGGAACTGCGGCTGACCAACCTCGTCACCACGGACGTGCTCGCGGACGTGCTGCCGCAGATCAACGTTGGGACGCCGATGGCGGATTTGGGCCCCAAGCCCGTGCAGGCACGCCTGCCGGCAGGCGTAGCTGAAGCCGAGACCGATGCGCAGGGCGGCAAGTCCACCAGGACGGCCGAGGCCGTTTCCACCGGTGGCGCCACTGCGCCGGGAGTGGTTCCGCAGAAGTAGTCTGGAAACCCACTCGTCAGTCCGGGGCGTCGCGACAGCGACGAACCCGTAATCCAGAAGTTATGGCGCGAGATTCCGGGTTGGCGCTTACGCGCTCCGGAATGACGGAAAGGGGTGCCTGCGCTGGTACCGTGTCAGGCTGGTTGCTTTGCCTTCGTTTCGATCTGGCCGATGGCGTCGACGACCGCGTCGAACGTGAGCATGGTAGAGGCGTGGCGCGCCTTGTAATCGCGAACCGGTTCGAGCAGGGCGATCTCGGCCCATTTTCCGTCGGGCGGGGTGCCGTTTTCCTTGAGCATTCTGCGAACAGTCTCGCGTAACTCGCGGAGTTCGCTCGCCGTCGAGCCGACGACGTGGCGGGCCATGATGGAGGAGGAGGCTTGTCCCAGCGCGCAGGCCTTCACGTCGTGGGCAAAGTCCGTCACGACACCCCCGTCCATCTTGAGGTCGACCTTGACCGTCGAGCCGCACAGTTTGGAATGTGCAGTGGCGCTGGCATCCGGGTGGGGAAGCCTCCCCAGGCGCGGAATATTCCCAGCCAGCTCGATGATGCGCCTGTTATAAATGTCGTTCAGCATGCGGTGCAGTCTCGGACTTCCCGGCGGGATCAGCCTTGGCGGCCGCCGTGCACGGTCCTATATAGGGTCGGAACTGGCGGAAAAACAGTCCGCCCGTTTGTTCGCGGCCGCGGTCGAGTGTAGTCAAGGGGCCGCATCGTGCTGGGAAATTTCGGACTCAGGCGTCCGGCGGTGCGCCGCCCGTCTGCCGGTGACACTCCGGCCCAGCAAGGGCCGGTCGAACGGAGTTGATATGGACGCGTTGATCAAAACCATCCGCCCAGGCAAGTCTCCCGAGGCGAAGCAGCCGGATAACCGTCCTGCGGAGCTCGATCCTGCCGAATTCCTTGCAGCCGCCGTCCGCGCCGACCAACCGCGTCCGTCGCGGGCCGAGGCCGAGCAGGCCGTACATACGCTGCTCGCCTATATCGGCGAGAACCCCGCGCGCGAGGGGCTTCTGGATACCCCCCGCCGTGTGGTCGAAGCTTTCGACGAGCTCTACCAAGGATATCACCAATGCCCGGCCGAGGTGCTCGACCGCACCTTTGGCGAAACCGCCGGCTATGACGATTTCGTGCTGGTCCGCGACATCGAATTCACCTCGCAGTGCGAGCATCACATGATGCCGTTCTACGGCAAGGCGCACATCGCCTATACGCCGGTCGAGCGGGTGGTTGGCCTGTCGAAGCTGGCGCGGCTGACCGACATCTTCGCCCGCCGGCTGCAGACCCAGGAGCATCTGACCGCCCAGATCGCGGCTGCGATCGACGAGATCCTGAAGCCCAGAGGCGTTGCGGTTGTGATCGAGGCCGAGCATACCTGCATGTCGGTGCGGGGCGTGGCCAAGCACGGCGCGATGACCTTCACCAGCCGCTTCACCGGCATGTTCCGCGACAATCCGGCGGAGCAGGCGCGGTTCCTTTCGATGGTGCGGGGATCCCAGCGCTGACCTCGCGCTAGCAGTTTGCGAGGGCGCTCATGTCTGCAAGCAACAACGACTATGAAGAGGGCCTGGTCTTCAGGCCCAGGTTCGACGCGTCCGGTCTTGTGACCTGCGTGGCCACCGACACCGCGAGCGGCGAGGTGTTGATGGTCGCCCACATGAATGAAGAAGCGCTGCGCAGGACGATCGCGAGCGGTGAAGCCTGGTACTTCAGCCGTTCGCGCAATGCGTTATGGCGAAAAGGTGAGACTTCGGGTCAGACCCAGCGCGTCGT
>NZ_JACRAW010000104.1 GCF_016213215.1 Bradyrhizobium sp. | reverse complement strand
TCCTCGATCCTGGCGTGCCGGGCAGGGTCGAGCTGAGCCAGAGCGATCATCACGTCGATCCCGTAGTAGCTCTCCTGAGAGAATTTCATCGGAGTCAGCGGATGCTGCGACTCTTTTCGCAATACTTACGACCGCGCATTGGTGACAATAGACCGAACGCCTCATTTTTCTGGGTGATGAGTCTAAGATCAGGCGCCAACGGGAGAACTCGTCGGAGCAAGAGGTCGGAGTCAGCGGACGGCTCCGGCTCCCACCAGCACCCGCGTTCCGCTTCGGGCGACGGCCTCGCTCTCCGTCAAGAACCGATCACGCCCAACCCCAGCATGAGGCCTCCGACCGCGGGGAGCAGAAGCCATCGCAACCTCCGCCACTCGCTTCCGGAAATCCCCTCCACCGCCTTGCGACGTACTACGCCGCAACCAAAGCTTGGCCGCTTGTGTTCCGCTGCCAGACGTAGTCGTACACGCGGCCAGCCAGCGCCTCGGTTTCCTCATCCGAGAATGGCGGCCGCGGCAGTGATTGCCAGAGGGTGTCGAGGATGAAGATCTTCACCTCGGCCTGAGTGGTCGTGTTCTGCGTCCAGTTTTGCATCGGCTCAAGCAACTCCTGGAGCGATGCGAGCAGGGCCTTGCTGGCTTGCTTGAGCCGTTCGCGATCGGCCTTGCTGATGTTCTCCTTGAAGAGCAGGTCGAACAGCGCCAGTTCATCATCGGTCAAGCCCTCTTCCGCCGCCCGTTTCTGTTCGGCGTCGAGGTTGTTGGCCAGCTCGACCAGCTTCGCGAAGGTCTCTTCCACCGTCACGCGATCCTTCTCGCGGTTGTAGTCCGCGATGATCTCCTGATACTTCTTGTAGTAGTCCATCCGCGTGGGATTGCGGGCGAGCATCTGCTCGATCTTCTTCTCGACCACGTCACGGATGTCCTGCAGGGCGGCGTGCTTGCGCTTCACTTTTCTTGCAAACTCGTCGCGCAGCTTGGCGAAGTCGATCCGACTGAGGTCCATCGTCAGTCCTTCTGCGTGGTCCTCGCCGACATCCTGCGCCCGGATGGCGTCGTTCACGATCTTGTGCAGTTCTTTGATCAACTCCGTCACGTCGGCTGTGTCGCGCTTCTCTTGGAGCTTCTTGTAGAGGGTCTCGATGTTGTCGTGGCGCTCGGCGTAGGCAAGTGCGCTCGGCTCCATCAGCAGCGCCTTGAATCGAATGAAGACCTGCCGCGACATAATCTCGAAGCGGCGCTTCGCCTCGTCCGAGGCGTAAAGCGCGTCCACGGCATCGCGGAGCGTCTGGATACGGGTGAAACCCGTCGCGCCCATCAGCCGAGCCGGGTCAAAGCCCAAGCCCTTCAGATGCTTCTCCGCTGCCTCGATGGCTTGCGCCAGCGCGGCGACCAACTCCTCGATCGGCGCCACGATGCCGCCGCCGTCGCTTCCCTCGTCATCTCCGGTCGCGTACTGCGCAAGCGCCTCGCGCAAGCTCTTGAGCATGCCGTTATAGTCCACGATCACGCCGCAATCCTTGCCCGGATAGACGCGGTTGGCGCGGGCGACGGCCTGCATGAGCGTGTGGGCCTTCATCGGCTTGTCGATGTAGAGCGTGGCCAGGCACTCGACATCAAAGCCCGTGAGCCACATGGCGCAGATGATGGCGATTCGGAACGGGTGCCGAGGGTCTTTGAAGGCGTCGTCCACGCCCACCCGCTTGCCGTCGGGTGTCTGGAAGCCGGTCTTCATCACGACGCGATGTGGGATGATGTCGAAGTCCCATCTCTGAAAGTCGCGCACCTCGTTCTGCGCTTCGCTGATGATGATCTCGATAATGGTGCTTTCCATCCATTGCGCCTGCCCGCTCAGCTTCTCCAGCGACTTGCCAAGGCGCTCCTTCTCAATCTGGGTCGGATGCCGCCGCCAGCTCCGCCTCCTTCTGCGGGATGACGGCCTTCAACTGTGCGAGCTTCGCCTTCCAGCGCGGTTCGATGCGTTGGAACATCCGGGCGCACGTCACCTTGTCGATACACAGCAGCATCGACTTGCCGGTCTCCCAGCGCGTCGAGCAGTGCTCCACGAAGTCGTCCGCCAGCTTGTCCAGGCGGTCTCCGGCGGTGATGACCTCGTAGTCCTTGCCGAGCAGCTTTTCCAGCAAGGACATTTGGTCAGGGTCGAGTTCGGCTTCCTCGATCTTCGCGGCGATGCGGTCGTTCAGGTCGAGTCGGACGATGCCCAGCTTTTCGCCCCGGTTTTCATAGACCAGCCTCACCGTGGACTGGTCTTCTTCGGAGCGCTTGAAGTCGTAGCGCGAGACGTAACCGCCGAAGATGCGGCGGGTCAGATGATCGTGCTTGAAGAGCGGCGTGCCGGTGAAGCCGATGAACGAAGCGTTGGGCAGAGCCAAGCGCATGTTGCGGGCGAACTTGCCCGCTTGGGTCCGGTGCGCCTCGTCCGATATCACGATAATGTCGTCGCGCTTGCTGTACGCCTCCTTCACGTCCTGGTTGAACTTGTGAATCAGGCTAAACACGAAGCGATGATTTTCCCGGAGGATCGCTTTCAACTCCTTGCCTGAGCCGGCCCGCGGCGTTTTCTCGTCGGTCACCCCACAGCCAATGAACGTGCGACAGATCTGGTCGTCCAGGTCTTCGCGGTCGGTCATGATCACGAAGGTGAAATTGCCCGGCACGACGCGCCGCACCTTCTCGGCGAAGAACACCATCGAGTAGGACTTGCCGCTACCCTGCGTGTGCCAGAAGACGCCCAACCGCCCGAGATCGGGGTGCGCACGCTCGACCAGGGGCAGGACAGGGTTGGGATCTTCGGGGAACGAGGATGGTTTGTGCCCGGCTTCTGCCGCGAGGCGCAATGTTTCCGGCGGTATGTCGGCCAGCACAGTCAGGGTTGGGGACGACTTGTCGGGATTCATCCGATACACGGCACGCCACTTTTTGCGCTCGGGATACTCACGCTTCAACGCTTCCTGCCGCTCTACCGAGGCGACGGCGTTGTTCACGCCCAAAACCTGATGGTTGCGCGCGATCACCTTGCGCGTGCCGCCTGCCCGACTGTCGTCGAATAGGATGAAGTTCTCCACCAGATCGAGCAGCCGCTCTTTGGTCAGCATGCCGTCTAGGAGCACCCGGGCCTCCACCCGCCCCTTGTCCTTCTCGTCGTTGCGCTTCCACTCTACAAAGTGTTCCCACTTGCTCGTGACGGAGCCGTAGCGGGCGCGGTCGCCGTTACTCACCACCAGGAGGGCGTTGTGATGGAACGCGTGCGCGATGCTCGTCTCGGTCAGGTAGTCTGTGAGGTTGTCGTCAAAGCCCGCGCGGATGTTCCGATACACCCCCTTGAGCTCTATGAACACTAGCGGCAGGCCGTTGACGAAGCAGACCAAGTCGGCGCGGCGGTTGTAGTGCGGCACGCGCACGCCCTGGATTTTCAGCTCTCGGACTGCGAGAAAGCGGTTGTGGGCCGCATTGCAGAAGTCGATGACCTTCGCCAAGGCATGCCGCGTCTCCCCCTGGGCATCGCGCCACTCCACCGGCACCCCGTCCCGAATGAAGCCATAGAACTCGCGATTGTGCTGCACCAGCGACCGGGCGAAGTCTGCGCGCGTCAGCTTTTCGATGGCCTGCTCCCGCGCTGGTGTAGGAATGTCCGGGTTCATGCGCTCCAGCGCCGCGCGCAGATCGCGCACGAGCACCACATCCCGCTCAGAAATGCGCCCCAGTGTGCCGTTCGGCCCGAATGTCTCGGCGTTGTAGGCATAGACACTCTCCCAGCCGAGTACCTTCTCCAGATGCGCGGCGAAGGTCTGCTGGACCAGCCGGTCTTCGCTGTTGATGTCGGTGATCATGGAGTTCGGCCGAGCGCGGCCGCCACCTCGGCCACGGTTGCGAAGGCCCGGTCCAGATCGAACCTCGCGAAATCCGCCGGGCGGAGCACCGGCTTGAGGGCCGTGTCGAGTTGAGAACTCAGGGCCGCGAAGCGGACCGTTGAGAGATCGACGACGGAGTTCCCCGGCATCTCGAGCTTCCACCGGACGAGCGTCAGGAACGCCGGATCCTCCACGCGATAGCCGCGATGGTGCACGATGTGATCGACGTCGTAGAAGTCTCGGATCGCCGGATCCCGGCGCGAAAGGGCCGCCCGGAGCTTCTCCGCCATGGTTTCGTCGTGTGACAGGCAGGGCAGGGACAGGGCCGGGACAAGCGGACGATCCGACGCCGGACCGCGCAGAAGGGTCCGCGCCTCGCCACGGATTGCCGGCGTCAGCAAGGGCTCGCGCAAGCCCGCCTCGATCTTGATCGTCTCGTCCCCTAGTCCGACCCGCGACGTGTAGGCGACTTCGGCAATGTACTGGGTCGAGTTGTTCGCTCCTCGCAAGGGGCTGACCGCACGGAAGGCCGGCAGCCGGTGCTCGATCTCAGCCATCGCCCCCTTCAGCTCTACCGCCAACCGGCTTCTGGCGGATCTCGCCGTTTCCACGGGGACGGGGATGGTGAAATCCAGGTCCTCGCTCATGCGGTGGAACTCTGTATGCACCTTGGCCAGGCAGGTTCCGCCTTTGAAGACCAGGCTCGGGCAACTTGCCGCGAGGTACTCCAGCAGCACAGAGCAGAAGTAGTCTTTCTCAACGAGCCGGACCAAGAAGCCCACTCTCGCGGCTGTCAGGGTCAGGAGGTCCCGAAACGCATTCGAGTCCTCGTGCCAGTGGAGGCGAGTTGGCTCAGGCACGATCGTTCCAGACAATGCCCCAGCGCCGATCGGCGTTACCGCGTCGGGCGCGCCCGGGGATCCAAGGAATCGGATTCTTCGGCGTGCGGAGTCGCTGTTCGAGCCTTCGCAGCTGCCGTTTGTCAACGCCCTCGCGATCGAGCAGCGCGCCGATCCGCCGGATGGCGCCGACGTCGCCGTAGCGCAGGGTGATGCGTACGAGGTCGACCGGCCGGACTCGCCCGGCACGAAGGTCGGCGCGAATCCAGTCGTACGCGCGCGGCAGGCTGCCAAATCGGGACCAGTCATAGACCGCGTCGAGAAGCGTCCGGGCGCGCGATGAGTAGACGGCTGTCTCGCCATCTGCGGTCTTCTGCTCCTGGGTTTCTCCCAGACGCTCGTCCGCGACCTTGATGAGGGTCAGGTTGACCGCCCCGATCGTGCGATCGCCGGAGAGGCGGTTGTTGTAGGCGTAGATCCGGTTGGGCAGCTGGTCGTCGTAGCCGTAGCGATTGAAGGCGTTGGGGCCACAGATTTGGTAGCGGCCCTGACGATCCGCGATCAGGGTGTTGATCGCCAGGATCTCGTCGGGCGTCCAGGCGCCGCCGAGCGGCAGCCGGGGCGGAACGAGATAGAGGCCGCGCCGCACCCGCGCGATCAGCTGTGCTCGGGCGAGCCGGCTCAGGAGTTTCCGCTCCTGATCGGGCGTCAACCCGAGCATCGATCCCGAGAGATCGCCGCGGCGCACAGTGCGGAGCTTGCGCATCTGCGCGTAGGCGAAAAACTGCGCCTCCAGGCGTCCGAGCCGCTGTTTCACCCCACCACTCTATATTTCTCGCTAATCCCCTGTCAAGGCATTTACAAGAAATACCAGACAACCCCTAGACCGCGATCTCTCCGCTCATCAGGCGTGGCAGGAGCAGGTCGCGGGCAGCGCGCAACTTGTGGTTAGCAAAAGTAAGCGTCTTCAACTGCTCAACGGTGGAGCGTACGACACTCTCGAAGCTGCTCAGGAGCCCGTGAGGTGGCAGAGGAACCCTGTACGCCTGCATTTGCTTCCAGTCCGCGCGCGGCATCTTCGAGCCTTCCCTCATGGTCTGCGCGGTTACAGCCACAAACAGGTCGCTCGATACCGTCATCAGCACTAGCCCGTGTAGCGCCGAGTCGAGTGGACGGATGACGATTGCGTCAGAAGATGCGACGCCATCGACGAATGCAACACCTACCTTGTGAAAGTACGGACGGATCTTCCCGAACAGGATGTCGCCCTGACGGAAGCGGTGTTTGCTGCTGGTTACCTGCTCGGCCGTACCCCATTCGCTGAGAGAGATTGACCGCCGCGGCATGTGCTCGAGGCCAATGTACGGGGTACTTGGCTCAAGCGCGTCTGGCTTGACTGATTCGCGAACTTCCTCGCACAAATCACCAAGCGTATTCCTCTCCCACCCCTCCGGCACGCCGTTGGTGATGCGGATGTGCTCGTGGCCGGGGAAGCGGAGGCGGACGAACCACTCGCGGTAGAGCTGCCGCGCCGCCTCCTCCAACAATGCCATCCGCCGACGGTTGTTCTCGATCAGGTCGTCGTAGGCGGAGAGGATGGCACCCGCGCGCTTCTGAACCTGCAAATCTGGAAGACCCTCAAGCTTCAGCTTGCGGATGTCCCCCATGTTAACGTGCTTTGCGGTTGCACCCGTTTCGCCCGCCAGGAGGACTCCTTGCTGCGAAGGTGTGAGAAGGAAGTAGCAGAGGAAATCCGAATCGACCTTATCTGGGTTGGGACGCAGATGAACCGTTCTCTGACCCAGACAGACGCGTTCTCCATTCTTGACGACCGCGATGTTCCCCGCCGGTGCCTCGCGAGCAAGGATGAGGTCGCCAGCTTCGGGCACGGCACGCTGAGTCCAGGTCTCATATGTCTCATCGGACACCCGATACACGTCATCGAAGATGAGACGCCCTTTCCCTATGTTTGGTGTGCGAATAAGCGGAAAGCCGGTGTCCTGTGTTGGGGCGGTCCTATGCAGACAATCGACGATGAACTCGCATATCTCGTCGAGCGTCGGAGCCGGATGCGCGGTCATGCCCCCAACTCCTCGAAGTTCTCCTGAATCTTCGCCGCCGTCATTCCGGCGAAAGCCGGAATCCAGAAGGTCTCTGGACACCGGCTTACGCCGGTGTGACGTCCCATGTCTACTATACATAACGACATAAACCCTGTCCTCTTCGTCATTCCGGGCTTGACCCGGAATCCAGGTTTTTCCTGGATTCTCGTTTTCGCGGGAACGCAAGATTGTGCGGTGATTGACGTCGCTGTGTATAGAACAGCCGAGCAACTCCGGTCAGAGTATCGACGCATACAAGTCCCGCCAGGTGGGATTGGTTTTCTCGATCAATTCCAGCTTCCAGTTGCGCTTCCACTCCTTGATCGCCTTCTCGCGACTTATGGCCGACTCCATCGTTTCGTGCAGCTCATACCAAACCAAAAGATGTACGCCGTATCGCTTCGAGAACCCCTCGGTCACATCGCTCTTGTGTTGCCAGACTCGTTGGGCGAGAGATGATGTCACCCCCGTATACAGGGTCCCATTCCGGCGACTTGCAAGGATATACACGGCCGGCTGTTTCATGCGCTGTCGGTCACTGGATTCCGGCTTTCGCCGGAATGACGGGTTGTGGCGTCACACTCCCAGTTCCTCGAAGTTCTCCTGAATCTTCGCTGCAAGCTCCGTCGCTTCCTGGTTGAGGTCGGCCAGCTCGGTGTGGATATCGCGTAGTGTCTGCTCGAAGTCGAAGTCCTCGTCTTCTTCCGGCGGAGCGACGCCGACGTAGCGGCCGGGGGTGAGACTCCAGTCGGCGGCCTGGATCTCCGCGCGGTCCACCAGCTTCACTAGCCCCGGCACGGCCTGCAGCTCGGCCTTCGGGAAGCGGTCCTGGAGCCACGCCACCTGCCGGTGGAAGTAGGCGGCGTGCTTCAACTGTTCGACGGCGGCCTTGCGCTCCTCGTCGAGCTGCTTCACCAGCCGGCCAGTGGCACGGCGGTCGTAGGCGGCGGAGATCGCATCGTCGGCCGCCAGCTCGGCGCCCAGGTCGGCTACGCGCCCCGCCAGCTTGTACAGCAGGTCCACCTGCTTGACGAGGCCGCGGATCGCCTCGGCGGTGGCGTCGAACGCCTTTCGCGCCGCATGCTGGGCGTCGTTCTTGTCGGGCGGTGCCTGGGCGTACTTTTGGATGAAGGCAGCGAGGCTTTCGCGGAGCTTCTTCGCGTCGGGCGCGTAGAGCGCGGCCGCCTGGCGCAGTTCGGTGACGGCATCGGCGAGCACCTGCTTCTTGTCGGCGTCTAGTTCGGTGTGCTCCGCAATCGCCACGGCCAGCGCATCGAAGCGTCCGCGCAGGTCGGCGAGCGTGGCCTCGAAGGGCAAGAGCGCCCCGGGGATGGCGGCGCCCTCGGCGCAGACGCGGCCGAGGTAGTCCTTCACCAGCCCCAGGAACCGCTGTTGCTGGCCGCGGTAGAGCCAGACGATCGCTGCGAGGTTGTGCATCTGCTCGGGCGAGAAGTCGTAAATCTTGCGCGTGACCTTGCGGTAGACGTTGCGCGCGTCGAGCATCAGCACCTTGTGCTTGCGCTCGGGCAGCTTGGCCCGGTCGAAGTGCCACAGCTCGCAGGGGACGGTGCGGGTGTAGAAGAAGTTGGAGCGGATGGAGATCATCACGTCCACGCCGCCCGTCTCGACGATCTTGCGGCGCACCTCCTTCTCGCCGTGGCCGGCGCTGCTGGCCTGCGAGGACATGACGAAGCCAGCGCGGCCCTTCGCGCTCAGGTAGCTCCAGAAGTAGGAGATCCAGAGGTAGTTGCCGTTGCCGACCTTCTTCTGCTTGTTCACGCCCGGCAGGCCGAAGGGCAGGCGCGGGTCGCCCTTGATGCGCTCTGCGTCCACCAGGTCCACGTTGAAAGGCGGATTGGCCATCACGAAGTCGCACTTGCCCGCGAGGGTGTGCTCGTCCTGGTAGTAGGTGATGGCCTCGGCGATCTTCCCCTCCAGCCCGTGGACCGCGAGGTTCATCTTGGCGAGCCGGATCGTGTCGCGGTTCTTCTCCTGCCCGTAGAAGACGACCCTCTTGGCCGTGTCGCCACCCTCGTGCTCGATGAAGTGGCTGGATTGCACGAACATTCCGCCCGAACCGCAGGCGGGGTCGAACACCGTGCCATGGTCGGGCTCG
>NZ_JACRAW010000102.1 GCF_016213215.1 Bradyrhizobium sp. | reverse complement strand
TGGTGTCGCTGGTCGAGAAGGCCGCCGCCAACATCGACGCCGAAAAGGCCGCACGCACGGCCGAGCGGATGCGCAAGGGTCAGTTCGACCTCAACGACATGCGCGAGCAGCTGTCGCAGATGGCGAGCATGGGCGGCATCAGCGGCCTGATGGGCATGATGCCCGGGATCGCCAAGATGAAGAACCAGATCGCGGCCGCCGGCATCGACGACAAGATCCTCAAGCGCCAGATCGCGATCATCGATTCGATGACCCGCGACGAGCGGCGTCACCCGGACATGCTCAAGGCGAGCCGCAAGAAGCGCATTGCCGCGGGCTCCGGCCAGAACGTCGAGCAGGTCAACAAGCTCTTGAAGATGCATCGGAACATGGCCGATGTGATGAAGGCGATGGGCTCGGGCAAACGCGGCCCGCTCGCCGGCATCGCGCAGGCGATGGGTTTTGGCGGCGGCATGAAGCCGCCCTCGCCGGAAGAGATGAAGGCGCTGCAGGAGAAGATGCAGGGTGGAGGCGGCCAAGGCCTGCCGAACCTGCCGAAGGATTTGCCTGCCGGTCTTCGCTCCGGCCTGCCGAATTTGCCGGGGCTCACGGGCCTCAGCAACAAGCCGACCCTGCCCGGGCTCGGCGGCTTCTCCGGACCGGGGAAGAAGAAATGAGGGCACACTTTTCGCTCGCTTTGCTCGCGCCCCGAGAATGACGAGCTGAACCGACACCTTTGAATTAACCGACACTCAGGAGAGACTTAAGAATGTCAGTCGTTATCCGCCTCGCGCGCGCGGGCACCAAGAAGCGCCCCGTCTATCATGTCGTCGCCGCCGACTCGCGCTTTCCGCGCGACGGCCGCTTCATCGAGCGCCTGGGCTATTTCAACCCGCTGCTGCCGAAGGACAATGAGGCCCGGCTGAAGCTCGACATGGACAAGGTCAAGGCCTGGATCGCCAAGGGCGCGCAGCCTTCGGACCGCGTGATGCGCTTCCTCGATGCCGCAGGCGTCGCCAAGCGCGCGCCGCGCAAAAACCCGCAAAAGGCCGTGCCGCGCAAGGAGCGCAAGGCGCAGGCCGAAGCCGCCGCCAAGGCGTAAGGGTTGTTACGATGATCCCGGCCTCATGCTTCGAGACGCACGGCTTACGCCGTGCTCCTCAGCATGAGGAACTATCACCTCATCCTGAGGAGCGGCGTCTCCGCCGCGTCTCGAAGGATGAGGCCCCGAGCGCCCGCTGATGTCGCCCCTCGTCTGCGTCGCGCGGATCGGGGCCGCGCATGGTGTGCGCGGCGCGGTCAAACTGTGGACCTTCACCGAAGATCCCTTCGCCGTGCAGGATTACGGCCCGCTCGTCACCAGGGACGGCACACGCCAGTTCGAGGTGGCGCATGCGCGCGAGGCCAAGGGCCATCTGGTCGCAACGCTCAAGGGCGTCACCACGCGCGATGAGGCCGAGCGGCTGAACGGGCTCGAGCTCTATGTCGCCCGCGACAAATTGCCGACGGCCGGTGAGGGCGAATACTACCACGCCGACCTGATCGGGCTCGCCGCCGTCACGACGGCAGGTGAAGCGCTGGGGCGGGTGATTGCGATCCACAATTTCGGCGCCGGCGATATCATCGAGATCGCGCCGGCCAGGGGCGCGACCATGCTGCTGCCGTTCTCCAATGCGGTGGTGCCGACGGTCGATCTTGAGGGCGGGCGCGTGGTGATCGATCTCCCGCAGGAGATCGAGGCCGAGGATCACTCACCTCGTCCCCGCGAAGGCGGGGACCCATAGTGGTGCCGTGAACATGACTGCTGCTCCGACTGATCGTCCGGCCCTTTGGCGCGCGACCGTCCTGACGCTGTTCCCGGAAATGTTCCCCGGGCCGCTCGGCATCAGCCTGGCCGGGCGGGCGCTGGCATCAGACCTGTGGGCGCTGGATGCCCGTGATATCCGTGCCTCCGCGACCGACCGCCATCGCAGCGTCGACGACACCCCGGCCGGGGGCCGGCCGGGGATGGTGCTGCGGGCCGACATCCTGGCCGCGGCGATTGACGCTGCCGCCGTAGCCCCCGACCGGCCGCGCCTCCTGATGAGCCCGCGGGGTCGGCCATTGACCCAGTCGCGGGTGGTGGAACTTGCCCGGGGTCCCGGCCCGCTGATCGTCTGCGGCCGGTTCGAGGGGGTGGACCAGCGGGTGATCGACGCCAGAGGCCTGGAGGAGGTCTCGATCGGCGATTACGTGCTTTCGGGGGGCGAGATCGCCGCCATCGCCCTGATCGACGCCTGCGTCCGGCTGTTGCCGGGCGTCATGGGCAAAGAAGCTTCAGGAGCCGAGGAGAGCTTTTCGGAAGGGCTCCTGGAATATCCCCAGTACACCCGGCCCCAGCTTTTCGAGGGGGTTCCCATCCCGGAAATCCTCACATCGGGCGACCACGCCAAGGTGGCAGCTTGGCGGAGGGCCCAGGCCGAGGCCCTGACCTGGGCCCGGCGCCCGGACCTGTGGACCGCAAGACCCGGCCAAAAAGCGCCAAAAAGCACGACAGACGGGTGACAAACGCTCGCACTTGCCTTATACGAGCGCCAAATCCGCAATGGCTGGATAGAGGGATATTCGCGCAGCCCCCGTTTTCAGGCTGGGCGCGCCGATGGAGATTACCCATGAACCTGATCAAGCAGCTCGAGAAAGAGCAATTCGACAAGCTCTCCGCCGGCAAGGAGATCCCGGATTTCGGGCCCGGCGACACCGTGATCGTCAACGTGAAGGTGGTCGAAGGCGACCGGACCCGTGTGCAGGCCTATGAGGGCGTCTGCATCGGCCGTTCCGGCGGCGGGCTCAACGAGAGCTTCACCGTGCGCAAGATTTCCTACGGTGAGGGCGTGGAGCGCGTATTCCCGCTGCTCTCCCCGATGATCGACTCGATCAAGGTGGTACGTCGCGGCAAGGTGCGTCGCGCCAAGCTGTATTACCTGCGCAGCCTGCGCGGCAAGTCGGCCCGCATCGTCGAAAAGCAGGACCGCGCGACTGCCGTCGGCGAGTAGGTTCGCCCGCAAGGAACTTGCAGAAGAGCGCGGGGCTTGCCTCGCGCTTTTTTGTTGCGCCGCCGCCCTGCGGCGAAAGCGCTCGCGCTTCCAATTTGGCCTGCTATATACTCGCCCAATGGTTCTGGATCAGACCAGCATTGCCTCTGAGTTCGCAACGCGCGTCGTCATCGACGATCACGCGCGCCTGCCCGGCCGATTTTTCGGCCGTTTTGCGACCTCGGCAACCTCGGAGCTTGGCAGCGCGCACTGAACGCCGCGCTGCCGTTTCTCTGCCGCGCGGAACCGCGCCCATCCGCTTACCAAGATTCCTGGAGCTTGAGCTCATGTCCAAACCGACCACGCTGTACGACAAGATCTGGAACGACCATCTGGTGCACGAGGCCGAAGACGGCACCTGCCTGATCTACATCGACCGCCATCTGGTCCACGAAGTGACCTCGCCGCAGGCCTTCGAAGGCCTGCGCGCGACGGGCCGCAAGGTGCGCGCGCCGGAGAAGACGCTCGCCGTCGTCGACCACAACGTCCCGACCACCGACCGCACCAAGCCCAATCCCGATCCGGAGAGCATCGAGCAGATCAAGGCGCTGGCCGACAACGCCAGGGAATTCGGTGTCGAGTACTACAATGAGTTCGACAAGCGCCAGGGCATCGTGCACGTGATCGGCCCCGAGCAGGGCTTCACGCTGCCGGGCACGACCATCGTCTGCGGTGACAGCCACACTTCGACGCACGGCGCATTCGGCGCGCTGGCGCATGGTATCGGCACTTCCGAAGTCGAGCACGTCCTGGCGACGCAGACCCTGATCCAGAAGAAGGCCAGGAACATGCGCGCCACCGTCGACGGCAAGTTGCCGGAAGGCGTGACGGGCAAGGACATCATCCTCGCCATCATCGGCGAGATCGGCACCGCCGGCGGCACCGGCTATGTGCTGGAATACGCCGGCGAGGCGATCCGCGCGCTGTCGATGGAAGGCCGCATGACGGTCTGCAACATGTCGATCGAAGGCGGCGCCCGCGCGGGCCTGGTCGCGCCCGACCAGAAGGCGTTCGATTTCCTGCGCGACCGTCCCAAGGCGCCGAAGGGCGCCGCCTGGGACGCGGCGATGCGCTACTGGGAGACGCTGCGCTCGGACGAGAACGCGCGTTTCGACCACGAGATCCGGCTGGATGCGGCCAAGCTGCCGCCGATCGTCACCTGGGGCACCTCGCCTGAGGATGTCGTCTCGATCACCGGCATCGTACCCGACCCTGACAAGATCGAGGACGAGGCCAAGCGGCTATCGAAGCATCGCGCGCTGAAATATATGGGCCTCGTTCCCGGCACGAAGATCACCGACATCAAGCTCGATCGCGTCTTCATCGGCTCCTGCACCAACGGCCGCATCGAGGATCTGCGCGCGGCGGCCAAGATCGCCGAAGGCAAGCACGTCAGCGCCAACGTCAACGCGATGGTCGTGCCGGGCTCGGGCCTCGTGAAGGAGCAGGCGGAAGCGGAAGGTCTCGACAAGATCTTCATCAAGGCCGGCTTCGAGTGGCGCGAGCCGGGCTGCTCGATGTGCCTTGCCATGAACCCGGACAAGCTGAAGCCGGAAGAGCGCTGCGCCTCGACCTCGAACCGCAATTTCGAAGGACGCCAGGGCTTCAAGGGCCGCACCCACCTGGTGTCGCCGGCGATGGCGGCGGCGGCGGCGATCGCCGGGCATTTCGTCGACGTGCGGGAGTGGCGGTAAGCCCCTCCTCTTCAACTGAACGATAGCCTTGCTAACCGAGCGGTCGCAAACTTGAGGCTTGCACCGCTCGCGCCTGAGCGAACGCTTGCGAGGCGCGGGGCCGCGGGAGAGAGCATCGGAATGACAGTTTACGCCATCGCGCAATTGAAGATGACGGACCGTGCCGCCTACGATCGCTATCAAGCGAAATTCTTCGACGTTTTCCGGAAGTTCAGCGGCCGCCTGCTCGCAGCCGACGAGCAACCCACCGTTGTCGAAGGCGCATGGCCCTGCGACAAGCTGGTGCTCATGTCCTTTCCCGACGAGGCCGCGTTTAACGCCTGGGCGGACTCGCCGGAATATCTCGAGATCAGCCGCGACCGCAAAGCAGGCGCGCAGGCGACCGTGCTCCTGGTAGAAGGATTTACGCCAGGTCGCTAGACGGCACCGACGTCACCACCCCCACGGACCAACGCCAATTCCGAAGCCAAAGCCGAACGGCGCGTAGTACGGGTAGGGTCGGTAATAGTAGGGCCGCGCGTAGTAGGGATAGGGCCGGTAGTAGGGTCGATAGCCGTAATAGGGGCGATAGTAACGCCGGTAATACCGGCGCGCGCTAAAGTCCGTGACTTTCCCGGCCTGATGATGCGGCGCTGTGGCTTGGGCAGGCGCAGCGGCGGCAGGAATAGTCACGGCTGGCGCGGCGAGCGCCAGCAGTCCGGCCGCAAGCGTAGCTCCGATTAATGCTTTCATGAAAAGGTCCTCCTGAGCAGGCAAACGCAACCTTAGAATGCGACCTCCCTTGCCGTCAGCGCAATAAGAAAAGGCCTGCATCGCAAGGCCTGTCTGTCCGGCACGTCAGGCGTGTGCGTCTCAGCCGCGGCGCCAATAGCAGCTCATGTGCGGAACGATCACCGTGCCGCTCGGCCGGTATTCCTGCACGTAGATGGCATTGCACTCCCGCACCGCGCCGGGCCCGGGATTGTAGCGCGGATAGACGCCATCCGGCTGGTAGTACGGATAGACTCGGAGCCGGGTCGGCGGGCGCCGACGCAGCGGAGCATCCGGGACAACGGCTTGCGCCAGCCGGATTTCGGCCGACGCCGCTTGCGCCTGCGCACTCCGATCCGGCAGCGAAACCGCCGCGATACAAGCCAAGAATAGTGCTGCCGTCCCGCCCCGCATCGTATCACTCACGCAAATGGCCCCGCCTCGGTAGCTTTGGCCGCCTCGGGCGCCGTACGGTCCCTGTTTTCGCAGATCCCGTCAACTGCTCCTTTGACCATAAAGCGAGATGCACCGAAGCGAAACCCGCGCTAAACAGGAGATATGTGGACGAGTCTGAAAGCACCGACGCTGGCCGAAATGGAGGCGATGGCGCACGACGAGTTCGAGCGCCTGCCGAAGCGTTTTCGTGATCTCTGCGAAGGCCTCATCATCCGTGTCGATGACTTCCCGACCGAGGAGGTTATCGACGAGATGGAATGCGACAGCGAGTTCGAACTCCTTGGCCTGTTTCAGGGCACCGGCCTGCCCCACCAGAGCCATGACGATATCGCCCGCCTGCCCAACATGATCTGGCTCTATCGCCGGCCGATCCTGGACTACTGGGCGGAACATGAGGAGACGCTGGGCCACATCGTCCGCCACGTGCTCGTGCACGAGATCGGTCACCATTTCGGCCTTTCCGACGACGATATGGAAGCGATCGAGGCCCAGGCAAACTAGGCCCAGCCCAATTGCCCCTTGGATCGGGCCTGCCGCCGAGCTAAAACCGGCACCCAACGGGCAGACCGGCGAGCTTCGGCTGCTGCCTTGCACGGCCCCCAATCGAAAAACCAGGACCAAAGACCAGGACCATGGACAAGTTCACCACGCTGGAAGGCGTCGCGGCCCCGCTGAAGATCATCAATGTCGATACCGACATGATCATCCCGAAGCAGTATCTGAAGACGATCAAGCGCACCGGTCTCGG
>NZ_JACRAW010000103.1 GCF_016213215.1 Bradyrhizobium sp. | reverse complement strand
TCACCATGAGGGTCCAATATTTCGCCGCGAAACAAGACCTCATCCTGAGGAGCCCGCTGAAAGCGGGCGTCTCGAAGGATGGCCGCGAAGAAACTGCCACCAAGTTCGTTTTCAAATGCGATAGCCCTGCCGCAAGCGGGGAGAGATAAAAAAAAGCCGGCGTCGCCGCCGGCTTCTCTTCTCGATCCGCCAATTGATTGCGCGTGAGCTGCGCTAGCTAGTGCGCGGCTTCCAGGGCCGCCTGTTCCTGCTTGGCGATGGCGCCCTTGACCGCCGACTGCACCTTCTCGAAGGCGCGAACCTCGATCTGGCGCACGCGCTCGCGCGACACGCCGAACTCGGCGGCGAGGTCTTCCAGCGTCATCGGGTCCTCGGCGAGGCGCCGCGCCTCGAAGATGCGGCGTTCGCGCGGGTTGAGCACTTCGATCGCCCCGGTCAGCGCCTCGCGGCGGTGATCGTATTCCTCGTGCTCGGCCATGATGGCTTCCTGGTTGGGCGAGGTATCGACCAGCCAGTCCTGCCATTCGCCGGCTTCGCCGTCGTCGCGGATCGGCGCATTCAGCGAGGCGTCGCCGCCCAGGCGCCGGTTCATGTCGATCACGTCCTGATCGGTCACGCCGAGACGCTTGGCGATCAACTTCACCTGGTCGGGGTGCAAATCACCCTCGTCCAGCGCGGAGATCCGGCTCTTGGCCTTGCGCAGGTTGAAGAACAGTTTCTTCTGGTTCGCGGTGGTGCCCATCTTCACGAGCGACCAGGAACGCAGGATGTACTCTTGTATCGAGGCCTTGATCCACCACATAGCGTAGGTGGCGAGTCGAAAGCCCTTTTCGGGCTCGAACCGCTTCACCGCCTGCATCAGGCCGACGTTGCCCTCCGAGACCACCTCGGAAATCGGCAACCCGTAGCCGCGATAGCCCATGGCGATCTTGGCCACGAGCCTGAGGTGGCTGGTGACGAGTTTATGTGCCGCGTCGCGATCGTCATGCTCGCGCCAACGCTTGGCGAGCATGTATTCCTCGTGCGGCTCCAGCATGGGGAATTTGCGGATCTCGGCGAGGTACCGAGAGAGGCCGGATTCTCCATTGAGAACCGGCAAAGAAGCAGTTCGGGCCATTCAGCGCCCTCCAAGGGTTCAGGCCCCCGACATCGGCGGGCCAGGCAGGCGGCCGCTTGGTTAAAGCCGGTCGCGCTGCGATGTTCCGCGCTGGTTATCCAACGCAACTGCAACATACACTATAGGGCATGTCTTTTGGAAGGATTACGGGGGTCACGTCACCGTGTGACCCTAATAAGCTGTTGTCACAGCTGCGTTATTTCAAACGGTCTGCGTCATAGCGCCGCTGGCCAGCGCCTCGCGCAAAAGTCGTAAATCCCCCGGCAAAGGCGATTCCCAATGCAAAAGCTCGCCGCTGCGAGGGTGCTCCAATACCAGTAGATAGGCATGCAGCGCCTGCCGTCCGAGCGCCGTCAGGGCGGCCTGCGCCTGGGGTCCGAGCTGGCTGGCCTTGGTCTTGAAGTGCGGGCCATAGACGGCATCCCCCATCAGAGGGTGACCGATATGGGCGAGATGGACGCGGATCTGGTGGGTGCGCCCCGTCTCGAGCTCGCAGCCGACGAGGGAGGCGACCGGCTTGCCGTCACGCCCGGCGAACGTCTGGCGGACCTCCCAGTGGGTCACCGCCTCGCGGCCGCCGGGCCGTACCGCCATTTTATCGCGGGCATGCGGATGACGGTCGATCGGCGCCTCGATCGTGCCGCGCTGGCGGCTGGGAACACCCCAGACGAACGCCAGGTACCCGCGCCGCATCTCCCCGGTCCGGCCATGGTCGGCGAACTGCGCCGACAGCGACTGGTGCGCCAGATCGTTCTTGGCGACCACCATCAGCCCGGTGGTGTCCTTGTCCAGCCGGTGCACGATGCCGGGACGGCGGACCCCGCCGATCCCGGACAGGCTGGTGCCGCAATGGGCGATCAGCGCGTTCACCAGCGTGCCGGTCTCGTGCCCGGCGGCCGGATGCACCACGAGCCCCCTCGGCTTGTCGATGACGATGATGTCGTCGTCCTCGTAGACGATATCGAGCGCGATCTTTTCGCCTTTCGGCTCCGCCGGGACCGCCTCCGGCACGTCGATTATGATCGTATCGCCTTTGCCGACGTGATAAGCGGGGTCGCGGACCGCGCCGGTTCCGAGCCTCACCGCGCCCTCGAGGATCAGCGCCTTCAGCCGGGAGCGCGACAGTTCCGGCAGCCGCGCCGCCAGCACGCGGTCGAGCCGGGCCGATCCCTCGTCGCCGCCGACGGTGACCTCCAGCCTCTTGCCGCCATTCGATACCGAGCCTTGTACTGACGAGCCTTGCATGACCGAAACCGCTCTTCCCGAACCGACCCCCGAGCAGGCCGCGTTGTTCGCGCGGGTGCGGCGGATGATGCTGATTGCGGGGCTTACCACGGCCGTGGGCGTTGCGGCCGTGCTGATCGCCATCGGCTATCGCCTTTTCCGCAGCGAAGGAAGCACCGTTGCGGCCTCCGACATCACCGCCACCGTCCCGAAGGGCGCCCGGATCGTCTCGCCCGCGGTCGCCGGCGACCGGCTGGTGGTGACGCTGGACATCGGCGGGGTGACCGAAATCCGCACCTTCGATGCCCATACCTTGAAGCCCGCCGGGCGGCTGAAATTTGCCAATGAGCCGTGAGGCGGCCCGATCGGTCCTTGCGGCCGATGAATTTCGAGGCTATTCGGTAAGCCTCACGCTCCCTTCGTCTAGCGGTTAGGACGCGGCCCTCTCAAGGCTGAAACAGGGGTTCGATTCCCCTAGGGAGCGCCAGCGGCCTCAGATACGCTGATAGTTCAAAAACATCGCGCAAATCAAAGTTTTGTCTGCTCTTGACTGGCAGCAAATGATGGTAGCTTTTGATGCACGCGATGCCCTATCTGATCAAGACCTCCGCTCGGCAGCAAGAAGAAGTCTCTCGGGACGAAAGACCGACGCGAGGCCAATCGTAGGGCAACGCATGCCTTTGCCGATCTGGATCGCGCGCTCTGAGCGCAGCCAAAAAGGGTTCCCTGCCGCGATATGGAAACCGTTCGCCTTCGTGTGCAGCCGCATGCTCCTCCTTGGGTCCTCACATGGCGTGTAGGAACAACCAGAGCCCCGCTCCGAGGAGCGTGAGCGCGATCCAAGGTGTCTCCACCGAACTCGCGGCGGCCGCGAGGAACCAAGACGACCCAGATAGCCTTGGTTTCCACCATCTCAGCGAGCATCAGCGCATACCTTGGAATGGCAGCAACCCTGACCGGCCCGTTTGTCACGCTCGGACTGATGGCTCTTTGCATGTCGGGCGTAATGCCTGAGGACACCGAACAGCCGAACTCCTTTGCCATTCAACGATGTCATCGACCGCCCAGAGGTGGTCTAAATCCAACTGGACACCGCCAGTCTAACTTGCAGCGACAACGTTCCGCGACTAGAATACGAAATTCGCGGGACGGCAATATGTCGGACCTGCTTCATGACGGAGGGCTTGATCATGGCGCCGCATGGTAATCCAGCTGGCCGAGGAATTTTTAAACACAAGCCCGGCAGCAACGCTGGTAACAAAGCCGACGTGAAAGTGGCTGACTTTTCGTACCAAAATGATGAACTCGCGGCCTTGATCGCTAAAGCGTGGACCAATGCTGGTTTCCGCGACGGGCTGGTGGGAGATGCTACCCCAAACCTGCCGATTGCTCAACGCATTGCTAACGCCCAATCAGCTCTCCAAGGCCTCCCGATCCACCCCATCAGTTTGGCGAGTCCCATTGTGATCACGGAAGACGAATACAATGACGGCTGGGAATTGGACGACGACGATACAGTGGTCTTTGTGCTGCCCAACGCCTCGCGCCAATCGGGAACTAATCTTGTCGAAACAGCCAAAATGCTGATGGCCTGTGTGCCGAACGGTATCTAGCGGTACGCAATCGGGCAGCTGGGGTCTCTCGAAACCCGGGCTGCCTGCGCAAGTACGGATCTAGTGTATTACAATCCGTCTCGGATGCGGCAAGGTTCTCTAGCTGACGCAAGTTTGGTCGCATCCTGCGAGAAACGACACGGGCTTTCACTCGGAAGTGGAGGTTTCGAATGGCACGGCTGGTCACGGAGTGGGTCAAAGTCACGGGCGATATTTCGATCATCGCTCGCGAGTCGGGAGAGGTTTGGTTTTATACCCCGAAAGGCACGAAAGAAAACCTGGATCCCTTCGCGACACCGATGAGAGGTGTGGGCTCGGCGGGCAGCACGGTCGGGCTGCTCGACGGCGCGATAAGTCTCGGATTTGCCGGAATCGAAAAGCGCCTCGCGCGCCCTGACCCGACGCTCGTCGGCTATATCGTAGCCTTGGTGGGCGCCTATCACACGTCTGTCGATACGCCTCGAAATCTCCGGCGCGCCGCCGGGCGCTTCAACGAGCTGGGGAGGCCAGAGGTCGCGGCCTACTTGGAAGAGCGTGCGCGCGAGGAGACCGGTCACGACCGGCTCGCGCTCAAGGATCTGCGTGCGCTGGGTGTGCCCGGCGAGCGACTCGTCGCCAGCTTTATCCCGGAGGGCATCAAGCCGCTCTGCAAGCGCTTCGATGATCTCTGCGTCCAGGACTATCCAATCGGCTGCATCGGCTATTCGTACTGCCTGGAGCGCATCGCCGCGCTCAAGCAGGCGACCGATATAGAGAAGGTGCAGGCGATCTGTCCGCACGACGTCGATGCGACCCGCTTCCTCAGAAGTCACAGCTCCCTCGGAAGCGAGGCCACTCACGTCGAAGAAACGATCAAATTCGTGGCGTCGCTTCCTGCGAACGACCGTATCAGGGTCGTTCAGGAGACGTATGAATCGGCATTGATTCTGGCGGAGGGCTATAATCACGAGCTTCTCAAATCGGAAGCGGAGATGCTTGAAGAGCTTGAGCAGGCGCTCGGAGAGGCGCTCCCGTATCGTCACAGCTCAAATCCTTTGCGCGGTGAAAAGCGCGGCGCTCGGCCCTCGGCGTGAGCGGAATAGCGCTATAGTCATCGCAGTTTGGCATGACGTGAGGCGCTTGCGATCTAAAACGATGGAGGCCGCGTGACTGCTCGCGATCGGGCGTCATGGTTAGCTGGGTAGGGCACCCGGCGCTGGCGTCGTTGCGCCAAGTTGCAGTTGTGCTTTGACGCCGGAGGCGGTCAAAAGAACGCTCATATGATAATGCTCATATGATATGGTGCGCGGAGAAGGTTTCCTGGTTTTGAGCAACAAGGCACCACGTGGTGGGTCTGAAGCCCAACACCCTCTACGGCGGTAGGCAAGGGCCTCTGCAATGACGAGGACAACAACCACCGACTTAGCCGAATGGCTGGGTACACACGGTCTAGGCCAGTACGCCAAAACCTTCGCAGAAAACAATATCGACTACTCCGTCCTTCCGGATTTGACGGAAAATGATCTCGAAAAACTCGGAGTATCTTCCCTAGGCCACCGCAAGAAGCTGCTTAGGGCCATTGAAGCATTGACGGCCGCGCGCCAGCCCACCGGCACAACAAAAGCGGTTTCAAGCGCCACTATCGTGCCGCCCTCTCTTGTGCAACATCGCGAAGCTGAATTCCGTCAGATCACAGTGATGTTCTGTGACCTGGTGGGATCTACCCAGCTATCGGAGAAATTAGATCCTGAGGATCTCCAAAAACTCATTGACGCGTATCGGGTGGAGTGCAGCGCGGCAATTGCGCGCTATGGAGGCGAGGTCGCCCGCTATTTCGGCGATGGAGTGATGGCATTTTTCGGTTGGCCGCGTGCACACGAGGATGACGCCGTTCGCGCTATTCACGCCGGCCTGGAGATTGTGTCCGGAGTTACGAAGATTTCAGGGCCAGTTACCCTGAATTGTCGAGTGGGTGTTTGCTCGGGTCCGGTTGTTGTCGGTGAGATTGGAGGTAGTGGTACGTGGTCGATGGACGCGGTGGGAGAGACGCCGAATATCGCTGCACGTCTACAGACCCTTGCCGCTGCCAACACGGTACTCATCTCGGAATCGACGAGGCGTCTCGTATGGGCAGCTTTTGATTTTCAGGACGTCGGGCTCCAGGAACTCAAAGGTGTAACTGAACCTCTTCACGTGTATCGCGTGCTCTCGGCAAAAAATACCGGTAGCCGTTTCGAGGCTGCGCATACGGGCTCTCTTACCCCGCTCATTGGACGCTCAAGCGAACTAAGCTTGCTGCTCGATAGGTGGCTGAAAGTCAAAGAAGGTGATGGCCAAGTCATATTGCTCTCGGGTATTCCCGGAGTCGGAAAATCAAGGCTCCTCCACGAATTGAAATCGCGCATTCAGCAGGAACCACACGTCTTGCTGCACCATCAGTGCTCGCCCTATCACAGTCAGAGCGCATTCTTTCCTGTGATCGGGCAGATCGAACAAGCGGCCCAACTAACAGCTCGCGAGACCGAGGCAGATAAGATTGCCAAGCTTACAACTTACCTTCCGCGCTCAACTAACAATTCCAAAGAGCCGGTCCTGCTTATTGCCAAACTGTTATCGATCCCTTTGGAAAACAACCTCGAATTAGTTGGTCTTACGCCGCAGCAAATAAAGAACAGGACGATAAGCACGCTTGTCGACATGATCTTGGCGTTTTCTGTCCAACGCCCCACGCTCTGCATCTTCGAGGATGCACACTGGCTAGATCCATCGACGCTTGAGCTGCTTGAATCGATTATCAGCCGGATCGACCACGCCCGCGTGCTGCTTATTGTGTCGTGCCGGCCCGAGTTCCGCCCCACATGGATGACCCACGCCAACACCACCATGCACTCGCTCACTCGATTGTCGCTCACCGAAGTGAAGGCGATGATCCGGGATATCTTGAGGGGAGGGAGCATGCCCGAAGCGGTGCTCGACCGGATTATCGAAAAGGCCGATGGCGTCCCGCTATTCATAGAGGAACTGACAAGCAGTATGTTGAGTGCGCCTTTCCGAACCCCTTTCGAGCGCGAAGCACAGCCAGCATCACTCAGGGTTCCGGACACGCTGAGTGACGCATTGATGGAGCGGCTCGACCGCGTTGCGCCGAGTCGCAGACTTGCACAGATTGCGGCTGTGATTGGGCGCGAGTTCTCCTATGATCTTTTGTCGGCTGCGTCGCGAATTGACGACGACGATATGCTGTCGGCCCTCTCGTTGCTCGAACAGGCTGACATTGTCTATCGAGTCGGAATTTCGCCTTTCCTTCGTTTCGCCTTCAAACATGCTTTGTTGCGTGACGCAATCTACGACTCTTTGCTTAGGAGCAAGAGGCAGCAGATACACGCGGACATCGCGGCAATCTTAGAGCATAACTTTTCGGAGCTCGCCGAAAATCAACCCCAAGTCCTGGCCTATCACTATCAAGAAGCAGGCAATCACCAATTGGCCATTCGCCACTGGCTCGAGTCTGGGCAGGGTGCGCTCGCGCATTCCGCCAACGTCGAAGCGATTGCTAGCTTTCGAAAGGCCCTTCAGCTTCTGGACGCTTTGCCGGAAACGCCTGAACGGATCAAACAAGAGATCGACATTCAATTGTCGTTGGGAATACCGCTTATCGCCGTTCAAGGGTATGCCTCCGCGGAAACCCGCGAAGCGTTCTTGCGGGCTCGTACCTTATGCCTGCAACTCGGCGACATCCCTGAGTATTTCCAAGCCCTGTTTGGGTTGTGGGGGCACTCCTGGATGGGTGGAAAGAATGATGATGCGCTCCGCTTAGCTGATGAGTTCCTGTCACGGTCACGAGCGTTGTCCCAACCCGTGCCGCTAATGGTGGCTCATAGAGTGATGGGCAGTACGTTATTGACGATTGGGGACTTCCAATCGTCAGCGAACCATTTCGCGGAGTCAATCAAGCTCTCGACTGGCAAGGGAAAGCAGCCCCTATCCAATCTTTACATGGTGGAACCCCAAGCGGCTTCACTTCTGCTCCTATCTTGGGACTTGTGGTTTCTGGGCTATCCGGATCAATCCCTTTCCCGCGTTTCGGAAGCGCTTGCCTTGGGTCAAGACCTTGGCCACCCATACACCGTGGCGTTCGCTCATTACATGACTTCCGTTGTGCACCTTCTGCGCGGGGATGCCGCTCGCGCCTTCGAAAGCGCCGAAAAAAGCTTCGAAATGTCGCAAGAACAGCGATTTTCGCTGTACGTTATTTTGTCCAGAATTTCACGAGGCCGAGCGGCCGGCGAACTAGGCCGACTTGGAGAGGCCCGAGAGGAGATGGCAATGGGAATCGCCGAAGCGCGACGTAATGACGTCGGCTTCATGCGTCCAATGATGGATAGCTGGCTAGCGGATACGTATGCCAAGGATGGCGAAAATGAATGCGCGCTATCGATTGTCGAGGGGGTCCTGGCCAACATTGGTGACGTGACAGGCAGATCATGGGAAGCAGAATTGCATCGGCAAAGAGCGCAAATGCTCTTAGCACTCAACCCATCGAAGATAAGCGAAGCGGAGTCTTATCTTACGAAGTCCATTGAAGTGGCGCGCGGTCAAAGCGCCAAGTCCCTGGAATTACGCGCCGCGACAAGCCTTGCAGAACTCTGGCGGACGCAAGGAAGGCGTGGTGATGCGCGCGCACTCCTAGAACCAATCTGCCGTTGGTTCGACGAAGGAGCCGAAACGGCTGACCTCAGACGGGCGCGCGACGCTCAAAGCACGCTGGACTGATCCTTCACCTCCTCTACTTCGAATGCGTGCGCATTCATCTCGCGGCAGGATTACCTGGACATGAAATCGCAACGTCATACCCAACTGTAATGCCGAGCTTCGGGGTTTCTGCGGTCGCCCATCGTCCCCCTAGGGAGCGCCATTGTCAGAAATTGACATCGATATCACTAGAAATTCTAGTCTGATTGCCCACCGCCCTATTGGGTGGAACAACACCGTTCCGGCTTGGTTCGGCACAGTTCAACATCATTCCAGCTCGGGATGCTGCCCGCTCGCTTTTGGCATAAAGACGCGAGTCAGCGTCGATTAGATCTCCCAGGATCATCGCAAACCTCCCATGTTCTCACGCCCGCAACCTCCCGGTGAAAAAACGGGAAGATTCACCGCGCGGGAGATTGCATGCTAAGATAGCACAATGGCAGAGCACAACGAGCTTTCCTTTGATTTCCTGTCCGGCCGTGAGGGAGACTTCATGGAAACGGTGATGGATGAGCTCAAGGCAGTGCCGTGGGCCAAGCTGGTGGTGGACGACATCAATGCGAGCGGGGGCTTGAAAGGCAAGAACAAGGCGAAGCTCTTCGAGCTGCGCTTTGGGCACGGTCTGCATAAGGCGGGTATCCAGCCCCAGTACGAAGTCCCTGGCGAAGGCAAATCCACGCTAGATTTTGGCTTTACATCCGACGGTCACCAGTTTCATCGTTGAAATGATGCGCCTTGAGGAAACCGATGCGGTTCGGGCGGCGACCACGACTGAGAAGTTTGCCGACGGAGCGACGATGGTCAATAGGTCGCTCACCACAACAGCAGAAGACCCGCGCCAGTCCGAAGAAGGTGAAACGCTCAAGGCCGTCGAACGCATCTGCCAAAAGTTCGAAAGCGGCGGCAAACCACACAAGTTTCCTCCGCCTCAAGCAGCAATCCATGTGCTTCTCGTGGATGTCCGGACGCTTTTTAATGGCGGCGATGAGTGGGCCCGCGTGCATGTGGGGCTGGGCGGGGAATACGTGCCGCACGGATTTCATCGCCGCTACTTCAAAGGAAAATTGGTTAGTGGTGTTTTCAGCCCCAGGACGACGCTACGAGGTGCCGCCGAAGCCCGCGAGCGCTTGCACTTCATCGGATTTGTAAACGAAAAATCCTACGAGGAGGGCGCCTTCGGGCCCGCGGTCCAGTTCATCGCCAATCCCCACCTGTTCAAAACTGTGAACGAAGCCCGCGCAGCATTGGCCGCGCGGCCGTTGGGCGAGCCAAACATCTTGAACGCGCCAGCCCCGAAAGTTGCAGGTCATCTGCTAAAGCTGGCCGATGCGCTGTCAAATCTTACGGTAGGCGAAGCAGCAGAACTTGGAAGGCTGATGAAGGCTCGGTGGAAAATTCCTACCCTTAGTTCCCCAGAGGACTGAAACTGACTACGGCAAGGACCGCTGCCAACCCGGTCGCCGGCCACATACTTCCGTTGCCATGAGCTGAACCTCCGGCAAGCCCACGGTTCGTCCACGCGCAGGCGATCGTTCGCCGCGGCGAGGCGCTGCAATTTCAATTTGGGTGAGGATTTTGAGCCGCAATCGCAACCGGCGCGCCCGTTGTTGCCGGGCGGCGGGCGTTTACAGGATTACGGGATGGTGAAGGAATGCCGCTGATTTGCCCGACGCGTCAAGTTGGTGTTCGGATGGCGGCGGTCGCCGGCTACTTTGCATGGGGTTGTTTTCGATATTTTGGCAGCGCGCCCCTTCGAAGGCGAGTTCTCCAACGTCACCCGCAGCTATGCCGGCAAAGGCACGGTGCGATACCCTCAACCAGGTCTCGCTGGTCGGCAAAACCGTGTGGTCCTGGCAGCTACGCGCCTCCCCCAATCGCCTATCGTGAGCCCTTCACCATGTCCCCCAGCAAGTTGGCCGCCACTGTCAGCTTCGCGAGCGTGAGGCCGCTGGCGGCAATCTCCTCGACCGAGCGGCGGATGCGGGTCGCTTCGGGATGAGCCGAGAGCCAGCTCGCGGCGGCCTGCTGACCGCATTGGCCGGTTGCCAGCATATCCGCAGCCAGGCTTCTTTCGACGGCCGCGATCTGGTCAACGGCGCGATCGATGGCGAGACGTTCGTAATTATCGTTTGCCGGGACGCTGCGTGTGGCGGCGATAAGGCGATCGAGGCGGAAATGAGCCTCGGCGGCGAAGAAGGTCGTGGCGGCGTCGCCGATGGTCCGGCCGGTGCGCTCCGCGACAGTCACGATATCCGGTGCCGAGACCAGGGCGTCGAGATCAGCGAGCTCGCCTGCGAGGCCGGCCGGGACGCCGGCATCGATCAGGTCCTGCCGTCGTTTTCTGCGCCCGACCTGCAAGTCCTCGGGCAGTGTCTTGTCCAGTCCGGCGACGATCTCGCAGATGCTCGGGCCGAAGCGCGCAATGACGGAGTCCAGACCGGTCTTGAAATCGACATGGCGCACATACCAGACCATGCGGGAGAGCAGGAGATCCTGAATCGCCGCGTAGAGGATAAGCTGCAATTGCCCGTCGATGCGGGAGTCGAGTCCGTCGATCGCGTCATTCAGCCGCTTCAGACCGTAGCATTCATCCACAGCCACGAACGCCATGACAATGGTCGACACGTCGGCATCCGTTTCGTCCATCAGGCGCACGACACAAGCCGGGCCGCCGCGATTGATGACGGCATTGGCGAGATTGGTTGCGATAATCTCCCGCCGAAGGCGATGGTGTTCCACTGCAGCGGGGAACTTGTCCTGAACCTCGCGCGGGAAGTACTGGGACAATTCGCGGGCGAGATATGGATCGTCGGGCACGCTGGTGACGAGCAGATCGGCGTAAAGTATCAGCTTGGCGTAAGCGAGCAACACGGCAAGTTCGGGCCGCGTCAGGAACTGGCCGCGCCTCGTGCGTTCGGCGATCGCCGCGTCGTCGGGCAAGAATTCGACGGTGCGGCTGAGAAGGCCGCGCTGCTCGAGCGACTGCATGAAGCGGGTGAGGAAGCCGGTCTCTGCCAGACCCCTGCGTTCGGCCAGCGAAAGCGCCAGCGTCTGCAGATAATTGTTGCGGAGCACCAGGTTGCCGACCTCGTCGGTCATCGCGGCCAGCAGGCTGTTGCGGTAAGCGGCGCTGAGGCGTCCCTCGCGCTCGGGGCGCGCCAGCGCGATCTTGATATTGACCTCGACGTCGGAGGTGTTCACGCCGGCCGAATTGTCGATCGCGTCGGTGTTGAGCCTGACGCTCTTCTGCGCGGCTTCGATGCGGCCGCGCTGGGTGACGCCGAGATTGGCCCCCTCGCCAATCACCCGGGCGCGGACATCGGCACCCGTGATCCGGATCGGATCGTTGGCGCGATCGCCGACCTGATCGTCGCTTTCCGTCGAAGCGCGGATATAGGTACCGATGCCGCCAAACCACAGAAGGTCCACGCGCGCCTTGAGGATCGCCGTCATCACCTCGAAAGGCGTGGCTTGCGGCTTGTCGAGATCAAGAAGGGCGCGCACTTCCGGGCCGAGCGGAATGGCCTTGAGCGAGCGCGAGAACACGCCGCCGCCTTGCGAGATCAGCGACTTGTCGTAGTCCTGCCAGCTCGACCGCGGCAGGCTGAACATGCGCAGACGTTCGGCGTGGCTGATCGCCGGATCGGGCGAGGGGTCGATGAAGATGTCGCGGTGATCGAAAGCAGCGACTAGCTTCGTCGCCGGCGAGAGCAGCATGCCGTTGCCGAAGACATCGCCCGACATGTCGCCCACGCCGGCGACGGTGAAGGGCATGGTCTGAATGTCGGTGCCGAGCTCGCGGAAGTGGCGCTTCACCGCCTCCCAGGCGCCGCGCGCCGTGATCCCCATCTTCTTGTGGTCATAGCCCTGGCTGCCGCCGGAGGCGAAGGCATCGCCGAGCCAATGGTGCTTCTCGGCCGAGATCGCGTTGGCGATGTCGGAGAAGGTGGCAGTGCCCTTGTCGGCGGCGACGACGAGGTAGGGGTCGTCGCCGTCATGCCGCACGGTGGAGTCGGGCGGCACGACGGTGTCGTCGTCGAGATTGTCGGTAAGCTCGAGCATGGAGCGAACGAAGATGCGATAGGCCTCGGTGCCTTCGGCCATGAAGGCGTCGCGATTGGTGGGCGGCGGCAGGCGTTTGGGCACGAAGCCGCCTTTGGCGCCGACCGGCACGATCACGGCGTTCTTGACCTGCTGGGCCTTGACCAGGCCGAGGATCTCGGTGCGGAAATCCTGCGGCCGGTCCGACCAGCGCAACCCGCCGCGCGCGACCTTGCCGAAGCGCAGATGAATGCCTTCGAGGCGCGGCGAATAGACGAAGATCTCGTAGAGCGGTCGCGGATCCGGCAGGTCCTCGATCCTGCGTGCGTCGAACTTGAAGGAAATCACCGGACGCGGTTGGCCGTCCTCGCCGACCTGCCACAAATTGGTGCGGACGGCGGCCTGCAACAGATTGGTGAAACGGCGCAGGATGCGGTCTTCGTCGAGCGAGGCGACGGATTTGAGCTGCTCCTCGATCTCGCCAAGGATGGCCGTCTCGCGTGCCGAGCGCTCGGCATCGGTGGCGGTGAGGCGCGGGTCGAAGCGAGCCTGGAACAGAGCGACGATGCTGTTGGTGACCGCGGTGTTCTTGCGGAGAGTCGCCCACATGTAGTCCTGGCTGAACGGCGCGCGGATCTGGTGCAGGTAGCGGGAGAGGGCGCGGATGGCCGATACTTCGCGCCAGCTCAGGCCCGTCCGCAGGATCAGCGCGTTGTATCCGTCGGATTCGGCGCGATCGCCCACCACCGCCATGATCGAGGCTTCCAGGCGACCGGCGAATTCCGCAGTGATATCGATCGGCTTGCCGTCATTGGCCTCGATCGTCATGTCATGCAGCCAAACCGGCGCGGATGCGGGTGTGGCGCTGGGCGTGATCTGATAGGTGCGCTCGTTGACGACGCGCAAGCCGTGATTTTCGATCACCGGGACGCGATAGGAGAGCGACAGGGGCGTGCCGCGCGAAAAGACCTTGAGGCCGAAACGCGTCGGATCGTCGCCGTCGACGCGGTAGACCGAAAGCGCCACGGAACGAGTGGCGGTGAGTGTTTCGATAGTGGCGATATCAGCGATAGCCCGCGAGGTGTCGAAGACCTCGGTATAGCCGCCAGTAAAGGCTTGGGCATAACGATTGGCGAGCAGGCGGGCGCGCGTGCCATCAGTGACTGTCGCGAGCGCGGCTTTCAGCTTGTCGCCCCAGGTTGCGGCGATGGCGCTGATCCCGGCCTCAAGCGTGGCACGCTCGACGACAGGCGTCTTACCGGCAAAACGCGCGATGATGTAGTGGAGGCGGGCAAGCGGCCCTTCGGGGAAGGACAGGTAGGACGCTGCCGAGGTCCCCTTGTATTCCTGCGCCAGGAAGGCACCGACACGCGTGCCCACGTCGGCGTCATATTTCTCGCGCGGAATGAACACGAGGATGGAGACGAAGCGATCGAACTTGTCAATTCGTGCCAGCGCCCGTACGCGGGGGCGCTCGGAAAGCATCAGGATTTCCATGACGAAATTATAGAGCGTCTCGGCGTCGACCTGGACGAGCTCGTCGCGCGGATATTCCTCGAGGATATGCAGGAGTGCTTTGCCGGAATGGCTGTTTGGGTCGAAGCCGGCGCGCTGGAGCACTTGCGCCACCTTGTGGCGGACGTAAGGGATTTGCCGCACCGAGCGAGTATAGGCGCCCGAGGTGAACAGGCCGACCAGGCGCAATTCGCCCTCGAGCCGCCCATCGGGCGCATAGAGTTTGATGCCGACATAATCCATGTGGACGCGGCGGTGAACGCGGCTGGTGACATTGGCCTTGATGACGATCAGGAGGGTAGGCTCGCGCATGAATTCGCGAATTTCCGATGTCATCACCACCATTTCGGTGCCGCGGCGCAGGATCTTCACGTCGGGATCGCGCAGGATGCCGAGGCCTTCGCCGGTGCTGATTTCATCCGACGCATCGCTGTCCGGCGAGAAGCGATATTCGCGCACGCCCAGAAAAGTGAAATTGTCGGCGCACAGCCATTGCAGGAACTGGTTGGCTTCGGCGACCTCGTCTATCGGTAGCGGCGGTGGATTGGATGAGAAGGTCTTGATCGCCTGCTCGACGCGGGCGCGCATGGCTCGCCAGTCGGTGACGCAGGCGCGCACGTCGTTCAGCGTCGTGGAGAGGCCGTCGATCAGCTTCTGGCGGTCGGCATCGGCGTCGAGACGCGCGATGTGGAGATGAATCAGGCTTTCGCGCTCGCCCTTTACCCCCTCGGGGAGCGTCTCGCCGTAGAAACGCAGCAGCTTGCCTTGTTCGTCGCGCTCCACGGCGATGAGCGGGTGGACGACCAGCGTGACCTCGACGCCCTGCTGGGCGAGCTCCGCCATGGTGGAATCGAACAGGAAGGGCATGTCGTCGTTGAGAACTTCGAGCACGGAAATCTCGCGCCCGTCCGGCATCATCGGATTGGTGACGCGGATTTCGGCGCGGCCCGCCGTACGTTGCTTCACATGCTGCCAGGCCTGTTCCGCCAGGAAGGCCAGGGAGGCGGCATCGTAGTTGGCGAGGTCCTCGAGATTTGCATGGCCGAACAGATGCTCGGCAAAGGATCGGGGCACCTTGTCCGGCTGCACGCTACCCGCGGCTTCGTGGATCAGGGTCGCCCGGGCCTTGTCGTCACGCCGCGACGCCATAACGTCCTCCATTTCTCTCGCCGTGTGACCGCGGTCGCGGTCGTCCGCTTGATTCTGGAGTGCATCTCTTTGAGCGCGTCGCCTTGGCCGGGATCAACGCGAAATCCTCAGGTCTCGGAGCGATCGCAGCTCTTGATGATCATGCCATCTAATCTCGTGAAATACATCTCCGGCTTGTGGTTTCAGCTCGCCCTCGAGCGCCGTCAAGGACTTAGACCGACCACCGTGAACCATCAGCTGGCTGGCGAAATCACAAGGAATTTCAATGAAATATGAGTTTCGTAATTCTACTCTGAATGGCGCGCCAGCCCAGAGATTTCTGGTTGCTTCTGAGATTACCGAAGTGCCGCAACACGACTCGTCGCACGAACCGCTACTCGGCCGGCGGCTTTGGCGTCACGGATCGGCATGTCCAAAGCCAGGCCGTGATCGGGGCCGTGCGACCGCGAATTGGGCATTCATGAGGTCCGGAGAGCGAGCCTGTCTTGAGCAGGGCACAATCGGGTCCCGCTGCCTGGAGCAATTCTTCTCCGACGGCGAGCTGGTAGCCGCGGCCGGCCGCAACCTCCATCAGGCGGCTCGACACGTTCACCGTGTCGCCGGTGGCCGTGATGTGGTGATAGCTCTTGCCGCCAAGCCGGGAGGCGACGACCGGCCCGAATTGCGCGCCGACCTTGAATCCGAGGTTGGACGCGATCGCCTCGGGCAGCGAAGCGAGCCATCGCTCGGTCGCAGCGCAAAGCTTGGCCGCACAATCGGTGGCCCTGACGGGGTCATCCGAGTCAGGTTCGGGCAAGCCGAACAGGATCATGGCGCCGTCGCCCAGGAAAGTCATGATGGTGCCCCGGCACGATGCGACTTCCTGATCGATCAGCGCGTGGAACTCCTTGAGCAGCGCCCGGATCTCCGCGCCGCCAGAGCCTTCGCTGAGAGAGGTGAATCCCGACAGATCGATGAAGATGATCGCGGCGTCCTGGTGAACGGGCTCGGCCAGAAAGTCGGGATTGCGGATCAGCGATTGCTGGATATTCGGCGCCTGAAAACTTTCGAGCAAACGGCTTCTCTTGGCGAAATACTGGGCCTGCCGCCGACCCGACCAGAGCTGAAAGGCACCGAACAAAATGGTCGGCGGCGCCATGGCCGCGATCGGCAGCGCCGCGTTCAGCCAGATTCCGGACGAGAATGCGACAGAGGTCGCAACCACCCAAGCCAGGACGATCACCGCAGCCGCGAGAAGACCGGCGAGGCTCCGGCGCCACGCCAGCATGCCGGCAAGCATCATCGGCAACACAACCGTGAGCACGCCGTCGATGATCCGCACCGGCCGACCGCGGAGCGCGACGTCGCCTGATACAAGATGCGCAATCGCCGTTGAAACGACCTCGAGGCCGGGCATGACCGGTTCGAAGGGGGTGGAAAAGAAATCGCCGCCGCCGGTCACGGTCGCACCGAGGACCACGATCCTGTTTGCGATGGCCCGCGGATCCGCCGTTCCGTCAAGCAGCGCGCCGGCGGCAATCGTCCGGATTGTTCGCCGCGGGCCATGGAAGGCGATCGGGATCGCATAGTCGCTGTCGGTAAGGAGGGAGAATCCACCCAGCGTAAGCCGGCCCGGCTCGATGGTGGGGCGATGCCCGGTTGCAACCGCCGCTACACGAAGCGGGAAAGACAGCTCGACGCTGCCGCTGGTTCGGAACAGCAGCGGGACGGATCGAGGCGTGCCGGTGCGATCCGTGTTCAGGTTGACGATGCCGATCTGCGCGTGATCGGAGAACCTTTGCTGCGGCAACAGGAAGCGCTCGGCGATCGGCAAGTGGGCGAGCGGATCGTCGCTCCTCTTGACGTCGACCGATTGACGGGACTCGGAGAAGACGGCTGCCGCGGCGATGACGGCGGGGCTTGCATCCAACGCAGCGGCCAGAGCCTCGTCCCCCTCGTCGGAGCCCTTGTCGAGCAGCAGGATATCCACTGCGATCACGCTCGGCTTGAGCTTGGCAACCGCGCGGACGAGGCGGGCCAGTTCGCGCCGGGGCAGCGGATAGCTGCCCACCTGCCTTGCGAGCGCATCATCGATCTCGACGATGGTGAGTGAATCCGGCGGCGCCTTGACGCCGCGCACCGTCGTGCGGAGATCGGCGAGATTGGCTTCGAATTGATCAAGGAACGCCAGATAACCGTATGCGTGGCCAAAATAGATGGAAGCCCCCCAGAGACCGGCGAGTAAAACGGCGAGGAGACTTTGCAGCCGCCTGCTCATCAAGGGCTCATTGTCCCAGTCTGGCCATCAGCGCAGAGACGCGAGCTTGGCCCCAGCGTTTCACCAGGAGGGGAGCCGTTGCCTCCACATCCACCCCTTCGCCGGGCCCAAGCACAACCCGGCCGCGGCCATCGCGGGCACGACCTCCGACGCGGACGCTGCCATTGACCACGAAGACGGACGTCTTGCCCTCTGCCACATCCACGGCCCACCGCGTGCCGCGCACGGCGGCGATGGCCTGAGGCGTGTTGACCTGGAATCGCTTGCCTCCCGACCTCCTCGTCGCTTCGACGAGCAGCGCCTTGCTGCTCAGTTCGACCGCGTCGACGCGACCGTCACGGTTGTTGTCGCTCAGCGTGTACTGGGCGCCGTTCTCGGCCACGATGGTGATGCCGCCCTCGCACTGCACCGTTTGCGCGACCATCGCCGGCACCGCCGATGTGCACTTCAGGCTGGCCGGCTGCTGTGCGGCCGCGAACCCGCTCCAGGAGAGAACGTACAAGAGCAGCAAATATCCGGACAAATTCATCGTTTTCACGATAATCCTCCTGATCGGGCAAAGATCCAAGTATGCCACTCTAGGGTATAATGTCGACGATGAGTAGAGCTCGCAGGAGGGGCTGAGCTCTGCCACCGAAGAACGCCGAAGCGATCGGTCCGAACGCATTGCGACATCCTCGCTCCGGTAGTGTCGGGAAGCGTGATTCAATGGAGACAAAGCTGCGACATCTCGGTCATTGCCGTGCAAGACCGAGGGTGATGGGTTTCGCGAGAGCTCAACCGAGCCGCGCGCTGCTTCTGGCCGCAAAGTCGCACGAAGGTAGCTGCACAGCAGGTAGCTGCACAAAGGGGCGTGATGAGGGAAATCTCAAAATCCGTTGTGAAGGCTGGTCTTGATAAGACGACAAGGGAATTCACTCAGCGCATCGAGAAATATGGCTTCAGCCGAACCAAAAGGTGGCTTTGGGTACGGGCCAAATCAAAATCAGCGGATTTCGTTCATATTCATCTGAACGGAATCTCCTATGGAAGGCCCATAAACTATTCGATTGTCTTGAGAGTGCATTGTGGAACCTACAACGAATCTAGCAACTCACTTGCATTAAATGGTCCATCTTCGGACGACTCTGAATTCATGAACAAACGGTATCACCTTCGTTTCAACGCAGAAACTGGTAGCACCTACGAACGCTGCATGGATGACTTGGTCAGGTTTGTCGTGGAAGACGGAGAGCCGTGGTTTGCGGAGGCTGAGGCGGCGAACGACCCAGGTAAAGACATCAAACTGGAGAATGAGAATCTCTCAAGAAAGGCGCTGGGCTTGAAGTCTTGAGAGAATGAAGGACATGAACATGGGCTTGCCTTTGCGGATCCACTCGTACGATGGGTTGAGCTCTTCCGAAGTCTCGTGGCCGGACGAGATTTGCGACACTCAGTCGCCGCGCTGGGCTTCAATGCTCAACGCATCGACGCTACGAGCTGACATGAAACGATCTACTATCGGGTAGAGCCGTTGCCGCGCTCGAACCCTCGCCACGCTTCCAACAACAATAGGCCATCGCTCTTGTTGCCGTCTTTGTACTGCCGCGGCGCTAGGCTCATGGCCGCCAGCGCGAGATGGGTAAGCGCAATTGCCCAAAGCATCTTGCCGACCCAACCCACTGGCTCAGCCGCCAGGCAGAACGCGAGGCAGGCAATGCCGACCGCCACATTGACGACAATTCCTCCCGCGGCGACCACGGCGGATCGCAATGGGGTGGCGTGATATTCAGCGTGCTCGACATAACCGCTGGTAGGAATGGCATGGATTGTGAAAGTGATCGCCCCCATCCGCCATCCGCAAAGTCTGCGACCTTCCCCGATGACGACGCCCGTGATCGGGATCCGGACAAGGCGACCGAACAGGATGTGACCGAGCTCATGCAGAACGACGCCGGTAAAGATGGCCAACATCCCCCGCACCGTCAGGCTCGCCTCAAGGCCCCTGACGATCAATTCCCAAATCGCGAATGACTGTTTCATCTGCTGAATGCCTGAATTTTCCGTGCGCTTGCCGCTCGCATCTGGGCAACCAACCCTCGCACGGAAGTCGCTGATGAGTGGAGTGCAGCGATACCCATCAAACCAGGATTCTGCGCTGTGCCGCCGGGCAAATCAGTCCCAAAAACTTGTCAAGCCTCCGCCGCAAAAAGATTCCGCTTTCCCGAATTTCGGAGTCGAGGGCAAGCAAGTGAAGCAAAACTCGGGCAGATCATGTCGCGAGAATGCGGAGTCGTCTCTGCTGTTTGAAATTTAAATCCGGTTGTTGCCGCGAGCGACGGTGTGTCACCCTCGTCCTGAGGAGCGCGCCATCGGCGCGCGTCTCGAAGGGCGAGGGGCACCAGCGGGGCCGTCATCCTTCGAGACGCCGCTGACGCGGCTCCTCAGGATGAGGAAACGGCAAAACCGTGATTGCGAGCAGCGCACCGACCAAGCAAGTGCAGAGTCCCTCCGCATTTGGGATTGCCTTGCGCAGCCCGGCCGACCCGCAGGCAATTTGCGCAATCCACCAGCGAGTTCAAGAAAAGCATCCGGGCGTAACTTTGGTTACAGATGCGATCCGGGCCGGCACATAGAGCATGGAGCATCGCTGTTCGAACGCGCGGTGCGAAGCCCGATCGTCACGAGCCTTCGCAACGTCTTCGCTTGAACGGCGCCATGCAGTCTCGCTCCAAGAAAGGTTCGACAATGAAGCGCATCATGCTCTCCCTGTGCCTGCTCATGCCGCTGGGCTTATCCACGGTCTCCGCCGCCGGCGAAATTCCGGCGCTCAACAAGGCGCGCACCGCCGTCGTCATCACTGATCCGCAGAACGATTTCCTGCGTGAGGACGGCAAGCTCTACAAACTGCTCGCCGACAATCTCAAGGAACTCGGCACGATCGACAACATCGACAGGCTGATGGCGACTGCGAAGAAAGGCGGCGCCGCGCTCGCAGTGGACCCGCTGGTCTATACGGCGCTGGATGGCAACTGGACCCACGCCGGCGCGTTGCAGCGGCAGCTCCTGGACATGAAGGCGCTGCACCGCGAGAGCCTGAACAACTCCAAGGGATTCGAAGGTTCGGGCGCCGACTTCTTCGACCGCTACAAGCCCTACATCAATGACGGCAAAACCATCGTCGTCGCGCCCCACAAGATGTACGGCCCGGAAAGCAACGACCTGATCTACCAGCTGCGCAGCCGCGGCATCGATACGGTGTTCCTGGCGGGCATGGTGGCCAACCTGTGCGTGGACTCGCACATGCGTGCCCTCATGGAAAACGGCTTCAAGGTCTATGTGGTGAAGGACGCCGTCGCCGCTCCCGGCGCCGATGCCTACAAGGCGGCGCTGGTCAATTACGGCATGATCGCCAACGGTGTTGTGACCACCGAAGACGCGGTCAAGGCGCTCAAGTAGGCGCTGTGCGCGAAGCGGCCTGGAGCTCGCTTCCTCGCTACCGTCATGGCCGGGTCGTCCGGCCATGACCACTCCTTCAAATCTGTCCCAGTCACAGGGCGGCGCTCTGCATCCAACCTGGGCATCGCCGGTCGCAACGAAAGGAATTCTCCATGGTGACGAGTACAATGAGTGTTGCGGGCCGCGTGCAGCGTCTCGTCGGCGGCGTGGCCTTGATCGTTCCAGCAATGCTGGGCTTCGGCGCCCCCTGGACCTGGATCGGCATCGTGCCGCTGACGGCGGGCATCGTCGGCTGGTGTCCTTTCACGGTCCTGCGCGCACAGTTGGCCAGGAAAGGTGACGTCGGCGCCAAGTGAGTTGGCACGAAGCGCCACTCGCAGTTGTTAGAGCCGGCTTGGGCGAAGGCCGTCCATTTCGGAGGTTTCCAAACGACGGCCTCCAAGGTTTCCAATCATGCTCGATCCGGATCGGCTAGCGCTCATGGCTCCATGGGAAGAGAGCGGCGGGGAAATCTGCCGCATAGCGATGCCCTTCTTTCGGCCGGCGGGGTGGCTCTTGTGGGGGATTCGGATCTGGCTCCACCACCTTGCGATAGAGATGCCAGGTGGCATGACCGAGCACCGGCAGAACGACGGCGAGACCGACGAAGAACGGCAGCGAACCGATTACCAGCAGCGCCGCAACAATCAGACCCCAGGCGGCCATGGCAAATGGATTCTCTTTCACGGCCCGCAGCGACGTCCGCACTGCGTCTATCGCGGTTGCATGCCGGTCCAGCATCAACGGAAACGAAACAACGCTGACGCAAAGGGCCACGACGGCGAACAGGAAGCCGACGCCGCAGCCGACGATGATGAGCGACCATCCTTGCGGGGTCGTCAACACTTGTGCTGCGAAATCGGGGATGCTTGCAGCCGGAGCGTGGCCGAAGGCCGCAATGTAGATGGCGTCCGCGGTGGCGATCCACGTCGCGAACAGGATGAGCAGGAACATGCCGAGTTCGAGCATGGCGCCGAAAGACGGCGCGCGCAGCACGCGCATGGCGTCCCAGGCGGCGGCTTCCTCGCCGCGCTCGCGGCGGCGGCTGAGCTCGTAGAGACCAAGCGCGGCAAAAGGACCAATCAGCGCAAAGCCCGCGGCCAGCGGAAAGAGCAGCGGCAGCACCGAATAGCCAAGCACCAGTCGGAACAGGACAAGACCGAGGACGGGATAGATGACGCACAGCACGATGGCGTGGCTTGGCACCGCCTTGAAATCTTCCCAACCCAGGCGCAGCGCGTCGCGCAGATCGGACAGGCCGATTTTGCGAACGACGTAGGGGGTCGCGAGGCTTAATGCTCTTCGTCCGAATGATGCGATGTTTTCGGAATACTGCGTGGCCATGGCCAAGTTTCCCTTGCTCGTGGTCGCAGCGGCAAGAACGATGCGTGTTCAAGCCGCGCACGTTCGCCCTCATCTGCGAAGATCGCGATGGAGCCGGGCATGGCGAACCACGTGATGCGAAGGAAGCCTCGCCGGACAATCTGTCGCGACCGGTCGGACAAGCTTAGCGCGATCGGCGCAAGGTGGCGCTCACGGTTGGGTGAAGAGTGCATTTGCACAAATCCTTTGTCGCGATGCGTCATGAAGGTGATCGCTGCCGATGGAACCGCGAAGGCTTGCTCCAACGGAACACGCCGCAACGGGCGGGGCATGCTCGCTCAACTGGTCTATTGACGGCAGGCGCCACGGGTACCATGCTTAACTTCGACGCGCCTCCAGCTCCGAAGTGAATGGCGGTCGTGACGTGCACTCTGTCTCGTGTTCCAGCGTCGCGGCCGGTTGAAAGGGCGAGGCAAGAGCCACGACGATGGCGAACTGAAGCTGGCCATCGCGGACAGATGTGAGCTTCGCCCCTTGGTTCATCTCCGTAGCCTAATTGGCAAGGATGAATGAGGGATGGCTGTCGCACTTATACTGCTTCTGGTTGCAGTCGGCTCGGTGCTGTTTCACATCTACAGCCCGTGGTGGTGGACGCCAATCGCCACCAACTGGCGCTACATCGACGACACCATCAACATCACATTCTGGATTACCGGCGTCGTTTTCTTCGCGGTGATCGCTTTCATGGCCTATTGCGTCTACCGGTTCCATCACAAGGAAGGCAGGCAGGCAGCCTACAATCCCGAAAACAAGAGACTCGAATGGTGGCTCAGCATAGGGACTGCGGTCGGGGTCGCAGCCATGTTGGCGCCCGGCTTGTTTGTCTGGCACCAGTTCGTCACGGTTCCGGCGGACGCCACCGAGATCGAGGTCATGGGGCAGCAGTGGCAATGGAGCTTCCGCCTCCCGGGCAAGGATGGCCGAATGGGCACGTCCGATGTCCGCAAGATCGGCTCAGAGAACCCGATGGGGTTGAATCCCGACGATCCACATGGGCAAGACGACCTCGTGATCGAAAGTGGCGACTTGCACTTGCCGATCGGCAAGCCGGTCAAGGTATTGCTCCGCTCCGTCGACGTCCTGCACGATTTCTATGTGCCCGAATTCCGGGCCAAGATGGATATGGTTCCGGGCACGGTCACCTATTTCTGGATGACGCCCATTCGAACCGGAACGTTTGATGTTCTCTGCGCCGAGTTGTGTGGCGTTGCGCACGCGCAGATGCGCGCCAAGGTCATCGTCGAGGAAGAGAGCGAATATCGCGCCTGGCTCGAGCAGCAGCGGACGTTTGCGGAATTGTCAGGCCGCAGCGCCGTTATGAGGGCGACGTACAGATCTGGCGGCGAATGAGAACAAGGAACGTGCCGCCTCGAGATAGATAGGGCGCGTGAGACCAAGTCACCGCCCCCCGATGGAAAACGACCGAGGAGGTACTTCTATGGTCGATGTTCCGTATGACGCGGTCACCGACGTTCCGCCTGCAGAAGTCGCGGAGGTTGATCTCTATCACCCCAGGAGCTGGTGGACGAAGTACGTCTTTTCGCAGGACGCCAAGGTCATCGCCATTCAGTACTCGCTGACGGCGACCGCAATCGGGCTGGTGGCCCTGGTGCTGTCGTGGCTGATGCGACTGCAACTGGGATTTCCAGGCACATTCTCCTTCATCGATGCAAGCCAATATCTCCAGTTCATCACCATGCACGGGATGATCATGGTGATCTACCTGCTCACGGCGTTGTTCCTGGGAGGCTTCGGCAACTACCTTATCCCGCTCATGGTCGGCGCCCGGGACATGGTGTTCCCCTATGTGAACATGCTGAGCTACTGGGTCTACCTGCTCGCAGTCCTGGTACTGGCTTCGACCTTTTTCGTGCCCGGCGGGCCCACCGGCGCCGGCTGGACCCTGTACCCACCTCAGGCGATTCTTTCCGGCACCCCGGGACAGGATTGGGGCATCATTCTCATGCTGTCCTCCCTGATCCTGTTCATCATCGGCTTCACCATGGGTGGACTGAATTATGTGGTGACGGTGCTGCAGGCGCGCACCCGCGGCATGACGCTGATGCGTTTGCCGTTGACGGTGTGGGGCATCTTCACGGCCACCATCATGGCGCTGCTGGCCTTCCCGGCGCTGTTCGTCGCCTGCGTGATGATGCTGTTCGACCGTGTCCTGGCAACCAGCTTCTTCATGCCCGCACTGGTCCAGATGGGCGAGCAGATGAAGTATGGCGGCGGCAGCCCCCTGCTGTTCCAGCATCTGTTCTGGTTCTTCGGGCATCCAGAAGTCTATATCGTCGCGTTGCCGGCCTTCGGCATCGTTTCCGATTTGATCAGCACCCACGCCCGAAAGAACATCTTCGGCTACCGCATGATGGTCTGGGCCATCGTGGCAATCGGCGCTCTCAGCTTCATCGTATGGGCGCACCACATGTATGTCAGTGGCATGCATCCGCAATTCGGATTCTTCTTCGCCACCACGACACTCATCATCGCCATCCCGACCGCCATCAAGGTTTACAACTGGGTGCTAACCCTGTGGCGCGGCGACATTCATCTCACGGTCCCGATGCTGTTCGCGCTCGGCTTCATCATCACGTTCGTGAACGGTGGGCTCACCGGCCTCTTCCTCGGCAACGTGGTCGTGGACGTCCCGCTTTCGGACACCATGTTCGTCGTCGCGCATTTCCATATGGTCATGGGCGTGGCGCCTATCCTGGTTGTGCTGGGGGCGATCTATCATTGGTACCCCAAGCTGACGGGGCGGATGCTCGACGATGTGCTGGGCAAGTTTCATTTCTGGGTTACGTTCCTCGGTGCCTACCTGATCTTCTTTCCCATGCATTATCTGGGGCTGCTCGGCTTTCCGCGCCGCTATCACGACATCGGCGAAGCGGCATTCATCCCGTCGTCGGCCCATACGCTCAACGCCTTCATCACCGTGGTCGCTTTGATCGTGGGCTTCGCGCAGATGGTGTTCCTGTTCAATCTTGTCTGGAGCCTGTTCAAGGGCAAGCCTTCAGGTGGCAATCCATGGCGGGCGACGACACTCGAGTGGCAGACGCCGGAGACGCCGCCCGGACACGGCAATTGGGGCAAGGAACTCCCGGTGGTCTATCGCTGGGCGTATGATTACAGCGTACCCGGCGCCGAGCAGGATTTCATTCCGCAGAACCAGCCGCCGGCGAGACGGGCCGCTCAGGGAGCTTTGCCGTGAGCGCCATCATCCTGTTCATGGCTGTAATAGCGGTCATCGCCGGATGGTGGCTCTCGCAGCAACGGCTGACAGCCAAACCCTGGCTGGAAGAAGGTTCGATCGGTGACTACCCCGGCACGGGCGCAATGACCATGCCGGCAGCGAAGATCGGACTGGGCGTGTTTCTCGCCGTCGCCGGCTCGCTGTTCGCGCTCTTCATCAGCGCTTATTCCATGCGCATGGGTATGGTGGACTGGCGGGCAATGCCCGTTCCCAAGCTGCTGTGGTTCAACACGGGCGTCCTGATCCTGAGCAGCGTCGCGCTCCAATGGGCGCTCCTCGCTGCGCGCCGGGACGACATCGACGGTGTAATGGTCGGCCTGCTCGGAGGCGGCGCATCAGCCCTTACGTTTCTGGCCGGGCAGCTGTTGGCGTGGCAGCAGCTGAGCGTTGCGGGATATTTCGTGGCGTCCAATCCAGCCAATTCCTTCTTCTACCTGCTCACCGCGGCGCACGGGCTGCATCTGATGGGCGGTCTGGCGGCCCTGGGCAGAACAACTGCCAAGGTGTGGCGTGGCGTTGCAATTGCCGAGGCCCGCCTGAGCGTGGAACTCTGCGCCATCTACTGGCATTTCCTGCTGCTGGTCTGGCTGATCGTACTCGGCGTGCTGACCGGCTGGACGGACAGTTTCATCGATATCTGTCGTCAGTTGCTCAACTAGGGGAGGCGAAGACCAGATGGCAGAGACTGCGCTGACCAACCCCGCACAACCGTCTGCCCCGATTGCAGGCTGGCGAGGCATCGCTGCCGACTGGTCCTCGGATCAGCGCGCCTTCAAGAATGTCTCCTGGGGGAAGGCCATGATGTGGATCTTCCTCCTCAGCGACACCTTCATCTTCAGCTGTTTTCTGCTCTCGTACATGACGGCGCGAATGTCCACGACGGTGCCGTGGCCGAACCCGAGCGAAGTCTTCGCCCTGACGATCGGCGGGACCCAGGTCCCGCTCATCCTGATCGCCATCATGACCTTCGTCTTGATCAGCAGCAGCGGGACGATGGCGATGGCCGTCAATTTCGGTTACCGCCGCGATCGCGTCAAAACCGCGGCCTTGATGCTCATCACGGCAGCATTTGGCGCAACGTTCGTCGGAATGCAGGCTTTCGAATGGACCAAGCTGATCATGGAGGGCGTCCGGCCCTGGGGCAACCCGTGGGGCGCGGCGCAGTTTGGCTCAAGCTTCTTCATGATCACCGGCTTCCACGGCACCCACGTGACGATCGGCGTGATTTTCCTGATCGCCATCGCGCGAAGGGTCTGGCGGGGGGACTTCGACATCGAAAGGCGCGGCTTTTTCACGAGCAGGAGGGGGCACTACGAGATCGTCGAAATCACCGGCCTGTACTGGCATTTCGTCGATCTGGTGTGGGTGTTCATCTTTGCCTTCTTTTATCTTTGGTGAGGTCGGCGTATGACAAACGTAGCGGTGCATCTAGAGGGACAACAACCTTCGCTGCAAACCCATGTGCATGACGCGATCGCAGCTGGAGCCGCGCACGAAAAGGGGCAGCAGCACCCGATCAAGCTCTATCTCGCCGTCTGGGGGTGGTTGTTCGTCCTCAGCGCCTGCTCCTATCTCGTCGACTATTTTGGCCTGCATGGCTATCTCAGGTGGTCGCTGATCCTGCTGTTCATGATGCTGAAGGCCGGCCTGATCGTCGCCGTGTTCATGCACATGGCCTGGGAGCGGTTGGCCTTGGCCTATGCCATCCTGCTGCCGCCGGTGCTGGTGTTGGTATTTGTGGCCATCATGGCGTTCGAATCCGAGTATACCCACCTCATCCGGGTCATGTCCTTCGCGGCACCGGCGTAGATACCCTTGCTTCGCGCCAGCTGTCGCCCCTTGTACAAATTGGGATTTTCGTTCCGTTTTGAGGCGCCAAGGTTCCAAAGACCTCCTGCAACGTTTAGACTGGAGCGAATCCGGATCAGCTTGCAGGAAATCCGCATGAGGGGCTTGCTCAGCCGGCGTGATGCGCTGTTGCAAACGGTGGGGCTTGCAGCCGCAGGCATGTTGCCTGCCGTCCCCGTGCCCGGCAGCGCCTCACCGTCGCTGAAGCCGGCGCGCAGCGCGGGAATCGACCGGGCATTGCAGGCAAGCGTCGGCGCGAGGGAGATCCCCGGCGTGGTGGCGATGGCCGCGAACGAGCGGTCGGTGCTCTACGAGGGCGCGTTCGGTTTCCGTAACATCGCCACAGAGTCGCGAATGTCGACCGATACGATCTTCCGTATCGCCTCGATGGTCAAATTGCTGACGTCGGTTGCGGCGCTGCAGCTGGTGGAGCAAGGCAAGCTGCGACTGGACGAGCCGGCCGCCGTTGTCGACCCGATGCTGGCCTCGGTTCCGGTCCTCGCCGGTTTCGATGCCAAGGGCAGCCCGCAACTGCATCCGGCACAAAAGCCGATCACGCTGCGCAACCTGTTGTCGCACACGTCCGGCTTCAGCTATCTGCTGTGGGATCCGAAGGTCGTTCGCTATCTCAACGTCGCCCGCGGCAATCCCGCTTTGCCCCGCATGCCGCTGATGTTCGAGCCCGGCGCAAGATGGGCCTATGGCGGCAGTCTCGATCGCGTCGGCCGGATGGTGGAAATCGCCAGTGGCCAGCCGCTCGATCGTTATTTCCGCGATCACATCACGGGCCCGCTCGAAATGAACGACACCGCCTTCTCGCTCGATGAGAAGCAGCTTGCGCGCGAGGCCAGCCTGCACGTGCGGGATGCGAACCGAAAGCTTCTGCCGCAGCCCGCGAAGAAGCCGACCGGGCGCAAGGCATTTTCGGGCGGAGCCGGCATCTACTCCACCGCGCCGGATTACATGACCTTGCTGCAGGCGCTGCTCAATGGCGGAAGTCTGCGCGGCACGCGCATCCTTCGGCCGCAGAGCGTTGCGCTGCTGTCCGCAAACCAGATCGGCAATCTCGAGGCCGGAATCCTCAAGACGACGAATCCGGCGCTTTCAAACGACGTCGATTTCTTCCCCGGAACTCACCTGCGCTGGAGTCTCGGGCACATGATCAATCTCGATCCAGTGCCCGATGGCCGCACGGCAGGCAGCCTGACCTGGGCCGGCCTGTTCAACACCTATTACTGGATCGACCCGACGATGCGGGTCGCGGGCGTGATCATGATGCAGATCCTGCCCTTCGCCGACCGCCAAGCCCTCAAGGCTTATCGCCAATTCGAGCATGGGATCTGCCACGGGTTGCGCCAGGCCTGACGTTTCACGACGCGACGCCACGCGCGCACGCCTATCCCGTCACCTCGCCCGTCGGCTCCTCACTCAGCCACCGGTAAACAAAGCCACCGGCAGCGCCCCCGATCAACGGCGCCACCCAGAACAACCAAAGCTGCGCCAGTGCCCAACCGCCCGCGAAAAGCGCGGGGCCCGTGCTCCGCGCCGGGATGCTGATCAAATGAATGAGGGTCAGTGCAAGGCCGATCGCGATCGGCGCAAATCCCGCCGGCGCCTTGCCGTGGGTTGCGCCCATGATGACGAAGAGAAACATCATCGTGAGCACAAATTCGCTCAGCAGGCAGGCCCCCAGCCCGTACTTGCCGGGGGAGTGATTCCCATAACCGTTCGCCGCAATTCCGGCGGCCAGGTTGAAGTCCGGCGATCCGCTGGCGATGACATACAACACTGTCGCGCCGACGATCGCACCAACCACCTGTGCTCCCACGTAGGGAAGGACGAGGCCGGACGGGAACCGGCCTCCGACCATCAAGCCCACGGTCACCGCCGGGTTGAGATGACACCCGGAGACGTGCCCGATGGCATAGGCCATCGTGAGCACGGTGAGGCCGAACGCTAGCGCGACGCCGAGCAGTCCAATGCCCACCTCGGGAAATCCGGCCGCGATCACTGCACTGCCGCAGCCGCCGAAGGTCAGCCAGAAGGTGCCGATCGCTTCGGCCGCAAGTTTCCTGCCGTTCATCACAACCCTCCCTAATCGCTGGGTTTCGGTCTTGCCGTGATGGCTATCAGGAAGGCTAGGCCGCGTGTGAGGAGGGAAGAAGGCACAACCAGGACATCTGGTTCGGTTGAGAGCGGCGCTCGCCTGCGGGCGAGATTACGAGCCGGCGAGACTCCGCCAGCTTTCCGCATCAGGCTCGCCAAGGAGGCGGTCGATCAGCGCGCGGGCGAGCTCGAGTCTTTCCTCGGCCGCCTCGGAAAGAGACTCGCCCAGGCCCCAGCGCTCGCCCGGAATGCACAGCACGAAAGACGGCGGCGCGCTGACGCCGATCTGTCTTGCTACGTCCAGCACGGATTCAGGTGGAAGAGCGTGGCTGGTGTGCGTCAGGCCGGAACGGGCCGATGTCTCGTAGAAGCGATAGGGCGCCGGCGTGCCATGGCCAGCATCGATGAACAGCGCCAGCGAACGGTCCTTCAAGTCGAGTGCATGTTCGATCTGCAATTGGTCGTCGACGACAAGCGCCGCCGCGGGCCAGTGGGCCTCGACATGGGCGGCGAGCGCAGGGCCAATGCCATCATCGCCGCGCGCTTCATTGCCCCACGCCAGGACGACGACGTTCACCCGCGCACCATCCGGTCGATCACGGCGCCCGACCGGTCTGCAAGCGTGACGTCGAGCGGCATCTGTCCGAGCGCGTGCGTGGCGCAGGACAGGCACGGATCATAGGCGCGGATGGCGACCTCGACATGATTGAGCAGGCCCTCGGTCAGGACACGGCCGTGCAGGTGATCGCGCGCCACCGAACGGATGGCTTCGTTCATGGCCTGGTTGTTGTTTGTGGTCGAGACGATCAGGTTGCAGTAGCTCACGAGGTCGTTTTCATCGACCCTGTAATGATGGAAAAGCGTCCCTCGCGGCGCCTCGATGACGCCGACCGCTTCCTCGACGCGTTCGCCCTTGTCGCCGATCAAATCGGTTCCGGTCAGTTCGGGATCGTTCAACAGATCGCGGATCACCTCGATCGAATGCAACAGTTCGACCAGCCGGGCCCAATGATAGAGCAGCGCGCCGTGCGCGGTGCGGCCGCAGCCGGCGGCGAGAAACTCCTGGCGCTCGGCTTCCGCCAAGGGCGTCGGGAGCCGGTCGGCGGTGAGCAGCCGGGCCATGGGTCCGACCTTGTACCAGCCGTCATCGGCGCCGAGCGCGCGGATGTGCGGGAATTTCATGTAGGACCACGGCTTGGTCCCCTCGTAGATCAGGGACTGATAGGAGGAGACCGGCGCATAATCGAACAGCGTGCTGCCGCCGGCGTCCTTCGCCCTGAGACCGCCATTGTAGAGATCGAGGTCCCCGATTTCGTTGACCAGCGACATGGTCGGCGAGACGACTTCGCCGAAGCGCTTGAAGAACTCGCCCCGCTCGCCGAACATCTTCTTGATCAGGCCGAGGGCGCCCGCGGCGCGGGCCACTTGCACGTCGATGTCCTTGAGCAGCAGGTCGCGCTCTACGATCGAGACGCCCTTGTTCATGCCGCCGGGAATGGCGCCGGTGCCATGCACCCTTTTCCCTGCGGTCATCTTGATGATTTCCTGGCCGAACTTGCGCAGCAGGACGCCTTCGGTGGCGATCTGGGGATGGGCGGCGGCGACGCCGATGATGTTGCGTCTCGTCACCTCGCAATCAAATCCGAGCAGCAGATCGGGCGAGGCGAGGTGGAAGAAATGCACCGCGTGGCTCTGCATGATTTGGCCGTAGTGCATGAGCCGGCGGACCTTTTCCGCCGCCGGCGGAATGACGTGGTAGCCCGCGATCTGATCCATCGCTTTCGCGGCCGCCAGATGATGGCTGACGGGGCAGATGCCGCACAGCCGCTCGACCACGACCGGCACCTCCCAGTAGGGACGGCCGGCAATGAACACTTCGAAGCCGCGGAACTCCACGATGTGAAGCCGGACCTGGTAGACCCTGTTCTCGTCGTCGAGCAGGATCGTGACCTTGCCGTGCCCTTCGACACGGGTCACCGGATCGATGGTGATGCGTCTCAAGCCTTCGGTACGGGTCGCTGTTTCGAGCTGCATCGGCCCTTTGGCGGACGGCACGTTCATCGGTCGTCTCTCCTCAGTCGTAATGCAGGCGCTCGCGATCGAGCCGCGGCGTGCGACCCGCGATCAGGTCGGTCAGGAATTTGTGGATCGCATCGCCCGAAGGCGGACAGCCCGGGATGAAGTAATCCACCAGCACCACCTCGTGGATGGGATGGACATGATCGAGCAGGAGCGGCAGCTCCTTGTCGTTGGGAACGGTTTCTCCCGCCTCCGAGCGTTCGTCGTAGACCTGGCACAGGATATCGCGAAGATCGAGGTGGTTGCGGATCGCGGGCAGCCCGCCGTTGATGGCGCAGGCGCCGATGGCGATGAGCACCTTGCAGTTGGCGCGCATCTCGCGCAGCGTATGCACGTTCTCGATATTGCAGACGCCGCCTTCGATGATGCCGATGTCGCAGTTGTCGGGGTGCTTGATGTCGGTGAACGGCGACCGGTTGAACTCGACCAGTTCGGCAAGGCCAAGAATGCGCTCGTCCATGTCCAGGAACGACATGTGGCAGCCGAAGCAGCCGGCGAGCGATGCAGTGGCGATGCGGACTTTTTTCGGTGGAGTTACGATGTTCATTCGACGTTTTCCTCCACCGGGGCGGCGACGCCGAGGTCGAGCCCGAGTTCGCTGATCGGAGCCCTGTCGAAGGTCCGTTGGCCGATCGGAGTGGCAAAGCCCACCCGTTTCACCAGGATTGCGCCGACCGGGCAGACGTGGGCGGCGCGGTCGTCGACCGACATGTTGGTGTCGCCGAGCTTGCCCGACGGCGAATTGACCACGATGTGGGAAGCGCGGCCGCGGCCGGACAGGCCGAACACCGACTTGCCGTCGACGTCGCGGCTGGCGCGCACGCACAGCTCGCACATGATGCAGCGGTTGAGATCCAGGAGGATATCCGGGTGCGATCCGTCGAGCGGCCGGTTGGGGTAGAACTGGTTGAAATGCGGGTTCAGCATCTCTTCTTCGTAGGCGTGCGCCTGGAGCTTGCAGTCGCCGCTCTTTTCGCAGCCGGGACAGAAATGGTTGCCTTCCACGAACAGCATCTGCAGGAGCGTGCGCCGCCGCTCCCCGAGTTCGGGCGTATTCGAGAACACCTCCTGGCCGGGCATGGCCTTGATCGTGCACGCCGAACCGTTGCGGCCGTTGACGATCACCGTGCACAGTTTGCACGAGGCATGCGCTCCGAAGTCAGGATGCCAGCACAGATGCGGAATGAAGATGCCGTTGCTCAGCGCCGCTTCCAGGATGCTCTGGCCCGGCTCGAACTTCACCGGCACGCCGTCGATCATCAGGATGTTTTCGATTGCAGTCATGCCTCTGCTCCGAGGTGGGCGCCTTCGTCGTCGCGTCCGGTGATGCTTCGCGAGATCGCCAGCGCCTGGTCGAGATCGAAGCCCGGCTCGAAATCGAGCGATTTCAGACGGCGGTTGAAGGCAGGGCGGAATTTCTCCAGCATCTGACCGAGCGCGGTCATGGACATCTGGCCGAGGCCGCAGTGGCTCGTCGTCGAGAGGACCTGCCGCAGAAGGCGCAGTTCGTTGATTTCGTAGCGCGTGCCGTGGCCGTGATCGATCTTGTCGAGGATGTCGGCAACCAGCGAGGTGCCGACGCGGCATGGCGTACAGAAGCCGCAGCTTTCGTGCGCGAAGAAGTGCGCGAAGTTCACTGCGACGTCGACGATGTCGCGCTCGCGCCCGAAGACCATGAAAGCGCCGGCGGTCGGCACATCCTCGAACGCGATGCGCCGGCCGAACTCGTTATCCGACAGGCAGACGCCGGAAGCTCCTCCGATCACCACGGCCAGCGGGTCCTCCGCGCCGCAGTCCTCCAACACCTGCGCGATCCTGACGCCGAACGGATACTCGTAAATGCCCGGCCGGGCGCAGTCACCGGAGATCGACAGAATCTTGGTACCGGTCGACTGGCGGGTCCCGGTGCCGCGGTAGGCTTCGCCGCCGCGGAGCGCAATTTCCACCGCCTTGCACAGCGTCTCGACATTGTTGACCGAGGTCGGCCGGCCCAGATAGCCGTGCGTGACCGGGAAGGGCGGGCGGATACGAGGCTTGCCGGGCTTGCCCTCCAGGCTCTCGATGAGCGCCGTTTCCTCGCCGCAGATATAGGCGCCGGCGCCCAGGAAGATCTCGATGTCGAAATCGAAACCCTCCACCCCGAGGATCGACTGGCCGAGCAGCCCCTGCGCCCGCAACTCATCGAGCGTGTGATGCAGCGAGGCGAGCAGATACCGGTACTCGCCGCGCAAATAGAGGAATCCCTGTCTCGCCCCGACCGCGAACGCGGCCAGAGCCATGCCTTCGAAAACGCGGGCGGCGTAGGATTGCAGCAGCACCCTGTCCTTGAAAGTGCCGGGCTCGCCCTCGTCAGCATTGCAGATGATCACCTTTTCATCGCCGCTCGCATTGCGCGCGGCTTTCCATTTCACCGCCGTGGTGAATCCGGCGCCGCCGCGGCCGCGAAGATTAGAGCGCTCCATTTCGGCGATGAAGCCCTGAACGCCCTTGGCCACCGCCGCCTTCAGGGCGTCGCCCGGGGTGATCTGAAGCCCAAGGAGTACGTCCGGACGGCGGATGCTGGTGTCGATCTCGAAGAATTCCGCCGGCCATTCGTTGAGAGGCGCCTGTCTTCCGATGAGAAGGCAGATCCGGTCGATCCGCTGGGGCGTCAAACGGGGAACGGCCCGGCCGTTGACGAGCATGGCGGGCCCCTGGTCGCCCATGCCGATACACGACGTCAGTCCGATCGATACCAGCCCGCCTTTGGACACCTTGTCCGGCTGGCAGCCGAATCGGTCCAGCATACGCTGATAGAGCGCGCGGCTGCCGGCCATCTGATCGATAATGTTGTCGGAAAACAGTACGCGGTACCGACCGCGCGGCTCGGTATAGAGGAAAGAATAGAAACTGGCGGTCGCCTCGACACGCGGGCGAGGGACCTTAAGTCCTTCAGCAATCAGCGTAACGGCGTCGGGAGAGATCCAATCGAGCTCGTCCTGAACCGCGATCAGAATCTGGACGAGCGCTGTGTCGTTGCGGCCATAACTGTCCAGAACCGCGTCGACCACGGCTTTTTCTTGGTGATCGCTCATATTGGGGTTCCTGCTTCGTCGGCACCCACAGTGACTTGATCGCCAAAATTCGTAGTGACCTAGATCAAGGCAGCACGCTTCGGTTGCCGGTCGGGTTCACCTGCGGTGCCTGAGTCGGAAAAGCAATTCAAGAGTGGAGATGTCGATAGCCAGCACGCAGTGCTTGTTGGCGCTAACGGATAAGGCTCCATCGAGCGCAAAGTCGTCGCGGGCTCATGATGGCACCTTCGCCGCCGGTTCCGCCATGCTGGTCCCGGCCGCGGCCCGGCCCCAATGGAGTTTGTGCGTCCTTATCACTGGCTACCCGGCACGAAGTGGTCGCGCGCGGTGGCGGTCTGGCCGGTCGCGGTTTCGGTGGCCTTGATCTCGATGTCGACCGCGCCCGGCGGCACCCTGTTGCCCGGGACCTGCACCGAGGCCCGCAATTCGCGGGTCTGGTCCTGCCCGACGTCGACGATGAGGCGGCCGTTGGCGCTGGGCTCGACGCCGGCGATGTGCAGGAGCGCGCCGGGAACGCCGGAAGCCTCGAGCGCGAACGATCGGGCGCCGCCCTTGTTGAGGATGCGGACCGTGTAGTCGTTGCGTACCCCGCCGTCGGCGAGCTGCACGAACAGCGGATTGCGCTCGTGCAGGACGTTGACGCTCATCGTGCTTCTCGTGAGCAGGGCGTAGAGCATGATGCCGCCGACGATGGCGATCGCG
>NZ_JACRAW010000008.1 GCF_016213215.1 Bradyrhizobium sp. | reverse complement strand
GGCCGAACAACCGCCTGGCCTCGACCGCGCCGAAGCCGGCAAGTTCCGTCGCCTCCAGATAGGCCGCCCCGCGATCGGCGGCCTTGACCTGCTCGGTGATCTCGTCCCGCAGCACCGGCGGGAGACCGAAGCGCAGGTGGATCGCCGCCAGCAGCCGCTTCTCGACCGCCTTGTAGTCCCCGCCGAGCACCGCCTTGAACGGCGAGATCATGTCGCCGATGACGTATTCCGGCGCATCATGCAGCAGCGCAGCGAGCCGCACCCGCCGGTCCACGCGCGGCGACTGCTCGCGCATGACGATTTCCACGAGCAGGGTGTGCTGCGCGACCGAGAAGATGTGCGAACCGCTGGTCTGTCCATTCCAGCGCGCCACCCGGGCAAGTCCATGGGCGATGTCGGCGATCTCGATATCGAGGGGAGAAGGATCGAGCAGGTCGAGGCGACGGCCCGACAACATGCGTTGCCAGGCGCGGACGGGAAGCTCGGCGGTCGCTTTTCTCGTGCTCATTTGACTTTCAGGCGCGGGCTGCGGTGCTGGTTGCCGCAGGTCTCGTGGCAGAAGCAGGTGACGAGATGGTCGTTGACCATGCCGGTTGCCTGCATGAAGGCATAGACGATGGTTGGGCCGACGAACTTGAAGCCGCGCTGCGAAAGCTCCTTGGAGATCTTGACCGACAGCGGCGTCGAAGCCGGCACGCTTGCGATGGTCTTGAAGCTGTTCACCTTCGGCTTGCCGTCGACGAAATCCCAGAGAAGCCTAGAAAATCCAGGACCTTGCTCCATGATCTTCAGATAGGCTTTCGCGCTTGCGACCGCGCCCTCGATCTTGGCGCGGTTGCGAACGATGCCGGCATCGTTCATCAGCGCGTGAATCTTCCGGGCGTTGTAGCGCGCGATCTTCTCGGGTTCGAAATCGTCGAAGGCGTTGCGGAAATTGTCGCGCTTGCGAAGGATGGTGATCCACGACAGCCCGGCCTGGAAGCCGTCGAGGATCAGCTTCTCATATAACGCGCGGTCATCAGGTTCGGGCACGCCCCATTCGTTGTCGTGATAGGCGAGGTAAAGCGGATCCTCGCCGGGCCACGGACAGCGCATCAGGCCATCGGCATGCAGGCGCGCGGTGCGGCTCATAAGAAGCTCTGCTTTGCGCTGGCGCGTACCGCCTCGGGATCGGCAAGCCTGAGCGGAAGACCGCCGGCCGTGAGCTGAAGGCCGGCATCGAGCGCATCAGTAACGCGGTCGACGCGCACCAGCGCGATGCCGTTGCCGCCCGAACTCGACCCGACCGTGCCGACGGGCTTGTCGCCCGCAACGATGGCGGCGCCCGGCTCGGGAGAGGGGCCGTCGAGAAGCACCTTGACGGTGCGGGTACGCGCGGTGCCGCGGTGCTGCATCCGCGACACCACTTCCTGTCCGACGTAGCAGCCCTTGTCGAAGTCGACGCCGTTCAGGCGATCCATGTTGGTCTCGTGCGGGAACGCATCGCCGTACATGAAGTCCAGGCCGCCGCGCGGCACGCCGTGAGCGATGCGGTGTGCCTCGTAGGCGCCGCTCTCGACGAGGTCCGCGCCGATGAGGTCGGCAACCTTCTGCTTGAGCTCCTCCGGCACCAGGATCCGCAAGCCCAGCGCCCCGTCGCGCGGGTCGGTAAAGGCCAGATCCGGCTGCGTCACCGGCTCGCCGTCCCACGCCGCGAGCACGCCGAGGCCGTCGGACAGGTTCTCGACTGCGACCTTGGCGCGCAGTTTGTAGAAGCCGAGTTTCGCGGCGAGCGGTTGCGCCAGGGCGCGCGGGCAATCGATCAAAAAGCCGCCGCCATGGCCCGTCGGCGCCTCGGTGATGAGGAAATCCACCACGATCTTGCCCTGCGGGGTCAACAATGCACCGAACCGGCCGAGCCCGGGGCGCAATCTCGTGACGTCGGTGGTGACAAGACCGTTGAGGAAATTGCGCGCATCCTCGCCGCTGACCTTGACCACGCCCCGGTCAGGAAGAAACGCTGCTTTCATGCGAAAATCTCTTGCGACATCGACGGGTGGAACGTAAGCCCGCGGAGCGTAAACGACAAGACCTAGCGGCTTTAGAGAGACAGCACGATGAGCCAGCGCTTTGACGTGATCCTGAAATCCGGAACGGTGGTCAACCAGGACGGCGAGGGAATTCGCGACATCGGGATCGCCAATGGGCGAATCGCCGAGCTCGGTGCGCTGGGGGCGGCTTCCGCCGCCGATGTCATCGACTGCAAGGGGCTGCACATCCTGCCCGGTGTCATGGATACACAGGTGCATTTCCGGGAGCCCGGGCTCACGCACAAGGAAGACCTCGAGACCGGCTCGCGCAGCGCTGTCATGGGCGGCGTGACGGCGGTGTTCGAGATGCCGAACACCGCGCCGCTCACCGTCACGGAAGCGGAGTTCACGAACAAGGTGAAGCTCGGCCATCATCGCATGCACTGCGATTTCGCCTTCTTCATCGGCGGCACGCGCGAGAACGTCAAGGACCTGCCGCAGCTCGAGCGCGCGCCGGGTTGCGCGGGCGTGAAGGTTTTCATCGGCTCCTCCACCGGCTCTCTCCTGGTCGAGGACGACGAGAGCCTGCGGCGGATTTTCGAGGTGATCCGGCGCCGTGCCGCCTTCCATGCCGAGGACGAATACCGGCTCAACGACCGCAAGGGGCTTCGCGTCGAGGGCGATGCGCGCTCGCACCCCGTGTGGCGGGATGAAACCGCCGCGCTGATGGCGACGCAACGCCTGGTCAAGCTCGCACATGAGACGGGCAAGCGCATCCACGTGCTCCATGTCTCGACCAGGGAAGAGATCGAGTTCCTGCGCGACCACAAGGACGTCGCGACCTGCGAGGCGACGCCGCACCACCTGACGCTTGCCGCGCCCGAATGCTACGAGCGGCTCGGCACCCTCGCGCAGATGAATCCGCCGGTGCGCTCGGCCGATCATCGCGAGGGCATCTGGCGCGGCGTCGAACAGGGCATCGTCGACGTGCTCGGCTCCGACCACGCGCCGCATACGCTGGAGGAGAAGGCGAAGACCTATCCGGCGTCGCCCTCGGGCATGACCGGGGTGCAGACGCTGGTGCCCGTCATGCTCGATCACGTCAACGCAGGGCGCCTGTCGCTCGCCCGCTTCGTCGACCTCACAAGTGCGGGTCCCGCGCGCATCTTCAACGTAGGCTGCAAGGGCCGCATCGCGGCGGGCTATGACGCCGATCTGACGATCGTCGATCTCAAGCGCAGCGAGACCATCGCCAACGAATGGATCGCCTCGCGCGCCGGCTGGACCCCTTACCATGGGATGCGTGTCACCGGCTGGCCGGTCGGCACGTTCGTGCGCGGCAAGCGGGTGATGTGGCAGGGCGAACTGCTCACGCCCTCGACCGGCGAGCCGGTGCGGTTCGTGGAGACGCTCAAACCGTAGAGGTCGCGAATACAGCGCAGGTGTGACCGCACTTCCATACATAACGCCGTCAATGGCCGAGCTTGTCCCGGCCATTGCACGTGCTGCCGCGATTGAGGGAGGACGTGATTGCCCGGTCCGTCTGGCGCGAAGATGCGCTTCGCGCTTTTGCCCGGGCATGACGAGTGAAAGTGTGGCGCGCGTGTGCTTCAAGAACGTCATTGCGAGGAGCGTAAGCTCCGAAGCAATGCAGGCTTCACCGGGGATGCAGTCTGGATTGCTTCGCTTCGCTCGCAATGACAAGGCATACAAACAACACCGAATTCCAAACTGCAGACGTGCCTTCGCGTTCTCGCGGCATGGTTTGCCCGAGTCTTGCTTCCGTCTCGCTCCTCTGAATGACAGAGGGCGCAGGGAAGGCCGGGTGCCGGCTGGCACCCGCGGTCCGTGCGCGGAACGCACACGGGGGGACCACAGGGCAGCCGGAAGCAACCCGGCCTTCCCTGCGCGAATGGTTTTAACGGCTTATGTCGTGATCTCCCCGGTGAGACGAGCTCTATTGCCACCGTCGCCGCGCGAATTCTTTTCGCGCCTCGCACCCGGTTGGGGCGAAACGCCTCCGCGCCGCTTGACGCCAGCTTCGGGCGCCAGGACCACACGATTTGGCCGTCCGCGCACATCTTCGCCAGGCTGTCGACGGCTGGCGTGTGCTCACCCTCGAAGCCTTGAGCGAAGATGCTTTCAGCGCCGTTCGTCCACGCGAAAGCCTTGCTCACGGACTTGAGGTCCGCCCTGCAACGCCACTTCGCGCCCGACGCAGTCGCGTCCACCGCATCCCACCGCGCGTTTCGTGACGACGTACGACCGCCCCTCGTGCCGGGTGAGACAGGTCGCATATACGTCAATTCCGAATTCGGGAAAAGAGAAATATTTTCGTCGGCCGGGCTTGACAGGTTTTGCGGCGATTTGCCTGTCGGGCAACGTCACCGCAGCCTTGCCTCCCGGTTTGTGCCCGGCCACGGCAGTTCTTTCCGGCCGGGGCATTGCCGCTTGACGCGCTCGATAAGGGCGGCTCCGTGTTGCTCCTCGAGCAGATCACGGACGCATTCCCGCGCCAGCTCTTCCAGTGCAGTCTTGGTTTCGCACGGGGGAAGTGCCGCCGCCAATTCAACACACCATTCGATTCGACGGTGCAACGTCTCGCGCCGGCTTGTCGGAATATCCGTGCTCGTCATGCATCAGAACTCCCGCCGTTCGATGCGAAGCTGGCGGTCATCGTCCACGCAACAAACGACCGCCACAGCCGCGCGAGACCGCCGTCATGGATTGCTGTCAGCATCGTAGGGCTCTAACTCTCAATGGTTTCGACTAGCCGCAGCCGAAGCTCGCGCCTCAGCCAGTCGGCGCGCTGCTTTCGGTCGCAACTTACGAGTGAAAGATCAGTCAGAGAAGCGATGGAGGACCGCGCCCTGGCGGCCACAGAACAACGTGGGCCATTGCGGCGCGTTCGTCGATGATGGCATGACGCGCCGAAGTGATCGCATCGTGATCGAAGCGATGCGAGACCAGCTCAGGAACAACACCGGCGGAGCTCGCAAATCCGAGGCAAATTGGGCACCTGGGTTGCTGTTTGGCGGGAGCTTGCGTCGATTGTGTGGAGGCTGCGCCGTCCGTGTCCTGGTTTGAAAGGCAGAGGGCGCCGAAAACATCCGCCATGACAAAGCGGTCGTAGTCGGCAGCGGCCATGATCGAATGATGGCGTACAATCAACCCGGCGTGCAGCAGCACGCCGATGGTCGCCAAAAGGCTCGCGAATTTGCGAACGCAGGACACGATCCAGCACCCCCGGCAAAAGCTAACGCACAATAGATGCCGGGAAGCAAGGGTGCTTGGTTGTGGAAGCCTCCGGAGCGTCTTCCGCCGGCTAGTCGCGCCGAACGCTGTTCATGGCGTTGCGATTGTTTTGCTGCTTCCGGTCTTGATTTTGCGAGCTTCCAAACGAACTGCGCGCAGCGCAGATCACGTGTTCAGAGACCGTTCGAATTGACGCTCCGGCGAACTAGTCGACAGAAGTGCTCCAGCAGCAGCTGTGCTTCCTCGGCTGCGGCGAGCAGCCGCTCCGAGCGCAGCCGGTCGAGAGGATCTTGGGCGTCGTCGTGTATGCGTCTGATCCTGTCCAGACTAAAACGCCCCTTCTTGGCGCGGCTTTCGGCGAATTCGAGTTGCTCCAGGTCGTGGCCGAGCTTGTCTTCCTCCGCGATCAGCATCTTGAACACCGTGGCGCGCCCTTCGGCGGGCAAACTGCGTTCGCGCAGCAGATCCAGGTAATGGTCGATATTGGCGTGGGCGATGTAATGCTGCATCTGGGCTTCCCCACCACAGACCGGGTATCATATCACCCCTGTCCACCGTTGACTACTCCGGCGTGGACGCAAGCCGGCCGAGCGACCGCTCCTGTTCCTTACGTACTGATACTGAATTGGCCGAGTTCAGAGCGAACCCATGTGCTGCCCCACGAAGGAGGCGTCGGGATGGAGCAAGGCGCCCGCACCCGACGAAAGCAGCTATGCTTGCCAACATTGTTTTCCGTTGCCCGAACACCGGGATCAACGTGCAGCACCCGGTCGAGCACCAGGAGGACGGAAGCAGCGACAGCTTTGCGCCGGTGCAGTGCCCGGCCTGTGTCCGGCTCCACTTTGTGAATCGAAAGACGATGAAGCCGTCGGGACGCAACGACAGCTGACGCTTTATCGGGTTTCATAAAGCTCCGGGATCGCTTCCCTGGCGCGGCGACGGCAGGAACCCACCTCTCAGGCCATTCCCGGAAGCAATCTCGGGAACCTTTCTGGCTTCCTTGCATCCAATGTTCGGACAAGAATTGGAGAGGGCCAGTGAGCAGCAACAGGCATTACGCCACGCCATCACCGTCTGACACCCTCGCGACGACGGACGCGGAACTGGTCCGGCGCGCCAAGGCCCGCGAGGAAGCGGCCGTGCGCGCCATCATGCAGGGGAACAATCGCAGGCTCTACCGCCTGGCGAGGGGCGTCCTTCGCAACGACAGTGATGCCGAGGACGTCGTCCAGGAAACCTATGTTCGTGCCTTTACGCACCTCGACAGCTTTCGCGGCGATTCAAGCCTGTCCACCTGGCTGTCGCGGATTGCAATCAACGAGGCGCTCGGCCGTTTGCGCCGCCGACGCCTCAGCGTCGAATTGGGCGAGCTGCCGCAGGATGTGCTCGAAGCCCAGATCATCCAGTTTCCTCTCTCTTCCGTCTCAGGCGATCCCGAGAAGTCCATGGCCCAACGTGAGATCCAGCGCGTCGTCGAGCATGCCATCGATGAACTGCCCGAGCCGTTTCGCCTGGTCTTCATCGCGCGGGTCATGGAGGGCATGAACGTCGAGGAGACCGCCGCGCTCCTCGAACTGAAACCGGAAACCGTGAAAACGCGGCTGCACCGCGCGAGGAGCCTGCTGCGCGACCACGTCGAGAGGAAGATCGGCCCGGTGGTGCTGGAAGCCTTTCCATTCGCGGGACACCGTTGCGAGCGCCTGACTGAGGCAGTGCTGAAGCGGCTGGGCATGGGCGCCTGAGAGTTGCCGGGAACCTCCGGCGTCACTCTCCATCTAACTCCTGTGCAACCGAATGCGCGGCGCAATGCCGCGCCGAAGGAGTGTCAAGCCATGATGGTTCGATTGAGCGCGGCGATCGCCGCGATTTTCCTTCTATCCAGCTCGGCGTTGGCGGGAACCGTTCGCATTTCGACGGAGAACCGCAACTTCTTGCCGGCCGAGACGACGGCGAAAGTCGGCGACACTGTCGAATGGGTCAACAAGGACGCGTTCGCCCATACCGCCACCGCGCGAGGCGGCGATTTCGACGTGAACATGCCGCCGAAGAAGACTGGAAGGGTGGTGCTGAAGAAGGCCGGGACCGTCGCCTATTACTGCCGCCACCATCCCAACATGAGAGCGACGATCAAGATCGAGCCGTGAAAGGCCGATGAGTCCAAGGCAGGGGAGGCCAGGGCATGAGTGCGCCGGGCCGAACCTAACCTACGCGGCGATTTTCTTGCACTCGGCCGCGCAGGCTGCGCAAGCCTCGGCGCAGGCCTTGCAGCTGGCGTGCTTGTCCGCGTGCTTCTTGCACTCCTTCTCGCAATCCTGGCAGGCAGCCAGGGCGACCTTGGCCATGGCCGGAAGATAGGGCGAGGAGCTGCTGGCAAGCTTGGCGAGCGTAGCGCAGATGCTGGTCATCTGGTCGCTGGACCGCGCGCAGGCGGCGAGCGAAGTGTCATTGGCGGCAAAGGCCACGAGGCAGTGGTCGAGGCAAACCTGGCCGACTTTCACGCAAGTGGCGGCGGTGTCGAGCAGGGCGGTTGGCGCCGCGCTGCCGTGGCCCGCGTGATCATGGCTATGGTCGGTCGTTTGCGCCAGCGCGGAAGCGGACATGGCCGTCAGCATCGCGCCGGCGGTGATGATCTGCCTGCGATTCATCTCTGTCTCCCTGGAAGCTTGCGGACCACTGTTGCAGCCATCGGCCGCCGGCCCTTACACGATTCGGCGAAAGGATGGGCAGGGCCCAATCCGGATGCGCTCATTTATCGGCGGAGCCGTTCTGCCTGATCATTGATCGAGGTCAATCGTTCAGGAGCGTCGACCGACGCGCTTACTGCCTTGCCAGTCCGAGCGAGAACTCGCCATTGCGGACGCGCGCGGGAAAGCCTTCGATGAACTTTGCGACCGCATCCTCGCCATAGGTGCCGACCAGCTCGGCCAGCGCCGCGAACAGGCTGGCCTGCGCCAGGCAGTCGCCATCGACGCCATCATGGCGCGCCTCGGCCCAGGCTTCGTTGAGATAGCTGAGCGCAGCCTGTTTCTGCTCGTTGTCGGGCAGCGGCGCGCGGGCGGAGGCAAAGGAGAGGGGATGACTCATGAAACTCGACGGGGCTGCGCGCTCCTACGGCGAAGCGCTGGCGGATCACCTGTAGCACGCAGCACAGACGCGCCTAGGCCACTTCTTTAGGAACGGTTAACAGCAGTGGAAAAACGAGCGCCGGTTGCTCTGTCGCGTGCCTAAACGCTTGCTGATGCACAGCAAAGAGGTACGCGAGTGCCAGACTCGATCATGCATCGCCAGCGAACATGCGACTGCAAATCTCATGCTTCGAAATGCACTGGCGCGCTCGTCAGAATGAAGAAGGAAGACCGATCAAGACGCACACAATCAGTTGGCGTAACGGGCGGTGAGGTCGCGCGAGATCTTCGAGCCTTCCTCGATGTAGCGGCGGATCGCGACCGTGGCGGCCGGCGTGCAGGTTCGATAGGTCTGCTGGAATCCGTTATAGCCGCGGTTGAAGCCGGCGACCATGCGCGCGCGCCGCTCGCCGGAAGGCGTTTCGGCGTCGATCAGCGCCTGCATCTCGTTGCGCCACTTGCCGCCCTCATTCGCGCCGCAGATCCCGCGAAGGTAATGGAGACCGCCGAGGATCTCGGCCAGCCGCTGCAGGTCGCCGTCGAACGGCGCAGCCCCTTGCTGGGCCCGGGCGGGCGCGGCGGCACAGGCAAGAACGAGGATGAAAGCGGCCCAAAATCGCGTCGACATCGGCCGTGATATGCCTCCTCGCCGCGGTGGAAGCAAGGCAGGCGGGCGCTCAGGCGCCAGCCCGGACCAGGCTCCTGGCTTTCTCGATGACCTCCTGCAGGCCGCCGGTGAGCTTGAGCTCGCCGATCGCCTCCGGAACGAGCCAGCGGAAATCGTCGAGCTCGTCGTTGAGAACGGGTTCCCGGGCGAGCCAGCGTGCCGCGAACGACATGATCAGATAATGACCGCTGCCACCCGCGGCAGGCAGCACCTCGCGCCAGCCGGCCAGCCCGACGATATCGATCTCGAGCCCGGTCTCTTCGTCGACCTCGCGCATCAGCGCCGTGTGCAGCGATTCCCCGAATTCGACCCGGCCGCCCGGCAGCGAGTAGAAACCCTTGGCCGGTGAGCGCGCGCGCCGCACCAGAAGGACCTTGTCGCCGCGGAAGATCGCGGCGCTGACCGCAAGCTGGGGATGGGTTGGCTGAACCGGCGAGGCCACAGCTCAACTGCTCGCCATGATGGTTTCGACGTCGGCCTCGGTGCCGCCGTTGATGACGCCGCCGGCGGCCGAAATCAGCGGCTTGACCCATTGCGATGCCTGTACGGCGAGCTTGGCGCGGGTCTTGTCCTGCTGGGCGTCGCGCATGGCCGTGCCGACCGCGGTCAGGATCGAGGTCATCGTGTCGGTCAGATGGTCGAACTGCGCGCGGATGTCCGGGTCGGCCGCCTCATAGGCCTCACAGACGAGATCGCGCGCCTTGAAGTTGGTGGCGTGGAAATGCTCTGGGTAGGACAGCGGGTGCCAGACCAGGAAATCCTCGACCACCTCCGGCATATCGGGAACCATTTCCAGAAGCATGATGGCTTCATTGAAGTGGTTGAGGTAATCGGTGGCAAGCCCCGTGCGGGGATTGATGTTGGCCGCACGCAGGCGCGCCGCGCGGGCCTCGGGGGCGAGGCCGGCCAGTTGCGACGGCGGGGGATCGGCTTGCAAAGGAGCGGTTGCTGTCATCAAATTCCAGTGTTCGTCTCGGCGGTTAACAGGCACTGAAAGAACAACTATCCGGGCCCAAAGAATGTGCGGACGGTTCGTAATTACCTCAGCTCCGGCGGCCCTGCGGCAGCTCTTCGGCTATGTCGAACAGCCCAATTTTCCCCCGAGGTACAACGTCGCGCCGACCCAGCCCATTCCCGTCGTCATCATCGAGAACGGCGCGCGCCACTTCCGGCTGATGCGCTGGGGGCTCTTGCCGGCCTGGGTCAAGGATCCGCGTAACTTCACGCTTCTGATCAACGCGCGGTCGGAAACGGTATTGGAGAAGCCGGCCTTCAAGAACGCGATCAGGCGGCGGCGCTGCCTCGTTCCCGCCGACGGCTATTACGAATGGCAGGCCGTGGACGGACGAAAGCAGCCGTATTTCATCCATCGCGCGGACGGGGAGCCGATCGGGCTGGCGGCGGTGGCCGAGACCTGGATCGGGCCGAACGGCGAAGAGCTCGACACGGTCGCGATCGTCACCGCGGCGGCAAGCGCCGATCTCGCCGTGCTGCACGACCGCGTGCCGGTGACGATCGCGCCAGATGATTTCGAGCGCTGGCTGGACTGCCGCAATGACGATGTCGAAGGTGCCATCCCGCTGATGGTGCCGCCGAAGGTCTGCGAGTTCGCCTGGTACGCGGTCTCGACCCGCGTCAATCGCGTGGCGAACGACGATGCGCAGCTTCTGCTGCCGATCTCGGCGGAAGCGGCCGCGGCGGAAGCGCCGAAGAAGGTTGCCCGCAAGGCGGCACCGGCGCCGCGCGACGACGGGCAGGGCTCGTTGTTCTAGTGTCCGTTATTGCCTTACTCCTTGCTGCCCTCCTTCCGCTGTCGTCCCCGCCTGGTGCGCAATTGCGCACGGGGGGCGGGGACCCATAACACAGGGTGTAGTTGTTGCGCGAGATGCGGGTCAGCGAGCGTTCACCAAACCAGGTCCTGGGGTTATGGGTCCCGGATCGCGCTCGCTGAGCTTCGCTTGTCCGGGACGACGATTTGGTTGTTGTTTTGAGTCACACGATCTCGCGCGCGCGCAAGTTCGCAATCGCCTCGGCGTCATAACCGAGCGAATCCAGGATTGCATCGGTGTCGGCGCCGAGTTCGGGGGCCATGCGATCGAGCCGGCCGCCGCCATGTGCCAGCTGAAAACCGCTGGCGGCAAAGCGCAGGCGGCCGTAGGGCGTATCGATCTCCTGAATGGCGCCGCGCGCCACCACCTGGGGATGGTCGATGATCTCCTCGATCTTCCAGATGCTGGCGCAGGGCGCACCCGCCGCTTCGAGGATGTCCTCCCATTCGCGGGCATCCTTCTTCGCAAGCGCTTCCTCGATGATGGCGCGCAGCGCCGGCTCGTTCTCCTGCCGCGCAAACCAGTCGGCAAAGCGAGGGTCCTTGAGCGTGTCCTCGCGGCCGATCGTGCGCATGAGCGCCTCGTACTGCTTGTCGTTGTTCACGGCGAGCAGCAGATAGCCTTCGCCGGCCTTGAACAGGTTGGCGGTCACCCGGCGGCTTACGGCCTGGTTCCCGGACAATTGCTGACGGTGGCCGGCGACGGACCAGTCCGCGATCTGCCCGCTGAGAAAGGCCAGCGTCGCTTCCAGCATGGAGACGTCGACCATCTGGCCCTTGCCGGTGCGGTCGCGCTGGTACAGCGCGCTCGACACGCCGAACGCGGCCGTGGCGCCGGACAGCACGTCGCAGACCGCAAAGCCGGCGCGCGTCGGCCCGGTCTCCTCGTGACCGGTGATCGCCATGATGCCCGACATCGCCTGGATCTTGCCATCATAGCCGGCGCGGAGGCTGTCCGGGCCGGTCTGGCCGAAGCCGGAGATGGCGCAATAGACCAGCCGCGGATTGATGGCCGACAGCGCGGCATATCCGATGCCGAGCTTGTCCATGACGCCGGGACGAAAGTTTTCCATGACCACGTCGGCTTGCGTTGCGAGCTGCTGGATGATGGCTATCGCCTCGGGCCTGGCAAGATCGAGCGTCAGGCTGCGCTTGTTGCCGTTGACGGCCTGCCATCCCGGTGCGAGCCCGCGGTCGGCCCATTCGCGGCTGAGAGGTGTCCGGCGCATGTCCTCGCCTTCGCGCCGTTCGATCTTGATGACATCGGCGCCGAGCAAGGCGAGCTGGTAGCTCGCATACGGCCCGGCCAGTACCTGGGTGAAGTCCAGGATCTTCACGCCTTCGAACGGTCGGCTCACATGCGTTCTCCTGATGACGATTTCCGCTGTCCCTGGCGTCAGGCGGCCCGGTTGGCGCGTGCGATCTCCTTCTGCTTGTCGAACTCGGCGCGCCGGCGCGCCAGCTCCTCCGCGCTCATCTGCGCGACGTTGTTGTAGTCCAGCTTCCAGGAAGCATCATCGCTCCAGCGCAACGGCGACTGCATGGTGGTGCGGGCGCCGACGGCGCTTTCGAGCAGCTGTAGCGCCAGTTCGAGCGTCAGCGCCTGCGCCTCCTCGTCATGCGGCTTTCCGGCCGAGTTGCCGAGGGGAAAATCGCTGAACAGAAACCGCGGCACCGCCGCGTGCTCGACGATATCCTTCGCGCAGCCCATTACCACGGTGGGAATGCCGTTGGCCTCGAGGTGGCGGGCGACCATGGCGGTGGTCTGGTGGCACACCGGACAGTTCGGCACCAGCACGGCGACGTCAACCTTATCAGCGAAGCAGCGGGCGAGGATTTCGGGAGCGTCCACGTCAAGGGTGACGCGGTGGCTGCGATTGGTGGGCGCGCCGAAGAAGCGCGGTGCGACCTCGCCGATGCGGCCCTTGGTCGCCGCTTTCAACAGCTGGGGCAGGGGAAACCAGGTGCCGCTGTCGGTCGCAGTGGTGTGCTTGCGGTCGTAGCCGATGTGGGAGATGCGCAAATCGTGCGGCTTTGCCGTGTCGCCGTCATAGACCGTGTAGAACTTGGCGCTGCCATTGTAGGCCGCACCGGGGCCCTGATCGCCCTTGGCCGCATCGTAAGGGGCGGCCGTGGTGACAATGGTCACGCGCGACTGCGCCAGGGGCTTTTTCAAGGGCTGGAACGGCGCATCGACATAGTGCGCCCAGCGGTACGGCGTGGTGTAGCCGATCGCCGCGTAGTAGTCCCGCGTCCGCTGCATGTAGGGGACCGGGGCGTCATAGTCCGGTGCAAAGCCGAATTCGTCGTCGCGCGGGCCGGGCATGATGGGGCTCTCCTTACGTTTCCAGCTTCAGCTTATTCGTTGGGCATGCAGAGTAGAGGCAGTCGGCCTCCCGCTCAACGGCGGAGCTGACCCGCGGTTTGCGAATGGTTGTCGCGGCCGGGGCCGCCGGTCGGGACCGACGCAGCTGCGAAAGGACCGGCCTATCCGAAAATGTTCAGCGCCGCGTATTGCAGCAGCATGATGGTCTTGGCGTCGACGATGCGGCCGTCGCTGATCATGGCGAGCGCCTCGTCGATCGGAAGCTCGAGAACATCGATCTCCTCGCCTTCGGACGCAACGCCACCGCCGGCACCGATGCGCATCTCCGGCTCGTATTCGGCGACGAAGAAATGCAGCTTCTCGGTCACCGCCCCGGGGCTCATGAAGGCCTCGAACACCTTGCGCACCTCGCGCAGGCGATAGCCGGTCTCCTCCTCGACCTCGGCCCGGATGCGCGCTTCGGGCGAGGCGTCGTCGAGCATGCCGGCGGCGGCCTCGATCATCAGCTCGTCATGGCCGTTCGCGTAGGCCGGATAGCGGAATTGGCGGACAAGAACGACGGTGCGGTTCTTGATGTTGTAGGGCAACAGCGCCGCGCCATTGCCGCGGTCATAGGTCTCCCGGCGCTGCGTCTGCCATTGCCCGTCATTGCGACGCCAGTCGAACGTCGTGACCTTCAGGATGTAGTAGTTGTCGGACAGCAGGCGGACGTCTTTGATGCGGACGCGATCGGAAACGGACATCCCGGCCTCTTGGTCGTCGTTTGGTGCTTCTCTTCACCTCTCCCCATCGGGGAGAGGTCGCGCCGAAGGCGCGGGTGAGGGGCTCAGGTCCCTCGATCGAGTGTAACCCTCACCCGCATCGCATCTTTCGATGCGAAAGGGAGAGGTGACAGGTCCAGTGTCGCAGCACTTCGATTGTCATGCGCTACGGTGTCAATTCGCGGCCATCGAGCCAGCGGGCGAAGATCAGCCGCGGCTGCTGGCCGTAGCCGATGGATTCGTAGAAGGCCTTGACCGCTTCGTTCTCCGCGCGAACCATCAGCATCAGCTTTTCGATCCCGGCCTTGCGCAGCCAGTCCTCGGCCGCGGTCATCATGGTGCGGCCATGGCCCTGCTTGCGGCAGTCGGGATCGACGGCGAGGTAATAGACCCAGCCGCGATGGCCCTCATGGCCGACCAGCACGGTGGCGACGATCACTCCATTGTCGCGGCCGACCAGGATCGTCGAATTTTCGCCGCGCCGAGCCAGCGCGATATCGGATGCCGGATCGTTCCACGGCCGCGTCAGGCCGCAACGCTCCCACAACGTGATGACGCTGCCGATGTCGGTGTCCTCGATCGGCGCGATCACGAGCGCCGGGGAGGGAGGTGTCACAGCTTCGTTCACAGCACCTTGCCCGGATTCATGATGCCGAGCGGATCGAGCATCGCCTTGATGGAGCGCATCAGCTCGATCGCGACCTTGTCCTTTACCTCCGGCAGTTCGTCGCGCTTGAGCACGCCGATGCCGTGCTCGGCGGAGATCGAGCCGCCCAGGCGCAGCACGATCTCGAACACGACGTCGTTGACATCGTGCCAGCGGGCCAGGAAATCGGCCGCGTCGGCGCCGATCGGCTGGCTGAGATTGTAGTGGATATTACCGTCGCCGAGATGGCCGAACGGAACGGGGCGCGCGCCCGGGATCAGCTTCACCACGGCGGCATCGGCCTGTTCGATGAACTCCGGCACCGCGGCGACCGGCACCGAAATGTCGTGCTTGATCGAGCCGCCTTCCGGCTTCTGCGCCGCCGACATCTCGTCGCGCAGTTTCCAGAACGCCGAGCGCTGGGTCAGATTGGCCGCGATCACCGCGTCGTCGACGATGTCCTGCTCCATGGCGCTGGCGAGGATCGCTTCCAGCGTGTCGCGGGCATCGTTGCGCGGCGAGGACAGCTCCATCAGGACGTACCAGGGATGCTTGTTCGGCAGCGGATCGCGCACGCCGATGCCGTGGCGGATCGAGAAATCGACGGCGATGTGCGCCAGCAGCTCGAAACTGGTCAGGGTGCCCGCGGCTTCGTTCTGCGAGATGGTCAGCAGCTTCAATGCCTGTGCCGGCGACTTCAGGCCGACGAAAGCGGTCTCCACCGCGTGCGGCTTGGGAAACAGTTTCACCGTCGCGGCGGTAATGATGCCGAGCGTGCCTTCGGCGCCGATGAAGAGATTGCGCAGATCGTAGCCGGTATTGTCCTTCTTCAGCTTCGACAGCGCGTTGAGGACGCGCCCGTCCGCCAGCACCACCTCTAAGCCCAGCGCCATGTCGCGCGCAATGCCGTAGGCCAGCGCGGCGGTGCCGCCGGCGTTGGTCGAGAGATTGCCGCCGATGGTGCAGCTGCCTTCCGCACCTAACGAGAGCGGAAACAGGCGGTCGACCTCGGCGGCGCGCTGCTGGGCGACCTGGAGCACCACGCCGGCCTCGCAGGTCATGGTGTTGGAGGCGGTGTCGATCTCGCGGGTCCTGTCCATCCGCCGCATCGAGACCACGACCTCGCCGTTGTGCGGCGTCTGGCCGCCGACAAGGCCGGTGTTGCCGCCCTGGGGCACCAGTGCGATCTTGTGCTCGCTGGCGAGCTTGCAGATGGCGGCGACTTCTGCGGTCGAAGCGGGGCGCAGCACCAGGGGCGAGCGGCCGTGAAACAGGTTGCGCTCCTCGGTGACGTAAGGCTCGATGTCGGCAGCGTCAGTCATGGCGTACTTGTCGCCGACGATCTGGCGGAATTTCGCCACCAGCTCGGGCGGGAGCGGCGGAATGGTGGACTGGGCGACGTTCATTTCCTTTTTCACTGATTCATTCCCGCGCAACGGCCGCCCGGCGCAGCCGATCGTTGATCGCTTCACCCAACCCCTGGTCGGGAATGGGCATGACGGCGATGGCGCGCGGTGCCTTCGCATCGAGGGCGCGAAGATAACCGAACAGATTGGCCGCGGCTTCATCGAGATCGCCGCTTTCGGACAAATTCAGCGTAGCGACGGCGCGCTCCGCGCCGGGCAGGGGCGCAGGACCGAACGCCAGCAGCGCTTCCCCCGGCTCGAGGTTGGCTGCACGGAGCCTCACCACGGCGCGCGGGGCGTAATGGGAGGCGAGCATGCCCGGGGCCAGCGGCTGGGCGCTGTCGGCATCAAGCTCGGCCGCCGGGCGGGCAAGCGCGGCACCGAGCACGGCTTCGATGCTCTCGCGCGGCAGGCCGCCGGGCCGCAGCAGAAGCGGCGTGTCGAAGCAGCCGACGATGGTGGATTCGACGCCCACGGCGACCGGCCCGCCGTCGACGATCAGGTCGATCTTGCCGGCAAGGTCGCTTTGCACATGGGCGGCCCGGGTCGGCGAGACATGGCCGGAAATGTTGGCCGAAGGCGCCACCACCGGGCGGCCGAAGGCGCGCAGGATGGCCTGCGCCACCGGATGAGCGGGTATGCGGATCGCGATCGTATCGAGGCCGGCGGTGGCGAGTTCGGCGACCGGGCAATCCTTTCCTTTCGGCACCACCAGGGTGAGGGGCCCGGGCCAGAAGGCTTCCGCCAGCGCGCTGGCGCGGGCGTTGAGGCGGCCGATCTGCCGGGCGCCGGCAAGGTCGGCGACATGGGCGATCAGCGGGTTGAAGGCGGGGCGGCCCTTGGCCCGGTAGAGGCGGGCAATCGCCGTCGGATTAGTGGCGTCGGCGCCGAGGCCATAGACGGTCTCCGTCGGGAAGGCGACGAGGCCGCCGGCCGCAAGGCATCTTGCGGCGGCGGCGGTTGCCGCCTCGCCGGCTGGCAGCATCTCGGTTGTCAGGCCGGTATCCACTGGGACTAAATTCCTCAATTCGGCTGCTTGCGGTGCGCCGCCGCGACCGCTATAAGCCGGCCTTCTTCGGAGTGTGGCTCAGCCCGGTAGAGCACTGCGTTCGGGACGCAGGGGTCGCAGGTTCGAATCCTGCCACTCCGACCATATTTTCAAGCACTTATACTTTCGATGTTTTTCGCGCGCAACGTAATGCGCAACGAAATGGGGGCAAGGCCGGATGGCCTTGAACATCGAAGCGCATCCCTACAGCCGAACGCGGCGAGACGGTTTTGGTGTGTCCGCGTTGTGGCGGCGAATCTCTTCATCATCAAGGCGGCAACCTTCTATCACCGTAGCGAGGATGCCGAGTTTGTCATTCGCTCGGTGGTAGAGGGCAATTCGGCAAAAATCGAAGCGGTTCCCTCGTGTGGGAGCGGCAATCCGAGCAGCAGGCGGGATGGCCTATCCATTAAGTTTTGGTGCGAGGGGTGCAAAGGCGTTGACGGTGGAGTTCGAAAGCGAGCAAGGATCAGAATGCGTGCGCCCTAGCCCTCGTTCATCCCGCTCACGCCGCCGGCTCCTTCGTCTCAACCGCACCACCGGCGTGCTCGAGCAACTTTTCTGCTGCGCACGCGAAACGCCAAGTGAGACCGCCGCGCGCATAGTCGAGCGTGACCGTGGCGGCAAGTTGCATCCGCGGTATATCCCGGATCACCGCGATGCCGAAGCCGCTCCGGGTGGGCGGACACACCTCGGGGCCGCCGCGCTCGGTCCAGCTCAGGCGGAAGCTGTCTTTGCCGGTGCCATCCCGGTCGATCGCCCAGGCGATCCTCACCTCGCCGTCGCTGTTGGACAGGGCGCCGTATTTCCCGGCGTTCGTCGCCAATTCGTGCAGCGCCATCCCAAGGGGTTGCGTCGCCCGCGCGGTGATGCGCAGTGCCGGCCCCTCCAAGGTGATGCGGCCGCCGATCAGGTCGCCCAAGTGGGCTAGCTGCGAGCGCACGAGATCGGCCAGCTCGACGCCGAGCCACTGGCTCTCGACGAGCAGGTCCTGGTTGGCAGCGAGCGCCTGGATGCGCTCGGAGAAGCGCTTGACAAACTGATCGCGGTCGGCGCCCTTCGTCAGCCGAGCAATCGCCTGCACCACGGCCAACATGTTCTTGGCACGGTGGTTGACTTCTTTCAGCAGCAGATTCACCTGCTCCTCGCGGCGCCTGCGCTCGCTGATGTCGCGCATGATGCCGGTGAAGTGGCGCTTGCCGTCGAGACGCCACTCGACCACCGCGAGGTCGGCCGGGAAGCTGGTGCCGTCCTTGCGCCGCCCATTGACCTCGCGGCCGATGCCGATGATCCGGGCCTCACCGGTCTTGAGGAAACTGCGAATGTAGCCGTTGTGCTCCGACCGGTACGGCTCGTCCATCAGCATCGAGACGTTATTCCCCACGATCTCGGCCGGCGTGTAGCCGAAGATGCGCGCGGTGGCGGGATTGACCGACTCGATGCATCCCGCGTCGTTGATGATGATGATGGGATCGACAGCGGTGTCGACGATGGTGCGCAGGCGCTCCTCACTGTCGCGCAGCGCCTGCTCGGCCGCCTTCTTGTCGGTGATATCCTGGCAAGTGCCGATTGCACCGAGCAGCTTGCCGGACGCATCGAACTCCAGGGTGGCTCGTTCGCGCACCCATTTAACCTCGCCGCCCACCACGATCCGGTGCTCGATATCGTAGGGCACACCATTAATCGCTGCTTGCCAATTGCGGTCGACAAGGGCGCGGTCATCCGGATGCACGGTGCCAAGGAACGTTTCGTAGGTCATGAGCGTGCCCTCGGGCAGCCCGAAGATGCGATGGCTTTCGGCAGACCAAGAGAGCTCGTTGCGGTTGACGTCGAGCCGCCAGCTCCCTGTGTGAGCGACGGCCTGGGCGCGGTCGAGGTCTTCGAGGCTGCGGATCTCGCCTCTGCGCGCCGCAGCCTCGGCTCGCTTGCGCTCGGCGATGAGCGCGGCAATGGCGAGGGCGACGAAGGTGGTGACGAGGATGCCGAATTGCGTGGCGAGCACGCGCTCAGCCAGCGTGAAGTCGGGGTCGGCAAAGCGGCCGCGCCCCAGGGCGAACGAGCCGAGGATGGCGAGGCCCAGCACCGTCGATCCGATGGCCGCGAACAGCGGCCCGCTGCGCACGGCGAGCCACAGCAGCAGCGGCAGCTCGTTCGACAGCGGTGCGACCATGATCCAGCGCCCGAGGTCGACGCCAAGGAGGCCGAACGCGTGCACCGATACGAGCGCGTGCAGGCTGAGAACCAGCGTGCCCTCGATCAGCTCCTGCCGCGGCGGCGGCGAACGCAGGGCCGCAGCGAGCGTGACCAGCACCGGTGCCAGCATCAGGATCCCGACTACATTCGACCATACCAGCCGGTGCCAGAGCATGAGGAACGGAAACGCCATATCGCCGGAGGCCTGTAGCGCCCATGCGATCAAGGGTTGCCAGAGGCATGTGGCGACCGCGACGGCGCCGAACAGACCGAGCACGCTCCTCAAATCCGTGAGGGTGAGCGGCCGTGGCAGCCAGCGATCGATCAGCGCCACGACCAGCAGCGCCTCTCCGGCGTTGGCGATTGCGTAGATCAGGCCGACGCCGATCTCGAGCCCGGCGAGCAGGGCGGCTGGCACGGTCGCGGCAATGACAGCCACCGCGATCAGCGGACGGACCGCCGGTCTGAGGATAAGCATGGCGCCGACGGCGACACCCGCGGCCGGCCACACCTGCGCCACGCCCTCCGGCGCTTTGATGACAAGACCCAAGCGCGCGGCGAGGAGGTAAGCGATGGCGACCACGAGCGCGGTGCCGAAATCGACAGCACGCAGATCCCGCAGCTTGCGCCACGTATCCATCCGATCACCGATCATGCCGGGTAGCTTCAGTATCGGGCACCCCATTTCCGGCAGATTAGGGAGTGCTCGCGGAAGCCACAATGGCAGAGTAAAAAAATTGCCACCAAACGCGCTGCCACAAGCCGCGAGGCTAAAGGGGGCGGATGCCCATCGTATGACGGCGGAGGCTGCTGGTTCCAGTGGCCGGAGCTCAGCATCAAGCCGCCACTCGGTCGTTGCCCGGAACCAGCTACGCGTCCGATTTGTGCGCTACGGCCGCGCCAGGTACGCCTCAAGATAAGTCTCCTTGATTTCCCGCTGAGGCATGAGCTGCTCAGGCACCATGTCTTCTACGAAGGTCCTTTGGGGTCAGATTACTATCGTGTTCGCGATTGTGCTCATCACGATGTGGGCTGCGACGCAATGAGTTGCCTGGAAGCTCGGATTCCAGGCGCAGCTCGGAAAGCCTTGGTTTGAGTTGAGCCAGGGATGCCCGGTGTACCTGCCACCCGGTCGGCAAGACGGAGGGATCGACCCCGTTCCGGTTTTCGCTCCACGTCGGCGATGTCGGACATACGTTGGTCGTCGGACCGACCGGCGCCGGCAAGTGTGATCCCAATAACTACGCACAGAATGTGCTGAGAATTACTGTGACATTGCATCAATTCGCCAGCCTTGCGCTCCGGCTCTGAGGGCTTCGGTCCACGCTTGCCTGGTTTGAGGGGCGCCCGGTCAGTCGCTCGAGCCGGGCGATGAAGCGATCTCCGAGCGGCCGGCCGATGCTCGCCGCGGCGCGCATCCGATCGAACAGGTCGGCGTCCGGAGTGTCGTCGAGTAGATCGGCGAAGCGCCTGAAGCGATCCCTGATCGGTGCCAGCAGTCACACCGTCATCCTTGCCGCGCAGATGCGCGGGCGTGCTCGACCATCGCCAGTCCTGCGCCCGCTGCACCAGCCGTGCGCGCACCGGGTTGAGCGATACATAGCGCAGTGCCGCCGCGAGATATTCCTCATCCATGGCAACCGCGCCGAACCGGTCTTGCCAGAAAGGACCCGTGCGTTTGCGAGCGGCTATTCGCGCAACATCGGTCGTCTTCTGCCGCATGTCACCAAAGGTGCCGTTCGATAAGAGCAGTCGGAGTCAGCTAGAATATGATAAGCATCATGCCTCGCCCTTGACGGGCGGCAACAATGCCGAACGTCGGCGGGATACGTCCTTCTTCAGCTCCGTTCGGAGGATGCGAAGCGACCCTGATCGCAGGCGCAGTTCCCGCGAGTTCTTCCAGGCTCCGTTATCCTTCGGGTCGCCTTCGCCCACACTGGTATGCCTTAGACTTGATTTGTATCAACCTGGTTCGGTGAAGTATCCCTACGGTGAAAATGGTCAATCACACCTAGTTGCCGCGCCGTGCCTTCTTACGAGATCAGGAGAGTTCAATGCATCTGTCTCGATCGTTGACATTCGCCGGGTTGGCAGTAAGCGCATCGCTGGCAATCGCCGGCATCGCAGTGTCCAGCGGACCAGCGGAAGCCGTGGTCTACTGTCAATACGTAGACTATCCACCAAGCTGCGTCGCAAGGGCGGGCGTTGTGCTCAGGCCGCGTCCAATCGCGCGTGAGGCCGTGCGACCAGGAACGCCAATGAATCGTGGCGGTCCGGTTGACCGAGCTGGCCGTCGGTAGATTGCGGATCGAAATGCTCGGCTATCAGACCAATGGCCCGGCTGTGCAGCCGGGCTACTGGCCGTAGGTCGAGATGGCAGCCTGCTATCGAAACCCGCCGAGATGCCGAAGCAGCGTCCGTTTGCAGCCATATTGGGCTGCTCCGAAGCCCGCGTGCCCGTCGAGCCGGTTTTTAACGAAGGGCCGATGACCTTTTCGTGGTCTGCATTGCAAACGCACTCATCGGCCTTCTTCAAACGATCGTCCAGTCGCGCATCAAATCCTACATCTACGGAGAAGGGTGACCCTCGGGGCGCTGCTCACGGCACCGACGTCCGATCGGTCATTTCCCGCCGCGTCAGCCCGTCGCTGTCTGATTGACAGAGATCAAGAGGGCCGCTCGCCGTTCGTGGCGAAGTGACCGGCAGCTCCCAGGAGATCAGGCAACCATGCTTCGGCAATTGGTGTTTGGAGGTGCTGTCAGTCTCGCGAACATCGCCGCTCATGCAGCGGCGATGGCGTTGGTCATTGGCACGGCGCGGACTGTCGCCGCCAAATGGACGTCGGCAACGACGGTGCACCTGGCTGCCGTGATGATGGCAACCGCCGCAGTCTTGATGATGGCTCATACCTGCGAGATAGCAATCTGGTCATTGGGATACGCACTCGTCGACGCGACGCCCGAGACGTCGGATCGACTGTACTTTGCATTCGTGAACTTTACGACGTTGGGATACGGAGACATCGTTCCTGTACCGCGGTGGCGGCTGCTTGGACCAATGACGGCGATGAACGGTGTACTCTTGTTCGGATGGTCGACGGCTGTGATTTTCGAGGTGTTGAGATCGACGCTTCAGAACGCGAAAGCGCCGCCGCCATAAGCAAAGGGAGCTACTTCTCGCCGGGAGCACATGTTGCCAGGACGTCTTCCAGCGTCAGCGTGCGGCGTAAGCCGCCAACTTTCTCTTCCAACCCTTCGGCTCTCAACAGATCGCGCACCGAACCGTGGGCGCCAACGATCCGAAGGACGATACCGTGGGCCGAAAGCTCGTCATGCAACTCGTGCAGCATCTTCGCGCCTGCGAGGTCGAGATAGGGCGAAGCCGAGAGATCGCACACGACCAGGCGAACCGGCGCGGGGGATTTTCGGATACGTTCGAGCACGGATTGGCAAACGCCCTCAGCGTTCACGTAGATAACGGAGGATTCAGGGCGGAAGGCAACAGCCGAATCGAGCGGCTCATTCTCCGGATGCCGCGTCACATCCGAATAGCTGTTCGTGCCGGGAATGCGACCCAGGAAGGCGATATGCGGTTGGGACACGCGCATGAGCAGAAGCAGTACGGATCCCAAGGCAGCGAGCAGGATGCCGTTCAGGATGCCGAGCGCCAACACGCCCACCAAAGCGATAGCTGCCGCATAGAAATCAAGCCGGCTGACTCGCCACATGCGCATTAGTGCCGGGAAGTCGAGCAGCCCGTAGATGGCGGTGAGGACGACGGCGGCGAGCACGGCTTTCGGGAGAGTGTCCAGGAAGCCGGTCAGAAACAGCAGGCACAATGCAAGTGTAGCCGAAGCGAAGACAAGTGCGAGCGGCGTCCGCGCGCCAGCCTTGTCGTTGACAGCCGATTGCGACAGACCGCCGGCCACCGGATAGCCCTGACCTAGGGCCGCCATCAAGTTGGCGCCTCCGATGCCCAGAAGCTCCTGGCGGGGGTCAAGGGTATATTTGTGCGTGGCAGCGAAGGTGCGCGCGGCTGAGACCCCCTCGATATAGGCAAGCAAGAGGCAGCCGGCTGCCAGCGGGATAATGCCTTCGACATCGACTATCCTGAGTCCGGGCAAGTTCATGCTGGGCAGACCCGGTGGAATTTGTCCGGTCGTCGGCACGCCGAGGGAAGCGAGCCCGAGCCGGTCCGCAAGCAGGATCGAGAGGGCGACCACCCCGAGGGCGATGGGACGTCCCGGCGCGAACCGTTCTCCGACCACGATCAGAATGATGGCCAGCACGCCTATTGTGAGTACAAGCAGATGCGATTGGTCGAGTTGTCCCGCGAACAGCCAGGCACGATCAAAGAAGTTGTGTCCTCCGCCCGGCACGCCGAACAGGCCAGGCAGCTGTGTCATGGCGATCGTCAGGCCGGCTCCGGCCTTGAAGCCAACCAGAATACTGTCGCTGATCAGCTTGACGAGCGCGCTGAGCCGCAGCAGCCAGGCAAGGAAGCACAATACAGCGACGGTCAAAGCAGCAAGGCTCGCGATCTGGGCATAGCGTGCCGCATCTCCCGCCGCCATCGCGCCCACAGTTCCGGCGATCATCAATGAAATGGCTGACGTCGGCCCCACAGCAAGCTGCCGGGATGAGCCGAGCAGGGCGTATCCGAGGCCTCCGAGCAGATAGCCGTAGATTCCGACCTGGGGCGGTAGCCCGGCCAGACCGGCATAGGCGAGTGAGACGGGGATGGCATAGGCCGCCAGCGTTATCCCTGCAACAACGTCACCAGACAACCACTCAAGGCGATAGTCCCGCAGCCATGCGGCCGGCGGAAACCAGCGGAGCAAGCGCTTCTCTGCCTGCGGATGGATCGGGTCAATCATGGCTAAGCATCCCAGCAAGTGAGGGATTTGGCTGGTGATCCAATCGAGGACGCGTCGATGCCATCTTGATCCACATCAACATCATTACTCTCTGCTGAGACTTACATCGAACTCATTGCTCTCTGCCGGAAGTGTGTGTTCCAACCGCGCTGAAACATCTCGGCTGGCGATGAAACATCGAAATCAGGCGTCCAAACGTGCAGATGAAAGAGACTTTGTTCATATTGTGTCTCCGGATGATCGCGCCGAGGAATCGCGTGGGCTGGGTGCTTGCGCGCGGGCACGCGAAGGTCTGCGAGAGTTCTGCGACGACCAGCGGTTATCCGGGGACTTCGAGTGAGGAGTTTGACGAAGCGAGTTCGCTTCGGCCTAATGCCGACCAGACCGAGCATGACTATGCGGCCTTGAAAGCCGCCGTGCGAAAGGGCGAGATCACTGCCTGCAACGAGGCATGAGAGCGATGCGGAACCACGGCACTCGAGAACTCAGTCTGGTGCCTCGCAACGGTACCTTGCGTGGGCTGGTTATCCTTGGCCTGCTGACCATGGCATCCGCGGCCGAAGCTTTACCGCTGACTCCGTTTCGTAACGAATATCAAGCCCGCCGCTATTGCCCCGATGACGTTGTTGTTTGGCTCGATTTTCGCAAAGAGATCTACTACTTCAAGCGGCAGAAACGTTACTCGCAGGGGAGCGCAGGCAGTTTTGTGTGCGAGAGGGAGGCGCGCGCCAGCGGGTTCCGGCGTTCGCTGCTCGGAATTCGATAGCCTGTTAGTTGGAAGCGCAGCATTCGGGTTAGACGGCGTATTCCGCCTTTACGGTCCTGACGTTGATCAAGCAGCGATATGTCCGATCATATCGGCCTTGTTCACGCAACACTTGGGAGCTGCCATGGGTCAGAAGCCGAAGATGGCTCGCAGCCGTTTCGACGTGAACGATGAGGTGATTCATTTCGCGATCAGAATCAGCCTGCTTGCGCTGCTTGTGTACTGGACGTTCGTGCTGGTTCAGCCGTTCCTGGCAATCCTGGCATGGAGCGTGATCCTGACGGTCGCGCTGTATCCAGCTTACGAGCGGCTGGCCAGAGCGCTGGGCGGTCGCCGCGTGCTTGCAGCTGTGCTCGTTACCGTCGCCAGCCTGGCCATCGTGATCGGGCCGGCGACCTGGTTCGCCGTGAGCCTGGTGGACGGCCTGCGAACAATCTCCGACAGCGTTAGTTCGGCCGAAATTACGGTCCCGCGGCCACCGACCTGGATCAAGGAATGGCCCCTTGTTGGTGGACCCTTCTACGAGTTCTGGAGTCTTGCCTCGACGAATATCGCCAGCGCACTTGCTGAATTAGGGCCACAAGTGAAGGCCGTGGCCAAACCTCTTCTCGGCGTGGCGTCAAGCGTCGGCGAGGGCATGCTCAAGTTCTTGCTGGCGGTGGTCGTGATGGGATTCCTGTTGCTGCCGGGGCCCCGGATCGTTGAGGGCGTGAGGGCGCTCCTGACCCACGTCATTGCCGATAGAGACGATGAGTACCTCAAGCTGACGGCAGCAACCATCCGCTCGATCTCGCTTGGAGTTCTCGGCGTCTCGCTGCTTCAGGCGTTGTTGGCGGGCATCGGGTTCGCCATGGCGCAGGTACCCGGAGCGAGCGTTCTCACGTTCTTTGTGTTGCTCCTGGCTATCGTTCAGATTGGGGCGGCGATTGTGATGCTCGGTGTCCTTGTCTGGGCCTGGACCACGATGGACAGCACAGCAGCCCTTATTCTGACCCTTTACCTGGTGCCCGTAGGTCTGTTGGACAACATCCTGAAACCTTTCATCATGGGGCACGGTCTGAAGACACCGATGCCTGTCATCCTCGTTGGTCTATTGGGCGGAACGATTGCTCATGGCGTGATCGGCCTGTTCCTCGGTCCCATCGTGCTGGCTGTCGCATGGCAGCTCATGCTGGCGTGGATGCGTGACAATACCTCGAAGGTCCCAACAGACGGGCCGGTGCACGAGCGCGTTGGGTTGTAGGGATCTGGAATCCGCATCGGTGCAAGGCGAGCCGGAGTTGCCCTGTCAGTCGTTGTCGAACTGGCGCTCGAACCGCTGAGCCGGGGGGCCGCGGTGCGCCGCCGCAAACTGGTGGAGGGGCACCGTCGTTGTGATCGTCAAGATATTCGAATCGACGGCTTCCAGTGTCAGCCTTTGGCCGTTCTCCAAGGCGTTGATCAGTTTTGCGTCGGCCGCCGTTGCCGCAACGCAAGCGTTGGCCAGGCACCAGGAGTAGGGAATTGTCATCGGGACGTCCTGATCGATGCTCAGCCTAATTCCCGGCGGCAAATAGAGGCCCACCGGCATGAAGACCTGCAGTCGAGCGTCTCCGTTCGGACTGTCAATCAGGTCAACTCGGATCGCGACTTGACGAGTATCCCACGTACCAGTCGTCGTCGTGCGACACACGACATTCGCCGAAGGCGGCGTGAAGCACAGCTTCTGCCAGGCGGAATACTCGATTGGCCGCGGCGCACGCTCGCCGCGCGGTGCGACGTCAGCCGCGGGAGAGTCTGGACGGGGTGGCGGCAACCCCTCGGCCAGCGAGCCCTGTGGCGCCATGGTGCAGATGCAAATGGAGATGCCAAGGCAAATCCGCTTTGCCGGGCGAGCGATCCTGCGGCTCATGTTGCCTCTCCCTTCCTCGTCAGGGGTGCTTTTGAAGGAATTCGCTGACCAGAGGGCCTCGCCGTGCAATGCCAAGTCTCGCCGTCGCCTTCATTAGCAGTGTTGATCTGGATCAACCACTCTGAGATATTGGGCCGTGTACGCGGCGCTGGTGAAACCGCTGAACCGGGAAGGGAGATTCGGATGAAGTATCTCGTCTGGCTTAAGAGATCAGCCGCTTCGATCGCCGTCGCGGTCGTGGTCACTCTCGCATCGACAGCGACGCCATCTCAAGCTGAAACCGGGTCGGTCAGAGTCGTATTCACCAAGGCCGGCTTCATCGTCGGTGTCGGCGGCGGCCGCGGGGTCCTGACGTTTCGAGGACGGCATTATCCATTCAACGTATCCGGCATGAGCTTTGGGGCGACGATCGGGGGGTCCACCAGTCAACTTGTCGGGCGTGCCTTGAACCTTCGAAGTCCGGGAGACATCGTCGGAAGCTACACGGCCATAGGCGCCGGTGCCGCCGTGGCAGCCGGCGCCGGCGGCGTTCAGCTGCAAAATGCCAGAAACGGCGTCATTCTGCAGTTGAGCGGCGCCAAGGTTGGCGTCGAACTGTCTGCGGCGCTGAGCGGTGTGCAGATCACAATGGAGTGATTGAGCGTGGGCAACGGCGCCTGCCGAAGCTGAGTAAAGTTCGGCAGGCTCTTGTGAGAGGACTAGTAGCGTTCCGGAACGAAGTTCATTTTGTGCAGCGAAGCGTTGTCATCGTAACGGGCTTTCGTTGATCGCTTCGGAAGCTTGATCTGCTCGCGCGAGATGCGCTTGTACGGAATCGTCTTGAGCAGGTGCGAAATGCAATTCAGGCGCGCGCGCCGCTTGTCATCCGAACGGACGACATGCCACGGCGCGTGTTTCGAGTTCGTCGCCTCAAACATCAGATCGCGGGCTCGGGAATAGTCGTACCAGCGACGGTACGACTCCGTGTCCATCGGGCTCAACTTCCACTGCCGCAGCGGATCATCGATCCTGGCTTCGAACCGCCGCTCCTGTTCATCCATCCCGACTTCAAGCCAGAGCTTGATCAGGTTGATGCCGCCGTCGACGATGTACTTCTCGACTTCGGGACAAAGGGAGAGAAAACGCTTGTGTTCGTCGGGGGTACAAAACTCCATGACGTATTCCACGCCAGCGCGATTGTACCAGCTGCGGTCGAAGATCACGATCTCTCCGGCCGCCGGAAAATGTTGCATGTAACGCTGAATGAACATCTGTGTCTTTTCCCGGTCCGAAGGAGCGGGAAGGGCGACCACGCGAAAGACGCGCGGGCTGACCTTTTCGGTGAGGGCTTTGATCGTGCCGCCTTTTCCAGCGGCATCACGACCTTCGAAGATAACGATTACCCTCTGTCTTCTTTCGACGACCCATTGCTGGAGATGGCAAAGCTCGACTTGAAGCTTGCGTAGTTCCTTCTCGTAGGCCTTTCGCTTCATTTTCGAGTCTTGGTCATCCTTTGCCATCAAGGCCTCCCGGTGCCGTCGGACCGTCGCGGCGCCCTGAGTGGGGCACGTTAGCCCCACTTCAGGGTGATGCCGATGTCGCCGGGCATGCCGCCCGGGAAATCGATGATTTGGAAGGCTATCTTGTATCCGCGCGGACGCAGGTAGTCGTACCAGAGCTGATACATTTCCTTCGGTAGTCCGGTCAGCGTCTTCTCCCACCCCGGTTCCTGCTGGTTGATTGCGCGACCGCGATCGGTGCAAAGCGCATTCGGGAACCGGTAGACCTGGACCTCGTGGAGTCCGTTTCTTACAGCGCGCTGAATGACGTTCGACGCGCGGCGGATCTTCTCTTCCTCCGATAAGCCCGATGGCTTCTTCAGCTCGTCGAGGAGCGCTCTCTTTTCGGCATCTGCTGCGGCTGTTTGACGCGCTTGCTCTTCGGCCTTTTCGGCCTCGTTAAGCGCCGCCTGTTTCTGGATGTCCTTTGCGGTTGGCAGCAACTGGTCAATGTCAACCATCGTCAGTCTCCTCGACGTTTGCTTGCTTATGGAAGAAACGAGATTGTTACGTAGCGTGACAGCTGGTGTTCTGCTTGAGGTAGATCAATACAACAAAATAGCGCATCATACTAACTGCAGCGATCGGGCGCAGCACAGCATGGAGCGGAACAATGTCGGCAGAGAAACCGCAGTTACCTGTCAATCCGTGGCTAGGCGCCTTTACGCCGGCGCTGGAATACATGATCGACGCAGCCCAGCGCGGTGTGCTGTTCTCCGACATTCTCCGGCAGCGCGGGAACCAGTATCGGGAACATCTTGCCGAAGAAATTCCTCACGTACTGAATTACGATGCAGAATTGGTCATTGATGGACGAACTCTGCCACGGCCGGTGAACTATTTGCTCGTGCGCATTCTTCCGCCAAAGGGCGTCGAGGTTGATCTGAAGCGGCGCCCCTTTGTGGTGGTGGATCCGCGCGCGGGACACGGTCCAGGCATTGGCGGATTTAAGGCAGACAGCGAAATCGGAGCTGCGCTGAAGGCCGGCCACCCATGCTATTTTGTCGGGTTCTTTCCCGACCCGATGCCCGGACAGACGATCGAGGACATCGCAAGAGCTGAGGCGGTGTTCCTGGAAAGGGTGATCTCGCTGCATCCGGATGCAGACGGCAAGCCGTGTGTGATCGGCAATTGCCAGGCCGGATGGGCAGTGATGATCCTGGCATCACTCAGGCCGGAGCTGTTCGGTCCGGTTATTCTGGCGGGCAGCCCGCTCTCGTACTGGGCCGGCGTGAAGGGCAAATATCCGATGCGCTATTCGGGCGGGTTGCTTGGTGGCAGCTGGCTGACCGCGCTCACGGGGGACATGGGCGCCGGCAAGTTCGACGGCGGCTGGCTTGTTCAGAATTTCGAGAACCAGAATCCAGCGAACACGCTGTGGACCAAGCAATATAATGTGTATTCAAAAGTCGACACCGAAGGTCCGCGTTACCTTGAGTTCGAGCGGTGGTGGGGCGGCCATGTCAATCTGAACGCCGAAGAAATCCAGTTCATCGTCGATCAATTGTTCGTCGGTAACCATCTCGCGTCGGGTGACATAACAACATCGGATGGCGCAACCATCGATCTTCGCAATATCCGCTCACCGATCGTCGTGTTCTGCTCCGAGGGTGACAACGTCACCCCGCCACAGCAGGCGCTGGGCTGGATTCTGGATCTCTACGACGATGTGGACGAGATCCGCTCGTACGGTCAGACCATCGTGTACACCGTGCACGGAACCGTCGGGCATCTCGGAATCTTCGTCTCCGGCGGCGTTGCAAGGAAGGAACACAGCGAATTCTCCGACAATATCGACCTGATCGATGTGCTTCCGCCCGGGCTCTACGAGGCAACTTTCGAGCAGAAGTCCGCCGATACGCTCAACCCGGATCTTGCCCTCGGAGACTGGGTGATGCGTTGCGAACCGCGCACCCTCGACGACATCAGGGCCATGGGCGGCAATTCGGCAGAAGATGAACGACGGTTCGCGACTGCCGCGCGCGTATCCGAGATCAATCTGGCCCTCTACCGCGCCTTCGCACAGCCGTTTGTCAAGACGATGTTCACTCCACAAGTTGCGGAGTGGTTGCGCCGCTGGCATCCGGCGCGGCTGCAATACGAGCTGTTCAGCGATGCCAATCCGTTCATGAGTTGGATCGGAAAGGCGGCCGAGCAGGCGCGGGAGCATCGCAAGCCGGCCTCGGCCGATAACCCGTTCCTGGCTGTCCAGGCGAAGATGTCGGAGCAGATCGAGAAAGGCCTGGACGCCTGGCGCGAGGCTCAGGAAAAGCTTTCGGAGTCGATCTTCCTGGCCGTCTATGGCTCGCCGGCCTTGCAGGCTGCTGTCGGCATTGATCCGGCGGTGTCCAGGCCGCGAAGGCCCGGAAAGTCACTTCTGCATCGTCAGTTGATCGAAGCGCGGATTGCCGAACTGAAGTCGCACATCAACCAGGGTGGTTTGCTCGAGTGCACGATCCGAGGTCTTCTCTATGTCGGAATGGCACGTCGCAAGGTGGATGAGCGAGGCCTCCAGGCGCTCCGCCGGGTCCGGCTTTCCGAGAAAGAGCCGCGGCTGACGTTGGCCCAGTTCAAGCAGATCGCGCGAGAGCAGTATTTCCTCCTGCTTCTGGAGCCTGAGGCAACGCTTGCTGCCATTCCCGCGCTGCTGCCGGCGAGCCCGGAAGAGCGTCAAAACGCGCTCAATCTTATGCAGCAGGTACTGAGTGCGGTCGGAGAACTCTCCGGAGAGGCGGCGGAGCGGTTCAAGCGCGTTGTATCGCTATTTGGCGCGAGCGGACCGGCGCTGCCATCGCCGGGTCAAACCAATGTTCCTTTCGCCACCGTCGAGCGGGCGAAAGCGTCTTCGCGACGGCATTAGGGGAGAACCATCGAAATGAGCGCCAAAACGAAAGAGAGTGCGGCGGTCCAGTCCCACGCGAAGTATGGGCGCTTGATCGCCGCTGCGAAGCAGGTACCGCCAGCGGCAACCATTGTCGTCTATCCGTGTGATGAAACCTCGTTGCGCGGCGTTTGCGAGGCGGCCGAAGCCGGACTCATCGAGCCGACGCTGGTCGGTCCAACGGCCAAGATCAGGGAGACGGCTGCCAAATTCGGCTTGAACATCGCGGGATTCGAGATCGTTGAAGCGTCGCCCAGCGAGGCAGCCGCGGCGAGGGCGGTCGAACTGATCCATGAAGGAAAAGGCGAGCTGCTGATGAAAGGCAGCCTCCATACCGACGAACTGATGCGCAGCGTCACGGCGAAAGGCACAGGGCTGCGGACGGAACGGCGGATCAGCCACGTCTTCATCATGGATGTGCCGACCTATGCGGAGACGCTCTTCATCACCGATGCAGCGATCAACATATTTCCCGATCTGGATTGCAAGCGCGACATCGTCCAGAACGCCATCGATCTGTACACCCAAACGGTCACTGGCACTCCGAGAGTGGCCATTCTGTCGGCGGTCGAGAACGTGACGGCGAAAATTCCGTCGACTATCGAGGCTGCGGCGCTCTGCAAGATGGCTGAACGCGGGCAGATCACGGGCGGCGTGCTCGACGGTCCGCTGGCGTTCGATAACGCCATCGACGAAGAAGCGGCGCGGATCAAGGGGATCAAGTCGCCAGTGGCGGGCCGCGCGCAGATCCTGGTCGTGCCGGATCTCGAGGCCGGCAACATGCTGGCAAAGAATCTCGCATATCTCGCCAAGGCGGATAGTGCGGGCATCGTGCTTGGCGCCCGGGTTCCGATTGTGCTCACTTCACGTGCCGATTCCGTGCGGGCGCGAATGGCATCTTGCGCCGTAGCCGTTCTGTACGCCGATGCCCGCCGTCGCTTGCACCCAGTAGCAGCCTGACGGGGATCATCATGGATACAATCCTGGTCACGAATGCCGGCTCTTCGAGCGTAAAGTTCCAGGTGTTTGCCCTGGAGCCAAATGGCGCATTGAAGCGGGAGGTTCGAGGCCAGGTTGATGGGATCGGTAGCCGCCCGCGATTGCGGGCGACCGGGGCCAACCGTGCCGTCCTGGTCGACCGTACCTATGAGAACGACAAGCTCCGCGACGTTGCAGCAGCCCTTGCGACGGCAGGCGCATGGCTTCGCGAGGAGCTGCGCATCGATCCGATCGCGATCGGACATCGGGTTGTCCATGGCGGGCCGGACTACAGCCGGCCCGTACGGGTAACCGCTAGTGTCTTGCACCGACTCGAGCGCTATATCCCGCTGGCGCCGCTTCATCAACCTTATAACCTCGCGCCGATGCGGTCGATTCTGGCCAGTATGCCCTCTTTGCCGCAGGTAGCGTGTTTCGACACGGCCTTCCATCGCGGGCATAGCGCGCTTGCCGATCACTACGCCTTGCCCGTCAGCCTCTATGAGGAGGGCGTGCGCCGGTACGGCTTCCATGGTCTTTCCTATGAATATATCGCCAGCGCGCTGCCGCAGGTTGCTCCTGAGATTGCTGCCAAACGCGTGATTGTCGCGCATCTGGGGAGTGGCGCTTCGATGTGTGCTCTCGAGCATGGGCGGAGCGTCGAAAGCACGCTCGGGTTTACGGCGCTCGACGGCCTGCCGATGGGTACGCGGCCCGGTCAACTCGATCCGGGTGTCGTGCTCTATCTGATCTCGGAGAAGGGGATGTCACCGGCCCAGTTGCAGGATTTCCTTTACCGGGAATGCGGCCTCAAAGGGCTCTCGGGCATCAGCAACGACATGCGGGAACTGCAGGAGAACAGCGACCCGCGCGCAGCCTTTGCCGTGGACTATTTCGTCTACCGGGTTGGATTGAATGCCGGGATGCTGGCTGCCGCTTTGCAGGGCGTCGATGCGTTCGTGTTTACGGCCGGGATCGGTGAGAACTCGCCGAAGATCCGGGCGGCCATTGCCAGCAGGCTGAGCTGGCTCGGGGTGTCCCTCGACGCAGCCGCCAACGCCGACAACAGAACGAAGATTTCACGATCCGATAGCCGCGTGCCGGTCTATGTCGTGCCGACCGACGAAGAACTGATGATTGCGCGCCACACCCTGTCGCTGTTGCAAGAAGGATCAACGGCTCAATCAAGCACCGCGAGGACGCCATGACCATTCCAACCTTCCCAGAGACCAAGGTCGCCCTTAAGGGACGAAAGGGCTTGATCGTCGGCATCGCCAATGATCAGTCGATCGCGTGGGGCTGCGCCAAGGCATTTCGCGCGCTCGGCGCCGACCTCGCCGTCACGTATCTTAACGAAAAGGCGAAGAAACACGTCGAGCCGCTCGTCCTCGAGCTCGAGGCACCGATCTTCATGCCGCTCGATGTCATGACGGCCGGGCAGACCGAGGCCGTATTTGACAGGATTGCGAAGGAGTGGGGCGAACTCGATTTCCTCGTTCACTCGATCGCCTTTTCTCCCAAGGCGGCGCTGCACGGACGGGTGATCGACGTTGAGCGAGACGGCTTTCTCGCAACGATGGACGTCTCGTGCTGGTCCTTTATCCGCATGGCACATCTGGCGGAGCCGTTGATGAAGAACGGTGGGACGATGTTTACGATGACCTATTTCGGAAGCCAAAAAGTGGTGGAAAACTACAACATCATGGGCGTTGCGAAGGCGGCTCTCGAATGTGCGGTTCGCTACGTCGCCGCCGAAGTCGGCCCCAAAGGCATCCGGGTCCACGCGATTTCGCCCGGTCCGCTCGCCACGCGCGCCGCTTCAGGCATCCCTGAGTTTGATGAACTGATGGCGAAGGCGCAGGCCAAGGCTCCCGCCCGCAGCCTCGTCAGCATCGACGACGTCGGCAAGGCCGTGGCGTTCCTGGCTCTGGATGGTGCGAAGCTCATCACCGGTGATACGATCTATATCGATGGCGGCTATCATATTATCGACTGAGCGGGCACCGGGAGACCGGTTGCCTGAGAAAGGAGTGTGCCGTGGCAGCACAGCCTAACCCAGTAGCGACGCACGACCTTCCGTTCTTTATTACGGCGCCCGGCGACACCGACACGTTGTTTAATGTCGTGGCAGTGTTTGTCCTGTTGTGCGTTATCGGCCTGGGGGTCATCTTTTTGACGATCCATTCGCTGCCGGAGCGAGTGGCGCACAAATCGAAGAAGGTTCAGTTCGATATCGTCGCGATACTTGGCCTGCTCGCGCTGCTCTCGCACGAGCACGTGTTCTGGGTCGCCGCTTTGCTGCTGGCCTTCATCGATATCCCGGATTTTTCCACGCCCGTTAAGCGGGTCGTAACTGCCGTGGAAGCGATCGCGAGGCAGCAGGCTCCCGCAACTCTCAAGACATCGGATTCGGGCGAGGAGATGCCAAAGACACCGATCGAGGGGCAGCCTCAACCCGGCGGCCCAGTTTCCGATGATGCCGCGCCGGAACGCAAGAGCAAGAAGGGCACCATCCATGCTTGAGCTGATGCTGTGCTCGATGCTGACCCTGCTGCCGGATTATCTGGTCCGGCGCTACGTGCAGGGCAAGCGCATCGGTTATGAAATCACGCTCTTCTCGGTCTGGTACGAGCTCCGCTGGGGCATCACGCTGTGCCTCATCCTGACGGTGCTTCTCATCACGATCGTCCTTTACCACCATCCCTCCTCGACCAACGTAAATTCGCTGTTTCGGACCATTTCGATCTTCCCTGAGATCGGAGGGCGGGTAGAGGCGGTCTATGTCGGCTATAATGACATGGTGAAGAAGGGCGACCCTCTGTTCAAGATGGACACCACCAGGCAGCAGGCGGCCGTGGAGACGGCGCGCGCCCGGATCGCCGAGGTCGACGCGGCGATGGCGACTGCCAAAGCGGATGTCCTGAGCAGTGAGGGCAAGCTTTCCGAGGCCAAGGGAGCCTATGAACAGGCTCTCGATGAGTTGCGCACGAAGACACAGCTTCAGCAGCGTAATCCGGATATCGTGGCGGCGCGAGAAATCGAGAAACTGCAGACGTTGGTGGCGACGCGACAGGGAGCGGTGGATTCCGCTGCCGCAGCCAAGGAGTCTGTAGAGACACGTGTTGTTTCGGTGCTGCCGGCACAGAAGGCGAGCGCCCAGGCGGAGCTTGCCGCGGCAACGGTCGAACTCGAAAAGATGACAACCTATGCCAGTGTCGACGGTCGGGTTGATCAGTTCGTCCTTCGTGTCGGTGACCTGGTGCAGCCTGCGCCAGTGACCAGGGCCGCCGGCATTCTCATTCCCGCCGGCGCAGGCGAGGACCGCCTGTTGGCGGGATTCAACCAGATCGAAGCACAGGTGCTGAAGGTCGGGATGGCCGCCGAAGCGACCTGCATCAGCAAGCCGATGACCATCATTCCCCTCGTGGTGACGAGAGTGCAGGACGTTATCGCTGCGGGCCAGATCCTTCAAACCAATCAACTCACCGATCTGTCGAAGATCGGACCGCCCGGCACCGTCCTGGCTTTCCTCGAGCCGCTCTATCCTGGCGTTCTCGATGACGTCCCCCCGGGTAGCAGCTGCATCGCCAACGTCTATTCGAACCACCACGATGAAATTCTGTCGAAGGACACCGGATCCCTGAAGCGGGTCTATTTGCACCTCGTGGATACGGTCGCTCTTGTCCACGCCCTCGTGCTTCGTCTGCAAGCCACAGTGTTGCCGTTGAAAGCGCTGGTATTTGGAGGTCACTGAGCAGGTGGTCTCAATTCAGCGACCAGGCGAGAGTCATTACGCTCGCCCCTGAAGCCGTTGTTTTTGATTTCGGAGAACAGCGATGTTTTGCATGAGGTTGATGAGACTAGCGATAATGGTCCTTTCTGCGGTCACGCTGGTGCCGGCCAGTGGGTTTGCATTTGAGCTATCCGGTGCCTGGGCGTCACAGCAAGATCTCTGCAGCCGGGTTTTCACCAAGAAGGGCAATGCAATCGTGTTTGCCGAGCTCTCTGACCTTTTCGGGTCCGGTTTTGTGATCGACGGGAAACGGATCAGAGGCAGGACAGCAAAGTGCACGATCAGTTCGCGTAAGCAGGAAGGAGATAACATCGAGCTGGCGGCATCCTGTGCGACCTCGGTTATGAGTCAAAGCGTGAGATTCAATCTGAAGGTACTCGATGACGATACGATCGTTCGAAATTTCCCGGACATTCCAGACATGACGCTGAGATACAGCCGGTGCAGGCTGTGACTGCGCGGCACGCATGCCCGATCTGCGGCTTTCGTGTGTCAGGTCATGTATTTGAATGATGCTTGATGTGGATCAACCTGATCATATGTCGATCGGCGATCTTGGGGGCTGCGTAAGGGAGGCGATGACGATGAGTACAGATCTAGCTCAATGGACGTCCCGAAGCATGTCCTGGCTGGGCAAGTGTGCCATGACCGGTGGGCTGGCGTTATCGCTCTGTGCGACGGCGCGAGCGGATGATGCCACCAAGATACTCAAGGCGATGTCCGACTTTGTCGGCGGCCAGAACACGATCGCGGTCACCTTCGACAGCGATATCGAAGTCATCACAACCGAATTGCAGAAGATACAATTCACCAGTTCCGGGCAGGTGGTTCTAAACCGACCCGATAAGATGCGTATTCGCCGCACAGGCGGCTACGCCGATGTCGAGCTCGTCTATGACGGGAAGACGGTTACGTTATTCGGTCACAACACGAACCTGTACGTTCAGGAGCAGACATCCGGCTCGATCGACCGGGTTTTTGACGAGCTTCAGGGTCGCCTGGGCACCGCAATGCCCGGGACGGACCTGCTGGTTGCGAACTCGTTCGATACGCTGATGACCGACGCTGTCGATGCCAAGCACATCGGCCAAGGTATGGTGGACGGCGTAGAGTGCGAGCATCTCGCGTTCCGTACGCCGGAAGTGGATTGGCAGATCTGGGTGGAGACGGGAGCGCGGACGATACCGAGGAAATATGTGATCACGAGCAAGACGGTGACCGGCGCTCCGCAGTACACGGTCAGGATCAAGGAGTGGAAGTCCGAGGTGCCGGGGGACGCCAGCGCTTTCGCTTTCAAGGCGCCGAACGAGGCAAAGAAGATCCCGGTCGAAGCCCTGCGCGATTTTGATGAAGTGCCCGCAGGCGTTCCGTTTGTAGGAGGCAAGAAATGAGCCGCTCAATCCGCAAGACCTTCACTTTTGCTGCTGCGATCGCCACGATGTCCGCAGCTCTGATCTGCAGTGAGGACCTGCTCTCCGGTGGTGCAGCGGTTTCGTCCGCCGAGGCGCGGGTGGGCCGTCCGTTGACGCCGATGAGCTACGCCGGCGTTGCGCGCCGAACCACGCGTCGGGCTGTGGCTGTCGGAGCAGCCGCGACGGCGGGCGCCGTCGCGTACGGAGCTGCAGGCTGTGCGCAGGTCGTGGACGCGTATGGCCGCGTCGTCACCCGGTGTTACTGAGATCCAGCGCCCCCACGCTGCGAAAGCCACGAGGTCGCTTGAGCTCCCGAAACGCGCTGGTTCGACGTGAGTCAACCGAAGGCATCCCGAATGTGAAATGATGATCGATGCGTGGAGAGGGCAACATGCAGCTCTGGCTGATACCGACTTTCTATGCAGTTGGAAGTGTTGTGGGCGGCTTCGTCGTGCCGCGTCTTGAGACTGCTTTCTTCGGGTATAGCCTCAATCTATCGACCTCCTCAGCCCAGGCGTATCTGTCCTCGGTGGCATCGGGCATGATGGCGCTTACGGGCATCGTGTTCTCGATCGCTTTCGTCCTCGTCCAATTCAATGCCATCGTCTATTCGCCGCGACTGGTTGTCTGGTTTGCGCGCGATCGGCTGCTGTTTCATTCCCTGGGCATGTTCGTGGCGACGTTCATGTATAGCCTCGCCACGCTGGCCTGGATCGATCGCACGGATACGCCCGGAGTGCCGCTGGTTTCGGGGATTGTGGTCGCAGGGATGCTGATTGCAAGCGTGCTTATGCTGTCGCAGCTAGTAGAGCGGCTGAACAATCGTCAGATCATGCGCGTGCTCCATATCCCGGGAGATACCGGCAGGGAAGTGATTCGCAGCACCTACCATGCCGTGCGATGGTCGACATCAGGCAAGCGCGGGCCAGACCAGCTGCGGCTGCAATCCGAAGCGGCACTTATCATCAGGCACGAGGGAAAGCCGCGAGCGGTAACCTCGATCGACATCGAAAGAGTGGTCGACTATGCCCATGACATCGACGGCGTCATCGTCGTGGAGTGTGCCGTCGGCGACACTCTGATTGAGGATAGCGCCATCCTGCGACTTCACGGAAAGACTGGGCTCTCGGAGAAACGGCTCAAGGGGTGCATTCATCTGGGAGACCAGCGCACGTTCGAGCAGGATCCGAAATTCATTGCGACTGCTGGTCGACATTGCGATCAAGGCGCTGTCTCCGGCGATCAACGACCCGACAACGGCCGTGCAGGCGATCGACCAGATCGAGGACTTATTGCGACGGCTGGCCAAGTGCGATCTCGAGACTTGTCATGCGTTCGATGGGCAAGGCATCCTGCGGGTCATCTATCGGATGCCGACATGGGATGACTTCCTCGCACTCGCGTTCGACGAAATTCGCCAATTCGGATCGACCTCTATTCAGGTGATGCGGCGCTTGCGTTCGGCCCTGGTCGAACTTGCCGGCTGCGTCGGCGGCGAGCGTGCAAGGTTGGTGCGTACCTACCTAGGTCATCTCGATTCCACTATCGAGCGATCTACCTTCGACCCGCAGGATCGGATTGCGGCTCGGGTTGAGGACCGCCAGGGCCTAGGCTTGTCGCGCCAGCAAGAGAACGGCCAGCAGTCAGCCGCCAAGTCCGGCACAGCAGATTAGGCATCAAACGTTATGACGCCGCAACAATCACAGCCGGCAACTAGCGATAATGTTGCCCAATGACCTCGGCAACACAGGCGGGGCGCTCCCCGCCCTCGATCTCGATTGTGACCTTATAGACGACCCGCAGCGCGTCTGGCGGTACATCCTCCGCCTGGACAACCGCGACACGGCCGCGCAGGCGGGAGCCGACGGCGACGGGGGACAGATAGCGGATCCGGTTCGCCCCGTAGTTCAATGTGTTTCGCAGACCCTTCACTCCAACGATGGAACGAATGAACATAGGAATGAGGGACAATGAGAGCAGGCCATGCGCGATGGTCTTGCCGGCCGGCATTTCGCGTGCCGCGCGTTCCGGGTCGACGTGGATCCATTGCTCGTCGCCGGTGGCATCCGCGAACTTGTTGATGCGCTCCTGGGTGATCTCAAGCCAGTCGCTGACGCCGAGCTCGCTGCCGACGGCTGATTTGAGTTCGCTCAAATCGTTGAACACGCGCATCTTCGTCCTCCAGCCTCGGTTTGCTCTCAGATCGCCATTGCCGGAACAGCGGCGGGTACAATCAGTTCTGCTTCAGTGTTGGACACAACGTCGGCGACGCTGACACCAGGTGCAGTTTCGATCAGCGTGGCGCGGCCACCAGGAAACCCGATCACGGCCATCTCGGTCACCACGAGATCGATCACCCGCGCCGACGTCAGGGGCAGAGTGCATTTCTTGACGATCTTCGACTTTCCCTTGGCGACATGCTGCATGGCCACTACGACGCGTCTCGCGCCGGTGACCAGATCCATTGCGCCGCCCATGCCAGGCACCATCTTTCCCGGGATCATCCAGTTTGCCAGATGTCCTTCTCCGTCGACCTGCAGTCCACCCAGCACGGTCATGTCCACGTGACCGCCCCGGATCAGCCCGAACGACGTCGCGCTGTCAAACGTGCATGCACCGGGCAGGGCGCTGATCGGCCGACCGCCTGCGTCCGTCAGCAATGGATGCTCAAGTCCCTGTTCGGGGATCGGACCGGTTCCAATCAAGCCGTTTTCTGACTGGAAGAAGACGTGCAGGCCTTCGGGGACGTAGTTCGCAATCAGGGTCGGAATGCCGATCCCGAGATTGACCAGCATGCCTTGCCGAAGCTCCAGCGCGACACGCCGCGCGATAATGGTTTGTGCGTCCATGATCTCACCCATTGGCGACGAGATAATCCACAAGCGGTCCCGGCGTAACCACGTGGTCTGGCGCGATGACGCCAACCGGCACGATATTCTCCGCGGTCACAATCACGGTGTCCGCGGCCATTGCCATGACCGGGTTGAAGTTGCGGGCTGTCAGTGCGTAGGAAAGATTGCCCTGATAGTCTGCGAGAAACGAATGGATAAGGGCAAAGTCCGCGCGTAGCGCGGTTTCGAGCAGGTAGCTCTTGCCGTCGAGGTCGATTTTGCGCTTGCCGGCCTCGACCACCGTGCCGACGCCTGTCGGCGTCAGCACGCCACCAAGACCGCAGCCCCCGGCCCGAATGCGCTCTGCCAGCGTGCCCTGCGGAACGAGATCGACCGCCATCTTCTCGGCCATCATCTGCTGCTGGGCTATAGGGTTCAGCCCGATGTGGCTTGCCGTCAGTCGCGCGATCTGCGCGCTGTCGACGAGCTTGCCGATCCCCTTGCCGGGAAGGCAGGCATCGTTGGCGATGACGGTGAGTCCGGATTTCCCTTGGCGCGCCAGCTCGTCAAGCAGGCGTTCGGGCGCTCCCACGCCCATGAAGCCGCCGATCATGATGCTTGCGCCATCCGGGATCATGGCGACCGCGTGTTCCACGGAAACGACCTTCATTGCGCACCTCCCTTGGAGAGTGTCAGGAATGACTGTGCGCTGTTGCCTAACGCCAGTCTTGATGTGCCTCAAGCCGAGCGGCCGAGCGTGTCACGATGTCTGTCGCTCGGCAACACCGATGCCTTTCAACATACCGAGCCACAACATGCGCACCTCCTCGTGACGGCGCTCGACGGCGGCGCTCACGGCATCGCGATGCGACAACAATGCCGGGCTTTTCAGGAACAGGATTTGCGCCTGCATCATCCGGCCGCTCTCGAACTCAATGCGGCGCAGCGCAAGAACGAACGAATCCTCCGCGGGTGCTTCAACCGGCAGCAGCGCAGCCGGCCTGATCGCGGCATGCAAGGCGTGGCCGAACGCCGCCAGATCGATCAGAGCCCCCTGGCCAGCATCGTCAAAGCCCGGGACCGGCTTTGGCAGCCATGATGTCTCCCAGGAAAGCGCGAGCAACGGCAGTTCGAGATCGGGTACCCAGGAAGTCGCGTGCAGGAGCAGGGATACAATCTCCGTCTCCCGATAGAGTTGCGCATGCAGTTCCGTCTCCCAGCCGCACTGAAGGTGTGGCGGCAGGGCGAAAGCGAGCTGCCGAGCCAATGCGCCGTGCGCCGAGATCAGGAATGCCGATATCCTTGTTTGCTGGCGGGCGGGCACGCGGCCGGCAGGGTCGAGGGGACCAAGGAACCTGCTCATGGTTTCGCAATCCGTACAGGGATGGCACGCAGGTGGTCGTAACCGGCTGGAAATGCGGTAATCTCGCCACCGGGCTCTTCGGGAGCGATACTCACCCGTCCTCCGCCGATCCATCGTTTGGCGATCACGTCAGTGGCAAAGCGCGCGAGCAGATCCGCGGTAAGTGCCGCCTTTTCAAGCGTGAAAGCGTGAAAGGCGCGGGGAATGATCACGAGCTCGCTATCCGGGATATGCGTCCGCAGCGTTTCATGCAGCGAACGTGGCGTGAGGAAATCGAACTCCCCATTCAGGATCATTGTGGGAACCCGAATGGCGCCGAGCCGCTGGGTGAGCGGCTTGAACTCGAGAAAGGACTCCATCAGGTTCTGCAGCGCGTAGACGTCGTTGGTCAGCCACCCTTGCCGCTTCACCTCGTCCAGCTTGCCCACTAACGGCGCAAGCCACGCATCCGACAGATTCATGGGAAGCAGCAGGTCCTGCAGGAAGCCGGTCCCGCCGAGGATCAGCCCGGTGCGCATCGCATTTCCCAGCAGGAGCAATTGCGGCGAGAGCTCCGCAAAGGTGCTCATTGGCACGAGCCCGTTCAGCGTCTCGCCGTGCTCGATGGCGTAGCGCAACGCGACAAGGCCGCCGAAGCTTATCCCCGACAGAAATATTGGTCCGGATCCGAGCTGTTCGATCAAGAGCCGCAACACGGCTACGTGATCGTCCTGGCTGATGAACAATGTCGGCTTGTCGGATTCGCCTTGTCCCAGCAGGTCGAAGGTGACGACACGAAAGCCCCTCGCCGCGAGCGCGTCTCGATAGGCCGTCCAGAGTTCCGCGTATTGTGTCAATCCGTTGACAAGCACGTAAGCCGGCCCGGTGTCCGGACCGCTCAAGTCATAACGAATGACATGAGAACCGTAAGACAAAAAGGCCATGCGACAATTCTCGCCAATATCGCGCGCACTAGACCGCGACTGGATGTCGACGAGTTGATGTATGTCAAGCAATGGGTTGAAGTATCGTGCCTGCTGGAGATCTGCTGTCAGTATGTTGAGGGAGGAATGCCATGCGAAGGCTACTACTCAGTCTGATGATCGTCTGTGTCGGCATATCTGTTGCATCTGCGCAACCCTATACTCGCAGATCTTCGCAGATGCAGCATGACGCGCTGAAGAAGAGCTACGAGATTGCGAACTTCCGCCTCGGCGGAAAGTACGATTTGAACGATCCCTCGAAATGGGAGAACGGAGGAGAGGGCGGTACGACGCTGGAGTCGCTCGGCGCAGGAAAACTGCGCACCTCATACATCGCGATCGGCACGGCGCGGCGCAATGCCGCGGGTGAAATCACCAACGCCGTGATCATCAACTCGTACTACTCGGGCGATTCGACGGACATGTACGAGCAGTGGGTCAAGGGTACTGCCCTGTCGGGCGGCGTGCCGATCATCGGCCCGGGCAGGCCGATCGATACTGATCGGTACTACGTCATCATGGTTGACCCGCTGGGGACATGGGGCGCCAGCAAACCGTCCGATGGGCTCGGCATCAAGTTCCCGCAATACAGCTATTATGACATGGTGCAGGCAAACTATCGCATGCTGCGCGACCATTTGAAGGTCGCACGTGCGGCGCTTGTGACCGGCGTCTCGATGGGCGGCACCCAGACCTATGTCTGGGGCGTCATGCATCCGGAATTCATGGGTGGGCTGATGCCGATCGGCGGCACCACGCAGTCCGACGCCGAAGATCCCGTCGGCAACTGGACCTTCCAGCTGATGACCGCCGCGATCGAGTCCGATCCGGTGTGGCAATCGACAAAGGGCGATTACTACAAGCTGCCCAAGGAAAAGCATCCGATGCCTGGCGTGGCATTCGGCTGGTCGGTGCTTGGCTTGACCGGTTACGATTTTGCATTCCGAACGACACAGAGCTTCGCCTCGGTGCAGCCTGAAGTGTTCTATTGGGACCCGCCGAACGAGAAGGCCGGCACCAGCGTTACGAATCGCGCCAAGCTGTATGACGCCGTCGATCTCGTCTGGCGCAACCGGGTGGGCGAGACTCACAACGTCAACCCCTATCTCGGTCGCATCCAGGCCCGCACCATGGTGATGCATATCACCAACGACTTGTGGTTGAACTTCAAACTCGCGGAGCGTGCGGTTGACCGCGTGCCCGGCGCTCAGCTGATCGCCGAGGAAAGCCCTGTCGCCCATTACGGCGTGTTCTCGATCATCAACCATCGGAAGAACGATCCGAAGTTCGTTGCATTCATGGATGATGTCGCGGATCTCGACCGGGCGCAGAAGTTCGAGGACAAGAACTATCGCGTGCCGGGCGTGGCGGCGAAAATCGATCCCAATAAGTCGTTCTGGAAGGACTTCGTGACTTATCCCTATCCGGTCAAATACGCCAACGCGAAGGATAGTCGCGGCACGTCGTGGCAGATCGGCTACATGGACGAATATGCCGGCACCGACAGGGATCCGAAGGTGCTTGTCATTATCCATGGCAAGGGTGCGTTTGGCGGCCACTACGGCAACGTCATGCAGTATGCCCTGAACATGGGTCTGCGCGTGATCGTGCCCGATCTGCCGCATTATGGTATGTCCGGGCCCGGCAATCTCGACAAGAGCCCGGCGCGCACCATGCAGGATATGCGCGATGTCGTGCATGACCTGGTCGTCAACCAGCTCGGCGTCAAGAAGGCGGTCTATCTGGGACACTCGCTCGGTGGCCAGCTCGTCATGGGCTACGCCCTGACTTGGCCCGACGCGGTGCAGAGCCTTGCCCTTGAAGCGCCTGCCGGTCTGGAGGAGTACCCGCGCGAGATCGCCATCTCCCAGGACAAGAAGCTACGCCTGTTCGACGCGTCCTTCGCCCGCGATTTCGACAAGTGGAAGCAGACGTGGGATCAGACCGGAATCCTGGCCGCCGAGATCGCGCGTCCGGAACAGAACGTCCGCGACTTCTTCTACTTCAAGAAGCGTGATCCGAATACGGGTGCGGTGTCGGCGTCGAAGAGCGGCTACTTCTACAGCGACAGCGAGTATGCCCGCTTGCACACCGAGCAGCGCGTCGGGCTGACCAAGGGTAATCCCAAGGAGCTCGAACAGTGGGCCAATATCTTCATCTTCGACATCTACACCATGGTGGCGGAGTTGCAGCAGGACGATCCGAAGAACCTTTACGAACGGCTCACGCAGATCAAGATGCCGATCTTCCTCGCGTTCGGCGACAGGGAACCGTTCATCCCGGGAACTGCGTTCAACGGATTGACGGACCTCGGACGCGACATCATCACGCCGTTCATGACTCGCATGACCAATGCGGGTAACCGGCCGATTCTCAAGATCTATCCGGAAACGGGGCATTTCATCCATACGGACAACCCGGTGGCATATCCCGTTGACGTGGTCGATTTCGTGACCAAGGGCACCGTTGATACCAGCTCACCGCTTGCGACCGATCGCATGATCAAGGGTTCGGTGGTGTCCGCTCTGCCGGTGGCGCCCACACCGCCCGGCCCGTCGCCGACGGCGGGTCTGAACAAGTAGGTGCCACATGCCAAAGGTGCGTGCCGGTGAAGTCCAGCTGGGCTGGCGGGAATGGGGAGAGGGGGACACCACCGTCCTCTTCATCCACGGCAATCTTGCCAGCAAGGACTGGATCGATCTGGCCGCACCGCTCTTTCCCCGCGGCGTACGCGTCGTGGGAATTGACTGGCGCGGCTGCGGCGACAGCGATCGCCCGCTGCCGACAAAGGACTACGCCAACTATTCGATGCGCCAGCATGCCGCCGACATGCTGGCGGCTCTCGATGAGCTGAAGATTTCCGTCTGCCACCTGGCGACCCATTCCACCGGCGGGATCATCGCAGCGCGCATGCTGCTTGAGCAGCCGGAACGCTTCGGAAGGGTACTTGCCCTTGATCCGATAACTCCGCTCGGAATGACTTTCAACGACGAGCAGATCGATCTGTTTCGCGCGATGATGAAGAGCCGTGAAGTCACCCGCGCAGTGATGGCAACGGCAGCATCCTCCCTGTTCGTGCCGGAAAGCCTTGCGCCAAACGTGATGCCGCAGTTTCGCGCCGGGCTCGGCGAGCTGCAACCCTTCTTCGAGCGCATCCTGGTGCAGACCTTTGGCGTCTCGGAAGGAATATGGATCGGCACACCCTTCAATCTCAACCTCGAGCGGGAAAGTCGCGAGTTGGAGCGGCGAATGGCAGAAATCAGCCACCCGCATCTCGTGATCTGGGGCGAGAAGGACGGATGGATTGCACCAGCGGATCTGTCAGCAATGGCGGCGGCGATGCCTGACTGTCGGGTCGTGACCATACCCGGCGTCGGACATTCGATGAATGTCGAAGCACCAGCTCTCTACGCCGGCTATTTCGGCGCATGGTTCGGTGGCTTGAGAGGCAAGGGAGCAACTTGAAGGAAGAAGGCGCCAGCGCCGGACTTTTGCGCTGGTCGTCGCAAGATCGATTGACGCAGCACGGATGGCGCCTCGGACAGGCGCTCTGTATTTACTGGGAGCTAGCGCAATGGTGATCCTCAGGAGCGCACTGCTGGTCCTCGCATTTCTGACTGCGGTCATACTGCCGGCGAGGGCGCAACAAGGCACGAGCGATGCAGCGGCGGCGCAGACGGGCCAGCCTTTGCTGAACCCGCAGCAGCTGGAAGCGCTCGTCGCGCCGATCGCGCTCTATCCGGACGAACTCCTCGCCAATGTGCTGGCGGCATCGACATATCCATTGGAAGTAGTGCAGGCCGATCGGTGGCTCAAGGAGCGCAAGTCGCTGAAGGGTGATGCGTTGAAGAAAGAGGTCGAGAAGCAGTCCTGGGACGACAGCATCAAGGCGCTTGCGAGCACCGCGGACGTCCTTGCGATGATGGGCGAAAAGCTCGACTGGACCAAGGATCTGGGAGACGCGGTGCTCGCGCAGCAGCCGGACGTGATGGATGCGATCCAGCGGCTGCGTACCAAAGCCTATGACAACAAGAAGCTCGTCACCACCAAGCAGCAGAAGGTTAGCGTTCAGACCCAGGAAAACAGGCAGATGATCGTTATCGAGTCGGCCAATCCCGAGACGATCTACGTGCCGTATTACGATCCGGGCACGGTCTACGGAACCTGGCCCTATGCGGATTATCCGCCGTATTACTTCGGTTACCCGTCTTATATCGGGGCTGGCGTGATCGCAGCGGGTCTCGCCTTCGGTGCCGGTTGGGCCATCGGACGTTGGGGCAATTACTGGGGCGGTGGATGCAACTGGGGCAACCGCAACCTCTACATCAACCACTACAACAGGACAAACAACTTCGGAAACAACTGGCAGCACAACCCGGCGCACCGCCAGGGCGTCAGATACAACAACGCCAATGTGCAGCAGAGATTCGGCAACAACAATCTGCGGACCGGCGCCGCGGACCGGATGGACTTCCGTGGCCGAAGCGGCGACCAGGTGCTCAAGCCCGGCGGCGATCGTGCGGGCGCAGGAGATCGTGCAGGAGACCGTGCGGGTGACCGCGTTGGCGACCGGGGAGGTGATCGCGCAGGCGATCGCGGCGGCGCCGATCGCGCCGGCGCGCGTGACCGGGCGGGAGCCGATCGTGCCGGCGCTTCCGACCGCGGTGCGGGCGCTCGAAAGGGTGGCGGCGAACGAGCCAAGGCGGCCGATCGGGGCGCTAAAACAAAAGGCAGTGCGAAACGAGGTGGTGGCCGCGACAGCGCCTTCTCCAATGTTTCTCCAGGCAGAGCCGCCAGCGCGCAGTCGGCGCGTGGCAGGCAGAGCATGGCCAGCGCCGGAATGCCGAGAGGGGGTGGCGGCGGTCCCCGCGTCAGCGCCGGTGGCGGTCCCCGCATGGGTGCCGGCGGCGGCGGAATGCGCGGTGGCGGCGGCTTCGGCGGTGGTCGGGGCGGCGGCGGTGGCGGTGGCCGGCGCTCGGATCTCGCGCTGAAGCATGACGTCGTCCTGCTTGGGCACCTCGCCAACGGCCTTGGCTACTATCGCTTCAGCTATCTCGGCGGCAACACCGCGTATGTCGGCGTGATCGCCCAGGAGGTGGAGACGGTGAAGCCCGAGGCGGTTACGCGGGGACGGGACGGCTACCTGCAGGTCTCTTACGACAGGCTTGGTCTCAAGTTCCGCACCTACAAGGACTGGCTTTCGGCTGGTGCGCACATCCCGGCGCAATCAAGGTGATGACGATGGCACTCTCTCATTCGACACACGCCTGGTGCTTGTGCCTCGCGGCGACCGGAGCGATCGTCTGCCTGACCGCCGGGCCTATTCATGCGCAACAAGCGTTTCAGAGCCCGGATGCGGCTGCCGGTGCGCTGGTCGCCGCGGTCAAATCCGGTGCCAGGCAGGACGTCGTCAAGGTGCTGGGCAAGACCGGCGAGGACATCATCGGATCCGGTGATGAAGTAGCGGACGCCGCCGGGCGGGAGCGCTTCGTCAAGCTCTATGACGACAAGCATTCGATCAGCCAGGAGGGTGAGGGCAAAGCCACGCTCATCCTGGGCGCGGAGGATTTCCCGTTCCCCATCCCGCTGACGAAAAAATCGGCGGGATGGGAATTCGATGCCGCCGCCGGCCGTATCGAGATCCTGCAGCGACGTATCGGACGTAACGAGCTTGATGCGATTCAAACCTGTCTTGCCTACGTCGATGCACAAAACGAATATGCGGACAAGGATCGCACCGGGGCAGGGCCCGGTGTCTATGCAGGGCGGATCGTCAGCAGCCCCGGCAAGAAGGACGGCCTGTACTGGCCCTCTGGGACAGATGACAGCCCGCTAGGCGAGCTCGCAGCGCAAGCGTCGGCTGAAGGCTACAGGGCGGGCAGCGAACCCAGGCCCTACCATGGCTACTACTACCGCATCCTGACGCGGCAGGGGCCAAATGCTCCGGGCGGCGAACTTGATTATGTCGTCAGGGGCAAGATGATCGGCGGCTTCGCGCTGGTCGCCTATCCAGCCGAGTATGGCAATTCGGGCGTCATGACTTTCGTGGTAAACCATGCCGGTGCGGTCTACCAGAAGGACCTGGGTCCGCGTACCGCCGAGCTCGCGAGACGGATGACGGCGTTCGACCCTGATCGCACCTGGAGCAAGGTCGACGCCTCGAGCAAATGAGATGCAGTTCTGTGCGGTCGCGAAGCGAGTCGGCACAGTGGTTCTGGCAATTTCAGCAAGGAGGCAGTGATGGCGAGTCAAGCGCATTTCTACCTGAACTGGGCCAAGGAACGGATCGACGAGATGGATGCCGTCCTGGAGACGTTCGAAGGGAAGGCCACACAACTGACCGCCGACGCCCGAGCGGTCGCGGACAAGGCAGTTGCGGATCTGCGAGCGAAACGCGATGCTTTCTTCAATGACATGAAGAAGCAAGCCGAGGAAGGCGAGGCCGCCTGGACGCAGGCGAAGCAGCAGCTCGAGTCGCAATGGAACGGTTTTCAGGGCGAAGCTAACAAACACTTCGAAAAGCTCGTGCAGCAGGCCAACCAGCAGCGGTCGGCATTCGAGCAGATCGCAGCCGCGCAGATGAAGGCCTGGCAGGAAGCGGCCGAAAACATGCAGGCGGCCTCGGCGGAGTTTGCGGCAGACCGTCGGGCGAAGCTGGAAGCGACCGCAGAGCAGATGAAGACGGAAGCGTCTGCCGCGCAAGCAAAGCTCCAGGAACTCGCCAAGGCTGGCGCGGCCTCCTGGAACGTCTGGAGCGCCGCCTTGACGGAATCTCGCGCAGCCTTTGACCGCGCCAACCAAGCGGCATGGGATCAGTTCAAGCGCGCTTCGGCAGCCTAGGGTAGGACCTGTTCCTATAATGGATTGGAGTTCGGAATCAGCCGGTCGTCGCCACGCCCCGGCTGTTTTCCTCCATTTTCAGCCCCCCGCGTTGGGGAGGGGGCGCCGCGCGCCGAATGCGTACTGGCGAGTCGAACTTTGACGACGGCGTCTCGCTCAATAAAACCAGCATCCGTTTCAACATTGAAAGCTCGGACGTGCTATGCTCGCTGGCATCGCATCTATCGTCACCGGTCGCTATCCAGAGCACGAAGCGACTGATGGCGCGACGGAGCGGGATTGATTCAGATCAACTGGCCGTTGCATCGATGCCTCTCTCGGAGGCGCACGGCTTTCCCGGATTAGCTTGCTTGAAGGAGTGCGGACATGACTGGTCTGAGTGGCAAGACAGCCGTTGTGACGGGCTCGACGACGGGCATAGGTCTGGCAATTGCACGCGCATTTGCCGGAGCAGGAGCCAACATCGTGATGAACGGTCTGGGCAATCCGGATGACATCGAGAAAGTGCGCAGACAGATCGAGGCAGATTTCGGCGCCAAGGCGGTCTATTCGCCTGCGGACATGTCGAAGCCGGCGGAAATTGCGGAGATGGTTGCTCTTGGCGAGAGAACGTTTGGCGGAGTTGATATCCTTGTCAACAATGCCGGTATCCAATTTGTCTCGCCGATCGAGGAGTTTCCGATCGAAAAATGGGACGCCATCATCGCGATCAACCTGTCATCGGCGTTTCACGCGATCCGGGCTGCGGTGCCGAGCATGAAAAAGCGCGGCTGGGGCCGCATCATAAACACGGCCTCGGCGCACTCGCTCATCGCTTCCCCGTTCAAGTCCGCCTATGTCTCCGCGAAACACGGCATCGCCGGGCTCACCAAGACCGTCGCGCTGGAGCTCGCGACGTTCAAGATCACCTGTAACTGCATCAGTCCCGGCTATGTCTGGACGCCGCTGGTCGAGAAGCAGATTCCCGAGACCATGAAGGCGCGAAACCTGACCAAGGAACAGGTCATCAAGGACGTGCTGCTTGAGGCGCAGCCGACCAAGGAATTTGTCACTTCGGAGCAGGTCGGTGCGTTGGCTCTCTTCCTCTGCGGCGACGATGCAGCCCAGATCACCGGGACCAATCTGTCGATCGACGGCGGGTGGACCGCCGGGTAGGGCGTTCGGCTCCATGAGGCGAGGGGAGCCCCATCTGCGGCGACCAAGGTGCAGATGCCCGCGAAATGAGTCCATTGGCTTGAGGTCGTTCGAAGGAAGACGACGGGTCGATGCCGGAATTCATGGATCAGGTCCCAGCGAATTGGTGGCGGGCGTGGCCACCGGCTATTGTCGCATGATGGCGGTCCAAGGTGCCGTCGCCTGGTTCGTTGCGCCTTAGTACACCCGCTGCGGCCGAGGTCGACCGTAGCCTTGGGGCCGTGTCCAATACGGGTTTTCCTGGCACATGGCCGAGCGACCAGATGCTGACGCTCTGCACTGGGCCATGGTCGTATAGCGGCACTCGATGTAGCTGCCGCTGAGGATCCAGACCTGCAAGCAAACGGGATAGCTTGGATCATAGGTTTGGGCGTGAACTGGGGCCGCCATGAGTCCAAACGCGAGGATGATCGGATATAGCAGGTGCATGGTGTGGTCCATCCACGTTAATCGGTGCAGGGGCAGGGAGACGACGCCTCAGTCGCAATCTAAAGTGGAGAGTGCGGCAGCGGTCCTTACGGCTGCATTGACGAGCTGATCAGCCTTCTTCGACTGCTTATTCGCAATCGATGAGAGGGTGACCAGGATCAACCATCCGCTCAATGCGGTACCATGCCATGATGAAAACGTGATCGCCATCGCGACCGCATTTACCCTGAAATATTGGCTCCTCCTCGCCTGCGCGGTCGCATTGGTTCTGGTCGTAAGCTCTCGTTGGGTGTTTTCACGGTAACAGCACGGCCGATCCAGAGAGGATCGTGCCGCATCGTTTCATTCAATACTGCCTCGTTTGCCAGTGGACAGGGCAGGTGCTGGTCGGCTATGAGAAGCGACAGCACACCTGTCCGTTTAAGCCAACAACAAAGCTCTAAGCGCGCATCAAGCTGAGCCGACCATCCGTTGTCGTGGTCGACTGGAAATCATTACGCTCGCGAGAAACGGCGCAGCTAGTCGAGCAGATTCACTTGGGCGCGGGAATACATCCTCTCTGCAAGCAATCACCCGAAAGCGATCGCAGGAAAGTCGAAGGCGCGAGTTGCAGGGAGCTGCAACGCCGATCATTCCACTTGATGTAGTTCAAGCGATCAGGAGTATAGTTTGCCCGCCAACGCATTTGCAGCAATATGAAAATGAGAAGCAGTTACTGGTACCGCATAGACGAGGAAATCTACCGTCAAGGTGATGTGGCATCCAACATCTACCAGGTTCTGAACGGCGCGATCCGCATGTCGAGAAGGCTCCCAGACGGACGTCGTCAGATTGGCGCCTTCTATTTTCCCGGAGACGTTTTTGGATTCGAACCGAGCCAACGCAATCGTTGGAGCGCCGAAGCCATCGTCCAGCCAACAATAGTTCGTCGGGCTAAACGGCTCGAGTTCATGCGGAAGGCTCAGACAAATTTGGCGCATGCTCATATTCTTGCGACCGTAACGGCGCGGGATCTGCTGCACGCCCAGGAGCACGCCGTTGTGCTTGGTCGGCTCGCTGCGGCAGAGCGTATGGCGGCCTTCTTCCTGCAGATGAATGACCGGATCGGCGCTAGCGGGGAAATAGAACTGCCGATGAGCCGCGAGGACGTCGCTGATTACTTAGGCCTCACCGTTGAGACAGTCGCCCGCGAAATCTCGAAGCTCCATGCCCAGGGAATTTTGAAGCGAAACGGACCGCCGGCTTGGGTACGTCGGCTCAGCCTTCGACGCCCAGAGCGTTTGCAAGCAATGCTGCCTCCGCTGTTGACGCTGGAGATGCCAGCGGTCAGCGAAGACGTAATTGACACGATCTTTCCTACCACAATAGGTGCGGCGAGCGCACGTGTGCCGAGGAGCAAACGCCGTCGGCCTACGCGTCATGCGTCCACCGACTTGGCCGGTCAGTCCGGCAGCGCCCGAAGAACGAAAGTCGGTGGTGCCGAGGGATGACATCATCCAAGGTGCAGAGTCCATTGGCTTGAGGTCCTTTGATCGTGTCCCCTGGCGTGGTGCAGGTGAAGCAGCCGAAGTATTGCCCCGACACACAATCTCATCAGACGGACTGTCCTCATGAGACGAACTTCCGTCGTGTCTGGACGAACGGTATGACGGTTTCAGCAAAGCTTGATGGCAGCAGCCGTTTCGACATCTCGATACTCGCATTCGGGACGCGTTCGAGGAAATCATCGGAATCGGAAAATGTGCTCATCGCACCTGCCAGCGCCTCGACGTTACCTGTCGGTACGATGAATCCGTTGACATTCTGCTGCACGAACACGTCTCCGGCTCCGCATTCATCTGTACAGATTACTCCCAGGCCCGCCGTAACAGCCTCCTGAATCACGACACCCCACGGCTCCAGAATGCTGGGCAGGACGAGGCACGCCGCATCCGCCAGGACCTCGGGCAGCTGTTTGGCCTGGACGAATCCAATGTCCTGGATTCCGGGTACTCCGGGAAAGAGATGCTTGAGGGGCCCGTCACCGGCAACAATCAGTGGCCATGGGTCCCGGCTGTGACGGCTGTACAACCGATACGCCTCCACCAGGACTGGAACGCCCTTCACGGGCGCATAACGGCCCACGAACAGGAATTTCTTCCGTTTGCGAACATCGGTGGGATGCCGTCCGGGCGCCAGCGTGTGCCAATCACAAACAGCAAAGCCCTCAGAAATGTCGTCAGGACGAAAGCCCATTTTGAGCGCGAACTTCATCTGTCTCGTCTGCCGCGCCGCAGGACCTCCTTGACCGTCGACATATTTGGGACCGCAAAGAAGAGCGCCGTCGAACACGGAGTGGAAGAAATGTCGCCGCAGCGCCCGTCCTCCCCACTGTTTCAGAAGAAGCGGAAAATCCCTCCTGCTTCGCAGAGCTCCGAAATGGCCGCGCCATTGGCTGTCAAGACACACAACGCGCACGGCCCGCCCCGCCCACCGCTTCATCAACTGGCGATAGGCGCGCCTGCGCCATGACAGAACGATGATCCCGTCCGGCTCGAACTCGCGCAGGGCACGGTCGAGAGCGTCAAGTTCTATTTCAGCGCCGTAGGTGAATTCGGCCTCGACCGGCCCAAAGCTCTCCTCGGCAAACCTGTATTGGCCATTCAGACTGCCGACGTGTCCGTGCTGACGCGCACGAAAGACCATCACGTGATGTTCGGACCGAAGGTATTGCACGGTCGCGTCGATATAGCCGGTCCAGTATGCCCAAAGGAATGCAAGTCGGATCGGCCGACAAGAACCATCATGCGCAAGTCGCCCGGCAATCTCCAGAACGGGATTTCCATGCATGTCGCGCTCCAAATCGTCGCGTCCTAAATCGCTGGCTGGTTGGAAGTGCTCACCCGATTACAGGCCGTCGGGAAGCGCTGCGCGCCGACTTGCCGGTGCCCGCAGGGCGAGCGTTCGTCCAGCCAATCGTAAGAGCAGCGATGACAAATAGGGGAGTCCACGCCGGAGCGATGACGACTCCTCCCATAGTTTGCCCCATAAGCGTCGCCCCGAGCAGCACAAAGCCAATTTCGCTCACGCCCAGATTTGCCAGCGCGAGTGCCACGAGGGCAGCGACAACGGCGCCTCCGAGAATGCCAAATGAAATCCAGAACTGCCAAAACGAGTTTGTAAGCAGATGACTCGTCTTTCCCTCGCTGAAATTGATCGCCATGCCCGGAACGCTGTCGACGTCCGCCGCATTGGCACCCGCTATCATGTTTTCGATGACCGGCGAGAACGCGTCCATCACGTAAGGCGCCATTTCCGCATCGCCTCCCAATCCGAAACCAAAGAAGGGACTCGTATCCGCCATGCTGGACGCAAGACGGTGCGGTCCAATCTGACGAGAGTAGAAGCTGTCTCCCTTGACTATGTCCTCGATCACGCCTCCGAACTCGTCGCCAGCATGCATGAGCAGCGAGGTCGAGGTGGTGGTCACGACGAAACAGGCAAACAGTAGTGCCGATTTGGCCAATCGCACGCCGGGATTGGCGCTCCTTCTCAAGCCGTGAACGATCAGCCCGATCACGCAGATGGCAACGGCATAGAATATGGTAGGCGAGCGAATCACAAAGATCGCAGCTGCGGTCAGCAGCGCAGCGACAACAAGCCTTCTGAACCCCCAACGGTCCGTATCGGCGAGCAGCCACCCGCACAGAGACAGGCCCCAGAAGATGCCGACGAGCGAAGGTTCGGAGGCAAAGACGGTCGGTCGCACGGCGCCGTAGAGCTGCAAGTCTCGGGCTGTGTCACGGTAATACTCCTGATGAATCAGCGACCGGATTGCGTCGACAAACGGCCTCAATCCGAAATGCACCTCCAATGTCGCGACGACCAGGATGAGGACAGCGATAGACAGGAACACGCGGGAAACCGTGCGCGAGTCCAGCGAAGATAGTCCGAGAAAAAGGCCGCAGTTGGTGATGAGGGCCACGTACAGCTGCGCCAGCGAGAGCAGGCGACGTGACGGGGCGACCGCGTACGGGATCGACAAAGCGAAGAACGCCACGGTTGCCGTCAATAGCAGACCGGCGGCGACGACCACCCCCGTCGAGATCCGCCGCAACTCGAGACAGATCAGGGCAAGGGACGTTGCGAACGCCGCAGCGTAGGGGAACAGGAGACTCCCTGAGGCCGAAAGATTGATGGACCAGAAGATCGAGAGTAGCGTGACGACGGACAAGATTACGCGGAGGTGCTTTCTGCCAAGAGGACCAGCGGTCGCGCTTGATCGCGCTGGAGCGTCCATGTGCCTTCCGGCATACGTTGAGAGCACCGGATCACCCCCCGGGCGGCTGAACTGGTCCGAGATGGCCAAGGGCTGCAGTTGGAACGGATCTCAGCTTGGACCTGCCGCATATAAACGGAGGCGGTGGGGATCGGTTCCCCTCCGACCGAGGACCTCGAGGAGCGGTTTGCGTCGGAATTCAGGGCTTAAAAACTGAGCGCTCGGCGACGCCTCAACCTCAGGTTCGAACGGCGGTTGGCGAAGCCGTTGTCGCGGCTGGTTTCAATGGAACTCGGGCAGAGGAACTCCGGGCCGGTGGGTCTCGTTGTAGCCGGCAGTATCCCCGGGCCATGGTGGAGGGCAGATGAACACAATGAGCTTACCCAAGCTCCTGTATGACCTTTGGCGAGTCTCGATGATTTTGGCGGTTCTGCTCGCCCCGGTCGCTGCGCGCTGCGAGTACCTTCTGGCTCCCGGCGACGTGCTCGAGATCGAAGCAGTCGGAATTCGCGATTTGCGGCATCGGGTCATGATCGATCTGAATGGCCAGGCCTCATTTCCATTGATCGGGGATATCAAGGCGGCGGGCCTCAGCGTGGCCGAATTGCGCAAGCAGGTGAAGTCGATCTTTTCAACCAAGGCTTTTCGGTCCCGCGAACTGGATCAGCAGGGGCGCCTGACGTCGCGGGACGAGGTGGTCACCGTCTCTCCCGACGAGGTTAGTCTGACGGTGGCTGAATATCGGCCGATATACCTCAATGGCGACGTGGCCAATCCAGGGACACAGGCATATCGGCCTGGAATGACCGTGCGCCAGGCCATCGCGCTTGCCGGGGGCTATGACACAATGCGGTTCAGGGGACGGGACCCTTTTCTGGACTCATCGGATTTTCGCGGTGAGTATTATGAACTGTGGACGGAATTCGCCAAGGTGCGGGCCCAGGCTGAACGCTTCCAGGCCGAACTCGATGGGAAGACCGCCCTTGGACAAGCTAACCTGGACGATCTCCCGCTTCCATCGGGGGTGACGTCGAAGATCGTGGACGTCGAAGCGCAACGGCTCAGCGTCGACAATTCCGATCATCAGAAGGAAAAACAGTATCTCGAGAACGCCGTCCAGGCGGAGGACGAGCGAATTGCCACGCTTCAGCATCAACGAGAGACCGAACAGAAGAATGCGGATACTGACGCTGCCGAATTCAAGGAAGTGCAGACCAATTTCAGCAAAGGGCTGGTGCCCATGACGCGGCTCTCGGACTCGCGCCGGCTGACGCTGTTTTCAGCCACTCGGGTGCTTCAGACGACCGCGCTCATAGCCCAGGTGGAGCGCGAGCGCAGCGAATTCGCCAGACGATTGGAGCGCGTGCAGGACCAGAGGCGGGACAACCTGCTGGCAAAACTACAGGACGCCAACGTCCGACTCGCCACGATCCGGGCTCGACTCCAGGCGGTCGGCGACAAATTATTGTACGCGGGTGTGGTGCGATCTCAACTAGCCCGCGGAGCCGGTCGTGAGCCAGACATCAAAGTGTACAGAAATGACAACGACACGTTCGGCAACATGACTGCCAACGAAGAGACCAGACTCATGCCGGGCGACGTTGTCGAGGTGCGGCTGCGACTGGAGGGCTTGCCCAAATTCACTGAGTCTGGATCACCCGCGGCGGGCAACGAAGGTCAAAGAGAAGCCGGTGGGGAACGGAAATAGCACTCGCTGTTGTGGGGTGTATAGCGATGCATCGAGCCAAGATTGGTCTTGTTCAGAATCGCACCAAGCAGCTTGTGGTGCACCTCTTGCGCTGAAGCCAAGGCGCATTGCACCGTCTCGGTCAAGGTCTTGCCCCACTCGACCACCAGCACGTACGCGTCGATCGTCACGGTTGAAGCCCGGACCTCGATGACCGGCGCAAGGGACGGCAAATCCACGATAACATAGTCGTAGCGCTGCCGCAGCCCTTCAAACATCGTACGGACGCCATCCGATGTCAGAAACTCCGTCGCCTCGAACGGCCCGGGCATCTCCACGAGAGGGAAGAAGTGCATCTTGCTCGCGCGATCGATCTGCAGGACTTCCTCGATGGCGACGCCCCCAAGGACCAAGTCGCACCAGCCCTTCAAGGCACGCGGGGTCATGGAGCGTGACAGCGTCCTCTTGCGAAAGTCCGCATCAACGAGCAGGACTCTGCGTCCCGCGCGCGAGACGAGCTGCGCAAAATTCGCGGCAACGGTCGACTTGCCTTCCCTGTCGAGCGCGGATGTGAATCCGACGATCCGCGACGGCTGATCCGGCAGGAGAAGATCGCACGACAGCCTTATCGAGCGGATTGTTTCGGCGAAATGTGACGTCGGATTTGTCAATACATAGGAGAGGATGCCCTCGGACTGCATAAGTTTGGGATCTGCTGTCTTCTTGCGGGGCCACATGCGCATGTCCAGCGGTCGCCAATAGGGCTTCTGGATCCACTCGAGCGCGCCGAGACAGTCGGTCTCCAGCCGCTCCGCAACGTGCTCGGGCGTCCGAAACGTCCGATCCGACAGTTCCGCCCAGGCCGCAACCCCAAGGCCGATGCAAAGTCCGCCGAATACCGCAATCGGCAGCACGAAGACGGGACTCGGCCTGCTCTTCTGGGCCGGCGGCAAAGCCTGGCTGACGACTTGACCTTCGGCGAATTGAAATGACTGCTGCTGACCGGATTCGGCGTACCGCTCGAAAAAGCTGTCATAGAGCCTTCGGTACGTCCTTGCGTTTGCCCGAAGCTCCGTCAGCCTTGCCTGCTCGTCAACTTCATTCTTTGATTGGAATTCCTGGACTTGCTTCTCTGCATCGGCCGCCTTCTTCTGAAGGTCACGCAGCCGGGCTTCCAGCCAATTGGTCGCGGTCTCTGCGGCATGGTTAGCGGCATTGATCCGATTTTCGATGTACGCGTTGGCGACGGCATTCGCAATTCGGGCGGCTTGCCGGGGATCAGAATCGGTAAAGTTGATCTTGATGACCGCCGAAAGGCCGACCCGCGACACTGACAGATTTCGGCGCAGGACGCGCATGGCGTCCTGTTCGGCAGTCAAACCTGCAGTCCTCGTCCTCATGAAAGCCGCGTTTTCCGCCAGTTGAAGGCTTCTGATAACGGACACTGCGATTGCATCCGATTTCAGGATCTCGACCTGGCTGTCGACCGTCTTGGAATCGACAGAACTATCGCTGCTCGCCGAATCGAGCTGAACAGGGCGAATTTTCGGTTTCTCGATGTATAGAACGGCTTCCGCCGTGAAGCGCGGGGTAGCGAAAAGGAGATAGGCAGCGGATGATCCGACCGTCAGTGCAAGAAATGCCAGTATCACCCGTAGGTTGCGGCGGATAAAGGCGGTGCCGGATCTGAGGATCTCGGCCGCTGGAACAGCGGGGGGCTGTTCCACGTCGCCGAGCAGAGCTGCCGACTTGCGGGCTTGCAACATCTAGGGCCGAAAACGGTGGGAGCCAAACGCGTACTAACGCCCTTCATGTTCCAATGTTCCGCGTTCCTTACGGAGGCGCCCCTGGCCGATGCTGCCAAACGAAAAGGCGCCGGGGAACCGCGATCAAATGTCCGCTTGGCTGGGAAATCGCGGTGGCGCGGAAGTCCCGTTCATGCCGACCTGTCGTAGGCTAAAGGCTCCTGAACGGCCTCCCGCGAACCTCCTCCGAGTTCTCAGCGCGCCCGGTTCAGAGATCCGTGACGAGCGAGCGCCGCCTAGATGTTCGCAACGATGAGATTGAAGATCGCGTTCTTCGGGCCAGCAAACGATTGGCTAGTCGAAATCTCGAAGTGAACCCGATCCCCGGGGGCTACACGATAATCCGGATGGTTGGTGTTCTTGATCACGGTCGCAGCCTTCACGCCACTGGCGCCCTTTGTTATGGCGAGCTTCATCGCTCCGGAATCGATCGGGCGTCCGTTCTTGTGGAGAGCCAGCTCGATCTGTCCGGCCGTCACCTCCGCGTCCAGGCTGACCTCGATCGCCCATATCCACCCCGCAGCCGCCACAGCCTGGACCTTGAACGCGCTGGGTGAGTCGTTCGGCACGCGATCCATCCCCGACGTCAGGCTGTTCTTGTAAAAGCGAAACACTTCCGTGGTCGCGAAGCTGACGTCAGTCAAATGCGGGTTGTCCAACAGAAAGACATGGGGAGAAACAATGTCGGCAACACTGCGGAACTGAACCCGTGCATTTTGTGTGGTGGCCAAGGTAAGCGCACCCGACTTGTGTCTGGTCGCAACTTCCTGACAGCCGTCGATGACCACTTCCGCCCCGGCGCTGGCGTTGAATACGGAGTGCGGCTGCGTGCTGTCGATGGTTGTGAATCGCATCTCAACGCCTTGGAAACGGTAGGTGCCCTGTTGAGTCGGGCCATTGCCGCTCAGGTCAAAAATGACATTCCGCGGGCCGTCGGCTATTGTGCATTGCTCCATTCGCCACGCGCGCACGTTGACCTCCGTCGTTCCGCCCCAGCAGACGAGCTGAGGGCCGCGGCCGAAGTTGATCTCGACATTGTCGATATTGACGCTTGCGCAACCCGCGAGGTGAATGAGTTCCTCTTCCGCCGCATGCCGAAGCGCGTAGACGTGCGAGATCAGGATATTCGGCATTCCCTCGACCGGGTTGGTCCTCAGGCGAACGGCTGCGCCACTCGCCTCGTAACCGCTGAAGAGGTGCGACATAACACATCCCCATACATTCAGCTGGCGACCGGGCGCCTGCACTTCCCGAGTTGAGACCAGTCGACAGCCGTTGTGGTTCTCGCAATTGTCGATCTGAAAATCAGCGTACCCGCCGTCGTCGAACAGGAACATGTTGGAGTCCTTGTTCGCAATAGGTTGTTTGCGCGACCACGCCGCTCGGAGGTTTCTTACGCTGAAAGCACGGTTGGTCGTATCACGATAATCGTGACCACGGCTTGAAAACAGGAAGATTGGCTTGTTGTCGGCGGTCTGCGTGATCGTGACTCGCCCTGCCTCTCCGGTGATCGCCCAATCGTGCTTGCCATGTGGAATGGATAGTGCGTCGGAGATCAAATATGATCGGGGCGTTCCGGGAATCAGCAGTTGCATCTTGTTGTTGCAGGCGTAATCGATCCCCCGTTGAAAGGCGTTCGTGTCGTCGTGTACACCATCGCCGACCGCTCCGAATTTCCGGACGTCTAGTCGAGCTTCAGTGCTTTCGGGCTGGTTTGACTGCGCACGAACTGAGCCCAAAAGGCCGCCCGAAGCCGCTAACGTGAGCAAGGCGCGCCGGTTCATGTCATTTCTCCCTTGGATTCTCGTTCACCTCCGGGCACTCCCGGCCGGGGCACGTTGAATAGCCGCAGTCGTCCGTCCGGATTTCCGGGGCATCCGTTTCCAACCGGCGGAAAGGCACGGCATGCAGACGCGAGCAACACGTCCTACGCGCTCCGGCGGGATTCGCTTTCCCAATGAGGAGGGCGGAGGTCCAGCCCCTGCGCGTCACGCAAATGTTGGATAAACGACTCCAGTCCCTTCGAGGCTATCATTCGACGGGCCTCATAGAGCTTGGCGTCCACCAGAAATAGGTTCCAGAACGCCTGCAGGAAACAGAAGACGAGACCCTGCTGCCCGTCGAGAAACCCCAGTCGAAACACGTAGCGATACAGGTAGTACGCGAAAGCTCGAAGGTAGGGCGGGAGAGCGGGATATATCCTGGTTTTGACCCTGTGGTAAATGACCTGTCGCCTGGACATCTTGCCGCTCAACGCATGCTGCGAGAGGCCCAGCTGCAATTCGCGGTCGAGCAGGTCGATCACCCTCCGGCTCGAGTATTTGTTGTGCTTGTCCGTCCACCAAGTCAGGTCGTGCAAGTTCTCGTCGATCAGGTCCCCCGGGCAGTAATCCACCTGTCCCTCCTTGACGACGCAGTACTCGTCGATCCAACGCTGTTCCACCTGGCCAAGTCCCGTCCGCCAGATTTTCAGGACCTTCATCGGGTAAAAGCCTCCGTGGCGAATTGGGCGCCCCAGAAACACGACCAAACGGTCTACGTAGAAGCCGGAGACGGTAGCCGGCGCACGGGGGATGAGTTCCTTCATCGACGATGCGAGCTCTGTCGAGATGTACTCATCTGCGTCAATCCGCATCACCCAATCGGTATCGATCGGCAGGTTGTCGAGCGCCCATTGAAATTGATCGGCCTGATTTTTGAACTTTCGTTGCACTACCTCGGCGCCGTGGTTCCGGGCGATCTCGACGGTCGCGTCTGTCGAAAAGGAATCGACGATATAGATGCGCGGCGCGAGAGGCGTGAGGCTGCGAATGCAGCGTTCCAGGTGCAGTTCTTCATCGTAAGTCAGGATGATCGCGGTGAGCGACAATCCCGAGGCCGGGCCTTTTGTGATCACGGTCACGCCTTCGCGAGCGCCAGAATCGGCCACGTGCGTTGCTCCGGTTTCGGGAACCCACGCGCTAACGCTGCTGACGGCTGCAGGTTCCAAGCATCGTACTTTCGTTCCGGACTGATGCAACCCACGTGCGGACTGTGCGTTGCGTATTCGGGTTGGGAAGGGTCATCCCTTCATGTGCGGTGTTGCAGGTTTCCTCGGTCCGTGGAGCGACCGGCTGCTGGATGCGATGCTCGATGAGATCAATCATCGTGGCCCAGACGGCCGCGCCATCTGGCGGGATCGGGAGGCGAATTTCGCGGTTGGCCACACGCGTCTGTCGATCATTGATTTGAGTACTGCCGCCAACCAGCCAATGCATACGGCTGATGGGCGGTACGTCCTCTCATTCAACGGCGAGATCTACAATTTCAAGGAACTGCGCGGTGAACTCGAGAACGCCGGTGTGGTATTTCGCACCAGGAGCGATACGGAGGTGCTTCTTCGGCTGTTTGAATCCGATGGCCAGTCCTGCCTTGGCCGGCTGAACGGCATATTTGCTTTTGCGGTCTGGGATCGCGCGTTGCGGCGCCTCTTCATTGCGCGCGACCAGCTTGGCGTCAAACCGTTGTACTATGCGGCGCTACCCCACGGGTTTCTGTTTGCGTCAGAGCTTAAGGCATTGACGCTGTGTCCGGATGTGGCTCGCGACATCGATGTGGGGACGGTGGCGAACCACCTGGCATTCGTCTGGTCATCTTCTGCTTCCACCATGCTCAAGTCTGTTCGGAAGCTGCGGCCCGGTCATTGCGCCTGGATCGATACCGATGCCCGGGTGAGTATCCGGCAATACTACGAGATTCCCCTCCCGCCGCCGCGCCGCGAGCGAGTTGAACCAGCGGCCTTGCTGACTCTGTTCGATCGCGTTGTCGCAGATCAGATGGTCGCCGACGTGCCCATCGGCGCCTGTTTGTCCGGAGGCGTCGATTCCAGCGCCGTCGTGGCGTCGATGTGCAGAGCGACTGATCCCGCTCGCATCGTCACATTCTGTGCAAGCGTGCCGAAGGACCGCAACCATGCCGACAACTTCGGGGACGATGTTGTCCATGCACGTGAGATGGCAAGAAGGTTGAAGGTCCCGCTGGTCGAAGTGCCGACCACGGCGCAGCTTGTCAGCGAGCTTCCCCAAATGCTCTGGGACCTGGACGAGCCGACCGGCGACTTCGCCGCCCTGCAAACCCGAATGATTGCTGCAGAAGCGAGGCGACACGGCGTCAAGGTCCTGCTGACGGGTACCGGAGGAGATGATCTCTTCACGGGATACGGCAGGCACGTCGCGGCATTCATCTGGGCGGCGCTCGATCAGATCCCTTACGCGCGTCGGGCCACATCGCGCCTGATCAGCGGCTTCCCCGGTAATTCCGTCCTTGGGCGTCGGCTTGGCCGCCTTGGTCAGCTGTTGGCTTTGAGCGAGGACGAGATGCTGACGGATGCGATGAGCTTCTCGAGCTGGCCGGCGGGAGAGCTGAAGTCGCTGGTAGCGCCAGGTCAGCCGTTCGACGGTCATGGCCACCCGTTTGGCCGGTTGCTGGGCAAGACGCGCGAATTGCATCCAGTGGAACGACTGCTGCAATTGGATCTTCACGGATTCCTGCCGGACCTCAATCTCAACTATACGGACAAGATGGGCATGCAGGAGGGAGTCGAATTTCGCGTGCCTGTTCTTGACCTCCGGCTGGTCGCGTTTGCGATGCGCGTGCCGGTCTCGCAAAAGATCGGGCTCTGGCAAACGAAACGGATCCTGCGGAAGGCCATGTCGGACCGATTGAATCGGGGTGTTCTCAGGCGTGCGAAGCAAGGCTTTGGCGTGCCTCTCAGAGCCTGGATGGCCGGTCCAGCGCGCGGCTTGGTTGCGGAAATGACATCGCCGCGCGTCGTGACGGAGCGAGGCCTCTTCGATCCTGCCGCAGTCGCCAGGTTGCGCAACGCGTTCGACCAGAATCGAAGCGACGTGGCGTTCGTCCTCTTCACCCTCGTGTGCATCGAGATCTGGTGTCGTCAGCTGAGCTTCCGGCCGTCGCTCGCGAGTACGGATGCGAGAAATGCTGCGTAGTCCCAAGAGTGCGCGCCCGCACATCAGAGCAACGGTTTTTGCTGGAGCACGAGGATGAAACAGATCGTCCAAAGTGCAAGTACCGGCGCCTTGTCGGTGCGAGCCGTACCTGTGCCGCGCGGGAAGCCAGGGCACCTCCTGGTTCGCACGGCGGCCAGTCTGATTTCCGCTGGCACAGAGCGCATGGTCGTCGAATTTGCAAAACGGAGCCTGGTGGGGAAGGCAAGGAGTCGGCCCGACCTGGTGAAGCAGGTGCTGGCCAAAATTCATCGTGACGGACTCCTGGCCACCCTGGATACCGTGCGAGCGCGTCTCGACGAGCCATTACCGCTCGGTTACTCCGCCTCAGGCGTCGTTCTGGAAGTGGGCTCTGGGCTCGAAGGCAGGTTCCAGGTTGGCGATCGGGTGGCCATTGCGGGAGCGGGAATCGCCAATCACGCTGAGTATAATGTTGCTCCAGGCAACCTCGCAGCTTCTGTCCCAAAAGACGTGTCCCACTTCGAAGCGTGCTTTGGAACCCTCGCATCCATAGCGCTCAACGGCGTCCGCCTTCTAGAACCGAAGCTCGGTGATGTCGTCGGGGTGATCGGCGCGGGTCTGGTCGGTCAGTTGGCCGCTCAGCTGCTTGCGATCCACGGGTGCCGCGTGGTCTGCCTGGATTACAGCGCCGAAAGGCTCGCTCTGGCCCGGTCCCTCGGTGCCGAATTCACCTGGAATCTCGCTGACGGCAGTCCCTCTGAGTTCATTGGAGCTCAGACCAATGGTGTCGGTTGCGATGGCGTCGTGATCGCCGCCGCCACACGCTCAAGCGAGCCGTTTGACACGGCGGCGGACATCGCGCGTGACCGCGCGAAGATCAGCCTGGTCGGGATCACGGGGACGGCGTTTCCGTATCGCGAGTTCATGAAGAAAGAGCTTTCGGTCGTCGTCTCGCGGTCCTACGGGCCCGGAAGATACGACAGCGACTTTGAAAAGCGCAATGTGAAGTATCCTGTCGGCTGGATACGCTGGACCGAAGCGGACAATCTGGCCGAGTGCGTTCGTCTGATGAGTCCGAGCCGCACGCTCCGGCTCAACCCGACAGCACTCACGACGCATCGGTTCTCGATCCAGGATGCGGCCAAGGCCTATGAACTGGTTACGGAAGGAGCGGAGCCGCATCTGGGGGTTGTGATAGAATATCCTGCTGATCAGGACGGAATAGCCGCGCCGATCCCGGCTATCGAAATACGGTCTGGCCCGAATCCGGGACCAGGCCGCTGTGCCCTGGGAGTGATCGGCGCGGGGACTTTCGCGCGATCGAAATTGCTGCCCACACTGGCCCGGCACCCGCAGGTGATGCTGCATACAGTTGTGACGCAGCGCGGCGTTTCGGCTGAGGACACCCAGCGCAAATTTGGTTTTCGCCGTTGCGAAACTCACGAATCCGCAGTTTTCGATGATCCTGAGATCAATGCAGTTGTCATCACCACGCCGCATAGTACCCATGCGGCGCTAACCGCTCGCGCGCTGTCCGCTGGCAAAGCCGTCCTGGTCGAAAAGCCGTTGGCGTTGACGCGCGACGAACTGAATTCCGTCGTAGAGGCTCGCAATAGGTCTTCCGCATTCTTTCAAGTCGGATTCAACAGGCGATTTGCGCCGATGATCGCTTCCTTGCGTCGGCACCTGGTGCCGTTGCCTGGTCCAAAGAGCGTTCTCATGCGCATCAATGCGGGACAACTCGCAGCAGACAGCTGGCAGCGAGAACCGGATGAAGGGAACGGCCGCATCCTCGGCGAGCTGTGTCATTTCGTCGACTTGGCCCGGTTCCTGATCGGGGTGCCGATTATGACGGTCCGAGCTGATGCCACGCGTCTTGTTCGCGGGCTGTGCGAGGACGTCGCCGTCGCGATCCGCTTCGGCGATGGCAGCCTATGCACCCTGGTCTATACGGCACTCGGGGATCCAGCCTACAGCAAGGAAAGAATTGAATGTTACGCTGGCGGCACGGTCGCCACCGTCGACAATTTCCGGACGCTGGAGATCGCCGCGAACGGCAGCGTCCGACGCCAGTCGAGCAGATTCAAGCAGGACAAGGGTCATCGCGGCGAGCTCGAGGCGTTCGTCGCTGCGGTCGTGGAAAACGCCGGCGCTCCTGTTCCGGAATCGGAGATTGTGGAAACGAGCCTGGCGACGATTGCCATTGTCGAATCGCTTCGAACCGGATCGGTCGTGTCTCTATGAACCCCGGCCGCACACTCCGAACGGTGCGCTACCTGAGTGCAGAGCAATTGTACTATCGCGCATGGTCGCGCGGACGATGGGCGATAGCCGGAAGGTATCCCATGCTGTTCCATCGATTGGTTGAAAGAACAGCTCGGGAGCTTCCGAATCCAGAATTCCGCGATCCCCTGCTTCACGCGGCAGAACATGTTCTCCGTCTGCAGAATTGCGTTCACGGCGCGCAGCTTGCGGAGATCGCAGAAGGGAGATTCCGGTTTCTCGGCAGGTCAATGGATTTCGGCGGGATCGATCGCATCGCCTGGCGCGTCGAGATGGGCGAGGGCAATAATCGCCTTTGGCGGATGACGTTGTCGTATCTGGGTTGGACCGTACCACTCCTCGCCCGAGGCGCTGCCCGGGACGTGTCCATGATACGTCGGGCAATCGACAGCCTCGTGGCCCAGAACCAGTGGAACGTTCCGGGCGTCTTTCGAGACGTTTGGCATCCGTATTCTGCAAGTCACCGCCTGATAAACCTGCTTGCGGGATACGCACTGTTTCGTGCTGCGGGCGGGCGCCACTCGGATGATCTTGCGGCTTTGCTCGAACACGCAAAGTTCTGCGCTGCATTCGTCCTGCGCAATCTGGAGCGTGATCTCCAGTTCAATCACCTGTTGAAGAACTACGTGGCGCTCTCTTTGTATCGCGCGGCCCTCGGGCAGAACACGACCCGCTTGGGATTCCTGGACCGCGCGATACGACGGACGCTGGATCAGGTCGTGCTGAGCGATGGCGGCCATGCCGAAAGATCGCCGATGTATCACGCATTATGTCTGGTCGACCTGCGAACGTTGCAGGCCGCCAACTCGGCCAATGCCCCTTGGCTGGAAGCAGCCATTTCAGCGATGCAGTCGGCCCTCGGCGTCATGTGCCACCCGGACGGCGATATTGGCCTGTTTAACGACTCGTGGTTCGGCGAGGCTCCATCGGCTAGCGAACTTGCACCACCGGCGGTGGACGGCCGGGTCGCGCTGCCGGAAACAGGATACGTTCGACTGTCCGGCCAGAACGATGCCGTCATTTTTGATTGCGGACCCTGCGGTCCTGATTCCAATCCGGGGCACGCGCATGCGGATTTCCTCAGTGTTGAAGTCTCGGTCGCCGGCAAGCGGTTCCTCGTCGATCCCGGTGTGCCAACATACTCCCAGGGGCCTGCGCGGGATCATTGCCGATCCGCTTGCCGTCACAACGGACCGCACGTCATCGACGTCGAGCCCATCGAGTTCTGGGGGTCCTTCCGTGTCGGACGTCGGGGATTGGCACTTCCTCTGGAGGATCCGACCCTCGGCAGTGTGGTGCCGCTGTGGGCGGCGGGATATCAAACCGGCTTTCGTCCAGTGGGGGCTGATGTGGCCCGCTGGGTCGGACTGTGGCCCGGGTGCGCTTTGCTCATCATAGACGTTTGGCGCGGTGTTGAACCGGCACGTGCACGCGGTCGCTTCCTGGTGCCGGGAACGTGGTCCGCGTTGCCTTCCGGCGCATTCGCAGCAGGCGGGGTGCAGGTGAGCCTCAACGTGCTTTTGGGAAAACGACATCAGGTCGTCGGCGACAAATGGTGGCCGAAATTCGGGGAGTCGGAATCTGCGCACAGCATATCCATACATCCGGTACCGGACGACGATGGTTCTGTCGCGGCGACCTTGTGGATTTGGAAGGAGCGGGTACCGGCAACGAGTCTTCAAGCTTGCGGCATAGCAAGAACCTTGCTTGCGCACTGCCGGGGACACTTGCCATGAAAATCGTCGTGTGCGGGCTCGGATACGTCGGTGTGACAGTGGCCGCCTGCATGTTGCGAAAGGGCGCGATGGTGGTCGGCGTTGACGTAAACCCGCAAAAGGTGGAGATCGCTAATGCGGGTCGCTCTCCCGTGAAAGAGCCCGGGGTTGAGGAAACCTTTGCGAAGGCTCGAGCCGAAAACCGCCTGACGGCAGCCAAGACGCTGGGAAGTACGCTCGCGGACGCGGATGTCGTGGTCGCGTGCGTCGGAACTCCGAGCTGTGAGGACGGCTCGCTCCAGCTGTCGTACGTATCTTCGGTTTCGGAGGAAATCGGTAGGGCGGTTCGGCAACGATCGCCCGAGTGCCGGCCGCTGCTGTGCGTATTCCGATCGACAATGCTGCCTGGCACCATGGAAACGGTGGTCATGCCTAAACTGAGCGCGGCTGCAGGAGAGCCGCCAGGTCAGCGGTATGAGCCGGTGTACAATCCGGAATTCATGCGCGAATCGACCGCCATCGCAGACTACTTCAACCCTCCGAAGATCGTCGTGGGCGAGCGGTTTCCTGGCGCAGCACAGGATCTGTACGGCATCTACGATGGCATCGATGCGCCCGTATTCAAAGTGCCGTTTGCGGTGGCGGAGATGGTCAAGTACGTGGACAACTATTTCCACGCGCTCAAAGTCTCGTTTGCCAATGAAGTCGGGAGATTGGCGCTCAGCTGTGCGGTCAACCCGGCAGACGTAACACGCATCTTCTTGTCGGACACCAAACTTAACGTCTCGCCCTACTATCTGCGTCCTGGCAATGCGTTCGGCGGATCCTGCCTTCCCAAGGATGTTCGTGCTCTCGGCGCATTTGGACGAAAAAACGGAATGGACGTGCCGCTCCTGCAAAGCGTGATCGCCAGCAATACCGCCCACAAGTCCTTTATCGCGCGCCTGGTTGTAGCGCACGCGCCGAAGGGGACACGCATCCTGCAGATGGGGCTTACGTTCAAGCCAGATACGGACGACCTCCGCGAAAGTCCGCTGGTTGAACTCGCCGCGACCCTGCTCGAGCAAGGATACGAGCTGTCTCTGTTCGAACCGGACCTGAAGCCGGAGCAACTCGTCGGCGCCAACCTGGCCTTTGCAGACTTGCATTTGGCGCGACTTCCGGAACTTCTGGTTACAGATTTCCGGCGCGCGGCGGCAAGAGCAGACCTGATCCTACTCGGAAAGCCGATGTCCGGCGTCAAGCTGCCCTCCGACAAGCGCTTTCTCAATCTCTATCGCTTCTAGGCGGCGACCTCTCGCCAGCTGAATTTGTGCGGGGTGTCGAACTATCGCGGGTGTCGCCAGGAACCGCGGAGAGGCTTGTGCATTCGATAAGGCGCGCGGGACTGGCGGGCATGCGATCCGGAATCTCACGGCGACACCGACACCGGTCAGGGGAGAGCCATGCCACCCAACGCAATGTTTCCCTCATCCATGAAAGTCAGGCCAGCAGTCCATCGGCTGAGAATTCTCCTTGTGTGCAGCCGGTTGCCGTTACCGATGATCCGTGCAGATCAATTGACTGTCGCGCACCTCATTTCGTTCCTGGCCGCGCGCGGTCATGTCCTGGACCTGTTCACGCTTGATACCGGAGAGGAGCCTACGCCTGAGCAGCGGGCCTGGCTGGATCAGCGCTGCCGTCAACTCCTTGTGTTCCGACAATCCACGGCACGCAGCATGCTCGGGGCGGCCCGGGCCGTCGCAGCCGGCAAGCCGATGCAGGTTGGTTGGTTCACCAATCGCGCTCATATACAGGCCGTCCGGCAAGCCATCTCGCTGAGGCAATACGACATCGCCTACGCCTATTACATCCGCAGCGCCGAGGCGCTCCGCGCGGTCTGCCCCGCCGACGCGGAACCCGACGCAGGCCGCCCTCCCACAATTCTCGGCATGCAGCTGTCGCAATCGCTGAACACGCGCAGGCTGGCGCAAAACTCCAGAAGGCTACGAGATAGGATCATATTTGCCGTAGAGCAGGGCCTGGTACGTCGATACGAGGCCAACATATGGCGCGATTTCTTCAGGACGGTCCTCATCAGCGAGAGAGACGCGGAGGAAATTCGCCTGGCCTGTCGCGAATGGTCGGTGCCGGAGATAAGCAATTACGTTCTTTCTCCGCACGGCGTGGATACGAGCCGATTCCGTCCGCGTCCGGACATCGAGGGCGATCCAGCCACGCTGGTCTTCTCCGGCGTGATGGGGACCAATACCAACATTCACGCGATCACCTGGTTCGCCAGAAATTGCTGGCCGCACATAAGAGCGGAGGTCCCGGGCGTGCGTCTGCTCATTGTCGGTCGGCGGCCGGCGCGTGAGGTCGTCCGTCTTGCTGCTCTCGACGACGCGATTACGGTGACGGGCGAGGTTGCCGATCCTGCGGAATACATTGCTCGCGCGACGGTCTGCATAAATCCAGTACAAATAGGAGCCGGCATGCAGAACAAGCTGATCGAGTATATGGCCTGCGGCAAGGCGGTCGTGGCAACGCCGGTCGCCAATGAGGGGATTAATGCAATTTCCGGAACGCACCTCCTCGAGGCCGCCGGTCCCGAGGCATTTGCCGATGCCGTCGTCGCGCTTCTGCGTAATCCGGCGATGCGGGCGGCTTTAGGGAAGAGCGCACGCGAGTATATCGAGCGCTACTGGACTTGGGAAAAGCCGTTCTCCGCGCTCGAATCCGAGATGTTGGCGATGGCGCGCTTTGAGCGCAAGCTGTCGAGCGTCATGCGCTGAAATAGAAGTGCATGACGGAATATGTGACGCGGCGCTTTGGTGACTCGCTTCTAGGACGCGGTAGTCGCTGCGCAACCATCGCCGGTCAGGAAGGCACCGACGTTGGCGACATACTCTGGCGTATCGCCTCGCGCAATCGACCAGTTGATCTGGGCGACGCAGAGCCTGATCCGCAACGAGTGACGGGACGAAACGAGAAGCACCGAACGCGGATCCGCCGCCAGGGCCAAGGTTGCCAAGATGGCCGGGTGGGCATCGGGATCAAAGAAGTCGAATCCATAACGGCTGGACAGAGCACTCGCCATCTCGGGCCGGTCGGCAATCGCGGCTCGCAACAGCGGAAGGCCGTAACGCAGAATGCCGTGAACCACACGCAATCCCGACCTATTGGCAGGCAGGGCATCACCCGGCGCATACCGATGCTGCCAGACATCACCATAGCGGATCGAGTGTTCGGCAGTTTCCTGCGTGCCGGTACCCAAAAGACGGACCCGTCCCGAGGATGCAAGCAGCGCCAATTCTCTGCGCAGCTCAGGCGTCATGTCGCCGGTCGTGGGCTCGTGTAGCAGCAGGATGTCAACCCATTCGGTCTTCAGCCTTCGCAGGCTGTCCTCAAGCGAGGACCGTACCTGGTCGGGATGGAACAATCCGGTCGTTACAAGAGCCTGCGCCTGCCGCAAGGCGAACTGTTTGACCTTAGGCAGCCGCAGCGCGACGGGGCGCAACGTCTTGCGCACGAATGAAAACAGACCGGGAAGCTTGGGCCGTGCAATTCCGACCTTCGTGGCCAGGATGAAGTCGCCGCGATGGGACCGGACAAGATTGCCAACGACGTCTTCGGCAAGCCCGTAAAGCGGCGCGACATCGATGTATCTGATTCCGGCTTCGTAAGCTGCTTCGAAAACGGCGATGCTCTCGCCGAGGCTTGCGCCGCCGGTCAAGCCTCCGCCGCCCAACCCTATGCGGCACACTTCAGCAGCCGAACCGGGTCTCCGGACCTTATGCATTTCGGTGACTCGTCAGCCGGTCGCACAAGCGAAGGGCGAGCGCCAAGGCGGTGTAGGTGCAGTTTGCATATCCCGATGTGGGAAAGGTGGCGGCGCCCGCTACATGAAGGTTAGCGGTGCCGTGAACCCGAAGATGTGGATCCACGACCCCGCCGTCGAACGTTGGTGCCATTCGAAGCCCGCCGCATTGGTGATAGCTGTCGACGCATTCATCCAGCAGTGAGATGTCGCGCGCACCGATCTTCGGATGAAGCTGCATGTCTGCGATGCCCGTTCTCGTCAGGGCATCCCGAACGATCTCGCAGAACCGGGCTATGGTATGGAGTTCCCGCCCATCAATTCGCCAGTCGAGGCGCACCACGGGCATCCCCAAGGCATCACGCCGCTCGCTATCCAGCCTGATCGCACTTTCGCGGAGGGGCACCTGCTCGCAATTTACGAGCAGTCGAATGCCCATGTCGGAATGATTGAAGATCCTGTGCTCTCGGAAATAGCGGCGGATCAGCGGACCCCAGATCCTAAGCAACGCAAGGCTATGACCCGGAACCGCTTTCAAATTTGGCGGGACTGCTCCGCGGAGCGCGGACGAGACGAACAGCTTTACGTTATCGATATGGTGCTGCAACGAAGAGTCAAACTGCAAAACACCGCTGATGTTGAGCAGCCGTTCCGCCTCTTGCACGCGCTCTGACAAACGCATTTTCGGCTGATACTTCTGGCCGCCGAGCAGGATGGAGTCAAAGATGCCGTCGAAGCTCTCGGTCTTCTTGCGAAGTAGCCGGGCTGCGCTGATTTCCAGATGGTCCTGAAAACAACATCCAAGCCACCTATTGCGGCCCCAGGGAGCTTGTCGATCGTTCTGCGCGGAAATCAGCAACAACCGGTTGGCCTCGACCGTTCCACAGGCGATCACGACGTGCCTTGCCGATACCCGGGCTGGCTGCCCATTGATCGATTTCATCACGACCGTCTTGACGTGATTTGTCCCCTCGTCAAAGACGAGCTCGCTGGCCACTGCATGAAGCATCAGCTTCAGGTTCGAACGTGTCGTGAGGTCCTTCCGAAACAGTCGCGCCAGGTTTCTCTCGCGCAGGGATCGCGTGAGCACGACCTCGATGGCGTCATCAAGAACCGGAGGGGCGAAGCCGGTCTGCTTCCAGACTTCCGTGTCGCGGCCGATGCCGGGCTTGATCCCGAGTAACTTGGCCGCACGGTCATAATAGGGCGCGAGATCCTCGAACTTCAGTGGCCATCCGCTGTTCTCGACCCATTGGCGTTGCGCGAAATCGATCGGGGTGTAAGGCATCAACGTTCCACCCCAGACGATACTGTTTCCGCCGAGCACGCGAATGCGGGCCTGTGAAAGCCCGTTGTGGGGACGCCCGTCATTGATTGCGGCGTTCAGCTTTTGCGCGGCCGGCTCCACCGTTCTTCCGCCGGACTCGAGCACGACGACCTCGTGCCCGGATCGCGCCAGCTGAACGGCTACGACAATTCCGATCGGGCCGCCGCCGATAACAACGATGTCACAGGAAGGCAACTCCCCGACACATATCTGGTCAAATTCCAGGATCACGCCAGCGGCCTCCCCGGGCGTGAGCGCCGGCGTGTGCGATCGATGCGTACGAGGCGGGCGGTCGAACGATCTGGATCCCACCACTGGTCCGGGCGCAAGCCGACTCTGCGAGCGCGGGCAGGGAGCATGTTGCGCTCACCGATGATCGGGGTTAGCCGGCGGCGACGAAAATGAACACCGGACGGCAATAGATCCCAATGTGCAAGCGATTGTCCGCACGACTTCGCTCCACCCCTACGCTGCCCGGTCGGGAGCATCTGTGGCGCCGACCAAAATGAACCTCCGGCGCCCATGATAGTTCCATTGCGATGCGAAAGAACAATCGGGCTCCCGTTCAGGGCAGGACTGGTCGCTGCGGCGGGACGGGAACTGGCGGCGCCGGTCGACTGGCGACCGGCGAGCGGTATGATGCGGCGATGTGCGTGTACCTTGCGGCCAGATTCCGACTGTGCGCTCCTCGGCAGACCCCGGCCGGAACGTGACGATGAACCTCCATAGCTATCTCGCACTAAAGGCGTCGAACACCGCTTTCCAACTCGTGTTCGGGATTCTCACCACGTACGTTTTCCTGCGGATTCTCTCACCGGATGTTTTTGCCGCCTATATTCTGATTTCCGCCATAGGCGGTTATTCGAGTTTGGCCGATCTTGGCTGTTCAAATCTAATCTACGTCAATATGCGGCAGGCGTATTTGGGTGGTCATCATCTTGGGGCCGCGTTTGAAGAAGCATTGGCGGCGCTTCTTACCTACTGCGCCGTAGTCCTGCTGGTGCTTTTCGTCGTCAGCGCACTGATCGTGGCCGACGTCATTGAAAACCATGGTGCGCCGCTAAATCTGATCCTGTACTTGCTATTCTGGCTGCTGCTGTTGCCGTGGAACATCGTCAGGACCGCTGCGAATGCGGTCGACCTTTATGTCCCTTTCGAAATCATCGAGTTGATACGCCGGTCGCTGGTGACCGGATTTCTGGTAAGCCTTCTGACCGGGCTTGAGGTCCGACAATATCTGATCGCGATAAACGTCGTTTGGGGGGGCTGCTTTCTGGTCGCGGCGTTTTACGGGCGCCGCCTATTTCGTAAATTCGGCGCCGGCAAAGAGTCGATCGGCGCGGCCGTGGTTCGCTTGTATCGTGATCGGCTGGCCAGCGTGAAGGCGGTCGCTGCTTTCAACGTCAGTGCATTCACCATCTATATCTTTCCCTATTTCATAATTCCAGCAATGTCGTTTCCCACGAATGCTCTGGTTGTATTCGATACGTTTTACAAGGTCGGCCGCTTTGGTGCGACGGCATACCGAGTGGCAGGAGATGCGTTCCTGCCAATGCAGACACGGGCAGTGCACGAGGGCAGAACGCGAGATTTGATGTCATCGGTCGCGAAGGTCATGGCCTTTCAGTTCGTCATCTTCCTGGTTGGAGCGATCTGTTTGTTGGCTGGATCGAACTGGATCTTTCCAGCACTCCTCAACGGAAAAGTGGAGATTAGCCAGGCGATCGTGTTGATGATGGTGGCAATGCTCTTCCTGGAACTCATTCAGCTCACGCTCGAGGCGATACTCATCAATTCAGGCTTATTCGAACCCATGGCAAAGCTGTACGTCGCCGTTGTGAGCGCACTCGGCACGGTTGCTCTCGTGAGTTACCTATGGGCATGGTCGTTCCCGCTGTTTCTTGGCGTGTATGTTCTGGTGTACGGGATCGGCGCGGTCCTGCACGTTCCGCTTTTCTTACGCTATCTCGGACCGAGCCGGGCAAAATCGCGTCGGCCAGCCTGACTGCAGGCCGGAATCGGCGCAGGGAGTCCGAGAGTGTCGTCATCAGCCAGCCGCCAGTTCGTGATCGGGGCGAAGATCCCTCGGCAGCCCTGTCCGGAGCCTCGGGGCTGCACTTCAGCGGGCGCCTGCGGAAACTTCGTTGGCGGACAGTCGGGCCGGTGAACGGCACCATACCGGGAGGGAGCTGGTAGTTGCCCAGGCGTGGACCGTCTTGACCGGCGCGGTTGCACTTGCGTTTTTGTGCGCGCTGTCCGGAACTCCTTGGCGGCCGGCGTGTTCCCAATGCGCGAGGTCCTCCATGGGGAACAGGCGTTGGCTCCACGATCCTTCCAACGACAAAGTTATCAATCGCCTCCGTTTTCGGTCCTGACCACCCGTTGCGGATTAGCGTGGGGCGGGAGGGTCAGCACGGTGACGAGCGAACAGCCGGTCCAGCGCGAATCCTCGGTCAGTTCGTGCGTAGAGTCTCTCGCGTGCCTGCAATCTTCCTGTCGACGTGATGTTTGAACGGCAACAGAGGTGGCAGGACTTATGCTGAAGAAGGCAAGCAAACTGCTGCAAACACTATCAAACCCGAGGTATTGGAGCGGACTGCGACACGGGATAGCTCCGACCATAGAACACAAACTGGCGCTGAAGGGGTTGAACATAAGGACAGTGCTCGACATCGGCGCCAACAGAGGCCAGTTTTCGCTGCTTGCCCGATGTCTCTACCCCACGGCGACCATTTATGCATTCGAACCCCTCCAGCGTCCTGCTGAGCGGTTCCGCGCGCTATTTGCTGATCAGGCAAATGTGCATCTCTTCCAGGTGGGCATCGGCGAGGCTTCGGGCGAAACTAAAATGTTTGTTGCGAACGATCATCACGCCTCGTCGTCGATCCTGAAGGCGCACAAGCAATCGGAGATATTCGGCTCGCGAGAAACAGGAGAGGAGACGGTTCGCGTCGGCCGACTCAACGAATTTCTGCCCCTTGAGCGCATACGTGCGCCCTGCCTGCTCAAGATTGATGTTCAGGGTTATGAGCTACAGGTCATAAATGGATGTCGTGAGGCGTTGCCCCTCATCGATTATCTGTACGTCGAATGCTGCTATGTCGAGTTGTATGCGCGTCAGGCGCTCGCTCACGAGATTCTGCGCCGGTTGGGGGAGCTTGGCTTCGCGCTCCGAGGCACTTTCAACCAGCACTATGATGCGGAGGAGGGCCCTGTGATAGCCGATTTCCTTTTCCAATCGTTGAGATCGATGGCCGCGGTCCGGGCGGCGTAGTTGAAGCAGCGGCTCTTCCCCAATCGCGCCGGGAGCGCGCCCGACATGCTCAAGAGCGACGTTCGCAGCTTCTGGGACAAAGGCTCTGCTGGCGAATTCTGGGCTGTCGGATCGGACGCGAAGTCGCGTTTCCTTACCGAGGAAAGGTCGCGTTACCAGTTTGAGCCCTTCATACCGGCTTTCGCCGACTTCGCCACGGCCGCGGATCGGGTCGTGCTCGAGATCGGCGTCGGCATGGGGTGCGACCATCGGCAGTGGGCGCGAGCGCATCCGAGACTCCTGCTCGGCACAGACCTGAGCTGGCGTTCCGTTGCCTACACGCGCGAGCGGTTCGATTTGTTCAATTCGAAGTCAAACCTGATCCTGGCCGACTGTGAACGTCTGCCGCTGGCCTCTGACTGCGTCGACATCGTCTATTCGTGGGGCGTAATGCATCACACGCCAAATACGCCGCAGGCAGTTCAGGAGGCCTACCGCGTGCTGCGGCCCGGTGGAATCGCCAAGATCATGATTTATCACAAGTGGTCGCTGACCGGCTATATGCTCTGGATGCGCTACGGCCTGATGCGAGGGCGGCCTTGGCGGGGGCTGGAATATATCTATGCGAACTTCCTGGAAAGTCCGGGGACCAAAGCCTACACGGTCGACGAAGCACGACAACTCTTTCACCATTTTTCCGACGTTCGCATCGCCATACAAGTGAACTATGGGGATCTGCTGCAGAGTGAGGTCGGCCGACGGCACCGCGGCCCGCTCCTCAGCATTGCAAAGAAGCTATGGCCTCGCTGGCTCATCCGCAGAGTGTTCAAGCGGCACGGCTTGTACCTCTTGGTGACCGCCGTGAAATAGAGCCACGCTTCGTCCTGTGCTCGAGGGATGGTGATGGACAAGAGACAAGAACGTGGGCTCGTTTCGGCGCTCACCGGTCTTCGCGCCATTGCTGCCTATTTTGTCGTGGTGTTCCACTACGGATCGACCTTCGCCAACTCGGTCGGCGTACCGTGGCCAATAGGCAAAATTCTCAGCAACGGATATCTTGGTGTGAGCTTCTTTTTCGTGCTGTCAGGCTTCATACTCGCCTACAATTATCGCAGCCCGCTGACGACATGGTCGGCCAAGAAGGCATTCTTTCTGGCACGGTTCGCACGTATATACCCCGTGTACATCCTGGCGCTTCTCGCAAGCTTCTCTATCGGAAGCAGGTACGTCGAGTCGGTGTCGATGGGCGCTATTCCTCAATTCGTGCTTCTGCAGGCCTGGGTTCCGTACACTGCCAGCATCCAGTATTGGAATACGCCCGCATGGACCCTCTCGGTCGAGGCACTCTTCTATATCAGCTTTCCGTTGGCTCTCGCGCTGGCAGCGAGCGCCTCAGACAAAAAGCTGGGCATTGCTGTCTGCCTGCTTGCGAGCATTATCGTGATAGGTCAGACACCTGCGCATAGTTTTGAGCGCTCCGCGCCGGCCGGGCTGGGCTGGGTGCCGTTGCCGCTCTTGCGTCTCCCGGAATTTCTGCTCGGCGTCTCGCTCGGCGTGCTCTGCACGCGAGGGAGATTGCAGAGTCTCGGCCGCGCGCCCGTTTTGCCGGCGATCACCTTTGCCACGCTTGGGTGTTTGGCTGTGCTTCCAAACGGGACCGTGCCCGGTCCGTTCGGGGTTCTTATGGGGCTGCTCATCGCATCCGTATTCTGGAGCGCCGAAAGCCGGATCCGGCGTTTGCTCTCAACGCGGCTCGTTGTCTTGCTCGGGGGCGCGAGCTACTCGCTATACCTGCTGCAGGAGCCTGCGCATGACCTGTTCACGTCCGTGTTCGACGGCCGAACCAAGCTCACCGTGATTGCCTACTATCCGATGGTCACCTTGCTTTCGATTGCCACGTTCGTTGTTGTCGAGGAACCGGCGCGAGAGATGATCCGTCGCTTCTTCGGAATGCGCAGCTCCGCAGGCGCGGAGATCATGCAGCGGATCGCAATAGCGGGTCCCGAGATGGACCGGCTCGAAATGGACGCTCAGCGGAGAGGCGGCGCGCCTCAGGCCGGGGGCGCTGCCGTGGTTGCCCGTCCCGATCAGGAGCGGTTCGGCGTGAGCCGAGAGCCGCCGCACGGTCCGCCCGCCGGGTGAAGCACAGGGGTGCGTTCAGGTCGAGCCTCAGGCGGCTGAGGTTGCGTCGACGGTGGAGATCGGACCGGCACGGCGGAGCTGGATGAACCAATCGTTACAGACGTGCCGCCGCGATCTTCTCGTTTGGAATTGCAATCGTATTCCAAACGGGGCGTTGCAAGGGAGACCGTGCTTCGGCCTCACCGTCCAACAATACATAGCGATGCGTTTCAAAGAACGCCGCCATCGGATCCTGGAGTTCGCTTGCGCACTCGATGAGAATGTTGGGGCGAATCGTCGCAATCGTCTGCGCGCCGCCGTGCAGAACCCCCATTTCCCCGCCTTCAACATCTATCTTGAGCACGGTCGGCGCGGCCAGGCTCCTGGCGAGCGTGTCGATCCGCATTGTCGGTACCCATCTCGTTTCCTCCGGAACAACGAACGCGTCCCGCCACTTGCCAACCGACTCCAGCTTGTTGAGCGCCCGACTGAACCTGGAGATCTGAAAGGCAGCCGCAGCATCCTCGCTCGAAATCGCAACGCTGATTGCGGACAGCTTGAGGTTTCGGTTCTGCCTCAGCCTGAGGCTCCGGATCAGGTTCCACGCGAGTTCCAAGTCCGGCTCAAAAGCATAGACGCGGCCACGGCGGACCTTGAGTGCGGCGGGTAGCGCAAACAACCCCAGATTCGCGCCTATATCCCACACAACGTCATCGACTCCCACCCATTCGCGAATGAACCGCTCATGCACGGGATCAACAAGCGACTTGCGGACGTCGAGTACGCTGAGGCTGCTGCTGGGCGAAACATAGGCCTGGAAAACACCGTCGTCCGTTCTGGCTCTTCGGCGAAAATACCTGGACTCGAAAAGTCTGTACAAGGCGCGCCGGTAACGGGGCGATTGCGCTCCAATTCCCATCGTTGATTTCCATCAGCCTTACGGGCACCCATCGCGGATGCCATCTCTCTTGAACCGCAAGTGTTTGAGTTCAGGCGCGGTCGCGACGGGCAGTCTGTAGGCGTTCATGCTCCCCAGTTCTTCGCTGATTGGCAAGACGGGACAATGCTCCTCGTCATCGGCCAGTGCGCGAGAGTCGGTCCGTTCTACATGTACGCGCGATAAAGAGGCATGTTCCGGTTCCCGGCGTGGAACAAGTGCGCAGAGCGGGTGAGCCGAAGATCCATCGCACTTGCTTTCCCAGCCAGCTCTCCTTGGAACGAACGTGTCAGGAAGAAATTGGTCCGGCCGGGAGACGGGGAATGCTCGAATCGAGTTTGCCCAAGGCGATGGCTGGTACGCCTCAAACGTCGGCTAGGAGCGACCTTCGACGGGCGCTTGCCTTGGGGGTTGCCGTGGCCGAAATGGCGGCAATCGCGATTTCGACCTATCTCGCCTTCATTGTCTACCATCTGGTGGTATGGAGCGCGCTTCCAGATACCATAGCTTACGGCTGGATTTGCACGGGTTTGGCGCTGATCTACGGCATCATTTGCCTGGCCGATAAGCAATACGACTCCCTTGGCGCCGAATGGAATCACAAAGCGCGCAGTCGAGGGGCGCTCGCATTGGCTCTGGCCTTCGTATTCCTCCTCGCTTTCATGTTCCTCACCGGAGCGGGTACCAGCTATTCGAGAGGAACGTTTCTCGCGCAATTGGCTGTCGCCTTGCCTGCGCAGCTCACCGTCAGAACCTTGTCACAGCGTGCCTTGGACGTTGCGCGAAAAAGCGGCCATTGGACATCGGGCGTACTGGTCCTGGTATTTCCCGGTGTCGAAAAACCAATGCGGCTGCTTGAGAGCTTGTCGACAAGGCCGGACGAGATACGCCGGATTCATTATCTCGACCGAGATGCATCTGCTTCGGAATTGCGGAGGATCCTGCGGGACAGTCGCACTCTTCACTGCGAGTCCGTGCTCTTACTGTTTGGCTCAGACAGCATGGACGCGGTCAGCCGTGCCGCCGAGATTGTTTCCGAAATGCCGGTCAGGGTTCAGCTGTTGCCGATCAGCATGCTGCAATTCATGCATTGCAGCCGGATCGGATTCTACGGCCGGGCGCGGGTGTTCGAGCTTGCATCAGGACCGAGCTGGGTCATGGACGTGCTGTTGAAGCGCAGTTTCGACCTTATCGTCGCTACCGTTGCGGGGCTGTTGCTGCTGCCGTTGATGTTGATCGTGGCCGTCCTGATTAAGCTGGACTCGCGGGGACCGGTCCTGTTTCAGCAGATCCGCCATGGATACAACAACAAGCCCATCAAGGTTCTGAAGTTCAGGACCATGTTTTCGTGCGAGGAGAGAGAGTTTCGGCAGGCAACACGGGACGATCCCAGGGTCACCCGCGTCGGACGGATATTGCGGCGAACCAATATCGACGAGCTTCCGCAGCTGCTCAATGTTATCCGAGGCGACATGTCGATAGTCGGGCCGCGCCCCCACGCAGTCTCGCACAATGAAACGTATGACGGTCAAATCGCGCGCATGTCGAGGCGACACAATGTCAAGCCGGGAATTACGGGCTGGGCACAGGTAAACGGACTCCGGGGCGAAACCGATACGTTCGAAAAAATGCGAGCGCGTGTGGAGCACGATCTGTACTACATCGACAATTGGTCACTTGCGTTCGATCTGAAGATCCTCTTGATGACGATCTTTTCGAAGAAGATCTATGACAACGCCTACTAGGCATGCGCTGTGCCGAGCATTGAACGGTTCCAGCACTGCTGGCTAAGCCGGATGGATCCGACGAGTTCCGGGTGATTCTCCGGCTTGATTAGGGTAGAGTCCGCTATCGCGTGTCGCGTTAATATGTGTGAGCGCCCCAACGGAGATGATGCCATGCCGACCTTCGTCATGCTCACCCGCTTGAACCCCGATGCGGTTCGGTCACCCAATGGACTTGAAGCGCTTGAGCGCGAAGCCATGAAGCGTGTTCGGGAAGAATGCCCTGGCGTCAAATGGCTCAACAGCTATGCGGTGCTCGGTCCTTGCGACTACCTCGATATCTTCTCTGCAAGCGACATCGAGGCTGCCGCTAAGGTCTCGGCGCTGATCCGGACTTTCGGCCATGCCCAGACCGAAGTCTGGACAGCGACCGAATGGGATCGATTCAAGGAAATCGTCCGAACGCTCCCGGGCGATAAGAAAAAGTAGCTGCACGGCTCGCGTAGACTCTCGCCGCCGTCAAAGCACATGCCTTCAGAGAATATGCGGCGCATCGGCGCACGAACCCGCGGATCGACGGACGGGATCAGCGCGTAGATGGGTTGAGCTTGCGAAAACCATCAAGCTTCTTCTTGCGCTCGGACCCAAGCTACGACATGGCCATCAACGGCACGCCGACGAGGGAAGATCATTGCGAAGGGCTCAACCCATCGGCTCAATTGAAAGCGCTCGGAAGCGGCTTTCCGGCGTCCGTGCCCTGCCACAGCGCGGCAGGGCGGATAGCTGAAACGCGCAATCCGCCGCTATTCGCTCAACAACCGGCGTGGCCTACGCCTTCGGTAATCCTGTCTGCACGGGCTGCTGGCGGCAATGGCAGGCCGCGACAGGACAGGCCAGACTTCGCGAAGCCGTCCGCCCTTGAAATCGCCTCATGAGATGCGTATATAGGCACAATCGATACTTGGCCGAATTACTGTCCGCTTCGCCTTGCTTTCCTGACGGGCGCGTTCGTTTCAGAAACTTCTCCAAAATCGACGAACCGGGACAATGGCCGCAGAACATTGCGTGTCATGTCCCACGCGCATCCCGTCACTGAAAGGAAATTCCATGACTATGGGAACTGTGAAGTGGTTTAACAACCAAAAGGGCTTCGGCTTCATTCAGCCCGACAACGGCGACAAGGACGTCTTCGTTCATATAAGCGCCGTCGAACGCGCCGGGTTGGGCACCCTCAACGAGGGCCAAAAAGTGTCTTTCGACATCGTTGCAGACCGCAGGACCGGCAAGTCTTCGGCTGATAATCTGCGCGCCGCCTAACTCGCCGTGCAACGAGCCACATCGCTCTGACCACGGATGTACTGGCAGAGCCTAAGGTCTGGGTCCCGCCACCGCTTTGCCGGTGCGCGGGATTTTCGTTTTGATCGTTTGCCCAGGCCTCGGGAGTGCAGCATTATTCCGCTGCGGCCATGCGTCTTTTGAATTGGGCGTACCGCTCGGTTTGATTGGCGACCCTGACCCAGCTATCCGAAAGACTTCGTAAGACCCTCGCCTCGGCCTCGCTCTCCGCCAAACCCATCAAACGAAGGCATTCCGCCGATTGATCCCTGCAACGATTTGCGGTGTCCATGGCCAATTTGGCTCCCCTCAAAAATCTGGTGATGGCTAAGCCGAGCTACGACTATGACCGCGAGAATGGGCAGCCGGCACGATAATCGGGGGACGATCGTCGCGAAGCCCCAGACCGGCGGTCATTTTGCTGCTTCGTCGGAATTTTCCAGGTGCGCTTCCGTTGTCCATCGGCGGCCGCAACTGGGACAGTACCATTCATTCGAGACTTTCGATGGCGCGTAACTTGAAGCATGCGGAGCCGTGATGACTTCCGAACAGACGCAAACGTCAGTTCCCTTGGCGGGTGAGCGGCGATGGTCGGTGTTTGCTTGCAGATTAAATCGAAGAGCCCAAAGCCGCTCGAATCGTCGATGAAAATGAATTGGATAAATCAGACCTTCCATAGGCTCTCCTCGCATTGCGGGCGGGAGCACAGCCGCGTCTCTCAGTCACCAGCGCCTGTGGTCGCATGCTGTTGATGCTACTAATATGGGATACGTCTCACCTAATAGATAGGGCTTGGACAAATATAGGGCCGGCGTTCGAAAGGTTGGTAGTCAGGAGGGGCCGATGATATCGGACGCCCGCGTGAAGTGCGTGCCCAACACCATGATCGTGGGCGTCGGCTGAAGAAAATCGTACTGCATTTCGAGTCCGACGCGAACCTTCAGTCTTAAATGCATCCCCGTTTACTTCACCCGACATGGCTACGGAAACGTCGAATACAAGCCGCAAGCTGCCTTAATTGGACAAATGCGGGCATTGCGCGAGAAATAGATAGCTATTTGGGGGGAAAGCGCGCACGGTTCGCCACATGGTCACGCGCTCGCGACGCGAAACGATTCATTTCCAGCATAACTTCCTGCTCAAGGGCGTCGATCGGCTGTTGCCACCTGGCGCATACGAGGTCATCACCGACGAGGAAATGATCGAAGGTCTTTCTTTTCCAAGCTATCGCCGCGTCGCCACGATGATCGTGGTTCCCGGTGAAGCGCCGCACCATTCCTCGATGGAGATGATCTCGATCAGCTCGGTCGCCCTTTCCGATGCGCAGCGCGAGGACGCGGTCGCAACTCGTGAGTGACACCCCGATCGATCTCGACAAGCATCGTAGCATGGCGGCGAAAGAGGCGTGTTACGTCCTGAATCTGTATGCGCTGACCTGCCGCCAACCGAAACGCATCACCGCGACCTCGCAATTGCCGTGCTTGCGAACCTTACCCGTCTCGTCCCGAAAGCTGAACGAGACGAATGTTCGGCCTCGACACTCGGACGTCTTCCCACGCGATCGAGACCCTCTCGAACGCGCAACTGAAAGCGCTTCATGCAAAATCTCTCCCCCCGTCACGTCAAGACTGAAGAATCGCTTCGCCTCGGTGTCGCCTCCGGTTGGTACTCCACGAAGGTCAGCGGAACATTCGTCTCGGGCCCGCACGATTCCGAAGCCGAGTGCCTGCTCAGGATCGCGGAAATCGATCCTCCTCCGCCGGTCAAGAAAAGACGATGATCCGCTTGCGCTGCCATTGTCTGCCGAAGGAAAATCAAATGACGCGCGCGGCAGCATCAGAGACTATTTATTCAATCGGATGGTGGTGCAGTCTTCGATGATGGACGGCGCCAGGAACATCCCGTGCGCCGTCAGCGCCTCGGCGATGGACGATCTCGAGCACGTCGCGCGGACGGCACCGGACCAGCGCAAACAACATGTCTGATCGAGCTGTGTGCCGGAAAACGTACTGACGCCGGGATCAGGGTAACAGCTGCTCCGGCAATGCGAGCGATACGCCCACACTCATGTCTTGCTTGAGGCCTTCTCGTTTGCGGACTTCGGCCTTGACGGGCAACAAGTACGTGCCGGATCTCTTGTCGGCGAAGATCGACGTTTGCCATTTCGTCTTTCCGATCGTGGCCGTCACCTTGATCGATCCCCACGCGCTGCGCTTGTGTGCGTGAAGGATCCGAATGTTGGCTGCCAGCTCGTCTGGCAACGACACGAAGTGCCAGGCGGCCTGCCCCGGATAGAGCCATAGCTTGGCTCGAAACGTGTACGATTTGTCTTTCATGAATTTGCGACAGTTGCTGCCCGAGGCCCGAGAGAGCCAGCCCGCATGTTTTTGACGGCAGTCGCTTCAGAAGTACAGCGCTTTCGGGTCCGGTGTCGAACCCCCCACGGCTTAAAATCGACGGGATCGCCCTGCAGCGTGAAGAGTGCGCCCCTTCTTTCGATTGCCGATCAAGGCGGCCTGATCTGCCTCAGCCGAAGCAAAGAATTGCAGGAGTTGCGACCATATCAGACGTCCTTGTGTGCAGTGTCGCCCGGGGCCGCTGCTAGCGCATCCTGCCACTCTCGCTCAGGGAGATCCCCGAGCAAATTAGAAAGCTTGACTGCGAGAGCACGAAGGCGGGCATTCTCTTCAAGCAGCCACAGAACATCGTGTGGTGCGGATTCGTCCTGTTCAAGCAGAGGCGACGAAATTTTGAGAAGCTCGTCGGGCGCAACGCTGGCGGCACCCCGACGACGGTCACGTCTGTTATGTGGCGGATTTCCGCTAGGCATGGCAAGTCCCCAAGTTCAGGACGTGCCCCCAGTCGTATAGAAACAGCTTGTACTGAGTCGGCGGCGAATTTGAGTCCGAAATAGGACTGCTAAGGTTCCGCGTCGTAGGCGTCAAGCACGGTTAGATCGGGCGCGACGTGTTTCGCGTCGCCTGCAACGCAATCGCTTCAGCGGTTGCATTCATTGCTGGATGTCCCTAGCTGATCAACATCAGGGAGCCATCGGATCAAGGATTGTCGTGGTCAATCACGCCGAATTCCGCGACCGGCGTGATCCAGTACATGAGCCTCGTTCCAGCGAACGCGGACTTCAGCCGTTCGAGCAACCGCTTGGCGTTTTGCCGCTCAAGAATCGTCCGAACGAGGATCTCGTCGGCGTGGCCCTTGACCAGTTCGGCCGAGGTCCGCAACCGCACTTCGGGACCGTGCCCGGCGGCTTCGGACGCCGTAAAACCTGATACGAGATCACTCTGTTCGCTGATGAAGTCGAACAGCTCGTCGCGAAGCGACCGAGCGAGGACCAGGGTGAGGCAGACAGGTTCGCCGGTCATTTGGCCTCCTTCGCAACGCCGCCAAACCGGCGATAAAGGATCGGAAGGAGGATCAGGGTCAGGGAGGTCGAGGACAGCAGCCCGCCGATGACCACGATCGCGAGAGGCCGCTGAATCTCCGATCCCGGGCCCGTAGCGAACAGGAGCGGGATGAGCCCCAGCGCCGTGATGCTGGCGGTCATCAAGACAGGCCGGAGCCTGCGTCTGGCGCCCTCGACGACGATGCGGTCCTCGGGCACGCCGTGAGCGCGCAGTTGGTTGAAGTACGACACCAGCACGACCCCATTCAGCACGGCGATGCCGAGCAGGGCGATGAAACCGACAGAAGCGGGGACCGAGAGATACTCGCCCGTCAGAACGAGTCCAAAGACGCCACCAATGAGCGCGAACGGAATATTGACCAGCACCAGTAGCGCCTGGCTGATCGAGCCGAAGGTGGTGAACAGCAGGATGAAGATGAGCCCGATGGCGACGGGGACCACGATCGAGAGGCGCGCGGCGGCACGCTGCTGGTTCTCGAACTGGCCGCCCCAGGTGAGCATGTAGCCCTGCGGCAAGGGCAGTTCGGCCGCGACCTTTTGCTGGGCTGCCTCGACGAATCCCACCATGTCGCGGCCGCGCACATTGGCACGGACCACGCTCATGCGATTGCCGTTCTCGCGGTCGATCTTGACCGGGCCGTCCACGCGGTGAATGTGAGCAACCTGCGACAGCGCGACGTGCTGGCCAGACGGAAGCGTGAGCGGCAGGCTCGCCAGGAGGGTCGGCGCCTCGCGCGTCGTTTCGCTGCCGCGAACGAGGATCGGCGTGCGGCGTCCCTCTTCAAGCGCGGTCCCGATCGTGCGACCTTCGATCTGGGTGCGCAGCGAGTTGGCAATGGTGTCGACGGTCAGGCCGAGGCGTCCGGCCTCCATCCTGTCAACGGTGATCGTGTAGTATTGTGCACCCTCGTTCAGGGTGGTGTACACGTCTTCGGCGCCGTCGATGCCGGACAGAATTGCAAACAGCTTGCTTGCGATCTTGTTGAGCTCGGCGATGTCAGGACCGAAGATCTTGACCGCGACGTCGCCGCGCACGCCGCTGATCATCTCCTGCACGCGCATGTCGATTGGCTGCGTGAACCCGAGCGACAGCCCCGGGAAGTTGGCCAGGACCTTTCTGAGCTCCTGGATCAGGGCGGATTTGTCCGCCGTCTTGCGCTCTTCGACAGGCTTGAGGACCAGGAACGTATCGGTCTGGTTAAGCCCCATCGGATCGAGGCCGAGTTCGTCGGACCCGGTGCGGGCCACGATGCCCCGGACGTCAGGCACCTTCGCGAGGATTTCGGACTGCAGCCTTTTGTTCATCACGTTCATCTGATCGAGATTGATTGAGGGCAGCGCTTCGACACTGATGATGATGTCGCCCTCGTCCATGGTCGGCATGAATGTCTTGCCCAGCTGAGTGTAGGCGTAGCCCGCGGCGAGAAGGGCTGCGACGGCAGCGATGATGACCTTGCGCTGATTGCCAAGCGACCAGACCAGTGCAGGCGCATACAGACGGGAAGCCAGTCGGATCAGCCATGGCTCGCCGTGTGAAGCCGTCTTGAGAACAAACGAAGTGGCAACAGGGATGACCGTGAGCGCGAGAAGCAGCGAGCCGGCCAGCGCGAAGATGATCGCGAGCGCCACGGGGATGAACAGCTTGCCCTCGAGACCCTGCAAGGTCAGCAGCGGCACGAAGACGATGATGATGATCAGAACGCCGGATGCGACCGGCTGCAGCACTTCGCACACCGAGCGAAAGATGAGGTGAAGGAGCGGCACGGATTTGCCGTGCGTCTCCTTGCCGAGGTTGCCGACGATATTCTCGACCACCACGACCAGCGCATCGATCAACATGCCGATCGCGATCGCCAGCCCGCCAAGGCTCATCAGATTCGCCGACATGCCGACCAGGCGCATGACGATGAGGGCGATGATGATCGCAAGCGGAAGGCTCAAGGCGATGACCAGCGAGGCTCGCCAGTTGCCGAGGAACAGGAGCAACAGGATAATGACCAGGACGGTCGCCTCGCCGAGGGCCCTGACCACGGTCCCGACGGCCCGGCTGACCAGCTGGCTGCGGTCGTAAAACACGTTGATCGTGACGCTCTGCGGCAGCGAAGGTTTGAGCTCTTCAAGTCGCTGGCGGACGTCGCGCACGAGTTGCCCGGCATTGGCCCCGCGCAGGCCAAGCACGAGTCCTTCGACCGTCTCGCCGTGACCGTCAGCGGTAACCGCGCCATAGCGGGTCAGGGCACCGATCTGGACGCGGGCAACATCCTTGACCCGGATCGGAACGCCGTCCTTGGTGTCGACGACAATGGCCTTGATGTCGTCGACCGTGCGAATAGAGCCCTCGATGCGCACGAGCGCGCCGTCCTCGCCCTGATTGACGCGACCGGCGCCGTCATTGCGACTGTTCGCTTCGATCGCGCGGCGGAAGACGTCGTAGGAAATGCCTCGTGCCGCGAGCGCATTGCTGAGCGGCACGATTTCGAAGGCGCGGACATAGCCGCCGAGGGAGTTGACGTCGGCAACGCCGGGGACCGTTCGGAGCGCCGGCCGGATCACCCAGTCGAGCAGGCTGCGCCGCTCGGCAAGCGACAGATCCGGGCTGTCGATAGTGAACATGAACATTTCGCCGAGCGGGCTCGTGATCGGCGCCAGCCCGCCACTCACGCCCTCGGGTAGATCGCGCGCGATGTTGGACAGGCGTTCGGACACCTGGTTGCGCGCCCAGTAGATGTCGGTGCCATCCTCGAAATCGACGGTGATGTCGGCAAGCGCATATTTTGTCGTGGAGCGGAGGACCTTCTTGTTGGGAAGCCCCAGCAGTTCGAGTTCGATCGGGACAGTGATCCGCTGTTCGACCTCCTCCGGAGTGAGGCCCGGCGCCTTCATGATGACCTTCACCTGGACCGGCGAGACGTCGGGGAACGCGTCGATCGGCAGGCTCGGCAGAACAACAGCGCCCATGCCGATCAGCAGGAGAACGCTCAATCCGACGAAGAGACGCTGCGATAGCGCAAATGCGACCACACGCTCGAGCATTACGGCACGGCTCCGAGCCCCAGCAGGACGCCGCGCAACGCGGAGATGCCGGTGACGGCCACTTCGTCCTTGTCCGTGATCGGGCCCGAGATCACGACATGATCCTGGTCCTCGGCGAGAACGGTAACCGGCACCGGACGGAAGCCGCCCTGGATCGCCACGAAGATCGACGCCTTCTCGCCGCGGCGGAACAATGCGCTGTAGGGAACCTCCCAGGCACTTTCGCTTGTCGAAAGGAAGCTGATCCGTGCCGCGGTGGTCTGCCCAGGGCGCAATTCGCCGGCGTTGGGTACCTCCGCCCGCACCAATATGGTCTGTGTCGCCGCGTCCGTCGTTTCCGAAACCAGGATGACCTGGCCCGGCTTCGCATAGCCGTCGATGTCCACGCGTGCGCCTGGCCTGATCGCGCGGATACTCGATGCCGGGATCGCAATCTCGGCCCACAGCGGCGACAATCGCGCGAGCTTGATCAGCGGAGCCGCCTGTTCGACCCGCTGGCCGGGAGAGACCAGTGTTTCAACGACGGTGGCCGACTGAGGTGCGGCGACGGAGAGCGTCGCGTTGATGGCGGCCTCACTGCTCAGCTTCGAAATTGCTGCGTCGGAAAGACCGCTGAGCCGAAGCATCTGCCGTCGTTCCGCGACAGCAATGCCGGCTTGTCGCGCCTCGGTTTGGCTGGCCTCCAGAACGCGTTGCGGCACTGCCTTGCCTTCGAAGAGTTCGGTGTTCCGTTTCAACTGCTGGGCAGCGAGAACGTCCTGCGCAACGGCATGCAGATATTCGCGTTGCAGCGAAACAAAGCTGGGACTTTCCAGCGTGGCGAGAGGCTCGCCGACCTTGACGCGGTCGCCCCGCGCCACGGACAGGCCGGTTACCATGCCCGCCACCGGCGCGCTTACGACCCACAATTGAGGTGTGGGGATCACGATCTGCGCAGGATATGGCAGCGTCTGATCGGTTCGGCTCGAGATGGGGTGGGTGATATGGACCCCCAGGCTTTGCACCTGCTCGGGGCTCAGCTTCACTTCGTCCTCGGCGATCGAGAGAGACGGCAGGCCGATCAACGCCAGTGCGAGCGTAATTTGAGCGAAGCTCTGCCGATACGTCGGGCGTGCTCTCTCCTTGTGGAAATTCATCATCGATCTTCAATCTTCCGCAAGTCCTGATCCTCGACCAGATCGGATCGGCCCGAGTGCATTATTCCCATCAGGGCGGTTAAGCTCTTGATTTCTGTCAATTTCGGTCACCACCCGTGGGAACCTGGTCGATAGCACAGGTGAATGCGATTTGCCCCTTCGCACCGTCAAGCAGCGCGGCTGCGCCGCTGCAGCGACAATGTGTCTCTGGAGATCGCTCCTTGTCACCTCCCGAAATCGCTGCCGTCGTGTCCTGCATCTTCTTGATAGCGACGACCCAAGGAGAAGGGCATTCGGATGGGTGGTCAAAGTGATCGCCGAACATCGGCTCTCGGCCATTATTCGATAATGCGACGCATTCGCGTCAACCGTCGATGGTGAACTTTTCGGGCAGAACGAGCAGTCAAAGCGCGCGAGCGAAGGTTTATCGAACTCGCAAACCGAACGGCGCTGCCTGAGGCTGTGACTCCGCCGCGCGGATTCCATCAGCGTGCAGCAGCAACTTTTAGGATGCGACCTGGTACCGCAGATGCGCACTTGAGGACCATCAACTCGCGCTTCAATGGTGATTTAGACTTCGAGAAATCGGGGGTTCCACGTCGGCGAAACGTCGATCCGCAAACTTGTGGGACAGGAGCCTTATGCCCCCGATAATCTCCGTCATCATCCCTGCTCACAATATCGGCAGGTACATTGGGCAATGCCTATCAGTCATGCTGGAGTTTCGTGCGGTCGCCATGGAGGTGATCGTCATTGACGATGGTTCGACGGATAACACCGCCGCGGTGGTGAGATCCTTCGCGGACGGTCGCTTGAGACTAGTGCGACAATTCAACCGGGGACCTTCGGCGGCACGCAACGCCGGCTTTCGGCTTGCGCGCGGAGAGTTCATCCTGCCGTTCGATGGGGACGATATCCCCGTCACAGAGAACTGGGAGCTCGTTATCGGCGCATTGGCCGCCGACCCGCACGCTGTGCTTGCGTTTGGCGCCAGAAGGCTTTTTTATGGCGATCGCGACGAGTTCCCGCGGAGCACGCCGTTTGGCGCCAAGCGCGCAACCGATGCGGCTGCAGTCCCCCGTATCTTCACTGAGAACTTCATGCAAATGGGATCGGCCTTTATCAGGCGCGACGCCCTGCAACGTACCGGACTTTGGAACGAGGGCCTGCGCATCGGCGAAGATTGGGAATTGTGGTGCCGCCTGGCATGTCTTGGCCGCTTCCTGTCTTATCCAGCGCTCGTCATCGGCGCTCGCGTGCATCCGCAATCGGCAATGGGGGCGCCCATTCGAAGCAGATGCACCGATCCGGGGCTCGCGGCCATTGACGCGATCTATTCGAATCCGATCGTCCGACAAGCCGCAGGCCCCTCACTCCGCAGCCTCAAGCGAAAAGCGCTCGCGTGGCAAACCTACCATTGGGGCACCAGGCTGATCCGCAACGGTGCACCATGGGCAGGAACCAGGGCTCTGGCTTGGTCCATCTCGCGGGATCCTTCCCGCCTGCTTCACCTTTGCGGGTTTCCCCTGCGACGCCTGCAACGTTTCCGGCAGCGGAAGAACCGCCTCTACGTTGGGATTCACGAATTGCAGCGAGTGCGCCCGTTTACTCAAGAGCGGAGTCCATCCCGCGGCTTCGATTGGCGCGACCATTCTGCCACTTACTCTCGGTTTGAAGGAGCTGGAATGGAGATCCGCGAAGACCTGAACGACGAAATGACCGGTGAAGGGAGGATCACCATCGACGGCGACGACGTCGGCTGCGTCGCCTATTCATTGACGCTCGTGTCCGAAGCTGGACCTCTGATCGCCGAGGGTTCGATCTCCGGGCCGGAAGAGTTGCTGCACGCGGTGAAGAAAGCGGAACAGCCGAAACTTGTCCTGGAGGAGGGGCCGGCGTTCACCCTCCGGTGCCGAGGCGGATCGCAGGGGCTGCGATGGGTGAAAGCGCTCAGGGAATGAGGAGCAGATCGTGCATTTGTCTGGTCCGAGCGTAGCGAGACCGTTGTCCGCAGCAAGGCTCAAGAGGACTCGTCGTTCATCGAAACAGCGCGTGCTCGCCTTGATCGAGGCGGAATGCGCGCAAGATCCGTTATCTCACTAAGGTCGGCGTCCGGCGATGAAGGCGCCGGCCGCAAGCTTCTGGCGCTCGAGGAGGCGACCGGACGGTTCGCAGGTGTTAGTTGAAGACCGCGGCCACAGTCAGAGCGCGGCCTCATTTCCTCGCAGGACAAAAGCCCCAGCCCAGGTCGTACGATCCGGGCCGGGGATTGAGTCGGGAAACGCACCCTCGATTCCGCCCAATCCAAACCATTCCTGGACTGGTGCGCAGTCGGCGCATAGCGGCGAGCGCTCTGCGCTGTGATCAGTTGGTCGGCGTCATCTGCAGCCACATGTCGAATCCACCGTAGATCATTCGCTTTGCATCGAACGGCATCTCTCCCTTGAGACGAGGATCCGCCATGCACTTCTTGTTGACGGCATCGCGATGCTCCCGGTTCCGGTAAACGATCCAGGAAAAAACGACGACTTCATCTTCCCTGGCCATCACCGCGCGGGGAAAGGAGGTCAATTCGCCGTAGGGCACGTCGTCGCCAATGCACTCGACGAGGTCGAGCGCGCCATGTTCCTTCCAGATGTCGCGGGCTTTTCGCGCCTCCGCCTTGTAGGCCTCGATCTTGTCTCTTGGAACCGCGAGCACAAAACCATCCACGTAGGGCATCAGACACCTCCCTGGGGTTGCGTTTCCCAAGGACGATCCAGCGGGCAGCAATCCGACAACGAGAGCCAAAACTTGCCCGCTGTTTTCGATATTGCGAGGCAGTTGCTGTAATTGGCGGGAGTGATGTTCCAGCGGCAGATGGAATGGCGGTCGCCCCGCTGCTAAGAGCCGGCATGACTTCGTTTCGTCCCGAGATCGCGGGCCTGCGTGCGCTGGCCGTCCTCAGCGTATTGTTCTTTCATCTGAAGCTGGCAGGTTTCCAGGGCGGCTTTATCGGGGTCGACGTCTTCTTCGTCATCTCGGGCTATCTGATATCCCGGAATATCCTGCGGGAGGCCGAAGCGGACGGCTTTTCCTTTGCGCAGTTCTACCTGCGCCGGACGCGACGGATTTATCCCGCGCTGATCGTGACGGTCCTGGTGACGTACATTGCCGGCGCGCTGTGGTGCGCGCCCCTGATGTTCAAGGGCGTGGCAAAGGAGGGCACCCACGCGCTGCTGTCGATCGCCAACATTCAGTACTGGCGCGAGTCGCACCAGTATTTCGCGGCGAACTCAAACGAACTGGCCTTGCTGCATTGCTGGTCCCTCTCCTTGGAGGAACAGTTCTATCTGGGCTGGCCCATCTTCATTGTCTTCGCACGGAAGATCAATCGGGCCTGGGAGGCCATTCTGGTCGCGACGGCGCTTTCGATTATCGGCGCGGTGATCGCTTCTCGGACAGACTCGTCCGCCGCTTTCTATCTCACTCCGTTTCGAATTTACGAGTTCGGATGCGGCGCGTTGGTGCTGTTCGCAGAGCGCTTCCGCGTCGGCGGCCTTGCCGCGGAAGGCCTGTCGCTGGCCGGCATCTGCGGCATCGTCGCAAGCGCGATGATGTTTCGGCCGGACATGCCGCATCTCGAGCTTGCCATGCTTGTTCCGTGCCTTGCGGCGGCGGGAACGATTCTTGCCGGAAGCCAAACTCTTGTATCCAGGCTGATCACCAACCCGGTCTTCATGGGCATCGGCGCGATCTCATACTCCCTGTATCTCTGTCATTGGCCCATCATCTACTTTGCGCGTTTCATCTTCGGCGAACTGGCCGAGAGCCTGCTAGCGACAATGCTGTTGCTGCTCGTCATGTTCGCCGTTGCCGCGCTCATGTACTTCTTTGTCGAGCGCGCCTTCATCCTGGTCGGCCCGCCGGCGGCTGGCAGGGGACGCAGGACTGCCGTCGCGTTCCTGTCGGTCATCCTGGGCCTCGCGAGTGTCACCCACTACACCCTGGTCTCAGGCGGATTGACCTGGAGAATGCCTGCGGACCGACAGGAGCTGGTTCGGCTGCAGGAATTTCCGTCGGAGAGCGACGTCATTCCCATGAGCGGGCCTTTGGCACTGAACCTGGTGGGGGACTCCCATGCGGTTCAATATCAGGCCGGGCTTTCGGGCCTGATGCAGCGTCTGGGACTCGGCATGGAGATACTGGCCAGCCCTGGCTGTCCGGTCCTTCATGGCGTTTTGCTGAAAGAACCCTTCAGGAAGAAACAATGCGAGGCGATGCGCGATCGCTCGTTCGCGCGCATCGCAAGCAACCGGCTTCCGATCGTCTACGTCCTCTATTGGAGCTCCTACGACGACGCAAAGATCGATCTGCAGGGCGAGAGCGGGCCGCAGTTCGGCCCGCTTGATGGGAAGGGCACCTACACCAAGCTGACCCGCGCGCTGGAGATGACGTTGGAACGCTTTGCCGCGGGCGGCAGACGTGTCCTCGTCATCGGCGCGCAAGTGGACGCCAATTGCTCGTTCAATTGGTCAAGGCTGTACCAGGGACCTCTGCCTCACGCCCCAGTGGCACCTTGCCCGCCTGGATCCAAAAAGACGGCGGAACTGGCCGGCGCCCGGATGAACGCCTTCCTTAACGGCATCGAATCCCGGTGGCCGGAGAATGTCACTCTGTTTCGTCCTGTAGATCATTTCTGCGATGACGAGTGTCCGACCATGAATGACGGCCTTTGGCTCTATCATGACGGGACGCACTTCTCCGTTGCCGGCTCTCACTACATGGTCGGCCGCGCAGAACCTGAGTTGATCAGGTTTCTCGCTCCCGAACGGCAGGCTTTGAGTCGTCCTTGAGCGCTTGGCGTTGCCCGTCTGCCGGTCGTCGTGCGGCGTATTTCGGCAGCCTGCGCATCACGACGGCGGTGCGTTGAAACAGCTTGTCACCCGCTGGACAGTTCGTTGTCACCTGCTCCGCGCACACGGATACCGCAGTGCGGCGCCGATTCGTAGATCCTTCCCGGAAAACATTGGCTTAGCGACCATCCGCGCGGGGGTTCGTCCACCTTGTCCAGTCTGGCCCGGCTCTTGCTAACGCCAGTATGATGGTTTTAACTAAACCTCATACTGGTGCGCCATGGCGGTTGGGTCGATGAAGGCTGAGTTTGTCCGCGCGGCGTCGTCGCGGGCCATCGACCCCGCAACATTCGGCCTCTTCGCAGGGATCATCTTTGCCAATGTGATCGCCTGGGCCTGGGCGTTCATGCTGTTCGCCGATCGGCCCGCGGTGATGGCGACGGCCTTGCTTGCGTGGGTATTCGGCCTGCGTCACGCCGTCGATGCCGATCATATCGCGGCGATCGACAATGCCGTTCGCAAAATGATGCACGAGGGCGCGGCGCCCCGCAGCGCCGGTCTCTATTTCGCGCTCGGCCATTCAACCGTCGTGATGGTCGCGACACTGGTCCTGTCCGCGACTGCAATGCGACTTGCCGGCGACAGCATGGTCAAGACCGTCGGCAGCGTGATCGGCGCCTCGGTGTCCGCCGCTTTCCTGCTCGTGATCGCGCTGCTCAATCTCGCCATCTTCATGAGCCTGTGGCGAACCTTCCGGGCCGTCCGCAACCATGAGGTCCATCAGCTTGAAGATCTGGACACGGTGCTCGCCGGCGGCGGCCTGCTGGCGCGGATGCTCGGTCCCATGTTCCGCATGGTGACGAAGTCCTGGCATCTCTATCCGCTCGGCTTTCTGTTCGGTCTCGGCTTCGATACGGCGACATCGATCGGGCTGCTCAGCATTTCGGCCGCGGAGGCGGTGCGCGGCGTTTCGCTGTGGAGCGTCCTGGTGTTTCCGGCTCTGTTTGCCTGCGGCATGGCCCTTGTCGACACGGCCGACAGCGTCCTGATGGTGAATGCCTATCGCTGGGCCTTCGTCGATCCGCTGCGCAAGCTCTGGTACAATCTCACGATCACCGGTGCCTCCGTCGTCGTTGCGCTGTTCATCGGCGGCGTCGAGGCGCTCGACCTGTTGGCCGATCGGCTCGGGCTTTCGGGCGGATTGTGGTCGGCGGTCGCTGGCCTGAACGACAGTCTGGCGAATTTCGGCTTTGCCGTGATCGGGGTGTTCGCCGCCGCCTGGCTCATGTCGGTCGCGGTCTATCGCGCGGCTTTCGCCGATCGACGTGCCGGCGTGCCGGACGGCTGCGGCGCGGATGTCATCGAGTGCGTCGATGCAGCCGAGGTGGCGTAGGCTCGGCGCGATCGCCCAGCGTTGCGGCGCGGCTTCGATGCTCGGAGCTTGTGCCGCGTTCTCGGGCGCCGCGCCCGCCACCGCGCAACAGATCGAAGCCGCTGCGCGCCCGCGCGAGCTTCCGCCGATCCACGTCAGCGTCGAGGAAGAAGGCTTTCGGCAGAAACCACTTCCTTCGCCGCGTCGCGCCCAAAAGCCGGCTCCAGCCAATACCAGGATCGTGGTGCATCCCGCTTCCAGCGGGGACGACGCTCAACGTGTCGCGTCGGGTCCTGTCGTGACGGCCGCCATGGCGAGCGAAATGGTGATCTCGGGCGATGAGGTGCGCGCACGCCCAGTGACGCGTCCCGGCGAATTGCTGGAAGCGGTGCCTGGCCTGATCGTCACGCAGCACAGCGGTGAAGGCAAGGCCAACCAGTACTTCCTGCGCGGCTACAACCTCGACCATGGCACCGATCTCGCGATCTATGTCGACGACGTGCCGGTGAACATGCGTACGCATGCGCATGGCCAGGGCTATGCCGACCTCAACTGGCTGATGCCGGAAACGATCGCCGCCATGAATATCCGCAAAGGGCCTTACTACGCTGAGGAAGGTGAGTTCAGCTCGGTGGGCAGCGTCCATGTCGGCCTGATCGACCGGGTCAGTAAAGCCATCCTGCAAGTGACGGCCGGCAGCTTCGGTTACCGGCGCCTGTTCGGGATGGACTCCACGAAGGTCGGCGGCGGTATGCTGCTCGTGGCCGGCGAAGCGGGCAGCTATAACGGTCCGTGGGACAATCCCGACGAGGTCCGCAAGCTGAACGGGCTGGTGCGTTACACGAAAGGCACCGCGCTCGACGGCGTGTCGATCACCGGCATGGCGTACTCCAGCAAATGGAATTCGACCGATCAGGTGCCGCAGCGCGCCATCACCGCGGGGCTTATCGGCCGTTACGGCAGCGAAGATCCGAGCGACGGCGGCAACTCCAGTCGGTTCGCGCTTTCCGCGCGCATCGCGAGAAGTGACGAGGCCGGATACTGGAAAGCCAACGCCTATGCCGTCAAAAGCGAGCTCGACCTGTTCAACAATTTCACCTATTACCTTGCCAATCCCGTGTTCGGCGATCAATTCCACCAGCGTGACGACCGCCTGATGACCGGCGCCAACGTCTCGCGCACGCTGAACGGCTCGTTTGCGGGCTTGCCGATGCAGACGACCTTCGGCGTGCAAAGCCGTTACGATGCGATCGATCTTGCCCTGACCGATACGTTCCGGCGCAGCTTCCTGTCCGGCAGCCGTAGTGACCGGGTAGGTGAGGGCAGTGTCGGCATCTATGGCGAAGCCACCATCCGCTGGACCGACTGGCTGCGGACCACCGCCGGCTGGCGCGGCGACTATTACGCAGCGAACGTCACCTCGTTCTTCAACGCCAGTAACTCCGGCAGCGCCAATGCCGCAATCGGCAGTCCCAAGTTCACCATGGTGGTCGGCCCGTTCAACAAGACGGAATTCTTCCTGGCCGCCGGCTTCGGCATGCACAGCAACGATGCGCGCGGCGCTACGACGACGGAAGACCCGGCCGATCCGACCGGCAAGCTTACGCCGTCGCCGCTCCTGGTGCGCACCAGGGGCGCGGAGGGGGGCGTCCGCACCAGGATCGTTCCCAATCTTGATTCCTCGCTCAGCGTCTTCATCCTGGACCAGGATTCCGAGATCCTCTTCAGCGGCGATTCCGGCGACACCTCGGCGAGCCGGGCCAGCCGGCGCTACGGCTTTGAGTGGACCAACCACTATCGTCCGACGTCATGGATCGACATCGACGCCGATCTCGCCATGACGCATGCGCGCTTTCTCGGCTACAATAGCGAGCAGGTCGCGGTCTATGCCTCTCTCGCCGGCTATCCCGAAGCCCAGATCGGAAATGCGCCCGGCAACTACATTCCGAACGCGCCGGCCATGGTGGCCTCGGCCGGCGTCACGCTCGGCGAAAAGACGGGCCCCTTCGGCGCACTGCGCTGGCGCTATCTGGCGTCCAGCCCGCTGACTGAAGACAACGCTTTTCGTTCGCAGCCGACCAGCATCTTCAACGGTCGCGTCGGCTACCGCTTCGACAACGGCTGGAGAGTCCAGTTCGATGCGCTCAATCTCTTCAACAGCAAGGCCAGCCAGATCAGCTACGCCTATGGTTCGCTGCTCAAGACGGACAGCCTGTACAATCTCTGTTATCCGGTGCAGATCGCTCCATCAGCTGTTTGCCGCAACGGCGTGATGGATTATGTGTTGCATCCGGTGGAGCCGATGGCGTTCCGACTTACGGCGGCGGGAGCCTTCTGAGGGGGAGGGTAGATGGGCACTAGCTTGAACCTTTCCGATTTCCGGCTGCATCCGCAGCGAACGGCGGTACTCGGAGAGGTGCACGCGCGTCCCTTTACGCGCCTCAGCGCGCCGGTTGGCGTGCTCCGCTTCGCATTCCTCAACCACGGCGATGAGGCCGCGGTCGATCGGCGGAATTTTGTCGAGTTCTGTGAAAAGCACGGCCTTGTCGCCCCCGAGGTTTCCGCCAAGCATCATCAGGTTGCGATCGGGCCGATCGTGCTGCGTTGGGAGCAGCACTCGGAGTTCGCGACCTTTACCTGGATCTGGAGCAACGCAGATTCCAGGGCGCGCCGGTTTGGTGAGGTCGGTGACGAACTGTCGGCGCTGATCCGCGCCTTGCCGCAGGCCGGACATCTCCTGGTCGCGGTCAAGCTCGAGGTGGAGCAGACGTCCGCCGCGGTCGAACGCGCCGAGCAGCTCTTCGACAGGACCAGCCTGGCGATGGTCAAGGTCAAAAGCGGCCCGGCCGTCGTCGCGTCGGATTTCCGCGCGGATGAAGAGGGTTTCGTCCGCATTCTCGTCTGCAATGACGGGCTGTCGCCGGGCCGGCTGGGCGCGCTGGTGCAGCGGGTGCTGGAGATCGAGACCTACCGGACGCTGGCCTTGCTCGGATTGCCGGCCGCGCTCGAACTCGCGCCGCCGGTCGACCGCATCGGGCGCCGGCTGGTCGAGGTGCTTGCGGAGATGCAGGGCGCCGAGGGACTGAAGGTCAATAATCATTTGCTCGATGAGCTGACCGCGCTCGCGGCGTCGCTGGAGCGAGGGGCGGCCGGCAGCCTGTTCCGCTTCGGTGCGAGCCGCGCCTATAACGAACTTGTCCAATCTCGCCTCGCGGTCATCGAGGGCGGCGAAATCGGAGGCTATCCCACCTGGTCGTCGTTTCTCGCCCGCCGCATGACGCCCGCGATGCGGACCTGCGCCACCATGGAAGACCGCCAGGCCAACCTGTCGATCAAGCTGGCGCGCGCCGCCGACCTCTTACGCACGCGCGTCGACGTCGAGCTTGAGGAGCAGAACCGCGACCTGTTGCGCTCGATGAACGAACGCACCCGGCTGCAGCTCCGCCTGCAGAGCACGGTCGAAGGCCTCTCGGTCGCGGCGATCGGCTATTACGTCGTCAGCCTGTTCGGCTATGTCGCCAAGGGAGCGCACGATTACGGGCTGCAGGTCGATCCGTCGCTGGCGACCGGAGTCTTCGTTCCGGTCGCGGTCGGCGTGATCTGGATCATCATTCACAACATCCGCACTCGGCACCTGAAAAACGACAACACACCGCCCGCGCGCGAGTGAGTTCCACGAGCGAAATCGTTCGGCCTGTGCTAGGGCATGTCGAGGGACAAGGAAAAGGGGCGCCCGCCTGCCTGCGGATGGAGACGCAAGGATGAGCCGATCTGACGGTATGACCAACGTGCTGTGGCTGCAGGGCGCAAGCTGCGGCGGCTGCACGATGTCCATCCTGGAAAGCGGCGCTTCGGGCTGGTTCGACGAGCTCAGGCAGTTCGGCATCAACCTGTTGTGGCACCCCTCCGTCAGCGAACAGACCGGCGAAGAGGCGGTCGAGGTGCTGGAGGCGGTGCTGGAAGGAAAGTTGCCGCTCGACCTCTTGATGCTGGAGGGTTCGGTCGCGCGCGGCCCGAACGACAGCGGACGTTTTAACATGCTGGCGGGCACAGATCGCTCGATCTATCGCTGGATTTGCGATCTGGCGCCGCGCGCGGATTATGTGGTCGCGGTCGGAAGCTGCGCCGCCTATGGCGGCGTTCCGGCTGCAGGCTCCAATCCGACCGATGCGGTCGGGCTGCAGTTCGAGGGTTCCGACCTCGGCGGCGCGCTGGGGGCGACCTTCCGCTCCCGGTTAGGCCTGCCGGTCATCAACGTCGCGGGTTGCGCGCCGCACCCGGGCTGGATGATGGAAACTGTGTTGGCACTCACGCAGAAGGATCTTTCCGCAACCGATCTCGACGCCCATGGGCGTCCCAAGTTCATCGCCAATCACCTTGCCCATCATGGCTGCTCGCGCAACGAATTCTACGAGTTCAAGGCGAGTGCCGTGTCCATGTCCGAGCGCGGCTGCTTGATGGAGCATCTCGGCTGCAAGGCGACGCAGGCCGTCGGCGACTGTAACCAGCGCTCATGGAACGGCGGCGGCTCCTGCACCAAGGGCGGTTATGCCTGCATCGCCTGCACGTCGCCGGGATTCGAAGGGGTACAGAACTTCCTGGAGACGGCAAAGCTTGCCGGCATTCCCGTCGGGCTCCCGACCGACATGCCCAAGGCCTGGTTCGTCGCGCTCGCAGCTCTGTCCAAATCGGCAACGCCCAAGCGGGTGCGCCTCAACGCGACCTCGGATCACGTGGTGGTGCCGCCCGGCCGGCCCGCGAACAAGCGCGCGCCATGACGCGCATTACGATCGGCCCCTTCAATCGCGTCGAAGGCGATCTCGAGGTGCGCCTCGACGTCGAGAGCGGACACGTCGTGCGCGCTGAAGTGACGGCGCCGCTCTACCGCGGTTTTGAGCAGATCCTCGAAGGCCGGCCGCCGCTGGATGCCCTGGTGCTGGCGCCGCGCATCTGCGGCATCTGCTCGGTGTCGCAGTCGGTCGCCGCGGCAAGCGCGTTGCGCGATGCCATGGGATGCGAGGCGGCGCCCAACGGGCTTCTGGCGACCAACATCGCGCATGCGGCGGAGAATGCCGCCGATCACCTGACGCATTTCTATCTGTTCTTCATGCCGGACTTTGCGCGCGAGGCCTATGCATCCCGCGCCTGGCACAACGCGACCGCCGAGCGCTTTACCGCAACGAGGGGCAGCGCCGCGCGCGAGGCGCTTCCGGCGCGCGCGCGGCTGCTCGAGACCATGGGTATCATCGCCGGCAAATGGCCGCACAGCATCGCCTTCCAGCCCGGCGGCACGACGCGCGCCATCGAGCTCGGCGAGCGCATCCGCCTGATGTCGATCGCAACCGCCTTTCGCGTATTCCTCGAACGCGTCGTTTTCGCCGACACACTGGAAAACGTGCTGTCGATTGCGACGGCCAGCGAACTCGACGGCTGGCACGCGGGACGGGCAGGCGATTTCGCGCATTTCCTGGGGCTTGCCGACGACCTTTCCCTCGCTCGCCTCGGCAAAGGACCGGGGCTTCTGATGAGCTATGGCGCCTATCACGGCCTCGAGGGAGAGCTCTTTCCTCGTGGCATTTTCGGTCGGCGCGCGCTGATCGAGCCGCTGCCCGTCAATCAGATCACCGAGGACGTGTCGCACGCCTGGATGCGGGAGTCCGCGGTCGATCCCGCCCACAGCACCACTGTCCCCGATCCCGACAAGCCGCAGGCCTATAGCTGGTCCAAGGCGCCGCGCCTGTCAGGCCAGCCGATCGAGGTCGGCGCGTTGGCGCGCCAAGCCGTTGCGGGGCAGCCGCTGGTGACCGACCTGGTGTCGACGAGCGGCAGCAATGTCCGCAATCGGGTCATCGCCCGCCTGATCGAGACCGCCCGCATTGCGCTCGCCATGGAGGAGTGGATCAAGGAGCTGCGGCTTTCCCAGCCCTTCTGCCTGGAAGCGCGCGAGATGCCCGACGGCGCGTATGTTGGCCTCGTCGAAGCCGCGCGCGGCAGTCTGGGTCATTGGCTCGCCGTGCGCGCCGGCAAGATCGAGCGCTACCAGATCATCGCGCCGACGACGTGGAACTTCTCGCCGCGTGATTCCTTCGACGTTGCGGGTCCGCTCGAACAGGCCCTGGTCGGAACGGATGTAGGCGATGCCGGTTCGCGCGCGGTCGCCATCCAGCACATCGTCCGTTCGTTCGATCCCTGCATGGTGTGCACCGCACACTGACCCGTGGCTGGATCATTGCCGGCGGAAACTTCGTTGCCGTCTGCAAATTGCGTGTTTCCGTCTTCCACTTTCTTTTCGTGTCTTCGCGCTTCGGCCTGGACGCTTCGATTTCGCAACAGATTGAAATCGTTTCAATTTCGTAACGCGCCCGATGTTGGCCTGCTTCTTGCTGTCCGAACGACAGCAATCAGTCTCGGCCGATCAGTCTCGGCCGACAAGAGATCAGATGGGAGGGCTCATGGGCGCGGCAACCGAAACCTTTTACAGCGTGATCCGGCGTCAGGGCATCACGCGCCGGAGCTTTCACAAGTTCTGCAGTCTGACCGCGACGAGCCTCGGCCTCGGTCCGCTCGCCGCGAGCCGCATCGCCAACGCGCTGGAGACCAAGCCGCGCATTCCCGTCATCTGGATGCACGGTCTCGAATGCACCTGCTGCTCGGAAAGCTTCATCCGCTCCGCGCATCCTCTGGTGAAGGATGCCGTGCTGTCGATGATCTCGCTCGACTATGACGACACCATCATGGCGGCGGCGGGCCATCAGGCCGAAGCCATCCTTGAAGAGACCCGCGCCAAGTACAAGGGCCAGTACATTCTTGCGGTGGAAGGCAATCCGCCGCTGAACGAGGGCGGCATGTTCTGCATCGACGGCGGCAAGCCGTTCGTCGAGAAGCTGAAGCTGATGGCCGAAGACGCCATGGCGATCATCGCCTGGGGCGCCTGCGCCTCCTGGGGCTGCGTGCAGGCGGCAAAGCCCAATCCCACCCAGGCGACGCCGATCGACAAGGTGATCACCAACAAGCCGATCATCAAGGTGCCGGGCTGTCCGCCGATCGCGGAAGTCATGACCGGGGTCATCACCTACATTCTCACCTTCGGCAAGCTGCCCGAGCTCGACCGCCAGGGCCGGCCGAAGATGTTTTACTCGCAGCGCATCCACGACAAGTGCTACCGGCGGTCGCATTTCGACGCCGGCCAGTTCGTCGAAGAGTGGGACGACGAGTCCGCGCGCAAGGGTTATTGCCTCTACAAGATGGGCTGCAAGGGCCCGACCACCTACAACGCCTGCTCGACCGTGCGCTGGAACGGCGGCGTTTCCTTCCCGATCCAGTCGGGACACGGCTGCATCGGCTGCTCGGAAGACGGTTTCTGGGACAAGGGCTCGTTCTACGACCGGCTCACCACCATCAAGCAGTTCGGCATCGAGAAGAATGCCGACCAGATCGGCATGGTGGCCGCCGGCGCCGTCGGCGCGGCGGTGGTGGCGCATGCGGCGGTGACCGCCGTCAAGCGCCTCGCGACCAAGCGCGAAGACGCCACGCAAGACACCTGATCGAATTCCAGGGAAAGCAACCATGGGCATCCAGACACCCAACGGGTTCAAGCTCGACAATTCCGGCAAGCGCATCGTCGTCGATCCGGTGACCCGGATCGAAGGCCACCTGCGCGTCGAGGTCAACGTCGACTCCGACAACGTGATCCGCAATGCCGTTTCCACCGGAACGATGTGGCGCGGCATCGAAACGATCCTGAAGGGTCGCGATCCGCGCGACGCCTGGGCGTTCACCGAGCGGATCTGCGGCGTCTGCACCGGCACGCACGCGCTCACTTCCGTGCGCGCCGTCGAGAATGCGCTTGGCATCATGATCCCCGACAATGCCAACTCGATCCGCAACATCATGCAGCTGTGTCTGCAGGTGCACGACCACCTTGTGCACTTCTATCACCTACACGCACTGGACTGGGTCGACGTCGTCTCCGCGCTGAAGGCCGATCCCAAGGCGACATCTGCGCTGGCGCAGTCGATCTCTTCATGGCCGCTGTCCTCGCCGGGGTACTTCAAGGACCTGCAGATCCGCCTGAGGAAATTCGTCGAGTCCGGCCAGCTCGGTCCGTTCAAGAACGGCTACTGGGGCCACACCGCTTACAAGCTGCCGCCGGAAGCAAACCTGATGGCGGTCGCGCACTATCTGGAAGCGCTCGATTTCCAGAAGGAGATCGTCAAGATCCACACCATCTATGGCGGCAAGAACCCGCATCCGAACTGGCTGGTCGGCGGCGTGCCCTGCGCCATCAATGTCGACGGCACCGGCGCGGTCGGCGCCATCAACATGGAACGCCTGAATCTTGTGTCCTCGATCATCGATCGCTCCCTCGAATTCGTCCAGCAGGTCTATCTGCCGGACGTCGCGGCGATCGGCTCGTTCTACAAGGACTGGCTCTACGGCGGCGGCCTGTCCGGCAAAAGCGTGATGTCCTATGGCGACATCCCGGAGAACGCCAACGACTACTCGGACAAGAGCCTGAAGCTGCCGCGCGGCGTCATCCTCAACGGCAACCTCAACGAGGTCTTGCCGATCGACAACGGCGACCCTGAGCAGATCCAGGAGTTCGTCGTCCACTCCTGGTACAAATATCCCGATGAGACCAGGGGACTGCATCCCTGGGATGGCGTCACCGAGCCGAACTATCAGCTCGGGCCCAACGCCAAGGGCACCAAGACCGACATCAAGGCGGTCGACGAAGGCGGCAAGTATTCCTGGATCAAGGCGCCGCGCTGGCGCGGCAATGCGGTCGAGGTCGGACCGCTGGCGCGCTACATCATCGGCTACGCGCAGAACAAGCCGGAGTTCAAGGAGCCGACCGAGAAGCTGCTCAAGACGCTCGGTCTGCCGGTCACCGCGCTGTTCTCGACGCTCGGCCGCACGGCGGCGCGCGCGCTGGAATGCGAATGGGCGGCGCACGAATTGCGCTACTTCCAGGACAAGCTGGTGGCGCGCATCAAAGCCGGCGACTCCTCGACCGCCAACGTCGACAAGTGGAAGCCGGAGAGCTGGCCAAAGGAGGCCAAAGGCTACGGCTTCACCGAGGCGCCGCGCGGGGCGCTCGGCCATTGGATCAAGATCAAGGACACCAAGATCGACAACTACCAGTGCGTGGTGCCGACCACCTGGAACGGCTCGCCGCGCGACCCGAAGGGCAATATCGGCGCCTTTGAGGCCTCGCTGATGGATACGCCGATGGCGGATCCGGAGAAGCCGCTGGAGATCCTGCGCACGATCCATTCTTTCGACCCGTGCCTGGCCTGCTCGACCCATGTCATGAGTCCTGACGGTCAGGAAATGGCGGCCGTCAAGGTTCGATAGGGGAAGCGCCATGATGGATGCAGCTGCCCGCAGGGCGGAATCTAGGATCGATGACGCGGATCTTGCGGCTTTGGCCGGCGATGTCGCAGGCGACCATGCGGTCGAACGTCCGACGCTCTACGTCTATGAAGCGCCGGTGCGTATTGCCCACTGGGTGAGCGCGTTTGCGATCTTCACGTTGATGGTGACCGGCTATCTGATCGGATCGCCGCTGCCGACGGTCAGCGGCGAGGCCTATGACACCTTCGTGATGGGCTATATCCGCTTCACGCATTTTGCGGCGGGGCAGGTGCTCGCGGTTTCATTCCTGGCCCGTATCGTGTGGGCCTTTTTCGGCAACGCGCACTCACGCCAGATCTTCTACATTCCGGTGTGGAGCAAGCAGTTCTGGTATGAAGTGTTCTACGAAGCCGCTTGGTACGCGTTCCTGGTAGCGAAGCCTAAGCGGTATGTGGGCCACAATCCACTGGCGCAGGTCGGGATGTTCACAGGCTTTACGCTGTTTGTGGCCTTCATGATCATCACCGGTTTTGCGCTCTATTCGGAAGGTACCGGCATCGACAGCTGGCAGCACAAGTTGTTTGGGTGGGTGTTCTCGATCTGGCCGAACAGCCAGGACGTTCACACCTGGCATCATCTCGGCATGTGGGCGCTGGTCACCTTCGTGATCGTGCACGTCTACGCTGCGATCCGCGAAGACATCATGTCGCGGCAAAGCATGATCTCGTCGATCGTTTCGGGCGAACGCCAGTTCCGCGATTAAGCTTGGAGACCGGCTCATGCCGACGAGTGCTGCAAAGCGGATCCTCGTGCTCGGGATCGGCAACATTCTGTGGGCCGATGAAGGGTTCGGCGTGCGGACGGTGGAGGAATTCCACCGCCGCTACGACGTTCCGGACAACGTCACCATCCTGGACGGCGGCACCCAGGGACTCTACCTCGTGAATTATCTGGAGGAGGCGGATTGCCTCATCGTGTTCGACGCCATCGACTACGGGCTCGAACCGGGCACGTTGAAGCTGGTGCGCGACGCCGACGTGCCGCGTTTTACCGGCGCCAAGAAGATGAGCCTGCACCAGACCGGCTTCCAGGAGGTAATCAGCGCGGCGGACCTGCTGGGGCGCTGTCCGCAACAACTCGCATTGATCGGCTGCCAGCCGCTGGATCTCGAGGATTGGGGTGGTCCGTTGACGGCTCCGGTGCGTGAGCAGATCGAACCGGCAATCAAGCTCGCCTGTGACATCCTCGCCGAGTGGGGTTCGCCGCCGAGGCCGCGCAACGAACCACTCGCGGAATCGGATCGGCTACTTGCCAACGACATCGATCATCTACATTACGAGACGAGAGCGCGGCCGGCCTAGCTGCCCGTTCCGCACTGCTGCCGGAGAAATGCCATGTGCCTCGGCCTGCCGATGACGATCGTCGAGACCGACGGCATGTCGGCCCTCTGCGAGTACGGCAGCGAACGGCGCCGCGTCTCCGTCCTGTTGCTGTCGGACCCGCCGGTCGGCGCCAAGGTGCTCGTCTACATCGATACCGCCATCCGCGTGCTGGATGAGGAAGAGGCGCGCCTGATTGCCGATGCCATCGAAGGGCTCGGCGCCGCGCTCAGGGGCGAGGACACAGACCGCTTCTTCGCCGATCTCATCGATCGCGAGCCGCAGCTGCCGGCGCATCTGCGCTGACTGGGCCAGCGGCCGAGTTCGAATTCAATGACATGATACCCGCCGCCGCTGCCGGCCAGGCTCTTGGATGTGCTCTTAGATCTGGAAGCGACGTTTCTAGCGCGAAAACAGATTTCCATCCCCGATGAAAAGAAAGTTGTCAGTTGTGGCTGGCTGGTTCCCGCGGGCGTCGGGAACAATGATATAAATCAAGCGGGTAGGTCCGGAAATCTTGTAACCGATCTGGCATAGGCCTTGCTAACCGTTATCACCAGCACAACCATAAAACTTGTCAGGGGAGGGCAATGGATTTCCAGCAAGGCAAACATGTTTTGGTGCGGGGCGGCCTGCCTGAGGTCGATGCCGCGAACGTTGACGACTTTCTCGCGGGCGTCGACGCAGCTGGCGTCGTTGCGGTCCTGCTATCGGCCGGAGACCCCGCGCGCTTTCCCGAGGCGATCGACATTGCCATCGTGCTGCCTGAACTGATTAAGGCCTTCCAGGGTCGGCTTCGCGGCGCGGTGATCGCGCGTGCGGCGGAAGCCGAACTTGGACAGCGGTTCGGCGTACGCGTGCAGCCGACGCTGATCCTCATCGCCAAGGGCGAGACGCTCGGGCTGATCGCGAAGATCCAGGATTGGTCGGTCTATATCGACCGCATCTCCAAGCTGATCGACCGGCCGCGCTCCAGCGGCGCCTCCGTCGTGGCGACCATCATGCCCCAGCATCGTTCACCGGGGGCGGGACTATGAAGGCGGGATTCTGGGTTGCCGCTGAAGGCGCTGAGCAGCCGGTCAGCGTCTTTCCGATCGGCGAGGAGAGCCTTAACACGGCCAATAGCGGACTGACCGCTGCCGGCGCGCTGGCAAAACTCGCAACGCTGGACAGCGCAGAACTGGCAAGAAATTGTCCCAATGCCGTCGAATTGCTGTCGAAGCTGGCGTCCGCCATTTCACAGCAGAAGAGCGATGGTCCGACGCAGCTCTTTCGCCTCGAGGCTCTCAACGATCTCGAGCGCAGGCTGATCGCGGACGTACTGGGCGAAGGCGAGGTCGCCGGCGTCGTGGCGCTGCCGGATGGCTCGGTCGCGCAGATTCAGGAATCGGTGCTTGCCGGAATCTGGCGGGTGCGGCTCGAGATCGATGCTGCCCACGAATATGTCGAGGTCGGTGCCATCCCTGAGATCGTCAGGCGCGCGGCTGTCGATCTCACCGCTGACGATTTCGGGATCGGCGAGGCGCCGGAAGGCGCCATGAACGTGCTGCCGGTGCTCGCCGAAATCCGCGAGCGCGCGCAAGCATGGCGTCCGGGCACGCGCTCGCAGATCATCAATTTCACGCTGCTGCCGATGAGCCCGGTCGACATGTCGTTCCTGCAGGAGACAATCAGGAATGGGCCTATCCAGCTCGTCTCGCGCGGCTATGGTGCCTGCCGGGTGCTCGCGACCGGCGTGCGCAACGTGTGGTCGGTGCAGTTCTTCAACGCCATGGACACCATCATCCTCGACACGCTGGAGGTGGGCGACGTCCCCACCGCGGTGCTTGCCGCGGACGAGGACTTCGAGGATTCGGCCGAGCGCCTGCGGGAAATCATCGAGGCCTATTTCAAATGAGCGGCTTTGAGAACTTCGGCGTACGCCAGGATCTTGCCGACGAGGCGCGCATGGAGTGCGGCATCTGCTGGAGTGTGTACGCTCCGGCCGAAGGCGATCAGGTGGCTCAGGTCGCGGGCGGCACGCCGTTTTCGGCATTGCCCGAGGACTGGCGTTGCCCGAACTGCGATGCGCCGAAGTCCAAATTCATGGCAGTCGAGCATGATGCATGAGGCGGACCAGCACCCCGTGTCCGACGGCGGTGTCGATCCCGCGGCGTGGGGCGCGGTGCTGGCCGAGGCCTATCGCGCGATCGGCGAGCGCACGATGCGCGAGCTACCGATCTATAATGACGCGCTTGGCGTCGAGCCGGTCGGCTTTCGCATCTTCAATGGCAGGATCGTGGGCATCATGATCACGCCCTGGTTCATGAATGTGGTGGTGCCGGCGAGCGACGCGTCGGCTTCTGTGGCGACGCCGGGATCGAGCCTGCGTTTTCGATTTCCCACGGGCGAGATCGATTTTACTGTCAGCGATGTGGCGCCTGTCGGCCGCATCGCGAGCTGCTCGCTGTTTTCGCCGATGTCGGAGTTCGCTGACATGGGGTCCGCCCGTGCCGTGGCTGAAGCGGCGATCGAGGCCTTGATGCAGCCGGCCGCGGACGATGAAGCGGAAAGCCGCCGGGCTGTGAAGAGTTCGATCGATCGGCGGAGCTTCCTGCGCGGCGCGCTCAAGGAGCAGCGCGGATGAGCATCGCCTTCCGCAACGAGATCGATGTCACCGTTGCTTTTGAAGGCAACGTGATCCGTGCGGTGGAGATCCTGCCGCGGGCGCGGCCGCCGCTGACGCGGTTGTTTGCCGGCAAGCCGGCATCGTCGCTACTTTCGGTGCTGCCGCGACTGTTCTCGCTGTGCTCCGCCGCGCATCAGGTGGCGTTCGTGTCGGCCGTGGAGGCCGCGCGCGGCGAAGACGCAAACCCGGAAGTGAAGCAGCAACGCATGAAAGCCGTCGTTGCCGAACGGCTGACCGAGCTGGTGCGCGGCCTGTTCCTCGGGCGGAGCGCGCCGGATCAGGCAAGCGCGGCGATCCTTCGCGAACTCTTGCAGACGCTTGCCGTAATCGGCGGCGGAAGCTCCGCCGGGGATGTGCGGCGTCAGGCGGTGTCGCGGATCAGTACGGCGCTCGCCTCGCTTGGCATTTCGCGCGACGCGGCACCGAAGCCCGGCAGCGCTTTGGCGCATCAACTCGCCAATTTGGAGGATGGCGCGCTGGCGCCGGTGGCGCTCGCGCCATCCTTCCTCTCCGCAGCCGATGATCGCGACATCGCTGTTCGGCTGATTGCGGAAGGGACGACATTCTCCGACGCGCCCGATCTCGATGGCCGGATTCCGGAAACCGGCGTGTGGGCGCGCCATTCCACGTGGAGCGCGGCCACGCCGGATCGTGGGGGACCGGCAGAACGGCTCAAGGCGAAGATCGCCGAGGCCGGGCGGCTCGGCGCCTGGCTCGAAGGAGACGAGGATCGTGTGCTTGGTGAGAGCTCCATCGAAAGCTACCGGCTGGGAGCAGGGCAGGGCACCGCTGCGGTCGAATGCGCGAGGGGCCGGCTCTATCATGCCGTCGAGCTCGACCGCGAAGGTCGCATTGTCCGCTTCGAGTTCCTGGCGCCGACTGAATGGAATTTTCACACCCGCGGCCCGCTGGTGCGGGCGCTGGAGGGGGCTGCGGTCGAAGATGGCCTCCCGGGTCGGGAAGCGGTCCGCGCCCTGGTCGGATCGTTCGATCCCTGTGTCGGGTTTAATCTCACCTTTCGCGAGGCGGTCCATGCATGAGATGGCGCTATGCGAGGGGATCATCCAGATCGTCGAGGAGGAGGCGCGCCGCCGCGCCTTTTCGAAGGTGAAGACGGTGTGCCTTGAGATCGGTGCGCTGAGCCATGTCGCGCCTGAGGCCATGAAGTTCTGCTTCGAGGCGGTGGCAGCGCGCACGATCGCGGCAGGAGCGGTGCTCGAAATCGTTGAAACACCCGGTGTCGCCTGGTGCATGGCCTGTTCGAAGAGAGTCGAGATCAAGCAGCGCTACGAGCCGTGTCCCTCCTGCGGTGGCTACCAGCTGCAGGTCACTGGCGGCGAAGAGATGCGGGTGAAGGAACTGGAGGTCGACTGATGTGTACGGTTTGCGGCTGCAGCGACGGAAAATCCTCCATCGAAGGCGCGGACGATCACGCGCACGACCACGCTCATCAGCACGATCACGCGCATCCTTATCATCACCATGGCGGTCACGACCACGGCCAAGGTCACGACCACGATCATGCAGGCCATGGCGCGCACCATCATCACCACCATCAAGGCGATGGGCACGGTCACGACCATCACCACCACGGCGCGGCTCATGATCACGCCACCGGCGATGCGGGCCTGGTCGACTGCGGTGCCAATCCGGCAGGACAGAAGATCGCCGGCATGAGCAGCGACCGTATCATCCAGGTCGAACGCGATATTCTTTCCAAGAACGACAAGCTAGCCGCCGCCAACCGGGCCCGTTTCCGGGCCGACGATGCGCTCGCCTTCAATCTCGTTTCCAGCCCCGGCGCCGGCAAGACCTCGCTCCTGGTCCGCGCCGTCTCCGATCTGAAGGACACGTTTCCGATCGGCGTGATCGAAGGCGACCAGCAGACATCGAACGATGCCGAGCGCATCCGTGCGACCGGCGTCCCCGCCGTCCAGATCAACACCGGGAAGGGATGTCATTTGGACGCGGCGATGGTGGCCGAGGCCTATGACCGGTTGCCCTGGCTCAATGGCGGCATTCTGTTCATCGAGAATGTCGGCAACCTGGTGTGCCCGGCGGCGTTCGATCTTGGGGAAGCCTGCAAGATCGTAGTGTTCTCGACGACGGAAGGCGAAGACAAGCCGCTCAAATACCCCGACATGTTCGCGGTCTCCTCGCTCATGCTGATCAACAAGATCGATCTTGCGCCGGTGCTCGACTTCAACCTCGCCCAGACCATCGAATATGCGCGGCGAGTGAATCCAAAGATCGAGGTGCTGACGGTCTCGGCCCGCACTGGCGAAGGCATGGCGACTTTCTATGCGTGGATTCGCAAGCAGTCATCCAGGATGAATGCGGCGACTTTGCGCGCGGTGTCCGGATGAGCATGGGCGTGCCCACCATGGCGAAAGAGGCGACCCGGTTGCGCCTGCACGTGCGCGGTGCCGTGCAGGGCGTCGGCTTCCGTCCCTATGTCCATGGCCTCGCCTCGCGCTACTCTCTTGCCGGCTTTGTCGCCAACGATCCGCATGGCGTCGTGATCGAGATCGAGGGCGAGCGGACGTCGGATTTTGTTGCCGCGCTGCCACGCGAAAAGCCGCCGTTGGCACGCATCGACCAGATCTCGGTCCAGGAGATCGGCAGCCTTGCCGCCGATGAATTCCATATCCGCGCCAGCGAGCAGGGCAGGGTGTCGACGCGGATCGTCGCCGATGCTGCGACCTGTCCGCAATGCCTCGAAGAGCTGTTCGATCCGAACAGCCGCTTCTATCTCTATCCTTTCATTAACTGCACGCATTGCGGCCCGCGCTACACCATTGCCGAACGGCTGCCTTACGACCGGCCGTTCACGGCAATGAAATCGTTCGCGATGTGCGCCGCCTGCGCGGCCGAATATGCCGATCCGGGCAGCCGGCGCTTCCATGCCGAGGCGATCGCCTGTCCGCAATGCGGCCCGCGCCTCAACCACGGGGTTGCGGACATTGCGGCAGCGATTGCCGAAGGCAAGATCGTCGCCATCAAGGGGCTCGGCGGCTACCAGCTCCTCTGCGATGCGCGCAACCACGAGGCCGTGCAGCGGCTGCGACAGCGCAAGCAGCGCGATCAGAAGCCGTTTGCCGTCATGGTCGCGGCTGCCGACGCGGTAGGTGAGATTGCCGAAGCCGCTGGAAGCGAAATTGCGCTGCTTGAATCAGCCGCGCGTCCGATCGTGCTGCTGCGGTCGCGGAATAGTCTGGCGCCGGCGCTTGCCCCTGGGTTGTCGCGGATCGGCGTGATGCTCCCGGTGGCGCCGCTGCATCACCTGGTGCTGCACGCGCTTCGTTCAATCCATCCGCGGGCGGACGGCGCTAATGGGGCCGTCGTCGCCACCAGCGCCAATCCCGGCGGCGAGCCGCTGGTCATCGCCAATGACGAAGCGGCGCGGCGCCTTGCCGGCATCGCCGACCTGATCGTGACCCATGATCGCGACATCTTCACGCGAGCCGACGATTCTGTCGTCTCGGTCGTGGCGGGGCGGACGCAATTCATTCGCCGCGCGCGCGGCTATGTTCCGGAGCCGATCCGCCTCGCGAGGCCCGTCCCGCCGGTGCTCGCGGTCGGCGGTGCGCTGAAATCGACCATCACCGTGACGCGCGGCGACGAAGCGTTCGTCTCGCAGCACATCGGCGATCTCGACACCGCTGAAGGAATCCGGTTCTTCGAGGAGACGGTCCGGCATCTGGTGTCGACCCTGGATGTCGAACCAGCGGTGGTGGCTCACGATCTGCATCCCAACATGGCTTCCACCCGCTTTGCCGAAGCGAGCGGATGCAGGCTGGTCCCCATCCAGCATCATCATGCGCACGCGGCATCCGTCATGGCGGAACACGGCCTCGAGGGGCCGGTGCTGGCGTTGGTCCTCGACGGCTACGGCTATGGCAGCGACGGCGGCAATTGGGGCGGCGAACTGCTGTTGTGCGAAGGCGCGCGCTTTCAGCGCATCGGACAGCTGGCGCCGCTCAAGATGCCCGGCGGCGATCGCGCCGCCCGCGAGCCGTGGCGGATGGCAGCTGCCATGCTGCAATCCTTGCGGCGCGGCGCCGAGATCCCGCAGCGGTTCGCGGCGCAGCCACAGGCCGAACGCCTTGTGGCGCTGCTCGACCAGCCCGATGTACCGACGACCACCAGCGCGGGCCGCCTGTTCGATGCGGCGGCAGGATTGCTCGGCATCACCGAAGTGCAGAGCTATGAGGGCGAAGCTGCGATGAAGCTCGAGGCGCGCGTTCGGCGCGCAGCGGTTTTCGACCGGGGCTGGGCCATCGAGGGCGGCGTGCTGTCCATGCATCCGTTGTTCGAACGGCTGGCCTTCGATGTCATGGATCCTACCCAGGGAGCGGAGCTGTTTCACGGCACCTTCGCGGCCGCCTGCGTCGACTGGATCGGACGCGCTGCGCGATCGACAGGTGTCGCCAATATTGTCCTGAGCGGTGGCTGTTTCCTCAACGCGGTTCTCAGCGAACAGGTGCAGCATGGCTGCATGGCCGCCGGGCTCAATCCGCTGCTGCCGCGTCAGGTGCCGCCCAATGACGGCGGCCTGAGCCTGGGCCAGGCGTGGATCGCCGCCCTCAAAATCAACGAATCCGACAGCCTGGAAGGAAGCCTCTAGATGTGTCTTGCCATCCCCGCTGAGGTCACGAAGATCCTGCCCGACGACATGGCCGTGGTCTCGATCGACGGCGTCAGCAAGGAAATATCGGTCGCGCTGATCGAGGATCTTGCCGTGGGCGACTACGTCATCATTCACGTCGGCTACGCTCTTACCAAGATCGACCCCGAGGAGGCGATGCACACCCTGGAGCTGTTGCGCGAGCTCAGCGGCGCAAGGCAGGAGTCGCCTCAATGAAATACGCCGACGAGTTTCGCGACAAGTTGATCGCGCAAGGCCTCGCGCGGGCGATCCGGGCCGAGGCCGATCCAAAAAAGGCCTATCGCTTCATGGAATTCTGCGGCGGCCACACCCACGCCATCTCCCGCTATGGCCTGGAGGACATGCTCCCCGGCAACGTGCGGATGATCCATGGTCCGGGCTGCCCGGTCTGCGTTCTCCCTGCGGGGCGCATCGACATGGCGATCAGGCTTGCCGAGCGGCCGGAAATCATTCTGTGCGTCTATGGTGACCTGATGCGCGTGCCGGGCTCGCAAGGTGCCTCGCTCCTGCGGGCCAAGGCGCGCGGCGCCGACGTCCGCATGGTTTATTCGACCATCGATGCGATCAGGATCGCGGAGGAAAATCCCGGGCGCGAGGTCGTTTTCTTCGCCATCGGCTTCGAGACCACGACCCCGCCGACCGCGGTGATGATCCGCCTTGCCGAGAAGAAGCAGCTTTCAAATTTCAGTGTGTTCTGCAACCACGTGCTGACGCCGCCGGCGATGCAGAACATCCTCGAAAGCCCTGACATCCGCAACATCGGCCGTATCGAGATCGATGGTTTCGTCGGACCCGCGCACGTCTCTACCATCATCGGCACCGAGCCTTACGAATTTTTCGCCGAGGAATTCGGCAAGCCGGTGGTGATCGCGGGCTTCGAGCCGCTCGACATGATGCAGGCCATCCTCATGCTGGTGCGGCAGGTGAACGAGGCGCGTCACGAGGTCGAGAACCAGTACAGCCGGGCGGTGACGCGCGAGGGAAACATCCGGGCCAAGGAGGAAGTTTCCGACATCTTCGAACTGCGCGACCAGTTCGAATGGCGCGGGCTCGGGCTCGTGCCCTATAGCGGCCTGAAGCTGAAGCGGGCCTACGCCAAATACGATGCCGAGGTCCGCTTTGCCATGGACGAGCTTCGCGTCGACGACAATCCGGCCTGCGAATGCGGCGCTATCCTGCGCGGTGTGAAGAAGCCGGTTGACTGCAAATTGTTCGGCACGGTGTGCACGCCGGAGACGCCGATGGGATCTTGCATGGTGTCCTCCGAAGGCGCCTGTGCCGCGCATTGGACCTACGGCCGCTTCCGCGATCATCAGCACAGGCGGGCGTCATGAGAGCCTATCAGCGCAAGCTCGACATCAAGAACGGCTGTGTCGACCTCTCCCACGGCTCCGGCGGCCGCGCGATGTCGCAGCTCATCTCGGGTCTGTTTCACGAGGCGTTCGGCAATGAATGGCTGGCGCGCGGCAACGACCAGTCGGCCTTTGACGTCCGCGCCGGCCGCATGGTGATGACGACGGACGGTTACGTGGTCTCGCCGCTGTTCTTTCCCGGCGGCAATATCGGCTCGCTCGCCGTGCACGGCACGGTCAACGACATCGCCATGGCAGGGGCGCGACCGCTTTATCTCTCGGCCAGCTTCATCATCGAGGAGGGGTTTCGCTTCTCCGATCTGAAAATGATCGCCGATTCCATGGGCGAGGCGGCACGCACCGCCGGTGTGTACATCATTACGGGCGATACCAAGGTGGTCGAGCGCGGCAAGGCCGACGGGCTGTTCATTTCGACAGCCGGCGTCGGCGTCGTGCCTGAGGGGCTTGATCTGTCGGCCGAGAAGGCCAGGGTGGGTGATCGCGTGCTGGTCTCCGGCAGCCTCGGCGACCACGGCGTCGCCATCATGTCCAAGCGCCAGAATCTGGCCTTCGAGACCGAAATCGTCTCTGACTCCGCGTCACTGCACGACCTTGTGGCGAGGATGGTCGAAGCGGGCGGTGCCGGCATTCGCGTGATGCGCGATCCGACGCGCGGTGGCCTCGCCGCGACGCTGAACGAGATCGCCCAGCAATCCGGGCTCGGCTTTCGGCTGCAGGAGGAAGCCATTCCGCTAAAACCTGCCGTTGCCGCGGCCTGCGAACTGCTCGGACTTGATCCGCTGTATGTCGCCAATGAAGGCAAGCTGGTTGCGATCGTGGCGCCCGAGGCTGTCGAGGCCGTGCTCGCAGCGATGAAGGCGCATCCGCTCGGCCGCGATGCCGCCGCCGTCGGTGAAGCCATCCCCGATGATCATCATTTCGTGCAGATGGTGACGGGCTTTGGTGGCGGCAGAATCGTCGACTGGTTGTCGGGCGAACAGCTGCCCCGGATCTGTTGAGCACGCCGATGCGCATCCTGCTCCTGTCCCATTCCTTCAACAGCCTGACGCAGCGGCTGCATGTCGAGCTGAGAGAGCGTGGACATGAGGTATCGGTCGAGCTCGATGTTCATCCTGATGTGACGCGCCAGAGCATTGAGCTGTACCAGCCGGATCTTGTGATCGCCCCGTTCCTGAAGCGGGCGATCCCGGAAGACGTGTGGCGTACCGTGCGTTGCCTGATCGTCCATCCCGGACCGCCAGGCGATCGTGGTCCGGCGGCGCTCGACTGGGCGATCCTCGAAGGTGCCTCCAAATGGGGCGTCACAGTGCTGCAGGCGGACGGCGAGTTCGACGCCGGCCCGATCTGGGCCTCGCGCACGTTTCCAATGCGGAGCGCTGCAAAATCCAGCCTCTATCGCCACGAGGTCACGCAAGGCGCAGTGCAGGCGGTCCTGGAAGCGATTGCGGCCATCGAAGCGGGACGCCCGGCGCCGGCGCCGATGCGGCATGACGATCCGCGCATCCGCACTCGGGGCGTGTGCCGGCAGGCCGACCGCACCATCGACTGGCAGAGCGATACGACTGCTGAGGTCCTGCGCAAGATCCATAGCGCCGACGGCATGCCGGGCCTCGTCGACAGCCTGCTTGGGCAGGACGTGCGCGTGTTCGATGCCCATGAGGCTCACGGTATTGGCGGAACCCCGGGCGAGGTCGTGGCGCAATGCGCCGGCGCGCTTGCCCGTGCCACGGTCGATGGCGCGGTTTGGATCGGCCACGTTCGCTGCGTCGAGCCGAAGAGCCTGAAGCTGCCCGCGGCGAAGGTCCTCGCAAACGAGGCCGCCGATCTGCCGCATCGTCCGGGATGCGGCTACGCGCCGATCGGATATCGCGAGCATGGCGATATCGGCGAGCTGGAATTCTCCTTCTACAATGGCGCCATGAACACCGAGGCGTGTCAGGCCTTGCTTGAGGCCTATCAGGCCGCGCTTGAGCGCCCGACCAGAGTGCTGCTGCTCACTGGCGGCTTCGATTACTGGTCGAACGGGATACATCTTGCCGAGATCGAGGCGGCCGAAAGCGCGGCCGACGAGTCCTGGCGCAACATCAACGCGATCGACGATCTGGCACGGGCGATCATCGAGACGACCGATCGGCTGGTCGTTTCCGTCATCCGCGGCAATGCCGGCGCCGGCGGGGTATTCTTAAGCCTTGCCGCCGACCAGGTGTGGGCGAGCGACCAGGTCGTGCTCAACCCGCATTACAAGGACATGGGCAATCTCTACGGCTCGGAATACTGGACCTACCTGTTGCCGCGCCGCGTCGGCGCCGCCAATGCGGCGAACATCACGCGCTGCCGCTTGCCGATGGGCATGGCGGAGGCCCGTCGTCTCGGCCTGGTCGACCGCGTGCTCGAACCTACGGAGATGGATTCCAATAACCTCGTAAAGCTTGCCGCCGCCACGGCCTCGGACGATGGCTATCTCGCACGGGTCGCCGAAAAGCAAAGGCGTCGCGCGGCGGACGAGGCGGCGAAGCCGCTCGAAACCTACCGCAACGAGGAGCTGCGCCGTATGCGGCTCAACTTCTATGGCTTCGATCCGAGCTATCACGTGGCTCGCTACAATTTCATTCACAAGGTGCCGAAGTCGCGCACGCCGTTGACCATCGCGCATCACCGGTCGCGGCGCGACAAGGGGAGCCGTCAGGCGGTGCAGTCATGAGCGTGCAGGGGACCATTCTTGTCGTCGATGACGAAATCCGCTCGCAGGAAGCGCTGCGGCGGGTGCTGAACCAGGATTTCGAGGTGCTCTGCGCCGGTAGCGCGGCGGATGCGGAGAAGCTGCTGGAAGGCGAGATCGTCCACGCCATCATCTGCGACCAGCGCATGCCGCAGGAATCGGGTGTGAGCTTCCTGAAGCGCGTGCGCGAGCTGTGGCCCGATCCGGTGCGGATGATCATCTCCGGCTATTCGGATTCCGAGGATATCATCGCCGGTCTCAACGAGGCCGGCATCTACCAGTACATCACCAAGCCGTGGCAGCCCGAGCGCCTGATCGAGATCGTCAGGGAAGCGGTCCAGCTCTATCGGCTGCAGAAGGAAACCGAAACCGTCGGCGTCGACGTCAAGGCGACGCCGGGCCACATCAAGAAGGTGGTCTCGGTCAAGCGTGGCGCCGCGAAGCAGCTTTACGACTTCGACCGAATTGTGCATTCGCCGGACAGCCCGATGCACCAGGTGATCGAGCTCGGCAAACGCGCGGCCGAATACGACATCTCCGTGCTGATCACGGGTGAATCCGGCACCGGCAAGGAGCTTCTGGCACGCGCCATCCACTACGGTTCGGCGCGCGCTTCCAAGGCTTTCGTCGTCGAGAATTGCGGCGCCTTGCCCGACGAATTGCTCGAAAGCGAGCTGTTCGGCTGCAAGAAGGGCGCATTTACCGGCGCCTACCAGGATCGCATTGGATTGTTCGAGGTCGCGGACGGCGGCACCATCTTCCTGGACGAGATCGGCGAGACCTCGCCGGCCTTCCAGGTGAAATTGCTGCGCGTGCTGCAGGAAAGCGAGATCAGGCCGCTCGGTGCCCAGCGCGTGCGCAAGGTCGACGTGCGCGTGGTGGCGGCCACCAACCGCGATCTAGAGGCCGAGGTCGAGGCGGGCCGTTTCCGGCGCGATCTCTATTATCGTCTCGCGGCTTTTCCGGTTCACATGCCGGCGTTGCGCGAACGGCCCATGGACATTTCGCTGATCGCCCAGGGTGTGCTCGCCTCGGTCAAGAGCTCGTTCAACCGTCCGAGCCTCCGGTTCTCGCCGTCGGCGCTGGAGGAGTTTGCCAAGTATCCCTGGCCGGGCAATGTGCGCGAGCTGCAGAATGAAATCCAGCGCCTGGTCGTGTTGGCGGATCAGGACGAGCTGAAATGCCCGCCGCAATTGGGGCGGCGTAATGGAAAACGTGCGGCACCCCCGCTCAGCGGCAAGCTCAATGGTTCGGCCACGCTGAAGGACAAGGTGGAGGATCTCGAGAAGTCGGTCATTGTCAGCTATCTGGAGAAGTTCGAAGGAAATATCAGCAAGGTCGCGGCCGAGCTCGGGCTGTCACGGGTTGGCTTGCGGAACAAACTGTCCAGGTACGACCTGAGGAAAAATGGCAAAGCCGACGGACTCTCCTGAGATTCCGGAAGCGGAATCGCTGCTCCGGCTGATTGCCAACCGCGGCACGATCGAGTTCGACCATGAGCGCGAGGGCGCCTGGATCGAAGTCATCCGCAAGATGGATGAGGTCTATTCCGACCTGCTGCGCTACGAGGTCGATCTCGAGCGAAAGAACGCGGAGCTCGAGGACGCGCAGGCCTTCGTCACCAACGTCATCGAGTCGGTCTCCGATATTCTCGTCGTGTGCGACGCGCGCGGGCTGGTGCAGCAGGTCAACTCCGCGTTCCAGAACACGCTCGGCCGCACGGTTAAAGACATCGTCGGCAGGAACATCGCCGACATCATCGATGTCGCAGACAACCCCAGGCTGGTGCCCCTATTGAAGCCGCGCTCTCAATCCGAGGTGGTGGATGGCGAGCTCAGGTTCGCCGCCGACGCCGGCAGCTCCGATCTGTTCGCCATCAACTCTTCGCCGCGCCACGATCATCGCGGCCGCTTCATCGGCGTGGTGTTGACGGGACGACCGATCGGCGAGCTCCGGCGCGCCTACGAGGCACTGCACAAGGCGCATCACGAATTGCAGCGGGCGCAGCGCCAGCTCGTCGAGCAGGAGAAGATGGCCAGTCTCGGTCGTCTTGTCGCAGGCGTCGCGCACGAACTGAACAATCCGATCAGTTTCGTCTATGGCAATATTCACACCTTGATGCGCTACCGCACGGCTCTGGTTTCCTATCTCGACGCCATCCACGGCAAGGCCAGGGGGAGTGATCTGGCAGCGCTCAAGAAGAGCCTGCGCATCGACGCCATTGTGGAGGATTTCGGTCCGCTGATCGATGGCACGCTGGAAGGCGCGGTCAGGATTTCCGAGATCGTCAAGAACCTGCGGCGGCTTTCCTTCAGCAAGCTCGGCGAGGTCGAACGTGTCAATCTCGAGCGTCTGATCAATACCGCGGTGCTGTGGGCGGTGCGCACCAAGCAGATGCGGGTCGACGTCCAGATGGAGATCGAGCCGGAGCTGTGGGTCTCGGGCAATGAAGGACAGCTTCACCAGGTGATCGTCAACCTCGTCGAAAATGCCATCGACGCGATGCGCGGTGTCAACGCGCCGCGCCTGAAGGTGTCGGCCTCGCGCGCCGGCGGCGAGATCCTCATCAGGATTGCCGACAACGGATCGGGGATCGATAAGGATCACCTCAGCCACATCTTCGAGCCGTTCTTCACCACCAAGCGCGTAGGTGAGGGGACGGGTCTCGGGCTCTGGATCAGCTACGGTATCGTCCGCGAACATGGCGGAGAGCTCTTTGCCGCCAACGAGCCGGAGGGTGGCGCGACGTTCTCATTTGCGCTGCCGGCGGGGTAGGAAAGAAAGCTGTTCACCGGCGATCCGGAAGAAAGCCGCTCTCAATCGGCTGATGCGGGTTCCATCCCTGCGCGGGGAGAATCCGACCCGTAATGTCGGACTCCGTATCTCCGGATACCCGCCAGGCCGCCAGTCCGAAATACGCGGTGAGCAACAGCCCTGTGACGATCAACAGCGCAATAGAAAGGCGACCCATGCGGAACCCCACAACTCGATCGAGTGCAGACGAACATTCGCGGCTGAGTCGGAAAATGCAGAGCAACTGACCTAACGCTAGTTTTCCACGCCGATGGCCCTGCTAAGAGGGCCTTATGATCGCGGCGTACATTATGGTCAGTACCGCGCCGACGAACACCAACATCACCACCACGTATGGCTTGACCATCGCGTGCTGAACGGCGATCGGGGACGCGATCTCCGCCGCAGGTCCATTGCCGACCGTTAGTGATGGCGTGACCTGAATGATATTCACCCAGCGATCTGTCCAGTTCGCGTCAGCGGAAGCGGAAGCGGGAACGGGAGCGGCCGCGGACACGTCCGCTCGATGGTTCCATGACAGTTGCGCCCGGAAGTCGGGAACACTGCCGCTATCAGGCAACATCTTCGACATCGATTCACGCCACTTGGATTCATGCGACTTGGATTCATGCGACTTGGACCGATCATTTCGTTGCTGAGCTTGCTCGCGGGCTTTGCGTGCAGCTCCGTGGACCGAACGGCGTCGGCCAGGCCTGGCGTCCCAGCAGCGATTTGGACCATGCCAATAGAGGTGTACCGAGCCAAAATGGCGCCGCGCCTCGGTCTTGGTCATGCAAGACTCCGACGCATATGAAGGGCGCGCTATCACCAATATCGATACAACGATCATTGCGACGCGCATGGGGCGCTCCGTCTCTTCCATCAGGTACAGAAGTTTCCGAAATGCGTCGGCCCAGATTGATGTTCAGGAAACAAAACGCGGCAATTATGGCCGGTTGGGCAACATGTCTGTCCTATTGGCGTCCCGCCTTGTCAGGGGTGGCCCAACGCCACGACCCACTGCGCCTGGACGACATCTGGAACTGGCCCTGAGAGGCGGCCAGCGTACCGCAAGTTCCCGGCGCGGGGTTCAGCTGACTGCCTCGACGCGTCACCCGACAGCGACATCCGGCAGATAGTTCGATCCCTCCGATCCCAGGAAATCGAACATCGCCTGTGCCGGCGGCAGCAGCACCTTGTCGCTGCGGCGGATCACGTACCACTGGCGCACGATCGGCAGACCCGCGACATCGAGGACGACGAGTCGGCCTTCGGACAGCTCGTGCGCAACCGTGTGCGCGGAGATCAGGGCGATGCCAAGCCCTGCCATGACGGCCTGCTTGATGGTCTCGTTGCTGCTCATCTCCATTCCGATGATGGGCTCGAGGTCTGACCTCTGGAACAGGCCTTCCATCAGCGTCCGCGTGCCCGATCCCGGCTCGCGGGTGAGAAAGGTCTCGTGCACGAGGTCGGTCAGGTTGAGGCCGGAATCCTTTTCCAGCCAATGGCCCTTGCGCGCGATGATGACGTGCGGGTTCTTGCCGAGCTGGCGGACATCGACATCGACGTCGGCCGGTGGCCGACCCATCACCGCGAAGTCGAGATCATAGCCATGCATCGCGTCGCGGATCTCCTCGCGGTTGCCGATCGTCAATTTGATGTCGATCTTGGGAAAGCGCCGGGAGAAGGCGGCAATCGCGTGGGGCACGAAATACTTCGCCGTGGAGACCGCGCCGAGATGCACCGAACCGCCCGTGCGGCCGGCGAGCAGGTCGAGCGCACCCTGGCAATCGGCGATCGCAGCCTCGATCCTTCCTGCGAGCGCCACCACTTCCTTTCCAGCCGCCGTCAGCAGCATGCCCTCTCCGGTCCGCTGCAACAGAGGAACGCCGGCGAGGTCCTGGAGCTGGCGCAGCTGCTGGGTCACCGCAGGCTGGGTCAGCCCGAGATGGTTCGAGGCCGCCGTCACGCTGCCCTTGACCGACAAGGCCGCCAGCGACCGTAGCTGCCTAAGCGTCAGGTGCCGCAGCTGTGCATTATAAGAAAAATCTTTGGCGCTCATTATAATTAGAAATTTCCTTATTAAGCCAGCTCTGTCAATTTCTTTCTTGCTGGCTCTGCCCGCGCCAACCCGACCCGAGGGGAACAAAGGCAGCGGCGGCCGCAGGGACGGACGCACATGACAGGGCAACTCACGCTTGAAGCCTATCTGCAACGGTATTCCGAAACCGGGCCGCTGGCCCTGATGGTCTCCGCTGCAATCGACGCGGTCGCTACGGCCGCCGTCGAAATCGCCGATCTGACGAGCCGGGGGCATTTGTCCGAAGTCTCGGGTGTTGCGACCGGCCACAACAGCGACGGCGATCTGCAGCACGATCTCGACGTTCGCACCGATGAGATCCTTCGCCGTTACCTCAGCCGGATTCCGATCGCCGCCGTTGCCTCGGAAGAAATGAGGGAGGCTGAGATCCGTGATCCGAGCGCGAAGATCTGCGTCGCCATCGATCCGCTGGACGGCTCCTCCAATATCGACATCAACATGACCGTGGGCACGATCTTTTCGATCCTGCCCGCGCCCGATGATCCAACGCTTGCCTTCCACCAGCGCGGTACGGCGCAGCTTGCGGCCGGCTTCGTGACCTACGGCCCGCAGACCTCGCTAGTGCTGACCGTGGGCGAGGGCGTCGACATCTTTACGCTCGATCGCGCTGCCGGCTGCTTCAAGCTGGTGCGACGGGGGGTTCGGATTGCCGAAGGCGCCGACGAGTTCGCGATCAATGCCTCCAACCGCCGGCACTGGGATCCAGCCGTGCGCGCGTTCATCGATGAATGCGTCGCCGGTGTCGACGGTCCCGCCAATCGCGACTTCAATATGCGGTGGATCGGCTCGCTGGTTGCCGAGACCCTCCGGATTCTCACCCGCGGCGGCGTGTTCCTCTATCCATCCGATGCACGGCCGGGCTATGGCGACGGCCGGCTTCGCCTGGTCTATGAGGCCCATCCGATCGCCTTCATCGTCGAGCAGGCGGGTGGTTCGGCCTCAACCGGGCGCGAGCGTGTTCTCGAGCTCGCTGCGCAGAACCTGCACCAGCGCGCGCCTCTGATCATGGGGACGCGCCACCAGGTGCAGCGCATCGAGGAATTACATTGCGATCCGCTGCTCGTTGCGAGCGTCTCCGCGCCCCTGTTCGCGCGGCGCGGCTTCTTCCGCTTGTGAGGGAGCCGGAATGTCCAGGAAGCATCCGATCATCTCGATAACCGGTTCCTCCGGCGCGGGGACGAGCTCCGTCAAGCGCACCTTCGAGCAGATCTTCCATCGCGAGGGCGTCAAGGCCGTCTACATCGAGGGCGACGCGTTTCACCGCTATGACCGCGCCGAGATGCGCGCGCAGATGGCGCGCGAAGCCGAACGGGGCAACAAGCACTTCAGCCATTTCAGCCCGCAGACCAACCTGTTCGAGGAGCTGGAGAAGGCGTTTCGCGACTATGGCGAGACCGGTAGCGCAGTCACCCGTCATTACATTCACGACGACGAGGAGGCCGCCCGCCATGGCAGCCCGCCCGGCACCTTCACGGCGTGGAAGCAGCTCCCCGAGGGCTCCGAGCTCCTGTTCTACGAGGGTCTGCACGGCGCCGTCGTCACCGACAAGGTCAATGTCGCGCGCTATGCCGACCTGAAGATCGGCGTCGTGCCGGTCATCAATTTGGAATGGATCCAGAAGCTGCATCGCGACCGCAGCGCCCGCGGCTATTCGACCGAAGCGGTCACCGACACGATCCTGCGCCGGATGCCGGACTACATTAACTACATTTGCCCGCAATTCACCGAGACCGACATCAACTTCCAGCGCGTCCCGACGGTCGACACCTCCAATCCGTTCATCGCGCGCTGGATCCCGACCCCCGACGAATCGATGGTCGTGATCCGCTTCAGGAATCCGCGCGGCATCGATTTTCCCTACCTGCTCTCGATGCTGCCGAACAGCTTCATGTCGCGCGCCAATTCGATCGTCTGCCACGGCGGGAAGCTCGACCTGGCGATGCAGCTCATCCTGACGCCGCTCATCATGCAGCTCATCGAGCGCAAGCGGGGCATCAAGTGAATCGGGAAATTCGCAAAGAAAACGGGAGGTTGTCATGAACATTTCGGTTCGTGCGGAGGCTGACCTGAACCTGGTCGCTCACCACGATCTCGCCAATGCCGTCCGCTTCCTGGCGGTCGACGCCATTGAGAAGTCGCAGTCCGGCCACCCAGGCCTGCCCATGGGCATGGCCGACGTCGCAACCGTCCTGTTCTCGCGCTTCTTGAGATTCGATGCCGCGCATCCGACCTGGCCGGACCGTGACCGCTTCGTGCTCTCGGCCGGTCACGGTTCGATGCTGCTCTATGCTCTTCTCCACCTCTCCGGCGGTGACGTCAGCCTCGACGACATCCGCAGCTTTCGGCAATGGGGTTCCAAGACGCCCGGTCATCCGGAGTACGGCCACACGCCGGGCGTCGAGACCACCACCGGGCCGCTGGGACAGGGGATCGCGACCGCAGTCGGCATGGCGCTCGCCGAGCGGATGGCCAACGCGCGCCATGGCAATGAGCTGGTCGATCACTTCACTTACGTGATTGCCGGCGACGGTTGCCTGATGGAAGGGATTAGCCAGGAGGCAATCTCGCTCGCGGGGCACCTGCAGCTCGGACGCCTGATCGTCCTGTTCGACGACAATGGCATCTCCATCGACGGGCCGACTTCGCTAGCGACCTCCGACAATCAACTCAAGCGCTTTGCCGCCTCGGGCTGGTCGGTCCGCTACGTCGACGGCCACGACCACGAGGCGATCGCCCAGGCCATCGCCGAGGAGCGCGCCACGGACCGCCCGTCGCTGATCGCGTGCCGCACCGTCATCGGTTATGGCGCGCCGGAACGCCAGGGCACGGAAAAGGCGCATGGTGCGCCGCTTGGCCCCGATCAGGCTGCTGCCGCCCGCAGGAATCTGGGCTGGGAGTACCAGCCGTTCGTCGTCCCTATTCCCGTCAGCAAGGCTTGGCGGATGATCGGGCAGCGCGGTCAGCTTGCCCGTCTCGCCTGGCTCGACCGGTACGAGCGGCTCGATCCGGCGCAGCGCGAACGCTTCGATCAGGACCAGGCTGTAACGATTCCCTGTGCCTACGAGCGGGCGGCGGGCAAGCTGCGCGAGCGGCTGGCGACGGAACGTCCCAAGCTCGCGACACGCCAGGCTTCGCAACTGGTGCTCGACGCGATCGCGTCGACGCTTCCGGGACTGATTGGGGGTTCGGCGGATCTCACCCATTCGAACCTGACGCAGAGCAAGACCCAGCATCCGGTCCGCCCCGGCGAGTTTGCCGGCGACTACATCCATTATGGCATTCGCGAACACGGGATGGCGGCGGCGATGAACGGCATCGCGCTGCATGGTGGCTTCATTCCCTATGGCGGCACCTTCCTCGCGTTCTCCGACTACAGTCGGCCGGCGATCCGTCTCGCCGCCCTGATGCGTCTGCGCGTCATCCACGTCATGACTCACGACTCGATCGGGCTTGGCGAGGACGGTCCCACCCATCAGCCGGTCGAGCATCTCGCCGCGCTGCGCGTCATTCCAAATCTCCTGGTTTTTCGGCCGGCTGATGCCGTCGAGACACTGGAAGCCTGGGACTGCGCGCTGCGGTCCATCGATCGTCCCTCGGTCCTGTGCCTCTCGCGCCAGGGTTTGCCGACCTTCCGCAGCGATGCGCGCGGCAAGAATCGGGTGGCGCGCGGCGCCTATCTCGTGGTCACCCCCGACGGTGGCCGCGACGTCACGTTGATCGCGACGGGCTCGGAAGTCTCGATCGCGCTGGAAGCCGCTCGCCTGCTTGCGACCGAGCATATCCGCGCCGCGGTGGTCTCGGCACCGTGCTTTGCGCTGTTCGAGGAGCAGCCTGATGAATACCGCGCCCATGTGCTGGGCTCGGCGCCGCGGGTCGGGATCGAAGCGGCGGTGCTCGGCGACTGGGCGCGCTGGATCGGGTCTGACGGCGAGTTCGTCGGCATGCGCGGCTTCGGTGCTTCCGCCCCGGCATCCGTTCTCTACCGCGAATTCAACATTACTCCCCAAACGATCGCAGCAGCGGCCAGGCGCTCGATCGCTCGTGAAGCAAAGCGCACCTAACCAGGCCGAAACACAAGCGAACGGAGAGATCTCTTGGCACGCATTACCCTTCGGCAACTGCTCGATCATGCCGCGGATCACGGCTACGCCGTGCCGGCTTTCAACATCAACAACATGGAACAGGGCATCGCCATCATGCAGGCGGCCTCCGCCGTCGACGCGCCGGTCATCATCCAGGCCTCGCGCGGCGCACGCAGCTATGCCGGCGACATCATGCTCTCGCACATGATCGATGCGCTGGAAAAGACCTATCCCGACATTCCGCTCTGCATGCATCAGGACCACGGCAATGACGAGGCGACCTGCGCCAGCGCCATCGCCAACGGCTTCACCTCGGTGATGATGGACGGGTCGTTGAAGGCGGACGCCAAGACCGCCGCCGACTACGACTATAACGTCGCGGTCACGCGGCGGGTCGTCGACCTCGCGCATTGGGTCGGTGCATCCGTGGAAGGCGAGCTCGGCGTGCTCGGCTCGTTGGAACATGGCGGCGGCGAGCAGGAGGACGGCCATGGCGTGACGGGCAAGGTGAGCCAGGACCAGTTGCTCACCGACCCCGACCAAGCGGCCGAATTCGTTCGCGCCACCAAGGTCGATGCGCTCGCGATTGCGATGGGCACCTCGCACGGCGCCTACAAATTCACGCGCAAGCCGGATGGCGCGATCCTCGCGATGCGGGTGGTCGAGGAGATTCATCGCAGGCTGCCCAATACGCATCTGGTCATGCACGGCTCGTCCTCGGTGCCGCAGGTTCTGCAGGACATGTTCAACGAGTTCGGCGGGCAGATGCCGCAGACCTGGGGCGTTCCGGTCGAAGAGATCGTTCGCGGCATCAGGAGCGGCGTGCGCAAGGTCAATATCGACACCGATTGCCGCCTGGCAATGACCGCGGTGTTCCGAAAAGTGGCGGCGCAGAGCCGCAGCGAGTTCGACCCGCGAAAATTCTTGAAACCCGCGATGGATGCGATGCGCGACTTGTGTCGCGAGCGCTTCGAGCAGTTCGGCACGGCCGGCCACGCCGCCAAGATCAAGGTCATTCCCTTGAGCGAGATGGCGCGGCGCTATCGTACGGGCGAACTCGATCCGCGCGTCGGCAGTCCGGCGTCGGTTGCGGCTTGAATGGCTGAGCGAACCGCGATGGGGCAATTTAAGGAGAACAACATGAATGCACATGCAGGAACGCTTCGCGGCAAGGAACGCTACCGCTCGGGCGTGATGGAATACAAGCGCATGGGCTATTGGGAGCCCGACTATGTGCCGAAAGACACCGACGTGATCGCGATGTTTCGGGTGACGCCGCAGGACGGCGTCGATCCGATCGAGGCATCGGCGGCAGTCGCAGGCGAATCCTCCACCGCCACCTGGACCGTGGTGTGGACCGATCGACTGACCGCGGCGGAAAAGTATCGCGCCAAGTGCTACCGGGTCGATGAAGTGCCGGGCGCTCCGGGGCAGTATTTTGCCTACATCGCCTATGATCTCGACCTGTTCGAGCCGGGATCGATCTCGAACCTGTCGGCCTCCATCATCGGCAACGTGTTCGGCTTCAAGCCGCTCAAGGCGCGGCGCCTGGAAGACATGCGCTTCCCCGTGGCCTATGTGAAGACCTTCCAGGGACCAGCCACGGGAATCGTGGTCGAGCGCGAGCGGCTCGACAAGTTCGGCCGGCCGCTGTTAGGGGCGACCATCAAGCCGAAGCTGGGATTGTCCGGCCGCAATTACGGGCGCGTGGTCTACGAGGCGCTGAAGGGCGGGCTCGACTTCACCAAGGACGACGAGAACATCAACTCGCAGCCGTTCATGCATTGGCGCGACCGCTTCCTGTACTGCATGGAAGCCGTCAACCGCGCCCAGGCGGCCTCGGGCGAGATCAAGGGGACCTATCTCAACGTCACCGCCGCGACCATGGAGGACATGTACGAGCGTGCCGAGTTCGCCAGGGAGCTCGGCTCGGTCGTGGTCATGATCGATCTCGTGATCGGCTACACCGCGATCCAGTCGATGGCCAAGTGGGCGCGCCGAAACGACATGATCCTGCATCTGCACCGCGCCGGTCATTCGACCTATACGCGCCAGAAATCCCACGGCGTGTCGTTCCGCATCATCGCCAAATGGATGCGGCTGGCCGGCGTCGACCACATCCATGCCGGCACGGTAGTCGGCAAACTGGAGGGCGATCCCAACACGACGCGCGGCTACTACGACATCTGTCGGGAAGACTTCAATCCGATGAAGCTCGAGCACGGCATCTTCTTCGACCAGTCCTGGGCCAGCCTCAACAAGCTGATGCCGGTAGCCTCAGGCGGAATCCATGCCGGACAGATGCACCAGCTGCTGGACCTGCTTGGCGAGGACGTCGTGCTGCAGTTCGGCGGCGGCACCATCGGCCATCCCATGGGAATTGCGGCTGGCGCCACCGCCAACCGCGTGGCGCTGGAAGCCATGATTCTCGCCCGCAACGAGGGCCGCGACTACCTGCACGAAGGACCGGAGATCCTGGCGAAGGCGGCGGCGAACTGCACGCCGCTGAAGGCGGCTCTCGAGGTCTGGAAGGACGTGAGCTTCAACTATCAGTCGACCGACACGCCGGACTTCGTGCCGACCGCTCTGGCCGCCGTTTGAGGAGAGACACGATGAGACTGACACAAGGTTGCTTCTCGTTTCTGCCCGATCTGACCGACGACCAGATCTACAAACAGGTGCAGTATTGCCTGGCGAACGGCTGGGCGGTGAATATCGAGTTCACCGATGACCCGCATCCACGCAACACCTATTGGGAGATGTGGGGCCTGCCGATGTTCGATCTCTCGGATGCGGCCGGCGTCATGATGGAGCTCGCCGAATGCCGCAGGGTGTATGGCGACCGCTACATCCGCATCAGCGGCTTCGATTCTTCCCATGGCTGGGAGTCGGTCCGGATTTCATTCCTCGTGAACCGGCCGGCGCAGGAGCCCTATTTCGCGCTGGAGCGGCAGGAAGTGGCCGGACGGGTCGTGCGTTACGCCACGCGGCTCTGTCCGTCACGGGAAGCGACGCCGTAAGGTGAAAGAGATTCCGCACGGAGCGCTTGCCTCCCCGCTCCGGGTTTTTGGCGGACAACTGCTTCGCCGCCAGCGGCGAAGCCCTTCTATTCGAGATGCCGATGCTTGACCTGCAATGCGCGAACAATTCGAGCCTGTGTGGCGGTGCAGCATCGCCGCCTTCTGGCTTCGACCTTCGGAAGGAAGCCGAGGCCGCAGGGATCACCGAGACGCTGCGGGAGCTGGAGCACGAGCTGATCGGCCTCAAACCGGTCAAGAGCAGGGTGCGGCAGATCGCTTCGCTTCTCCTGATCGAGCGCATTAGGCAGCGGGCGGGTCTCGTCTCTTCCCCGCCGACGCTGCACATGTCGTTCACCGGCAATCCGGGCACCGGCAAGACCACCGTTGCGTTGCGCATGGCAAAGATCCTGCACGGGCTCGGCTTCGTGCGGCGCGGGCAGGTGATCTCGGTGACGCGCGACGACCTCGTCGGCCAGTATATCGGGCACACCGCGCCCAAGACGAAAGAGATCCTCAAGAAGGCAATGGGCGGCGTGCTGTTCATCGACGAGGCCTATTACCTGCATCGTCCCGACAACGAGCGCGACTACGGGCAGGAGGCGATCGAGATCCTGCTGCAGGTCATGGAGAACCAGCGCGAGGACCTCGTCGTCATTCTCGCCGGTTACGGCGAGCGGATGACGAACTTCTTTGCCTCCAATCCGGGCTTTCGCTCGCGCATTGCCCACCACATCGAGTTTCCCGACTACTCGGAAGCGGAATTGCTCTTGATCTCCGAGTTGATGCTGAAGGAGCGCGGCTATAGCTTCAGCGCCGCGGCGCGCGAGGCCTTCGTGAACTACATCGCCTTGCGGATGACACAGCCATTCTTTTCCAACGCCCGCTCCATCCGCAACGCCGTCGATCGTATCCGCCTTCGACAGGCCGACCGGCTGGTTTCCGATCTCGATCGCATGCTGGAGATCAAGGATCTCGAGACCATCGATTCTTCCGATGTGCTGGCGAGCCGGGTCTTCAGCGCTTCGCCGCCTGGCGAGGGACGAGAGCCGTCGGAAAGGACGTCGTAAGTGCCGAAAGAGATCGCGATGGCGCGCTCGATCCTAGCTGCCGACTTTGCGAGGCTGGCAGAGGAAGTCGACAAAGCCGCTTGACGTGCACCTGATGATCGCGCCGGCCGATCCCTCTCAAAGCGTTTGCGCAAGCCGGTGTTGATATCATCACCCTCCCGCGCCGAGCCGGTCCGCATCTCGACCGCTCGCCGCAGGCCATTAGGGCGCTGCGCAAAAGGGCCGGCGTCAGATCGCTGAGGGATTGGCTCGCATGGCGGGGCTGCAATATAATTCAGGAGCCCTCTGAAATTTCGAAAGTTTGAAGTGTTTTCGTGCGCGCGGATCGCGACTCTTTTTTGTTCCATTCTTTCCCGAAAGTTAACAGTTTGGCGCTGTAGTAAGCCGTTTCTGCGTGCGGCTCGTGAAGACAGCCGCGACAACTTGCCATCCAAGCGAATCTGTTTGTCGCAAAACCGCAATCACCATGACGCAATGAAGGGGGACAACATCATGAGCATGATCCCGGAGAAGACCGTCATGGAAAACGTGCGTCGCTATCGGGCACTGGCATCGCTCTGCCGCCAGCAGGCGGCCTACCGGCCGCAGCAGAGCTGGCAGCTTCTCGGACAGGCCGAGCGCTGGGAGCACCTGGCGGCAGCCGAGCTCGAGGCCAGCTTCAGGGCTCGCAATGCGATGATGGATGGCGAGGCGAAAATCGAATCGCGTCAAGCCACGACAACCGCAGCGGCATAAGCCGCTCCGGTCGCGCTGCACGTAGCCTGAATTTTAATGGGACATCAGGGTGGGAACCGTCATGGTCTCCAGCATGGCGCGCGTAACGCCGCCCAGGAAGGATTCCTGCAGGCGCGAATGCCCGTAGCCGCCCATGACGAGCATGTCGAGACCCTCGTCGGCGGCCAATGACAGGATCATCGGCTGGATTTCCGAGCGTGCTCCTGAAAGCGCAATTGTCTTGCTCGTGAGTCCTGAGCGCGCAAGATGCTTTGTGAGATTGGCCGCCGAGACTTCGGCGGGAACGGACTCCGCCTCATTGACCGTGATGATGGTCAGCTCATCGGCCTTGGCGAGGAACGGCATGGCATCCTTCAGGGCGCGAGCGGCGACGCGGCTGCCGTCCCAGCAGATGCCGATTCGCTTCGCCTTGAAGGCCCCTCGGAAGATGTGGGGCAGAAAGAGCACCGGCCCGCCCGCCTGGAAAAGGATTTCCTGCGGCAGCGTATTGTCGAACGATCCCTGTTCCGGCTCCGGCTGCAGGACGATGCACAGGCCATAGAGCCTCGCGGTTGCGCCGACCGAAGCTGCGGCCTCGGCCGGGATCGCGCCGATGGGACGGCAGCTGTAGGCAATGCCGGCGTTCTTGGCTTCCGCTTCAAATACTTCGAGGGCGGCTTTCGCGCGCTCCATGGCGTTTTCGCGTTCGATCTCGAAAACTGCGGCAACCGCTGCGCCGCCTTCCATGACATAGGCGGCACTGGTGGACACGTACCCCACGGCCAGCGCATCAAGATGGAGCCCGTAGGTGGCTGCCAGCGAGACCGAACCATCGACGATCGGCCTCAAGGCTCGCTCGGTCGGGACATGGACAAGAACATCTTTGAACATCACGGCGCCTCCAGCGGAATCCATCAGCGGCAACATTCCATCAGATCGCAATTCTCGTGTTGACCTGAATCAAGCGGGTTTCGCAGGTTCGGCCCTGACGGCGGCGCCGTTCGGATAGGCAGGCCGGCTTGGCCGTGCACCTTTGATCTTTCGCAAAGGGGGCGGATTTCAATGGCTTAATAATGCTTCTTTAGCTTTCGACCTCGGTGTTCTTGCGAACCGGAGAGGATAATGGACAAGGATCCGTCGTCGCACAAACAAACCGTTGCGATCGGCTATATGTTCGCCGCCGGTATCTTGCTGGTCCTGCTGCAATGGGCATTGGCCACCTACAACACCGTTGAGAGCATCTCCTACAGCCAGTTCGAGCAGCTCATCACGGACGGCAAGGTCGCGGAGGTATCGGTCGGACAGGACCTGATTCAGGGCAAGCTGAGAGAGAACGAAAGGCTGGCGAGCGGCAAGACCGCCTTCGTCACCGCGCGCGTCGATCTGCCCCTTGCCGAGAAGCTGCAAGGCAAAGGCGTAACCGTCACGGGCGTGCCGTCGGGCGGTCTATTCCAGACGATCCTGTCCTGGATCGTGCCCGCACTGATGTTCTATCTGATCTGGGTATTCCTGGGCCGCCGCATCATGGAGCGACAAGGCCTCGGGGGCATGATGTCGATCGGCAAGTCGCGCGCCAAGGTCTATGTCGAGACCGATACCAAGGTCACCTTCGCCGACGTCGCCGGGGTCGAGGAGGCGAAGTTCGAGCTACAGGAGGTGGTTTCCTTCCTGAAAGATCCGAAGAGCTACGGCCGATTAGGTGCCCATGTGCCGAAGGGTATCCTGCTGGTCGGGCCGCCCGGCACCGGCAAAACGCTGCTCGCGCGGGCGGTCGCCGGCGAGGCCGGGGTGCCGTTCTTCTCGATCTCGGGCTCCGAAGTCGTTGAAATGTTCGTCGGCGTTGGTGCCGCACGCGTGCGCGACCTGTTCGAGCAGGCGCGCCAGGCCGCGCCGTGCATCATCTTCATCGACGAGCTCGATGCGCTCGGTCGCAGCCGCATGCCCGGCGCTTTCGGCGGTTATGCCGAAAAGGAGCAGACGCTGAACCAGCTGCTTGCCGAGCTCGATGGTTTCGACCCGAGCACCGGCGTCATCCTGCTTGCGGCGACCAACCGGCCGGAAGTGCTCGATCCGGCGCTGCTGCGCGCTGGCCGCTTCGACCGCCAGGTGCTGGTCGATCGCCCGGACAAGAGCGGCCGCGTCGCGATCCTGAAGGTGCACGCGCGAAAGATCAGGATCGGCAAGGACGTCGATCTCGACAAGATCGCGGGCCTTACCGCCGGCTTCACCGGCGCCGACATCGCCAATCTCATCAACGAGGCGGCGATTGCCGCAACCCGGCGCAGGGCCGAAGAAGTCTCCTTCGACGACTTCACGTCGGCGATCGAGCGGATCGTGGCCGGCATCGAGAAGAAGAGCAGGGTGCTGAGCCGGAACGAACGTCGGCGTGTCGCCTACCATGAAATGGGCCATGCGCTGGTCGCCGCCAACCTGCCGGGTGTCGACCCGGTGCAGAAGGTGTCGATCATTCCGCGCGGCATCGGCGCGCTCGGTTACACCATGCAGCGTCCGACCGAGGACAGGTTCCTGCTCACGGTCGGCGAACTCAAGAACCGCATTGCGGTGTTGATGGGCGGCCGCGCCGCCGAACGCCTGATCTTCGATGGCGATGTGTCGACCGGGGCCGCCGACGATCTGCAGCGCGCCACCGAGATCGCGATCGAGATGGTGACGAAATACGGCATGGATTCAACGGTCGGCCAGAGAACGTATGCGCCGAAGCCCCAGACCTTCATTCCGGCGGCGCAGGATATGGTCGTCAGCGCCGCGGAAGCAACCGGACGCGAGATCGATCTCGCGGTCCGCAATCTGGTCGAGGCGGCTGATGCTGCGGCACGTCAGATCCTGCAGGAGCGCCGGGCCGAGCTCGAAGCCGGCGTCGAGCTGTTGATCGCCAACGAGAGCCTGACCGCGGAGCAGTTTGCGCCCTTGCGGGGCAAGAGCTCAGGCGTGAGCAGCGAAGCGGCCTGACACAGCTTTCGAGAGATTTGCCGAAGGTCCCGAAGTCCCGCGCTGCGGGCCTTCTTCATTTGGGGGTCAGCGCGATCGCGCCGGGCATCCGGGTGAGCCTGGACGTGATGCGAGCACAACCTCGGCCCTGGTGGCCTCGACCCATCAGAACACAAAACAAGAGAGGCGGCCGCGAGACCGCCTCTCTGGTTAGCTGCCACCTGCCGATTGTTTATCGGCAAAGACGGCGCAGACCATCTGGCCCGATGAACGTCGTACCTGGCACGCACCGGTAGCCGTAGTATCCGTCATTGTAGGCGTACCGGTCATAGCCGAAGGGCGCGGCGGCGATGGCGCCGGCGGTTCCGATGGCACCGCCGACGATACTGGCGGCTACGTCACCGGGCCAGAATCCGTTGCCGTGATGATACACATGGCCCCTGTGTTGTTTCACGCTGGGCGATCTCGCAACGGGATCCTGCGCGAGAGCCGGGGCGGCGACAGCGGTTGTCAGGACTGCGGCTGCGGTCAAGAGTTTCAGGTTCATTCGCTTTCTCCGTTGTCGTCTTGCGGAGGGCTAACGACGGCCGCATGCGGGCGTTTCGGGAACGGTGCGGGTTTCACCTCAAAGAGTTTTGAGTGCGAGTTCCATTTGCCCCTGCTTCCACCGGCTCAGCTCAGCTCAACTCGGATGTGAATCAGAGGCGCTCCATTTCTCCAGCTCGTCGATGAGCGTGGATAGATATTGCGTCGGCGTGCCTTTGCTCGCCATCAGGTCGCGGCGGAGTTTCAGGCGGCCAAGAAGCAACGCTTTGCGTTCTGGCGTCATCGCTCCGGCGCGGCAAAGCTCCGAAACCACCACGCGCATGCCTTCGACCATGTCGTCCCACTGACGAAGAAGGCGCAGCAGGTTTTCCGCGGTGTCCTTGAGGAGCTGGCGCTCTTCATCGGTCATTGCTGACGGGATCTCCCCAGCATCATTCTGGAGTGGAGGAACTTAGGCCGAGCCCGCCGATTGAACGCCTGACAGCTCGCGGGAGTTCATCATGCTCGATTATCCGAAGCCGCCCTATCCAGAACAGCGACAGCAAATGCCGGGACTGACGTCGAAGATGAATCCACGCCCGGACCATGGCGAAAAGACCTACAAGGGCTCCGGCCGGCTTTCCGGCATGAAAGCGGTGATCACGGGCGGCGACAGCGGGATCGGGCGCGCCGTGGCGATTGCCTATGCTCGCGAGGGTGCAGACGTGCTGATCTCCTATCTTGAAGAGACGGACGACGCTCAGGAAGTGAAGGCGCTGGTCGAGGCCGAACAACGGAAGGCGGTGCTCGTGCCCGGCGATCTGCGCAATCCCGAGCATTGCCGCCTGGTCATCAGGCGCGCTGTCGACGAACTCGGCGGCATCGATATCCTGGTCAATAATGCCGCGCACCAGGCAACGTTCAGGGATATTGCCGAGATCAGCGACGAAGAATGGGAGATGACCTTTGAGGTAAACATCCACGCGATGTTCTACCTTACAAAAGCAGCCGTGCCGCATATGAAGCCGGGCAGCGCGATCATCAACACCGCTTCGGTCAACTCGGATATGCCGAACCCGATACTGCTCGCTTATGCGACGACCAAAGGCGCAATCCAGAACTTTAGCGGCGGTCTTGCCCAGATGCTTGCGGAGAAGGGCATTCGCGTCAATGCCGTCGCCCCCGGTCCGATCTGGACGCCGCTCATTCCCTCCACCATGCCCGAGGACTCGGTGAAGAACTTCGGCAAGCAGGTTCCGATGAAGCGGGCAGGCCAGCCGGCCGAGCTGGCGACGGCTTACGTCATGCTGGCTGACCCGCTCTCAAGCTACACGTCGGGAACAACCGTCGCGGTTACCGGCGGCAAGCCCTTTATTTGAGGCTTCGCGCCGTTCTTCGCCTTGATCGGTGTTGCTTCGGCATATCTGCATTTGCGCGGTTCCAATCCACAGAACCGATAACAATCTCGTTACGCGCTGGACGCGCAAGGCGAATCGAGCGGAGAATATCTGCGCGCTCGAGATGATCGGGCGAGGCAACGCACCTCGCACCTGTTCTCTCAGTAAGGCTCGGTAGCATCACTGGAACTACAATGGTCCGACCGGTTTGTGAAACCGGACCCATGTTCAACATTGCTCGGTGCCGACAATGGATCCAATTAAAGCCCTGATCAGGACCGTGCTGATCATCGTGCCGCTCGGGCTATGCACCCAGAGTGCGATGGGCCGTGACGACGGGCGTTATGCTAACTCGCCGCTCAAATCGTGGTTCGACAGCCTGCGCAGTCAGCTCGGTCCATGCTGCTCGGATGCGGACGGCGTTGCCGTTGCCGATCCCGATTGGGAATCCCAGAATGGGCGGTACCGCGTGCGTCTTGAGGGCCAGTGGATCATCGTGCCCGACGAGGCCGTGATCAAGGAGCCGAATCGCGCCGGCCGAACCATGGTGTGGCCGATCAAGGGATCGCTCGGAATATCAATTCGCTGCTTCATGCCCGGCAGCATGACTTGATACTCTCGATTACTTTGTTCGCAGCGGGTTGACCATGGACCGGCGGCGGGCGAGAGCATCGCCGCGTGGTCAGTGTTACGACTTGCGGCCGCGCTTCTTCGCCGTTCTCTTCTTGGTCGTTCTTTTTGTCGCTCTCTTTTTTGACGTCTTCTTCGGCGGGACTTTCTTTCCCTTCTTGCGCGCCTTTGACAGGCCGATCGCGATGGCCTGCTTGCGACTCTTTACCTTGCCACCCCTTCCTCCCCGACCGCTCTTGGCCGTGCCCTTCTTGTAGCGGCGCATCTCGTTTCCGACTTCGTTACCGGCGCTGGGTGAGTATCTTCGCTTCTTTGCTTTGCGTGCCATAAGTCTTCCCCGGAAAATCAGTAGAACCCGCGGGAACGCACAAGGGTTCCACGCGGTTCCGCACGCACGAGACACGGTAGGTCGATTTGCGCGGGCTCGCGTGGTTCCGCTGACGCGTTCAGCCTATGCGACGCGCGGGCGGCGGGCGGCCCTTCGACCTCTCGCCGGCGGCGTGTGCGCGTTTACGGCCCGTTTGAGCCGCGGCGACCTGCCGATCGAATAGACGTTATCGTTAATAGGAGTCGGCGAGCGCGATCTCTGCTTCGAGCGCTTCAATGCGCTGGGCCGCCTCCGTAGAGCTTAAGCTTCGGCAATATTGCCCGGGCTGGTAGGCCTCCTCGCTCAGGCTCTTCAGCCGCATCGCCTGGGCACGGGTCATCTGCTCGGCCAAGCGGACCTGCACGTTGAATTTACCGTTTGCTCTTATTTCGGGCTCCCTCCGGAAAACGTGACTTGACTATATGTTCTTATTTTGTTCTAAACAGCCATGGACAACAGAATTAATGAAACTCGACGCAAGATCAGTGCCTTAAGGTCGGAGATGCCGCACCTGGAGGCGGACATTCGCGGCTTGGTCAATCGCGGTCTCGACTGCACCGAAAACTCGTTGCGGCTGCTCGGCGCGCGCAAGGAATTGGCGCGCCTCATCGGCGAATGGCAGGCGGCCGGCGGACGCGATCTGTCGCTGCAATCGCAGCAGTCCGGGTCCCGCGCGGCGAAACGGGAAGTCAGGCTGACGCGACCGACGCGTCGCTGAACGTTCGGGTTAGACGAGAGAAGACTACCATGGGACCGAGAGTTCGGATGCTGCGGCTGCATGGCCGCTCGCTCCGCGGTTCGGTTCCGTCCGCATCGAGCGCATTAAGATTGCGTCATGGCGGTTGCGGCTTGGCATTTTCTCACCACGTATTTTTCATGAAGCAATCCGAGATATTCCGCGAAAACGCTGAGAACTGCCTGCATCTTGCCGAGCGCTCAAAGGGGCAGCCGGCCTTCAGGCGCTATCGCCGAATGGCGGAGGCGTGGACGGCGCTCGCGGACGAGCAGGACTGGCTCGACGGAGAAGTTCCGCCGGTGGAGAAGGCCACCGTCCCGGAGGGCCGGCGGGTGTCGTGAGAAGAGCCTTGTGAGCAAGCTCACCGAAGGCGCGCGAGAGTTCGCCGATACTCCGTTGGAGGCTTTCGCTTTCGTTTGATCACGGAGGTCTGCATGAGAGCGCGTCTGGCTCTTCTTTCCCTCATCATTGCGTTCGGTTTTGCCGCCGCGTTTGCGACGTTGACGACGGTGCGGCAGATCAATCTGGCGAACTCCTCGATGTCCTCGCACGCGGCGAAGATCTAGCGGCGAGTCTTCGGCTGCGTCGAAGGCTCGCCCCATCGGAGACATTTGCGCGTGACTACGCAGCTGCCGCGGTTTGCGGCTGTAGATCCCGATCGCATCGATCATTCGTCCGATCGATGTTGGTGCGCCGTCGCAAGCGCACTGACGGGCCTGCCCGGACCCGGATGAACGTGGACTTCTTTTGCCGCAAGCACCTCGCCGCATTCCGAGCACACCATCACCGGATCGAACAGTTTGCCGCACTTCTTGTGCTCATGGAGCAGGGGCCGGCCGCGCTCGTCGGCCATGTGAATGTCGCCCCAGCGTACCATGGCCATGATGATCGGATAGAGATCGAGGCCCTTTTGCGTGAGGATGTATTCGTAGCGTTTCGGCGAGTCCTGATAGGGAACGCGGCGAAGAATGCCGAAGCGGACCAGCTTCTTCAGCCGCTCGGACAGAAGATGTCGCGTGATCTGCAGCGAGGATTGAAAAGCCTCGAAGCGGCGCGTCCGCAGGAAACATTCGCGCAGGATCAACAGGGTCCAGCGGTCGCCGATCACCGCAATCGTGCGGGCCAGCGAGCAGGCTTCATCTTCCAGCGCGCCCCATTTCATGATCCGATCTCCAGCGCACACGATCGTTCTAAAAAAGAACTAAGACGAAGATTCGTGTGCTTAATGAACAAAAGGAATATCATGTGAGCGCCGAATTTGACAGTTCAATTTTAGAACTATAGGCTACGTGCAAATCGCCGCCAGTCGATCGCATCCATTAGCGCGTCGCGACCAGTGCGGCATCGGGAGATCGATCCGGGAGGCTCGCATGTCGAAGAGAAACGCCACCGCCGCGGTGATCGGAGCCGGCGATTACATCGGTGCCGAGATCGCCAAGAAGTTCGCTGCAGAAGGTTTCTCGGTCTTCGCCGGCCGCCGCAACGGCGCCAAGCTCGAGCCGCTGGTGAGGGAGATCGAATCCGCCGGCGGCGAGATCCATGCCCGCTCGCTCGACGCGCGCAACGAAGAGGAGATCATCTCCTTCCTCGACGACGCCGAAGCGCGCGCGCCACTGGAAGTGTGCATCTTCAATGTCGGCGCCAACGTCAACTTCCCGATCCTGGAGACCACCGAACGGGTGTTCCGCAAGGTTTGGGAGATGGCCTGCTATTCCGGCTTTCTGGCCGGGCGCGAGGCGGCGAGGCTGATGCTGCCGCGCGGCCAGGGAAACATCTTCTTCACCGGCGCAACCGCGAGCCTGCGCGGCGGCATCGGCTATGCCGCCTTTGCCAGCGCCAAGTTCGGCTTGCGCGCCGTCGCGCAATCCATGGCGCGCGAGCTCGGGCCAATGAACATCCACGTCGCCCATCTCATCATCGACTCCGGCGTCGATACCGAATGGGTGAGGCAACGGCGGCTCGAAGCGCTCGGGCCGAGCGCGCTCGACAATCCCGACCTCCTGATGCCGCCGGCTTCAGTTGCGAACGCCTACTGGCAACTTTACCAGCAGCCGAAGAGCGCCTGGACATTCGAGATGGAAATCCGGCCCTTCGGAGAGAAATGGTGACCGCGCCCGCAAGCTGCGCTTAAACTGGCTACATCGACAACGCGACCTGGGAGGCTTTCGTGAAAACCGCGATCACCGAATTGTTCGGCATTGAACACCCGATCATCCAGGGTGGCATGCATTACGTCGGCTTTGCCGAACTCGCCGCAGCCGTTTCCAACGCCGGCGGGCTGGGGATCATCACCGGCCTGACCCAGAAGACGCCGGAATTGCTCGCCAAGGAGATCGCGCGCTGCCGCGACATGACCGACAAGCCGTTCGGCGTGAACCTGACCTTTCTGCCGACGTTCGCGGCGCCGCCTTATCCGGAATACATCGCCGCCATCGTGGAAGGTGGCGTCAAGGCCGTCGAAACCGCCGGCCGCAGCCCGGAGCAGTACATGCCGGCGCTCAAGGCTGCTGGTATCAAGGTCATTCACAAGTGCACCTCGGTCAGGCACTCGCTGAAGGCCGAGCGGATCGGCTGCGATGCCGTCAGCGTCGACGGCTTCGAGTGCGGCGGCCATCCCGGCGAGGACGACATTCCGAACATGATCCTGTTGCCGCGCGCCGCCGAGGAACTGAAGATTCCGTTCGTCGCTTCGGGCGGCATGGCCGATGGCCGGAGTCTTGTTGCGGCGCTGGCGCTCGGCGCCGCGGGCATGAACATGGGCACGCGCTTCATCGCGACGAAGGAGGCGCCGGTGCACCAGAACGTCAAGGAGGCGCTGGTGGCGGCAAGCGAGCTCGACACGCGGCTGATCATGCGCACCCTGCGAAACACCGAGCGCGTGCTGATGAACTCGAGCGTCGAGCGGCTGCTCAAGGTCGAGCACGAAAAGGGCGACAAGCTCAAGATCGACGACATCTTTGCCGAAGTTGCGGGCGTCTATCCCAAGGTCATGACCGAAGGTCTGATGGATGCCGGCGCCTGGAGCTGCGGCATGGTGGCCGGCCTCATTCACGATATTCCGACGGTTAAGGAGCTGATCGACCGCATCATGGCCCAGGCGGAGGACATCATCCGCAACCGCCTCATGGGTTTCCTCGAGGGCACCAGCACGCGCAAGGTCGCCTGAGCGGGGTGTTGGTTAACGGCTTGGCGGTCCGGTAACCCTGCCGGAAGGAGTCGCTGGAATTGTCGGGCAGGCCTCCTAGATAAGGGGAAGCAGTCCCTTTAGTGGTATTTCAGGAGGCCTGCGATGGTCCTGAAAAGCGCTTCCGCCGCCATTGTCTTCGCCGTGCTCGCTTGGGGCGGCGTGGCGGCTGCGGCCGACTACCGTCCCGACGAGTACCTCGGCCTTGACCTCTCGAAGGCCCTGTTGTCGCCCAAGCGGCTCGGGCCGCCAGCCCAATTCGCACCCGTTCCGGTCGAGGCCAGGGCTGATTCCAGGGTCACGACCGACGCCCAGCCACGCGTCGAACCGAAGGATGCGCCCAGGAAGATGGTCAACGAGCGGGTGAGGGGTGCCGATGGACTGAAGATGGCTCGACCGGAAAGTCGGCGCGGGAGCGCCCGGACCAAGCTTGCACATCGGCACAGCAATCCGCTGGACGCCCGGGCGATGGATACGCGCGTCCAGGTCTGGCCGTGCAGGTCGGGCGGCATCTGCAGCTGGAAACGATAAGCCCGCCGGCATGAGGCGGCGCCTAACGCGCTACGGCGCCCTCAGTCCGATTCCCGCCGCGCACCTGGCTGTCGTGGCCATGCACGCGTGCTATCCCACGTGACGAAGACCGATGCGGCTACCGCGATCTTGAATGGCCGTCACCGCAGGAAGCCATCCCCGCCGTCCTTTCTTATCTCATCACCCAAGAACCAGTTCGCACGGTCCTGCCAGTGCGCATCGGCGGATCGAAGCGCCAAGAGGAGTTACCCATGGAGAATCTGCAGACCCAGGGCATCAGCCTGCCGCGGCTCGGGCTTGGTACATTTCGCCTGCAGGGCGATGCCTGCCGCGCCGCCGTCGAAAGCGCGCTTTCTCTCGGCTATCGCCACATCGACACTGCGGAGATGTATGGCAACGAGGAATCGATCGGTGCGGCTGTCGCCGCGTCCCGTCTGCCACGCAAGGATCTCCACGTCACGACCAAGGTTTGGCATGAGAACCTTGCACCCGATGCCATCCGCCGCGCCTTCGATGCCAGCCTGAAGAAAATCGGGCTCGATCATGTCGATCTTTATCTCGTGCACTGGCCGTCGCCGAACATGACCCTGCCGGCGATCTTCGAGACCTTGATGAAGCTGAAGGAGGAGGGACGCACCCGCGCCATCGGGGTCGCCAACTTCACCACCGCGCTGCTCAAGACGGTGGTCGAGGACATCCGGGCGCCGATCGCCTGCAACCAGATCGAGTATCACGTGATGCTCGATCAATCGAAGGTCATCGAATATCTCGCGGCAAAATCGATTCCGCTCGTGGCCTATTGCCCGCTGGCCCAGGGGCGCGTGGCGTCCGACGAGACGCTGATCGCGATTGGTCGCAGGCACAATGCCAGCCCGGCGCAGGTGGCGTTGAAATGGCTGCTGGATCAGCCGGGTGTCGCCGCCATTCCGAAGGCCTCCCTGCGGGAGAGCCAGCAGGCCAACCTGGATGCGGTGAAGCTTGCACTCGATGACGAAGACAGAAAGAAAATCGCGGCCTTGCCCAAGCACATGCGTTGCGTGAATCCCGGCTTTGCGCCGACCTGGGATTGATCGCGGCACACGCTTGCAGCAAACGCGAAGCGTTTGCGAGAAGGCTTGCCGAATTGGCTGGGCGCAAAGGAGGATTAACCCGCGCTTTCAGGTGCTGGCGCCGCTGCATCGATGCTGGATCGGTGCCGGCTGGCCGGAGCTCACGAATTTGCCGTTCTTGATCGAGTATTCGCCATTCTTGTTGTGATTGTAGATCGCCCGCATGGAGCCGTCGGGCTGCTTGACCAGTCCGAACTCGCGCGTCTGGTGAAATGACGGAAAGAACACGAGCAGATTGAGAACGCCCTCGGAGGTGGTTGAAGCGCCGACCACCTCGTTCTCGTCGGCAGTGTCGCCGAAGTCGCGCCGGTACATCACCCGACCGTCCTGCCTGATCTCGTAGCTGAGCACCGCACCTTTTTCACGGTCGGGCGGCAGTGAGCAATCGCGCGACCATGAGCCGATAAGACCCCAGCCGAGTACCGTCTTCACCAATGTCTTGGTGTGGGCAGGGGGCACCAGCCCCAAGCAAAGCAGCATGGCCATCGTCAGTGTGTGCAATGGCCGTTTCATTCTTCTTCATCCTTAACAGTCCTTGCAGCACTATGGCATTTCGCACTGCACAGCCATCTTAGAAGCGGCCTCAACGGGCCATTTGATCCGCATCAATGCGGAGGTGTGACGGCTAGCGACGATGGTAATGTTGGGAGGCTGAAGTGATGGACAGAACTGAATCTAGGCTCGACGAGGTTGCTGCCTTTGCGGCGGGAGCTATGCCGGGGAGCGACTTTGCGCTGCCCTATTCGGAGAGCGAATTCCTTAACCAGCTCGGCGAGCGGGTACGCGCATCGCGCATGCGTTGCGACATGTCGCGCCGGGAGCTCGCCCGCAAGTCGGGGATTTCCGAACGCTACATCGCGCAGATCGAGGCCGGCAAAGGTAACGTATCGATCGTTCTTCTGCTGCGGCTTGCTTTTGCCATCCGCGGCGGCCAGCCACACGCCGCCTGAAATCCAGTCATTGAAGGAAATCGCCTTGGGGCGGGTGCTTGCCGCCAAGGTCCCCGTGCGCCTTCCGAAATTCCGGTTCCAGAATTGGCGCGTGGCGCGAGCCTCAGGTGGTCGCGCGCGGGGCCTCTACGTTCGCAATTCGCGTCGGCACGCCGAACTCCCTGCGGCAGACTTCGGCGAGCGCGGCAACGCCTTCCCGGATCTCCTGGTGTGAGGGGCTGGCAAAGCACAGCCGCAACCGGCTGTGGGAATAACTACGGTTTGTCGACCATTCCGGGCCCGGATTAATCGAGACGCCGGCCGCGAGCGCGGCCTGATAGAGTTTTTGCGTGTCGACATTGTCGGGTAATTTCACCCAAAGGAAAATGCCGCCCTTGGGCTCGTCGAACTCTGCAGCTGTTCCGAATTGCTCGTTGAGCGCTTCCATCAGGGTATCTAGCTTCGTGCGCAGCGCGCGCGTCAGCGCCGGAACGTGGGTGGCGAAATGTGCGTCGCAGTATTCGGCGAGCACCATCTGCTCGAGCGCGCCCGAGCCGGCATCGGTCTTCAGCGCGAGCATCCGCGACATCACCTCCCAGGGCGCGACGATGAAGCCGACGCGAAGGGCAGGGGCGATCGACTTGGAGAACGAGCCGATGTGAATGACGCCGCCGGTCCTGCTCATGGCGTAGATCGCAGGCGGCCGCTTTGCGTCCCACACGAGATCGGCGTAGCAATCGTCCTCGAAGATCGGCACCTCGTGTTGCGCCGAGAGGCGGAGCATCTCCTCGCGGCGGCTCTCCGGCATGATGGTCCCGGTCGGGTTCTGCACCGTCGGAATCGTGTAGATGTATTTCGGCCGGATGCCGCGGCTCTTGAGGTCGGACAACGCTGCTGCCAGCGCGTCCATGCGCATGCCATCGCGATCGAGGGGAATGCCGATCGCGTTCACGCCGAGCCGGGTCAGGCGGTTCAGGGAGCCCTGATAGGTCTCCTGCTCGATCAGCACGGTATCGCCGCGTGAAAGCAGCGTGTGATTGACGAGATCGAGCGCCTGCAAGGAGCCCGAGACGAGCAGGAGATCGTCGGCCGAGCTTTCAATGCCGGCGTCGCGCTTCAGCTTCTTCGTCAGGAATTCGCGCAGCGGGCGGTAGCCCTGCGGACCATGGGCGAGATTGTACGTCGCCAGCGCCTTGCCCTCGCGCCGCAGCACGGCGGTCACCGCGTCGATCAGGCCGTCGACCGGCACCTCGTCGGGATCGTTGTTGCCGCCGACGAAGCTGTATTTTGCAAGCCCGGTCCAGCGCGCGGCCGCGGCGGGCAGGTCTGGCGGCAAGAGCTTCGTGAAATCGAACGCTGCGGAAGTCATTGGGCCGTGTCCCTCAATTTTGTTATGGTTGCGCAGCTCGGTGCTTGGCGCCGCCGTGCTAGTTCTTGCCGATTGACCTCGTCGGCCGGCCCTGGCTGATGAAGGCATAATGGGCATTGGCGACGCCGCCCACCATCAGCGCCTCGACCACCGGCTCGGCGATCTCTCCAGTAGCGCCCCAGTCGACGATGAAGTTCGCGCCGGTGCCGCCACGCACGTCGTCCGTGGGAATGAAGATCTCGATGGTCGCGAACGGCTTCAGCGCCACTGGCGCTTTCAGATAGCTGTCCACCATCTTGCCTGCGGTGTCGAAATAGGCGATCCGCTTCACGACCAGCGGCCTGGTTTCCGAGGCATTGTGCACGCTGAGCGTCACCGAGAAGTCGACGCGCAGCTTGCCATGACTCATCGACACGCTGGAATAGGCCGGCACGTAGAACCCGCCTGTAACGGTCAGATTCTCGCTCGGCATGGCGGTCAGGGAATTGGCGAATTTCTGCTCGATCGGGCCCGTGCCCTGCGCGAGCGCCGGCTGGGCGAGTGTTGTGGACAACAGGCTTGCAGCCAAGATGGCGATTCGGATGTGACACATTGCTCGTTTGCCTCCTAGCGCCCCGCCGTTACGGTGCAACCAGGGGATTGGTCGGACATGCATGAGCTCATTGGCAATATCACCCTCTCTATCCTGTTTGCCTGGCTGCTCGGGCTGTTGGCCCATTTCTCGCGGCAGCCGCTGATCCTCGCCTACCTTATCGCCGGCTTTTGTATAGGTCCATTCGGCACCGGCTGGGTCAAGTCGCAGGAATCGATCAACGTCATCTCCGAGCTCGGCCTGATCTTCATGCTGTTCATGATCGGGCTCGAGATCGACCTGAAGAAAATCGTGCGCGCCGGTCCGGTGATCCTGTTTGCGGCGGGCGGCCAGCTCCTCGGCGGCTCCGTGCTTGGCATTCTGTTCTTCGTCGCCCTCGGGCTGTCGCTCGGCGGCGGCGCCTTTGACGCGCTCTATCTCTGCGTCGCCTGCGCGCTGTCGAGCACCGTCATCATCGTCAAGGTGCTCTACGAGAAGCGCGAACTGGACACGCTGCCCGGTCGCGTCACGCTCGGCATTCTGGTGCTGCAGGATGTCTTCGCCATCCTGTTCCTGGCCGTGCAGCCGAGCCTGGCCGACCTCAAGCTCACCGTGATCCTGTTCTCGATCGCTCGCGTCGGCGTCCTGGTTGCTACCGCTCTGGTGATCAGCCGCTACATCCTTCCGTGGCTGTTTCACCACATCGCGCGCCGCCCTGAACTTGTGCTGCTGGGGGCGCTGGCCTGGTGCTTCCTGATCGGGGAGGTCGCCGAAAGGCTGTCGCTGTCGCGCGAGATGGGCTCGCTGGTCGCCGGAGTATCGCTCTCGACCTTCCCTTACGCGCTCGACGTCACCGCCAAGCTCACAACCCTGCGCGACTTCTTCATCACGCTGTTCTTCGTCGCGCTCGGCATGACGATCCCGGTGCCCAACATGTCGGTGATCGGGCTCGCGCTCACGATCGCCCTGTTCACGGTGGTGAGCCGCGTCCTGACCACCTTCACGCCGCTCTACCTGATGAAGCAGGGCCTGCGCGCCAGCCTTCTGCCGGCAATCAACCTCGCCCAGATCAGCGAGTTTTCGCTGGTCGTTATCCAGACCGGCGCCATCGCCGGGCACATCAAGCCCGAGACCGCGAGCGCGGCTTCCTTCGCGTTCGTCGTGCTCGCCGTCTTGAGCACCTTCGTGATGGTGCGCAGCGACGAACTCACCAGGCGAGCGATCGGCCCCTTGAAGCGGCTCGGCCTGCGTGATCTCGATCACCGCCATGGTGAGGGGGAGGAGGGCCACGGCGGAGGGCATGGCGAGGTGCGCCGGATCGTCGTTCTCGGCTTTTTCCGTGCGGCGAGCGCCCTGCTGGCGGAAATCGAGCGGCAGAATCCGCTCCTGCTTGACCAGATCACGGTGGTTGATTTCAACCCGCAAGTATACCAGACCCTGCTTTCGCGCGGTCAGCATGTGATTTACGGCGATATCAGCAATGTCGACACCTTGCTCCACGCCGGCGTCGGCAAGGCCGAGATCGTAATCCTGAGCGTTCCGGACGCGCTCCTGAAAGGGGCCACCAACGAGAAGCTGGTCCGGCATATCCGCGCCCTGAACTCCAGCGCCAGGATCGTCGCCACCGCCGATCTTCTGTCCGACGTCCCCGAGCTCTACGCGGCCGGCGCCGACTACGTCACGGTTACGCGACTGAGCGACGCCCATGAGCTTTTTGCGGTGATCGAAGCGGCCGATGCGGGGCTCCTCGAGGACAAGCGCGCCGAGCTGGACGCCGTTCTCAGCGAACGGCGCGAGGTGTTGCCTTGAGCCGAGCGCCTCGAGCAACTCGACCTTGACGCGTTTGTCCGCGCGATGCAGCATGCGGGAGTTCTCAGGGCAGGGTGAAACTCCCTACCGGCGGTATGCAGCCGATGCTGCGAGCCCGCGAGCGCCTTCCACTGGAAGGGTCTAGCAGATCAGGTGCGATGCCTGAGCCGACGGTTAAAGTCCGGATGAAAGAGAACGCGCGAGCCGGCCCGCTGATGCGGCGTCGGCGCGCACGTGATCGCCTTGGGTGACGTGTCGTTTACCGGAAAGGAGATCACCGTGACACACACCCGCTACGCGTTCGTCAAAGCCAACCGGAATGCTGATATTGCCAGCAGTTCCTTGGACGGCTTTTCGCAGTTGATCCCGGTGCAGCAGGTCGACGTGTTCGATGCGTCAGGCGCCGATGTTCTTGCCCGCGACCGCGACAAGCACAGGCTTGTCGCCATGGCGACGGCAGGCTGCCAATCCATCAACCTGACCGGGACGGGCTGACCAGGTACCACTCTGGCACGCCTTCCAATGCTGCCCTGCAGCCGACGAAGGCGAACGGGGCCACGTTCGTTTTCTCCCGCCCGTCGTGTCGATGCCGGCATATCCGCTTCTTACGCCCCTCATTGGAGGCCGGGCGGACATGGCCAATTCACAACCGCACGGACTAGCGCGCAGTGCGAAGTCCGGCTAATCCTCCCCTCAACAAGTGAGATCTGGAAATGCCCAATACCGTTCAGGAAGTACTTCAAGCCTTTGCCAAGGGCGAACTCGTGGTCGTCACCGACGACGAGGACCGTGAAGGCGAGGGCGATCTGATCGTCGCGGCCTCGCTCTGCACCGCCGAGAAGATGGCGTTCATCATCCGGCACACCTCGGGCATCGTCTGCGCGCCGATCAGCACCGAGGATGCGCGTCGGCTGCGACTGGACCCCATGGTCGCCCACAACGAGTCGGCGCATACCACGGCGTTTACCGTATCGATCGACTACAAGCCGGACGGCGGCACCGGCATCTCGGCGGAGGAGCGCGCGTCCTGCTGCCGCGCGCTTGCCAACCCCAATGTCGGCGCCGCCGATTTCGCGCGGCCGGGCCACGTGTTCCCGCTGATCGCCAAGGACGGCGGCGTGCTTCTGCGCTCGGGTCATACCGAGGCGGCGGTCGATCTGTGCAAGCTGGCCGGCCTTCCCCCCGTCGGCGTGATCAGCGAGCTCATGAACGACGACGGCTCGGTGATGAAGGGCGAGCAGGTAGCGCGGTTCGCCAAGCAGCACAATCTCAAGCACGTCACCATCGCCGACATGATCGCTTATCGCCAGGCTCGCGAGAAGCTGATCGAGCGGGTCGCAACGTTCACCACCGACAGCCCGATCGGGCCGCTCCAGGGATATGCCTATCGCTCTCCGTTCGACTCCATCGCCCATGTCGCCTTCGTCTATAACGGCGTGGGCGACGGCAAGAACGTGCTGACGCGGTTTCACAAGCCCAACATCGTTAAGGAGATATTCTCCGGGCCGAAGCGCATCCAGGCCGTGCTCGGTCATTTCAAGAAGGAAGGGCGCGGCGTATTGGTTTATCTGCGCGACGGCGCAGCCGGCGTTCCGGTTGAACCGTTGCCGAACGAAGGAACGGCGGAAGCCGACCGCCACAGGCAGTGGCGCGAGGTCGGCGTCGGCGCCCAGATCCTGCGTGATCTCGGCATCACCTCGATCCGACATCTCACCTCGTCGGTGCACGAGTACAAGGGCCTGTCCGGGTTCGGCATCGAGATCGTGGCGACCGAAAACCTTGAAATCTAGCGTCGTGGTTTGACGGACGGCGCGGGGCTGCGCCGAAGTTGCGCAATTGCGCTTCGGGCTGCAGCGCCTTAATTTGTCGGAAGATTGTCGGAACAGATTGAAAGGATCCATTATGAGCGCGCGCCCTCAGGCCAAGGACAAGCCATCCGCGGCTCCATTCAAGTGGGACGATCCGTTCCTGCTCGATGAGCAACTCACCGAAGACGAGCGCATGGTGCGCGATACCGCGCGCGCCTACGCCCAGGACAAGCTGCTGCCGCGCATCACCAAGGCCTATCTCGAGGAGAAGACCGACCGGGAGATCTTCACCGAGATGGGTGAGCTCGGGCTGATCGGCATCACGCTGCCGGAGGAATATGGCTGCGCCAATGCGAGCTATGTCGCCTATGGCCTCGTCGCGCGCGAGATCGAGCGGGTGGATTCAGGCTACCGCTCGATGAACTCGGTGCAGTCCTCGCTGGTGATGTATCCGATCTACGCCTATGGCGACGAGAACCAGCGCAAGAAATATCTGCCGAAGCTCGCCACCGGCGAGTGGGTCGGCTGCTTCGGACTTACCGAGCCCGATGCCGGCTCGGACCCGGGAGGGATGAAGACCCGTGCCGAGAAGGTGTCCGACGGTTATCGGCTCAACGGCAGCAAAACGTGGATTTCGAACGCTCCGATCGCCGACGTGTTCGTGGTGTGGGCGAAGTCCGCCGCGCACGACAACCAGATCCGCGGCTTCGTCCTCGAAAAGGGCATGAAGGGCCTCTCGGCGCCCAAGATCAACGGCAAGCTTTCCCTTCGCGCCTCCATCACCGGCGAGGTCGTGATGGACGGCGTCGTGGTTCCCGAAAGCGCCCTCCTGCCCAACGTCTCCGGGCTGAAGGGGCCGTTCGGCTGTCTCAACCGGGCCCGTTACGGCATCTCCTGGGGGGCGATGGGGGCGGCGGAGGACTGCATGCACCGCGCGCGGCAATACACGCTCGACCGCAAGCAGTTCGGCCGGCCGCTGGCCGCGACCCAACTGGTGCAGAAGAAGCTTGCGGACATGGAGACCGAGATCGCGCTGGGACTCCAGGCCTCGCTGCGCGTCGGCCGCCTGATGGATGAAGGCAAAATGGCGCCGGAGATGATCTCGATCGTCAAGCGCAATAATTGCGGCAAGTCGCTCGACATCGCCCGCATGGCGCGCGACATGCACGGCGGCAACGGCATCTCCAGTGAGTACCACGTGATGCGGCACGTGCATAACCTCGAGACGGTCAACACCTATGAGGGTACCCACGACGTTCACGCCCTGATCCTGGGCCGCGCCATTACCGGCATCCAGGCCTTCTCGTGAGGGCTGGGAACGCCGCCGTGACTGTCAGGTTCTGCTGTCATCGTCCGCGAAAGCGGACGATCCAGTATTCCAGAGACCTCGCCTTCGTCTCGACCGTCGGTGTTTACTGGATGCCCCGCCTTCGCGGGGCATGACGATCAAGACTGCGACGCCACTTTACAGGAAAACTCATGGCCGATAACGACGACGTCCCGTTCAACCGCCACTTTCCGCTCAAGCCGGGTATCGTGGAAGAAGTCCGTCCGGGCCTGCGCCGCATCCTGTGCGACAATCCGGGCCCGTTCACCATGAGCGGCACGGTGACCTACATCGTAGGGCAGGGCAACGTCGCCATCATCGACCCCGGCCCCGACAACGAGGCTCATGCGGCGGCGGTGCTCGATGCGGTGCGCGGCGAAACCGTCACGCACATCCTGGTCACCCACACCCATCGCGATCATTCGCCCAATACTCCGCGGATCAAGGCGGCGACCGGCGCGGTCGTCTATGCGGAGGGGCCGCACCGTGCTTCGCGGCCGCGCTTCGAGAGCGAGAAGCACAATCCGGAATCGGGCGCCGACCGCGATTTCGCGCCCGACGTTGCCCTCGGCCATGGCGATGTGGTCGAAGGCTCAGGCTGGAGGCTGGAAGCGGTGGCCACGCCGGGCCACACCGCCAATCATCTCGTCTTCGCCTGGCCGGAGCACAAGATCTCGTTCGTCGGTGACCATGTCATGGGCTGGTCGACCTCGATCGTGGCGCCGCCGGACGGATCCATGATCGACTACATGGATTCGCTCGAGCGCCTCACGCAGCGCGAGGAGGATCTGTACTTCTCCGGCCATGGCCCGGAGATTCCGGAAGGGCCGCGCTATGTCCGTTTCCTGATCCGCCATCGCAAGGCGCGGGAAACCTCCATCCTGCACCGCCTCGGGAAAGGCGAGACCGATATCCCGACGATGGTGCGGGCGATCTATATCGGAATCGACCCACGCCTCACGACCGCGGCCGGCTATTCGGTGCTGGCGCATCTGGAGGATCTCGTCGCGCGGGGCGTGGTCGTGACCGACGGCGATCCGGTGATCACGGGAACGTACCGGCTGGCGAACGCTTGAGGTCATTCCGGGGCGCGCGCAGCGCAAACCACGGTACGCAATCGCGCACCGGGGAATCTGGAGACCATGGCGCGAGATTCCGGTTCGCTCGTTACGGCAGGGCACTTACTTCTTCACTGTCTTTGCCGACGGCTTGGTCGGCACGACCGGCGCCTTCTTTACCGGCTTCAGCGCGACGGTCTCGGCCGCGGTGTTGAGATCCTCGATGAACTTGCTGATGCGCGCGGCATTGCTGCCGAGATCGCTTTCGAAATAGCGCGACGATGAGCGAATATCGACCCGGGAATCCTCGCCGTCGGCAATGACCCGGATCGAAACGTCCTCACGGAAGCCCATGATCGGCGTGCGCGCCACCGCCTCGATGCGTCCGACCCGGCGGGAGGGCTGCGGCGCGCGCTCGTCGATGACCAGCCATTTGCGCTTGTTGACCAGTTGGAGCGCGACCGCATAGGCGCGCTCGACCGGGATTTCGAGCTCGACCGGCTCGATCTCCGGATAGAACTGGCGCTGCTGTTCGGCGGAGTAGAGGCCGGCATAGACGGCCGTGTTGGCCCCGTCACCGGTGCGCAGGCGCGCCAGGGCTTCGAAGCGCGGCGGATCGATGGGGTCGGTGGTGATGTCATGGATCTGCGGCAGTCGCCGGTATTGCAGGCCGAGATAGGCGGGATAGGCGAGCACCAGCGCGTCAATCAGAAACGCGAGCAGGATCCGGCTCATGCCGCGCGTGCCGTTCTGCCAGATCGCGGCAAAGCCGGCCAATCCCACCAGGATCGAGAGCGCGGCCATGGCAAGCGCGCCCAAGAAGGTCGCAAGCGCCGGCTTGATCTCCAGAAAGCCGAAGCGGACGATGATGATCGAGACCAGCACCGCCACGACCGCGAACACGGCGAGATTGCGCGCCCAGTTGGCGAGGCTGGACACGGGCTCCTGCTGGTAGGGAGCGGAAAACCTGCGGGCCATCGGTCGGGTTCTGCCGGAGTTTAAGCACTGCCGCCGGAGCGGGGGCCTGATGGTCCGTTGAGACCATGCCGCGGCGATAAATTCAAGGGAGTTTGGAGGCGCGCACAGCGGCGTCATCATCATTCCGGGCCGGCGCCTGAGCGCCAGCCCGGAAATCACACGGTGCGAGATATGGCGATGCCCCGGACTAGCCGGGCATCATGGCTAAGCTGCTGCGTTGGGGAACCGGTAGTCCTTGAACTGGTCGCGCAATGTCGTCTTCATGATCTTGCCGGTCGCGGTGTGCGGAATGCCCTCGACGAAGGCGACGTCATCGGGCATCCACCACTTGGCGATCTTGCCTTCCATGAACTTCAGAATGTCATCGCGAGTGGCCTTCTGGCCCTGCTTGAGCTGCACGATCAGCAGCGGCCGCTCGTCCCACTTCGGATGATGCACGCCGATGACGGCCGCTTCCGCCACGGCCGGATGACCGACCGCGAGGTTCTCCAGGTCGATGGAGGAAATCCACTCGCCGCCGGACTTGATCACGTCCTTGGAGCGATCGGTAATGCGCATGTAGCCATCCTCGTCGATGGTCGAGACGTCACCGGTATCGAAGAAGCCTTCCTCGTCGAGGATATTGCTGTCGACGCGGTAATAGGCCTTGGCGACAGCAGGTCCCGCGACCTTCAGCCGGCCGAATGTCTTGGCGTCCCACGGCAGCTCTTTTCCGGCGTCGTCGGTGATCTTCATCTGCACGCCGAATGGCGGATAGCCCTGGGTCTGCAGCACATCGAGCCGCGCCTCGCCGGTCAGTTCGGTGAAGGGAGGCTTGAGCGCGGCGACGGTGCCGATCGGACTCATTTCGGTCATGCCCCAGGCGTGGCGCACGCCGATGCCCATGTCGACGAAGGTCTTGATCATCGAACGCGGCATCGCCGAGCCGCCGCACACCACCATCTTCAGGTGAGGCAGTTTCAGGTTGTTGGCGGCCATGTGCTGGAGCAGCATCAGCCACACCGTCGGCACGCCCGCGGTATGCGTCACCTTCTCGGTGGAAAGCAATTCGTAGACCGACGCGCCGTCGAGCTTGGCGCCCGGCATCACCAGCTTGGTGCCCATGGTGGGCGCGGAGAAGGCGATGCCCCAGCTGTTGGCATGGAACAGGGGGACTACCGGCAGCATTGTCTCGGAGGCGCTGGTGCCGAGGGCGTCGACGTTGTTGGCCATGAGCGCATGCAGCACGTTCGAGCGATGCGAATACAACACGCCCTTGGGATCGCCGGTCGTGCCCGAGGTGTAGCACATCGCGGCCGCAGTGTTCTCGTCGAAGCTCTTCCACTTGAAATCGCCGTCCGCCTGCGCGATCCACTCTTCATAGGCGACCGCGTTCTTCAGCGAGGTCTCCGGCATGTGCGCCTTGTCGGTGAGGACGATGTAGCGCTCGACGCTCGGGAGCTTGTCGGCAAGCTTTTCCAGGACCGGTACAAAGGTAAGGTCGGTGATGATGATGCGGTCCTGGGCGTGATTGACAATCCAGGCGATCTGGTCGGGGAACAGCCGCGGATTGACCGTGTGGCAGATCGCGCCGATGCCCATGATGCCGTACCAGACTTCAAGATGGCGCCAGGTATTCCAGGCAATCGTGGCCACGCGGTCGCCGAGCTTGATGCCTTGGCGGTCCAGCATCTGCGAGACCTTGAGCGACCGGGCGTGGATTTGGGCATAGTTGGTGCGATGAATCGGGCCTTCGACCGATCGTGTCACGACCTCCTGTGTGCCGTGGAATCTTGCGGCGTGCTCGATGATCCGGTGGCAAAGCAGCGGCCAATCTTGCATCAAACCAAGCATACAGACGTCCCTCCAACTGTGGCGCCGAACGCGCCGGGTCTAAATGTTGCCATGAATTTTAGCGTGCGGAACGTGTGCCGCAAATGGTCTTCTCGCGACTTGGTGTCCGCCGTCGAGGCAATGGTTACCGGCACTCTCTGCGCCCTCATCCTTTCGTCGCACACGGCTGCCGCACAACAGCACGCACCGAGCGGCGCTCAGTTCCGGGCCGATCCACCCAGGCTGCGCGGCACCGTTAGCGCAACAATGGTGCCCCTGCCTAGGCCGCGGCCGGCGGACGCGCCGCCGCGGGCCCAGCCGGTGGCTAAGCAGGGGGCGTCTGCAACCGAAAAGCAGGTCGGGCAGGGCGAGCCGGCCGAGCCTCAGCCCTCAGCCTGTCGGGTCGCGCTTACCGAAGAGATCGCGATTGCGCCGAGCATCCCCGACATTCGTGGTCCCGGTGGTTGCGGCGGCGAGGATCTGGTGCGGCTGGAGGCGATCGTGCTGGCGGACAAGAGCCGGGTCGCGGTCAAGCCTGCCGCGACCCTCCGCTGCAGCATGGCTTCGGCGCTTGCCGACTGGGTGCGGTCGGACGTGGCGCGGTTGGCGGAAAGCCTCGGCAGCCGGGTCACCGACCTCGACAATTTCGATGCTTACGAATGTCGCGGCCGCAATCGCGTCGCCGGCGCCATGCTGTCGGAACATGGCCGTGCCAACGCGCTCGACGTGCGCGCCTTCAAGCTCGCGAACGGTCAATCGGTAGGGCTGACCGACCGCACCGTTCCGCGCGAGGTGCGCGAACGCGTGCTGCATTCGGTTTGCGGTCGGTTCACCACCGTGCTCGGTCCAGGGTCGGACTGGTATCACGAGGACCACATCCATCTTGATCTCGCGCAGCGGCGCAACGGCTACCGAATCTGCCAGTGGGACGTGTGGGATCCGCTGCCGCAGATCGCGCCCTTGCTGCCGGCCGAGCGTCCGGAGCAAGCCCCTCCGCGCGAGGTAGCGACCAGATCCGATCAGGAGGGACCGGAGGCGGGCAACTCCGCAGAGCGGAAGTCCGGCAATCCAGAAGCGCCCCCAGCCGGCGAGACTGCGCCGACTTCCGGCGAAACGCGTCCTTCAAAAGAAAAGCGCCGGCCAAGCCGGCGCTTTTAAATCCCGAAAGGAGCGCTTCCTACGGTGTCGCGTTGGAGTTGCCGCCGCCTTGCAGCGCAAGGTGCGACTTGTAGGGCGAGTCACCGTGATTCTTCTCAAGCACCACCACGATGGTACCGACCTTCACGCGGTTATACAGATCGATTGCGTCCTCGTTGGTCAGGCGGATGCAGCCCGAGGAGATCGAGGCGCCGATATATTCAGGCTGGTTGGTGCCGTGGAGACGGAACAGCGTGTCCTTGCCGCCCGAATACAGATACATCGCGCGCGAACCCATCGGATTGTCGGGGCCGGGCGCCACGTAGGTCGGCACGCCGAGGCGCGAGATTTCACTGGGAGTCGGATGCCACGCCGGCCACTCGGTCATGCTGCCGATCTTGGCGATGCCGGACCACGCCATGGCTTCTTCGCCGACGGTGATGCCGTAGCGGATCGCCTTGCCGCCTTCGAGCACGTAATAGAGATAGTGGTTGTCGGAATCCACCACGATGGAACCGGGAGACTCCTTGCGGTGGTACTCGACGATCGCCCTGCGGAAGGGCTCTGAAACCGGCGTGTTGGTGTACTTAATCTTGGACAGATATTCCTTGTCGCGCGGCTTGAAGTTCGACGTGTTTGTCGCCTCGTAGGTCGTGGCCTGCATGCAGCCCGACAGCATCAGGCCGGCGGCCAAAATCCCCAGTTTCAGCTTCAGCGACATGGGCATATTTCCGATCGAAAAATATTCATCGCGGCGCCGAGGCTGACCCCGGAACTCCACGACTCCATTAGGCCGATATTATCTTCGAATTCTGCCACAGTTCCAGAGCCGCGGCCATCTTCCTGCACTGCGGGAGGTCAGTTGTGGCTTTTTTGCCGCAAGTTTTGGAGTTTTGGGTCAATCCGCGGTTGATTCTTGGGCAAACCGCGCCGGCGGGCCGAATTCATGCCACGGTATTGCCCATCTGGCGCCACAAATCACCCACCCAGCTTGTCATCAGGCGCTTGCCAGAATCGCGGTAAGTCCTTTCCGGTTGTCGGCCGCCCTTCCTGGAGGTGCTCATGTTTTCGGTCTTCGTTCCCTCCGAGTCCTCGCTGAAGAAGGTCACCATCGACGACGGGTCGAACCTGCCGGAAAACGCGGTCTGGATCGACCTGGTCAAACCGACCTCTGCCGAGGACAGGGCCGTGGAGCGGCTCGCCGGCATTGCAGTACCGACGCGCGAGGACATGCAGGAAATCGAGATTTCCAGCCGGCTCTATATCGAGAACGGCGCGCGCTACATGACCGCGACATTGATGTGCCATTCCGACACCGACATGCCGCGGACCGCCGCCGTGACCTTCATCCTGGCGGGACATCGCCTGGTCACGGTGCGCTACGACACGCCGAGGCCATTTGCCCTGGTCGAGAACAAGCTGGCGCGGTCATGTGCAGCCGGCATCACCGGCGAGATGGTCCTGATGGAACTGCTCGACGCGGTGATCGATCGCTGCGCGGACATTCTGGAGCGCGTGGGTGCGGAAGTCGATGAGGTGTCGCACGCCATCTTCGAACCCGAGAGCCAGCGTCACGGTCACGCCAAGGCCTACGCCCAGATCCTGATCGCGATCGGCCGCAAGGGGGACCTGGCGTCGAAGATTCGTGAGAGCCTGGTCTCGATCGGACGACTGGTGACGTTCCTCTCGGCGGCTGTGGAAGGAGTGAAGTGGTCGAAGGACATGCGCGAGCAACTGAAGACGATGCAGCGCGACGTCGCGTCGCTGACCGATCACGTCTCCTATCTGTCCAACAAGATCACTTTCGTGCTGGACGCCATGCTCGGCGTCGTCAACCTCGAGCAGAACAACATCATCAAGCTGTTTTCGGTGATGGCGGTGGTGTTAATGCCGCCGACGCTGGTCGCCTCGATCTACGGCATGAACTTCAGGCTGATGCCGGAACTCGAATGGGTTCACGGTTATCCGATGGCGCTGGTGCTGATGCTGATCGTGGCGGTCGTGCCCTACTACTTATTCAAGTGGAAGAAGTGGCTTTAACGTTCGTGGCACGTTGTGGAATTCGCCGCCTCAATTCCTCACCTAAAATTTGAGCGGTGGACTGAACGTTTGGGCGAAACTTGTCTGCGATAAATGGCAAGCAAGCCCGCGAGGACACCATGGTTGAAGAAAACATAACATCACCCCGGAAGGTCATCGATTTCGCGCGCTATCATCAGGACCGTGCGTGCGGCAAGGCGCCGGCGTTTGCCAGGCGGCTTTGCCGTCATTGCGGAGCACCATTGCTCGACGGCGAGAACGAGGAAGAATGCTCGAGCGCGTTCAACGTGTCGGTGCGCGTTCAACGAAGCGCGCCACGACGGTTCGTTGCTGACTGATTAACGCCTGGTCGGAATGATGGGCATCCGACCACTGCTTGCGAGACGATCCGGTGCCGGGGTGCCGTGATCCAGGAATGCGCACCGGTTTTCATACTTAATCAGAAACCTTAAGCGCAACGGCTCTTCGCCGATCCCATCGGTCTTCAGACGTGCTGACCGCCGTTGATATGGATCTCGGCGCCGTTCACGTAGGACGATGTCTCGGTGCACAGCACATAGATGATCTTCGCCACCTCGTCGGGCGTGCCGAGCCGGTGCATCGGGATCTGCTGTTCCACGATCTTCTCGGTTCCCGGCGACAGGATCGAGGTGTCGATCTCGCCGGGCGCGATCGAGTTGACGCGAACGCCGATGCGGCCGAAGTCGGAAGCCATCTCGCGCGTCAATGAGGCGAGCGCCGCTTTGGACGTCGCATAGGCGGCGCCGGCGAAGGGATGCACGCGCGAGCCAGCGATCGAGGTGACGTTCACCACCGAGCCCTTCGCCTTCTTCAGTTCCGCGATAAGCCCGCGCGCCATCATGATCGGCGCGAAGAAGTTGACGTTGAAGACGTGAGTCCAGATGTCGAGGTCGGTGTCGACCGTACCCAGCCGGGCGCCGCCGGGCGCCTTCGGCGAGATGGCCGCATTGTTGACCAGCGCGTGCAGTTCGCCCCCTTCCAGGCGCCTGCGGATCTCGGCGATGGCCCGCACGGTGTCGGCGTGGTCGCCAAGGTCGACCTGGATGTGGTCCTCGGGCCCGGCGCCCCACGGACATTCCTCCGGAAAAGGGTGCCGCGAGCAGGTGATCACGCGCCAGCCGGCGCTGGAGAACCTAATCACCGTGGCGTGGCCGATGCCCCGACTGGCGCCGGTTAGAAGCAGGGTGCGGCGCTGCTGCGAGTTTGAAGATGTCGGCATGGATCGGGCTCTTCTCGTTCACGGATAAAGGCGCGTCTTGGACCAGGGCTGGTCGGTCGCGGCGCGGCGGAATTCGATGCGGTCATGCAGGCGGAACGGACGATCGTGCCAGAACTCGATTCGCAACGGGCTGATGCGCCAGCCGCTCCAGCCGGGCGGCCGCGGCACCTCTCCGATCATGTATTTCGCGGCGACTTTGGCGATGGCCTGCTCGAAGGCGAAGCGGCTCTCCAGCGGCTGCGATTGCTTGCTGGCCCAGGCGCCGAGCTGGGCCTGCTTCGGCCGCGTTGCGAAATAAGCGTCGGCTTCGGCATCGCTTACCGGCGACACGTTGCCGCGGATACGGACCTGCCGACGCAGCGACTTCCAGTGAAAAAGTAACGCGGCCTTAGGATTTGCGGCGAGTTCGCGGCCCTTTTGACTGGCGATATGGCTGTAGAAGACAAAGCCGTTGGTATCAAAGCCCTTCATCAGCACCATTCGCACGTCCGGCAGGCCGTCGGGGTCGACCGTTGCCAACGCCATCGCGTTCGGATCGTTCAATTCGCTCTTCTCGGCTTCGGCGAGCCAGTCGGCGAACAGCGCGAACGGCTCATCGGCGGCGGTAAAATCACCGGATGTTAATGGTGTCGGGTGTTTGATCGAGGTCGTGTCGGTCATGTCAGGAGTCCGAATTGCGTCCGCCCGCGGCCCAAAGCGTGGTGTCAACCCACGACAACTTCATCCTATATAGGCCATGGGGACGCATTGGCCTATCGGTGATCCGGCCGGCCGGGGCCGTGATGACAGCAATTCTGGTCGGGATGGCCGCAGCGGGCTGCAGCTTCTCCCGCACCGACGGGCCGTTTGCCAAGTTGGATGGTGAGGAAGTCACGGGGACGATTACGCCCCCGGCCAAAGATCCCCAGCCGACCGACACCGATCTTGCCTTCGCTCGCAATGCCGCTGCCGACGTGCTGAGCAAGGGCGACAAGGATTTCAGCCAGCACTGGGAAAATCCGCAGACGGGAGCCCGTGGCTCGGTGACCCCTTTGGCTCAAGCCTATTCGTCGGAGGATGGGCGCAGATGCCGCGATTTTCTCGCAAGCTACGTCAACGGCCGCACGGAAACCTGGCTCCAGGGCAACGGATGCCAGGCAGGCCATGGCCGCTGGGAGATTCATACGCTAAAGCCTTGGCGAAGCTAGAATCGTCCCGTGGAATAGTTGCAGAAATGCCACGGGCACCCCAGATGAAGCCGAAAGCGGGGGCGGGGAGCCCTTGGGTAACCAACATCCGACTTCCGTGAAGGAGACGTGACGTATGCGCGACCCCTATGAGGTCTTGGGGGTGCCGCGGGGCGCCAACGCTGCGGCGATCAAGAGCGCTTTTCGCAAGCTCGCCAAGAAGCATCATCCTGACAGCAACAAGAACGATCCCAAGGCGGCGGAACGCTTTGCCGAGATCAACACGGCCAACGAGATCCTCAGCGACGAGGAGAAACGCAAGCAGTTCGACCGCGGCGAAATCGATGCCGAGGGCAAGCCACGCTTCCAGGGCTTTCCGGGCAGCGGCGGCGCGCGCGGCCGCGCCGGACCGGGCGGCTTCGAGAGCCATACGTTTCGCAGTGGCGGGGCGGGGGCGGGCGCGGGCGCGTTCGAGGACATTCTCAACAGCATGTTCGGCGGCGGCATGCGCGGCGGGCGCGCCGCGGGCGGTACCCCCTTTGAATTCGAGACCGGCGGGATCGGCCTTGATCTAGACCTCAACGTCGCCATGACGGTGTCGCTGGAGGAGGCGGTGAAGGGCGGCGAGAAGCGCGTCCGGCTGCCGACCGGCAAGGAACTCAACGTCAAGATTCCGGCCGGCGTGACCGCGGGCCAGCAGATCCGGGTAAAGGGCCAGGGCGAGACCGCGCACGGTCATCCGCCCGGCGACCTCTTGATCACGGTCAGCATCGCCCCGCATCCTTTCTTCAAGATCGAGGGTGCCGATTTGAGGATCGACCTGCCGATCACCCTCTATGAGGCCGTGCTGGGTGGCAAGGTCCGCGTGCCCACGCTCGGCAACGCGGTCGAATTGTCGATCCCCAGGAATACCTCCAGCGGCCGAACCTTCCGCTTAAAAGGCAAGGGTCTGCCCAAGGCCGGCGGCAGCGGTGACCTGTTCGTCACCACCCGCATCGTGCTGCCCGACGGGAACGACGCGGAGCTCGAGACGTTGATGGAGAAGTGGAGGGGTACTCATCCCTACAATCCGCGCAGTGGCCTTGGTTGAACCAGTGCGGGCGCCGTCTCGACCAACCCTGGCCGGGTAGAATTAAAAGAGCGGCGGCCTCGAAAGGGGGACCAGCGCGGTACCAACAAACCCCAATCGAGGCCGCCTTCGTGTCGATCGGCGGATCGAACACGGCATCATTTTCGCGTGATCACCTGGTGCTATATTGAGACGCGTCCATGGCTTGATTCCAGATTTTCGATGACGGAATCTTGGCGCGCGCTTCTTGGCGGTGTCTAGCTCCCGTTCTTCTCGGATTGGTCGTAGACGGCCTGCGCGACCTGTGACAGCCGTTCGCGATCCCTGCCGCCGCTGACGACATAGCCGACGCCGCGGTCGGCCCAGAACAGCGCCCCGTCATTGTCCAACATCGTGTATCGCATCTGTGTCGAGCCGCCCGGGGTCTTGGAGGCGTAGACGGTAAAGCGCTCGCCCGAGGGGCTCTCATACATCAGGAAGGATGCCGGGCCGTTCGGGCCGGGCAGAAGCCGGCCGCCGACCAGCTTCAGGCCGGTGGCGTCAAGGTCCGGCGCGCGCACGGTCCAGCCGCAGCGCTTAGTCAGCCACGCCTGCAGATGGGCGAGTTCATTGCCGGGCACTTCCACCGGATGGCGCACCTCGACGACATAGAGCCGGTGCGCGTCGAGCGCATCCAGCGTGAAGCTCTGGAAGGCGGGCGGCGAGGCGGCCGCGCCATGCGCGATCCAGCCGATGCCGCCGCCGGCGATGAAGGCGAGCAGCGCCGCGGCGGCCGCACCAATCATCCATTTCCGCGGCTGACGCACCAGGCGATCGATTTCCAGCCGTTTCGGTACCGGTTCGTTGGCGACGCGGTCGTAGCGGGCATGCAGCATCTCGGCCATCGCGCGCCATGACTGCACTCGCTCGGCATCCTCGGGATGCGCCGCAAGGTAGGCCTCGACGTCGGCGCGGCGCTCGGCCGGCAGCTCGCCGTCGATGTACGCGTGAAGTTCGTCTTCGGTGATGGAAATCTTCCGGTCGGTCATGGTTGTGGTCTCAGGCTAATCTGTCGAAAACATCGTTCGCCGCTCGAACCCGTCTCGCACATGGCATCACTTCACGCGCCGTAGGGCAGGGCGCTCGCCGTCGAGCGCGGCCCTGACATGGGCCCGCGCGCGCGCCAGGCGCGACATCACCGTGCCGATCGGCACCCCCTGGATGTCGGCGACCTCGCGGTAGCTCAGGCCTTCGAGCATCACCAGCAGCAGCACCGAACGCTGCTCCTCGACGAGCGTGGACAACGCCTTCTCGATGTCGCGGCCTTCGGCCTCGGTGCCGCTGGCGTCCGGGTTATTGTCCGACAGCGGCATCAATTGCGGCCGGCGGGCGAGCGACCGCCGCCGGTTCTTGTTGAGGTTGGTCAGGATCGTATAGAGCCAGCTCCTGATGTCGCCGCCGAGGAACAGCCGCTCCGAACGCAGCGCCCTCACCAGGGTGTCCTGCACCAGGTCGTCGGCCACGTCCGCGTCACGCGCCAGCGCCCGGGCGTAGCGGCGCAGGCTCGGGATCATGGCTTCCACGCTCTGGCGAAAGGCGCTCATGTCAGCTCGTACAAGTTGGCTCGGCGCGGACGCCCTATGCAAGCCATAACACCCGAACAAAGCAGCTATTCCGGTCCTTTTGATGGGCATGATCTTTCGCGCAATTTGCCGCGTGGAAGACCGGCGTCCACTTGTGCGGATCATGCCTCAGGAAACGGCCTTGACCCGGCCGATTGGGGCTGTACCGGGCAGGAGGGCTGGTGTACCTGACGAATCCCAAACCAGCTGGATTGGAAAGCGGATGGCGCAAACTTCGGGTCTGATGCAGGGCAAGCGCGGGGTTGTCCTCGGCGTCGCCAACAACCGGTCGATCGCCTGGGGCATTGCCAGGGCCTGCCACGCGGCAGGAGCCGAGATCGCCTTGACCTTCCAGGGAGACGCGCTGAAGAAACGGGTCGAGCCGCTCGCGGCCGAGATCGGCGGCCTGTTGCTCGGACATTGTGACGTCACCGATCCGACAACGATCGATGCGGTTTTCGACGTGCTCAGGGAGAAGTGGGGCAAGATCGATTTCGTGGTGCATGCGATCGCCTTCTCCGACAAGGACCAGCTCGACGGCCGCTACATCGAGACCACGGCGGACAATTTCTCGAAAACCATGCTGATCAGCTGCTACTCGCTGACGGCGATCGCCCAGCGCGCCGAGAAGCTGCTCGTCGACGGCGGCTCGATCGTGACTCTGACCTATTTCGGCGCCGAGAAGTGGATGCCGCACTACAACGTCATGGGCGTCGCCAAGGCCGCGCTGGAAGCGAGCGTGCGTTACCTTGCCGCCGACCTCGGCGAGAAGAACATCCGCGTCAACGCGATCTCGGCGGGACCGATCAAGACGCTCGCCGCGTCCGGCATCGGCGATTTCCGCTATATCCTGAAGTGGAACGAATACAACGCGCCGCTGCGCCGCACGGTCACCATCGAGGAGGTCGGCGCCAGTGCGCTCTACCTGCTCTCGGACCTGTCGCGCGGCGTCACCGGCGAGGTTCATCACGTCGATTCCGGTTACCACGTCGTCGGCATGAAGCGGCCGGACGCGCCCGACATCTCGCTGGCGAAGGACTGATTGCCACCGCAAATGTCGCCGCCCATGATCTACTACCTTCGCCACGGCGAGACCGAGTGGAATGTGCTGGGCCGGCTGCAGGGCGCGCAGGACGTTCCCCTGAACGAGCGCGGCCGGCGGCAGGCGGTCCAGGCGGCGCATATCCTGACGGGTCTCTTCAGGCGCAACGGGCGCGAGCCGCTCTCGTTGCCCTTCGTGTCGAGCCCGCTCGGACGGGCACGATCGACGATGGAGCTGGTGCGCGCCGAACTGCAATTGCCGGTGAATGAATACGGACTCGACGACCGGCTGCGCGAGATCGGCTACGGCGTGTGGGAAGGCTGTACGCTGGCGGAGAGCGAAGCCTCCCATCCCGAGCTCTATGCGCAGCGGCTTGCCGACAAATGGTCGGTGTGCCCGCCGGGTGGCGAGACCTATGCCGAGGTGCAGCAGCGCATGCGCGACTGGTACAATTCGCTGCGTTCGGACACCGTTGCGGTTGCGCATGGCGGTACCGCGCGGGCCCTGATGGTGGCGCTCGGCATCGAGACGCCGGCAAGCGCCGCCGACCTCTATATCGAGCAGGGTGCCGTCTATGTGTTCCGCGGCGGCGCCCTGACGAAGTATAGTTAACCTCTCGCACCGTCATTCCGGGCGATGCGAAGCATCGAACTACGGTGCACAATTGGGCAGGGTTCGCCCTTCGGGCGCCCCGAAATGACGGTCTGCCAGTTTGACCGCCGGGCTTATGCGCGTTACCACGTCGACAACAGGTGCTGACAGTCAGCGCGAGCCGAGCAACGGATGTCCTTCAACACTTTCGGTCACATGTTCCGCGTCACGACCTTCGGCGAAAGCCACGGGGTTGCGATCGGCTGCGTGGTCGACGGTTGCCCGCCCCTGATCGAACTTGGTGCCGAGGACATCCAGCGCGACCTCGATCGTCGCCGTCCGGGCCAGTCCCGCTTCACCACCCAGCGCCAGGAGGCGGACGCGGTCAAGATCCTGTCGGGCGTAATGGCGCATCCCGAGACTGGCGTGCAGGTGACGACGGGAACGCCGATCGGGCTCCTGATCGAGAACACCGATCAGCGCTCGAAGGACTATTCCGAGATCAAGGACAAGTTTCGCCCGGGCCACGCCGATTTCACCTACGAGGCCAAATACGGCCTGCGCGACTATCGGGGCGGCGGGCGCTCGTCGGCGCGCGAGACGGCGATGCGGGTGGCGGCCGGCGCGATCGCGCGCAAGGTCGTGCCCGACATCCGCGTGCGCGGTGCGCTGGTGCAGATGGGGCCGTACAAGATCGATCGCGACAAGTGGGACTGGGACGAGGTCGCGCGCAATCCGTTTTTTTGTCCCGACAGGGACAAGGCGGCCTTCTTCGAGGAATATCTCGACGGCATCCGCAAGAAGGGCTCCTCGATCGGCGCGGTGATCGAGGTCGTCGCCGAGGGCGTCCCGGCGGGACTGGGCGCGCCGATCTACGGCAAGCTCGATTCCGATCTCGCCGGCGCCATGATGAGCATCAATGCGGTCAAGGGTGTCGAGGTCGGCGCCGGTTTTGGCGCGGCCGAGCTCAGCGGGGAAGAAAACGCCGACGAGATGCGGACCGGCAACAACGGCACGCGTTTTCTGTCCAACCACGCCGGCGGCATTCTGGGCGGCATCTCGACCGGGCAGCCGGTGGTGGTGCGCTTTGCGGTGAAGCCGACGTCCTCGATCCTGACGCCGCGGCGCACGGTCGATCGCAGCGGCGCCGAGACCGAGATCCTGACCAAGGGACGTCACGATCCTTGCGTCGGCATTCGTGCGGTTCCCGTCGGCGAAGCCATGATGGCCTGCGTGCTGGCCGATCACTTCCTGCGCCATCGCGGCCAGGTGGGAGCCAGGTAGCACCCCGGAAGCGACCGCGAGGTATCGGGAACCCGCAGTGCTTCTTGACGGGTGCAAAACTTCGCCCGCAAGATTGCGTGGCCATGAATGTCACAGACCTCAAGACCGTTAACGACTGGCTGATCGCTGGTGCGCGCTCGGCGCCGACACCGAGCGCGATGATGGCCGAGTGCTGCGAACGCCTGGTTGCGGCCGGACTGCCACTGTGGCGGGTCGGCGTTTTCGTTCGCACCCTGCATCCGGAAATCTATGGCCGCAACTTCATCTGGAAGCCGGGCGCCGCGGTCGAAGTCGGAACGGTTGATTTCGACATTCAGAATACGCCGGAGTTTATGGCGAGCCCGCTTGCCATCGTCTTCCGAGAAGGCGTCGAGGTCAGGGGCGATCCCAACGGCCCGGAGATCGAGCGCTTCCCGATTCTTGCCGACCTGCGCAACGAAGGCGCCACCGATTATTTCGCGCTGCCGCTTCGCTTCATGGACGATACGATCCACGCCGCGACCTGGACCACCAAACAGCGCGGCGGATTCACCGACGAACAGCTCCGTGCAATCCGGTCGTTCATGCCGGTGCTGGCGCGCTATGTCGAGATTATCGATCTCCGTCGCACCGCTTCGCTCCTGCTCGATACCTACGTCGGCAACCGCGCCGGCGAGCGCATCATGGGCGGCCAGATTCGCCGCGGCCATACCGACAGCATGCAGGCGGCAATCTGGCTGTCGGACCTGCGCGGCTTCACCACGCTGTCGGACCGGCTGCCGGCCGAGACGGTCGTGGAGATTCTTAACCGCTATTTCGATTGCCAGGTGGCCTCGATCAGGGCCCAGGGCGGCGAAGTGCTGAAATTCATGGGCGACGGGCTGCTCGCCGTCTTTCCCGTTGCCGAACAGGAAGACGACATTCACCAGGTCTGTGCGCGCGTCGTCGACGCGGCAAAGGAATCACGCGCCAATGTCGAGGCCATGCAGTACCCGATCGGAGACGCAGTCGAGAGCTTCCGCTTCGGCGTCGCGCTGCACGTCGGCAAGATCCTCTACGGCAATATCGGCGGCGGCAACCGGCTCGATTTCACCTGCATCGGACCGGCCGTCAATCTCGCGGCGCGTCTGGAGAAGATCGCGGGCGGGCTCAATCGCGCGGTGGTGTCGTCGCAGGCCTTTGCTTCCGTGTGCGGGACCGGGTGGACCGATCTCGGTGAATTCCCGATTGCGGGCTTCGCGAAGGCCGAGCGGGTATATGGATTGGCCGACGAAGGTGCCGCGCTCGGCGCTTGAGTTGTCGCGCCGCCTTTGCCGATGTGCGCGGCTCTTTCAAAGACGCCTATTCCTCCGGCTCGGTCGTGAACAGGAGCGGGTAGCCTTTCGCACGGCCGGCGTCGGTGGCGCGCGTCGCCTTGGTCTCCGCTACGTCCTTGGTGAACACGGCGACCACGCAGGAGCCCTTCTTGTGCGCGGTGATCATGACCTTGTAGGCCTGGTCCTCGGTCATGCGAAACTCTCCCTTCAGCACCGTGACGACGAATTCGCGCGGAGTGAAGTCGTCGTTGACCAGGATGACCTTGTGCAGCCGCGGGCGCTGGACCTTGGTCCTGGTGCGCGTCTTCGGCTTGGTGACGGCGTTGTTCATTCAGCCTCCATCACAGTCCGACCATCCCTCTTATATAGGCGGACTTGGGTTCAGCTGGCAGCCTTCGCGCCATATTGCAGGACCTGCACCTTCTCCAGCGTGACGAGGCCGCTCGTCATCATCCCGTCCAGCATGGGCAGGAATTTGTTGATGTTTTCCTCGCTGTCGACGATCTCGAGGATCAAAGGCAGGTCCTCGGAAAGGCGCAGGATCTTGGACGTGTGCAGCCGGCTCGACTTGCCGAAGCCCATGGGCCCGCGCAGCACGGTCGCACCGGCCAGATGCTGCTCGCGCGCTTTCAGCACGATCGCTTCATACAGCGGCGTGCCCTGGAACTCGTCTTCCTCGCCGATGAAGATCCGGAGCAGGAGTGCCTGACCTGGAATTTGCATGTTCAGCTCCTTTTCAAACGATTGAAGCGGCTGGCCAGAAAGTGGCCGAGCCATACCGCCGACAGCCAGCAAATGACGGATGCAGCCATATAGGCGAGCGCCGTGTATTTCGTGCTGCCGTGAAACAGCCTGAACGTCTCGAGGCTGAAGGCGGAGAACGTGGTGTAGCCGCCGCAAAAGCCGGTCATCACGAACTGGCGCTGCCGCGGGCTGGCCATCAGCCGGCCGTCGGGCCCGGTGAGCGTGGCGTAGAAGCCGATGATGAGCGAGCCGGTGACGTTGATGAACAGCGTCGCCCAGGGAAAGCCGGGCCCGGTGTCGAGCGCGAGCGAGACGAGATAGCGCGTGAGCCCGCCCAAGATGCTTCCCGCCGCGACCCAGGCGTAGAGGACCGCGGTATGCCATCTTGCGCTGGCGGAAATCCCCTTCGTCATCGCGCTTCAGGTCCCCAGAGATCGGCGAGCCAGAAGCCGCAAGCCACTGCGGCGAGACAAAGCGACACCGAGAGCACGACATTGCCGATCGCGCGGCTGGTCTCCCCGCTACGGGCAAGGGTCAGCGTTTGCAGGCTGAACGAGGAGACCGTGGTGTAGCAGCCGAGAAAGCCGGTGACCGCGAACAGCCACGGATTTGGCGTTGCGAACAGTGCATCGTCGCGGGCCGCCAGCGCGCCGAAGATTCCGATCAGGAAGGCACCGCTGACGTTGATGGTCATGGTGCCCCAGGGAAAGGTCTCCCCCAGGCGGCGCGCGATCACGCCGGAGACGAAATAGCGCGCGCAGCCGCCGAGCACGCTGCCGATCACGATGCTTGTCAATCCGCTGAGCACGTCCGATGAACTCCTTTCGCCTCGCTTGCTGCCTCGTTGCGGGCAAGTGCCGGACGAGGCCGGCGATTTGCATGCATCAATGCAGCCGTCATGATGATATCCCCGGCTTTCCCGTCGGTCCTCCGATCGCCAGAAGTCCCACGAGCGACAGCAGCGCAAAGCCGAGACCGACGAGGAAGGTGGCCGCCGGGCCGAACGCGTCCCACAGCGCGCCGGCCAAGATGCTGGCCGCCAGCATGGCAAGGCCCGTGAACAGGTTGAAGTAGCCGTAGGCGGTCCCGCGCAGCGCCGGTGGGGCAGTGTCGGCAACAAGCGTCGCGAACAGGCCCTGCGTGAAACCCATGTGCAGGCCCCAAAGGATCACTCCCAGCGCGACGCCGACAAGATTAGGCATCAGGGCGAGCGCCAGGTCGGCGGCAGCAAGGAAGAACAGCCCCACCGGCAACAGCCCCTTGCGATTGAAGCGGTCCGACAGCACGCCGGCCGGATACGCCGACATCGAGTAGACGATGTTCATCAGCACCAGGACGGCCGGCACCCACATCGTGTGCAGTCCGACATTCTGTGCGCGAAGGATGAGAAAGGCTTCGCTGAAGCGCGCCAGCGTGAAGACGATGCCGACAATGACGACGCGCCAATAGGCCTGCCCGAGCTGCCGGATGGCGGCAAGCGCCAACGGGTTTGTCACCTCGCGGCCGTCTTGCCGGTGTTCCGGTTCTCTGACCGCGAACACGATCAGGGCGAACGAGAGAAAGGCCGGCAGCACCGCGACCCAGAATACGGCCCTGAAATCGTCCGAGGTCCACCACATCAGCACGATCGCGAGCAGGGGGCCGAGGAACGCGCCCACCGTATCGAGCGACTGGCGCAGGCCGAAGCTCGCCCCCCGCAGCTCGGCCGGCGCGATGTCGGCGACCAGCGCGTCGCGCGGCGCGCCGCGAATACCCTTGCCGACGCGGTCGATGAAGCGGGCCGCCACCAGCCAGGATGCGGAGGGGGCGAGCGGAAACATCGGCTTGGTGCAGGCCGCAAGGCCATAGCCGATCGCGGCCAGAAGCTTGCGTCTTCCGAGCCAGTCCGACAGCGCCCCCGAGAAGATCTTGGTGATGGATGCGGTCGCTTCCGCAGTACCTTCGATGAAACCAACGGTGATCGTGGAGGTGCCGAGCACGGTCACGAGGTACACCGGCAGCAGCGCGTGGATCATCTCGGAGGAGACATCCATCAACAGCGACACGAAACCGAGCACCCAGACTCCGCCTGGAATCCGCACCCGGGAAGAACCTGGTTCCGTTGTCGTCACGTCTTGCCTCGACCACGCTTCGGGCAACAAAAAACCCGCCACTGGCGGGTTGATCATACTCCCGCCGCAGCGGAGCCATCTGATTGCCCCACCTCAGCAGGAGTCATCAGCCCATACGAACACATCGCCGGGCGGTTATCGGGGGACTCCATCCCCATCTTCGGAACCAAACTAGCATGGAAATCGCGCGGCACAATAGGGGGCCGAGAACGCGCGTCCGGTTTGGCGCTCGTGCGAATTCCAGTGCTGATGAAAGGGCGCGGGCAACGTGTCCGCGCGTCGCGCAGCCTCATGCAGCGAGCTGCTAACCTGAATGTGAATGAGGTTCGACATTCTCGCTTTGCGTCACGCAGTTTGCATGTCACCATCTTTGCCTACGACGGGAGGGCGCGATGCGCTGGTGGTTCTCGATCGGGGCTGTATTCGTCGCGGGAGCGATAGTCGGAGGCCAAGCGGCGGGTATCGCTGCGCCGCAGCCGGAACGTCAACCGATTGAGCAGGCGGCCGACCGGGAAGGCCAGGCAGTCGATGTCGAGCTGATTATTGCCGTCGACGTTTCCTATTCCATGGACATGGACGAGCTCGCGGTTCAGCGCGAGGGCTACGCGCAGGCGATCGTGTCCAAGGATTTCCTGCAGGCGTTGAAAGCCGGTCCCAACGGTCGCATCGCCGTGACCTATTTCGAATGGGCGGCCTCCAATGACCAGAAGATCATCATCCCCTGGCGGCTGATCGACGGGCCCGAGACGGCGGATGCGGTAGCCGCGGAGATCACGAAGACGCCGATCCGTCGCGCCTCGCGCACTTCGATCTCGGGCGCGATCAATTTCGCGATGCCGCTGTTCGACGAGAGTCCCTGGCGCGGGCTGCGCCGCGTGATCGACATTTCCGGCGACGGCCCCAACAACAACGGCGTCCCCGTCACCATGGCGCGCGATGCCGCGCTGGAGAAGGGGATCATCATCAACGGCCTGCCGATCATGGTGAAGGAGCCGTCCTTCTCGACCATGGATATCGAGAACCTCGACTACTATTACGAGGATTGCGTGATCGGTGGTCCGGGCTCGTTCGTGGTCTCGATCAAGGAACGCGACAGGTTCAAGGAAGCCATCCGCACCAAGCTCCTGATGGAAGTCGCCGGCCGCACGCCGGAGCGCCCGATCGTGCGCGTCGCCGCCAAGGAGCCGCGCGTGAACTGCTTGATCGGGGAGAAGATCTGGCAGGATCGCTGGGGCAGGTGAGGGGGAGAAGGCTCGATCTGCTCTCTATCTCGGGTTTCGGTTGGCGAGCGAGGGCATGACCGCGAACAGGATGAGCAACGCCGCATAGACTGCCCCTTCCGCGCTTGCAAATTGCGCGAGCTGATCGCGAAGGGCCAAATCCCGGAGCGCCAGGCCAACCGTCACATCGGCTGTTTGCTGCATCGCGAGCGCGGCAGTCCCGACCGCGAGCAGCATGTCCGTGCGCGGCTCGATGCGCACGGCTCGCGGAGCCAGGCGCGAACCGACGAAGATAGCTGCAAGCAGGAACGGCGCTTCACAGAGCACGGCCGCGAGCGTACCGATGCGCGGCTCCAGCCATAGAACGCGGATGGGCCCCAGCAGGAACCCGGTGCCGAAGACGATGAGGAAGTAGAGGCCGGCTGCTTTGATGATCTTCGCGATCATGAGCGCATCACCTGTTCGGGGGGCCGCCGCAGCGAGACTGGCAAAGCGCACGAGCTCACGATTTCTTGGCGCGTCCTGCAGCGGCGCACGTGCCGAACGCACTGCTTCTTCATAGGTCATTGATGCCGCTGCCGATGATGAGAATGGGATCGCGGCGGACCCAAGCCCGAGCGCGACACCGAGCATTTGTCTTCTGTCGATCACCACGATCGGCTCCACCCAATCCGCGGAGCTTCTCTAGCGCCGTCGGGGAGACAGCCTGTTGACCGAGGTCAAAGCCTCTGTCTTCGCGATGAACTGAAGTGCAGACTGAGCGGGGAGGCGCTGCGAACAATTCACATGGGAGCCGCCCCTGTTTCACTTTTGCATGCAGATGGGCCGAAGCGTCTCTTCATAGCCACGGGCCTTGGCGTACTCGATCAGCGCCAGCCGGGCTGCTTCGCATCGCTCTGCGCTGGTAAATTCCTGTGTCGATATTGCGGCGCCATTCATACCCCCGCCAAGCCAGCTGATGACGATTAGAACATGGGCCATAACATCCTCCTCACCGTCTTAAACCAACCATCGGGCGAGTTCCGACAGTCGAAGTAGATTCGACATGCCCCGTTCTTGTCTCGACACATCCCAAGGTCCGGGTCTGACCCGCAACATACATCGGCGGGACTTACGCCGATAATCCGGATCGACGGTTCCGCCGTCCTCGGCGTTTACATTCTCGAGACCCCGGGAGGTAGGGCGCCCGACCCGGCAACTTAGATGGAAACGGTTGGCTACAGCTCCCCGCGATCCCGCGGGATTTGCACTCTTTGGCGACGCAGTTGGTCAATCCGGGCCAATGACATTCAGAGGGTCGGGAGGGCAACGCACTGCGGCAATTCCTGCTGTCAGCCTGTCTCACTGAAAGCTCCGTCGCAAGCATCGTCGCCTGGTGTGAATCGATGTGGTCCCCTACGCCGCCGCGGGTGGGCCGCTCCAGTGGCGGTGAAAACGTTCATGGGTCAGCCAAAAAAGACTGTTCAGCGCAGTACCGGCGGTTATCACCATGCTTGATTCAAATCAAACATGGTCGGAAGATGCGTTGCTCTTAAGAACGCGCTCCAACTAACGTCCTATTGTCCTGAAAGGAACGGGATATGGTCGAAGCAGCTTTGGGCAATGCAAGGTTCTTTCGCCGAAGTGGGCCGTATCCACTTTCGGTTGTTGCGGGCGCGGCACGCGGGACTGCCGAGGAACGCGATCTGCTCTTCGAAGGGGTGGCGCCTCTGCAAACAGCGGGCCCCAACGAAGTGAGCTTTCTTGACAACCGACGCTATGCATCGGCACTCGATCAGACGTTGGCCGGTGCTGTGATTGTGCATCCTGATATGGCAGCGCGCGTGTCTGCCAGGACGGTGGCGATCGTAACGACAGAACCATACGCTGCTTGGGCGCGTGTCGCTGCACTGTTCTATCCCGTGCCACCGGTTTCTCCCGGTATCCACCCGTCGGCAATCGTGGCGGAGGGAGCTATCGTCGATCCGTCGGCGGAGGTCGGACCGCTGTCCGTGATTGAGGTCGGAGCAGAAATAGGACCCGGCTCTCGGATCGGTCCTTGCGCGGTTATCGGCAGCGGCGTGATGGTTGGGCGAGACTGTCGGATTGGCGCGCATGCGAGCCTGGGCTATGCGATTTTGGGAGCACGGGTCTACGTCTATCCCGGCGCGCGGATCGGGCAAGAAGGGTTTGGATTCGCCTCCACCAGCGAGGGGTTTCTATCGGTCCCCCAGCTTGGTCGGGCAATTCTGGAAGACGATGTTGAGGTTGGTGCCAATACGACGATTGATCGAGGGTCATCACGAGATACGGTGATCGGCGCGGGCTCCCGTCTCGATAACTTGGTGCAGATAGGCCACAACGTGATCCTCGGCCGGTGTTGTGTCATTGTCGCCCAGGTCGGCATTTCGGGTTCAACCGTGCTTGAGGATTTCGTCCGCGTCGGCGGGCAGGCGGCTATGGCCGGGCATCTGCGGATCGGTCAAGGTGCGGAGATCGGAGCGCAAGCGGGCGTCATTTCGGACATCGCTCCAGCCGCAAGAGTGCTTGGAAGTCCTGCTCAGCCAAGAATGGACTTCTTCCGACAAACTGCCACCCTCAAGAAGATGACAAGGGGAGAAGGATAGGACGGCTTGTATCTCGCGATTGGTTTTGCGTAGTACAAGCCAATATCCGCTTGCGACTTCCATTGTTGGCAGCCCAAATGGGCATGCCGCCGCATGTACCCCGCATGTCGGCTGTTGAAGGAGGAGAGACGCGACCAAAGCTCTTGATCGCCCGAAACGGACCCAGATGATGCGAAGTTCGATTCCGTGAAATCGTTCAGCGCTATTTCGTTGGGCGCCGTGTGATCTCTTTCGGGAGATTGCCTGAAGGACTTGCAGCGACCACGGAGGATCGCCACGTGCGTTTGTTGTCCAATCTGCTTCGACGCTTCATCCGCCAGGGCACCCTGCGAGTCCGCGATGCCGAGGGGACGATTCATGTCTTCGGCGAACGCCTGCCCGGGCCAGACGTCTCCATCCACTTCCACGATCGCAAGCTCTACACAACGCTGTTTATCAATCCGGAGCTATACGCCGCCGAAGCCTATATGGACGGCACGCTGACGCTTGAGGAAGGTGCCGCGATCCATGATTTTCTGCTGCTGTTCTCGGTCAACCGCGCCGGGCTCTATTCGTACGGCTCACAGAAGCTGATGCGGCGGATGTGGCGCGGCCTGCGCCGCTGGCACCAGGCCAATCCGATCGGGCTTGCCGCCGCTCATGCACGCCACCACTACGACATCTCTACCGAACTTTACCGTCTGTTCCTCGACGATCAGATGCAATATTCCTGCGCTTATTTTCGAGACCCGGCGCATGAGACGCTCGAACAGGCGCAACGCAACAAGCTGGTCCACGCCACCAGCAAGCTGCAACTGGAGCCCGGTATGACGGTCGCCGAGATTGGCTCCGGCTGGGGCGGCTTCGCCATCCATCTGGCGCGCGAAACAGGCGCCCACGTCACCGCGGTCAATGTTTCGCCCGAGCAGATCAAGGCAGCCCGCGTTCATGCCGAAGCCGCCGGCGTTTCCGATCTCGTCGCGTTTCGCGAGTTGGACTATCGCCAACTCACCGGCCAGTTTGACCGGGTGGTTTCGGTCGGCATGATGGAGCATGTCGGGATCGGTCATTTTGACGAATATTTCCGCAAGATCCGCGAACTCCTGACGCCTGAGGGCTATGCCTTCATCCATTGCATCGGCCGGATGTCGCAGCCCGGCACCACCGGCCCATTCATCCGCAAGTATATCTTTCCCGGCGCCTATGTGCCGGCGCTATCTGAGACCTTCGCTGCCATTGAGCGCTGCGGTCTGTGGTGCGACGACATGGAAGTGCTGCGGCTGCACTATCGCTACACGGTGAAACACTGGCGCGAGCGCTTCGCCAAAAATAGAGCCCGGGCTGCCGCGATCTACGACGAACGGTTCTGCCGGATGTGGGAATTCTATCTCGCCGCCGTTGAGCTCGAATTCCTGCATGGCTCTCACATGGTGTTTCAAATGCTGCTGTCGACCAAACGCGATGCGGTGCCGATCACGCGCGATTTTATGATCGACTACGAGCGGGCGGCCTGGGCGAAGATGGCCGGCTGAACCACGCCGACCCGGCATGCTGCCAGCCGAGGCGACCTGATGCCCTGGTGGTGGCAGCTGTCAGGATCAAGAAAATTGCGGCCGGCGGCTATCGTGTGGCGATCGTCGTTTCTTGAAGGTCCGGGCCTGCTTCGCGGAACGACACCAGGCGGTGCTGCGCCTCGTCCCACAGCACAAGGCGTACGCACTGAAAGCTTTGCAGGAGCGTTATGCGACCGACCTCGCGCAGTTCCGGGTGGTCGCGCAGCACGCGCCCCAGCCGGTAACAGGGAATACGGCTGCAGAGATGGTGCACGTGGTGGATACCGATATTAGCCGTGAACCAGCGCAGCACTGCCGGTAGATCGTAATGTGAACTGCCGTGCATAGCAGCTTCATGCAGGGTCCAGCGCTCGTCATGCTCCCACGCGGTTTGCTCGAATTGATGTTGCACATAGAACAGCCAGACGCCGGCTGTGGCGGCGAGCAGCATGATCGGAAGATGCACGAGCAGGAACGCCTGAATACCGATGAACCACGCGAGCGCACCGACGATCAGGGCAATCGCGAGATTAGTCGCCATTGTGCTGGCCCACGGCCGCCAGCCGTCGCGCATGCGGCCGACCGGGAGGCGGTGTTGCAGGAGAAACAGGTAGGCTGGTCCGATCCCGAATATGATCAGCGGGTGACGGTAAAGACGGTATTTCAGACGGCCCCACCGTGAGAGCGCCTGATATTCGCGCACTGTCAGCGTATCGATGTCGCCGATGCCGCGGCGGTCGAGATTGCCGCAGGTGGCATGATGGATCGCATGCGAGCGGCGCCAATAGTCGTAAGGCGTCAGCGTGAGTACGCCAATTATGCGGCCGACCCAGTCGTTCGCCTGACGGTGGGCGAAAAAGGTGCCATGGCCGCAGTCGTGCTGGATCATGAACAGACGCACTAGAAAACCAGCAGCTGGAATCGCGATGAGCAACGAAGCCCAGGAATAGCCGAGGGAGAACGTGAACCAAGCCGCGGTCCATAACGTCACGAGCGGCAACACCGTGATCGCCAATTCAACGACGCTGCGCACCTGGTTTGGGGTGCAATAGCTGCGCAGAATGCGTGTCCAACGCCGAGCGTCGAGCGCCGCCGGGTCTGAGTTATGTCCCGTGGTCAAGACGATTTGTAGCTTGTTGTTCTGCAACGTCGTCATCGCAACTCCCTTTATCGCGATCGCGGCCAAATAGAAATCCCGCGTGCCGACGGATCGGCCGCGGGACTCAGAACCCGCAGGCTCTGCCAGTACATCCGTGGTCAGAGCTGAATGGCCCTTCGCGCGGTCGCTCAGGCGGCGCGCAGATTTTCGGCGGCAGACTTGCCGCTGCGGCGGTCTGCGACGATATCGAAGCTGACATTTTGTCCCTCATTGAGGGTGCTCATGCCGGCGCGTTCAACTGCGCTGATATGAACAAAGACGTCGTTGCCGCCGTTGGTGGGCTGAATGAAGCCGAAGCCCTTTTGGCTGTTAAACCACTTCACAGTTCCCTTATTCATGGAAGATGTCCTTTCACTGACAACGTACACGTGAGACTTGGGCTCCGAGGGATCGGAACCTTCGTCGGTTGGTCGATTTTTGGAGAAGGGGTCTGAAACGTGCGCGCCGTCAGTAACGAGGCGAAGCGGCCCAGTCGTTCGGCCAAGTGTCGATTGGGCCTATATGGACCCGAATGGGGGGAAGATCAAGGCCTGCAGCCTCGGCGTGGCCGATGTCCGCTGTTTGCCCAATAGTCGCATTACGGATCTCGCGTTGGGCATCAGCTTGCTGACAGCTTGGGAACTATGTTCGGAAGGCGCCAGTTGGGACCTGGAGACGTATGCCAGGCTCAGGTGGGCAGGCCGCTGCCGCGTCAGGAGAACGCCCAGCCAATTCCGACGCATGTTTGGCGGTGCGCCATCCCGCCGGTCCAGCCAAGAATGAAGTTTACATCGCGACCTTTCATCCCACCCGAGGGCTTGTGGCGCATTGCGAAATGGCGCCGATATATTCTTACATTCCGCGCTGGTCGCAGAATAATTCTACGACGCGCTTCACCGCGCCGACCTGCTGCGACCGCGCCGCTATAGGCCAAGCCGCCGCCCAACCAAATAGCGAGATGACGTCTCGTGTCCTCATCGGCCCGCCAAGTGAGGACGCTCATTGCGGTACGGCGACGAGACTGTCTGCCGGCTGGAGCACCCTGATCAACGACTAGCCTGTAGCCGGCAGTCGGCGTATAAGTATCTCCCATGAGTTGGGATGCGAAAGACGTAGCACTGCTCAAGAAACTCTGGGCCGGTGGCCAAAGTGCCGGCCAGATCGCAAGTCGGCTCGGCTACAGCCGCAACGCCGTGAGCGCGAAGTTGAAGCGCATGGGCCAGAAGCGCGGTCACAAGCCGCCAACCGCCAACCCCAGGATCGTGTCGGTGCCGAAGCGAAGGCCAGCGCCGTTGGCGGCCTGTGCCCGCCCGGTGGATAGGGTTGTGTCTGCGCGCAAGCCGATGGCGGGGCAGCCTAAGGAATTCACCAAGCGCCAGCTTTACGCCATGCTGGCTGATGCGGTCAGGAATACGGGCTGAGGCTTGCTGCCGCCCGGTCGAAAAGGATCGGATGATTGATCGCTACTGACGGGAGCAGAAAATGGCTCTTCTAAGACGCGAATTGTGTCGCCATATCAAGGGCCCCGAGATCACCCACGCGGATCGGTGCACGCTTGTGTTCGATACTGACGCGAAAAATTTGTACGTCGAGCGCGAAGTGGCCCATCTGGATGTGGGTATCGATGGCACGCTGGAGATCCAAACAGCGACAATGGATATTGCCGATTACCTGAAACAAGGCGGCCAAACTGCCGGGCATCGAGAACTGTGGCGGTTGCTGCGAACAATCTTCAAGGAGGACGGAAGGACGGAAGAGGTGATGGAGTAGCCAATTCCAAGATGTGGCGGCTCGGCGAACCCTGAAAAGGCCGATTCCCGCCTATCGTCCTTCCAAGGTTCCGCTGGCAAGTTCGCACCGCTCGCGATGGGTTGCAGGATGTCCCCTAGCGGCGCGTGTTCGATTTCTCCACTTATCGGACGTGCCGGTGTGCGCATCCAATGTCGCCTGCGACGGTGGAGCGGACACCGCTATCACTTAGGCTGCAGGACGGATTTATGAATACACGCCCTACAGGCAGAAAGCACCCCGTCATCGCCGCCCTTACCGCATCCGTGGGATGCGGCATGTCGGCAACGCAAGTCTTTAGGCGGCCCTGCCCGGCTTGGCGCGAGCGCGATCGTAGTCGGCCTGCATCTCGGTATTGAGCGCATCCAGGCAGGAGACGACCTTGACCGAGAGTTGCTCGAGTTCGGCGAGTCTCTTCTGGGCGAGTTCATGATCGCCGACCTGCAGCGCCGACAGTACCGCCGCTCCGGTATCGTGTACTTGGGCGTGGGGCTGCATCAGCGCCTTGAAGGAATCGCTCTTCATCATCGTTTCGTCAGCCACAGTGTCGTACCAGCGTCCGAGACGACACGTGTGGTGCGTCGCCAGATTGCCGGCCACCAGCTCGATCTCGCCCTTAACCGCGCTTGCAACCTTGGCAACGAAAGCGCGGTGATCCGACTTCGTCAGGTCGATCAGACGAGCGAGATACTTCTGTCCCACCTTGTCCGCGACTTCGCTCGGCACGGGCTTGTCGGATTTGACGTGATACAGTCCGCTGCCGCAGGCGACGACCACGCCGTCGAAGTGAACGTCGTCCCCGGGAAGGGTGACGGAAACGCGCGAGCCGGCGGGCCAGTTGGAGCTTGAGGAAATCAGGACGCCATACTCGGAGATGTCGAACATCTGCGCCTTTTCGCGAGATCCGCCAGCGACCACGTCGACGTCGGCCAGCATCGAGCGCCGCCGGAAGTGACGGCGCTGCACGCTTTCAGAGGAGGTCCTGACCGCGCGCGTCAGCAGGCGGCCCAGAGCGCTCAGCGCTTCGTCGAGATTGCGGCTGCCGTGCGAGACGGACTCCGATGCCAGATGTGCATCGCTGGCTCGCGTCGACACCTCGGTCATCAACTCGTTGACGTGCCTGGCCTGGTCGGCAGTTTCTCCGACCGTCTTTGCGATTTCGCTGGTCGCAACCGTCTGCTCTTCGACCGCCGCCGAAATCGACACTGCTATGTCGCCGAACTTGCCGATCGTCGACGAAACGTCGCCGATGGAAGCGGCCGTGTTCTTGGCGACGTCCTGGATGTGAGCGATCTGTTCGGAGATCTGCTGGGCCGACTTGCCGGATTGCATCGCCAGCGCCTTGACCTCCTGCGCGACCACGGCAAATCCCCTGCCGGCTTCGCCGGCCCGGGCCGACTCGATGGTGGCATTGAGTGCCAAAAGATTGGTCTGCGCCGCGATATCGCCGATCAGCTTGACCACCTGGCCGATTTCCGCCGCCGCCTTGGCGAGCTCGTCGACGACGCCCTGGGTTTCCGCCATCCGGTTTACAGCCGCCTGCGCTGTTTCGGCAGAACGGGAGACCTGCTGGGAGATTTCCCGGATCGAGGCGTGAAGCTCCTCGGACGCTGCCGCGACGGCCTGGGCCGAACCCAGCGTTGATCCGGCAGCGTTTGTCGCATCCTTGGCGTTGCGTCCGACCGCTGCGCTGACCGTGGCCATCGATTGGGCGCTGTCCAGCATCGACTGGGTGTACTGGGAGACGCTGCCGACGGTATCGCGAACCTGACGATCGATCTCGCTGATCATGCCTTCGACATCGTGCGTCTTGCTGGCGTCGACCTCCTCGCAATAGGCGGCGATACTCAAACTGACGTCGAACATCAGGGCCTTGCAGATGGCCTGAAGCACCTCTCCAGAATGGGCACGTTGTCCTTTGGTCTGCATCAGGCTTTCGTGCGCCCTGACGCAGGCCAGCATATCGCCCAGAACGAGGGAATACGCGCAGACGTACCAGCTCGGATCGAACCCAGCGTGAAAGTGGGCATGGCCGATGGTCACGGCCTCCTCGACAAAGGCATCGTCCAGATGTCCGTCAAAGAGCCTGATCCAGTGACGTTGCTGTGCCTGCTTGACGGATTGAAGGCGCTCTGCACTCGGAAACTTCGCGGCCAGTTCAGGGACGCGCTGGGTCCTGTCGTAGAGGTGGTCCAGGATTCCTGGGATGGCGGCGAGAACGAAGGGCTTGATCTGCCGCAGCGGCGCAAGGACGCTTTCGTCCAAGCCACAATAATCGATGCGAAGCGAGCTGGGACGGTCCATGGTTTTGTCCTTGTCGCGCACGAACGTCGTGCACTGATCGTGGTTGTTGGCCGAGTGGATTCGGGAGAATCCTTATTCCGCAAAAAGTGTAAATTTTCGGGGTTAAATTTCTATTTGCTGCGCACGCCGTTGCTTAAGCGCGAGGCATCTTGCTGGGTGGCGCGTGCCGCTCGCCTCATCAAAGGTATCGCGGTGGTTGCCCGCAGAGCCAGGGAATACAAGAGAACGGCCTCGTGGCGACTGTTGCGGTTGCTCTTGCTATTCATCAACAACTGGAACGGCAAGAAAGCGGCGCAATGAGCACTACCGCGTTCACGGCATGCTGGTCATCGTCGGGCTGATGGTGTTCAAGCCGGAACAACGACGTGGAGAAGGATGATGACGCCTTTCCAACACATCCTGGGAGCCGCCTTGAATTCGCTGCCGGTCCCGGTGCGGGCACTGCATGCATTGGATTCCTGCATTCACACCTCGGGCCGCGCCGAGATCACCGTCTCCGCCAATCCGGTCGCCCGGCTATTGTGCCGGGTCGCCGGCTTGCCCAAACCGGGCCGCGACGTGCCGGTGAGTGTTTCGTTCCACCCCGACGGCCGCGGCACCGAATTCTGGGACCGCCGCTTCGCCTCCCGGCGCTATGCCAGCGTCATGGAGGCTGGGCGGCGGGACGACGAAGGCTTGTTGATCGAGCATTTTGGCCCGTTCGAACTGCTGTTCCGCCTCGAACCCGGCGACAAGGGTCTCAACTGGTCGCTGGCTGGCTGGCGTCTGCTGGGTCTGCCTCTGCCGGGGTGGAGCCGCCCGACCATCGAATGCAGCGAAACCGGCGATGCGGAGCGCTTCGTCTTCGATATCCATGTGGCCTTTCCGCTGGTCGGTCATGTGGTGCACTACCGCGGCTGGCTGGTACCGACAGAGAAGACCAACACCGGCCCCTGAGGTGCGCGCTGTTTCGCGTCGCGGAATTCTATCGCGCAAACCGCGCCACCAGCTCGACATGCGGGGTGTGGCGAAACTGGTCGACCGGCGTCACGGTCTCGATCTTGTAGCCGCCATCGACAAGCAGTCGCGCATCGCGCGCGAAGGTCGACGGATTGCAGGAGACGGCGACCACCACCGGTACCTTGCTCGCCGCAAGCTTGAGCGCCTGCGCCTGCGCGCCCTGGCGCGGAGGGTCGAACACGACCGCGTCGAAGTCGCGCAGCTCCTGCGGCACGAGAGGACGTCGGAACAGATCGCGCGCCTCGGCTTTGACCGGCTTCAATCCGGGTGTTGCGGCGGCGGCCTTGCGCAGCGCTTCGATTGCGCCGGCGTCGCTGTCGAAGGCAAATACGCGCGTCCTGGCAGCGAGGCGCAGCGCGAACGGACCAACGCCGCAGAACAGATCGGCGGTCTCCTTCGCACGTCCGATGCGTTCGAGGACGAGCTCGGCGAGCGTTTCTTCACCGGCGGTCGTGGCCTGCAGGAACGAGCCCGCCGGCAGCGTTACCTGCGCGGCGCCCATCCGCACCGTCGGAGGTTTTCGCAGCAGCACCAGTTCGCCGTGGCGCGTCAGTCGTGCCAGGCCATGCTGCTCGGCAACGCGCGACAGGCTGGCGATCATGGTCGCGGGCAGGGGACCCGAACCGCGCACGTCGACGTCGAGGCCGTTGTCGGTCGCGCTGACCTGGATGTCGAGTGGCTTGCCCATCGATATCTTCGACAGCAGCGGCTCGGCGAGCGCCCAGCCGGCCTCGATCGCACCATGGAGTGCCGGATCGAGGATGGGGCAGTGATCGATCGGGACGACCTCGTGGGAGTTGGTGGCGGCAAAGCCGACCTTGAGCACCTCATGGGTGCCGAGCCGCGCGTGCAGCGTAATGCGCCTGCGGCCTTTGCCATGGGCATCGACGAGCGGCGCGACGTCGCAGTCGAGCCTGGCCTGCGCCAGCGTCTCAGCCACGATGCTGCGTTTCCAGGCGCGATAGGCCTCAGTCTCCCAGTGCTGGATCGCACAGCCGCCGCACACGCCGAAATGCGGGCAGAACGGGGTGATGCGCTCGGGGCTCGCGCGCTCCACGGCCAAGAGGTGCCGGCGGTCCGGATGATGGCCGGGGACCGGCCCCACGTCGACCGTTTCGCCGGGCAGCGTGTAAGGCACGTAGATGGCTTCGCCGCCTTCGATGGAGACGCCGTCGCCGCGATGGCCGAGATGATCGATCAGGAGTCGCTCAGCCACGGCGCGCGCCGAGGAAGAATTCGATGTTGCCGTCGCCGCCCTTGATCGGCGACGGAAACACCTCGATGTTGGTGCAGCCGAGGGAAGCCGCGAACGCGGCGATGTCGTCGCAGATCTCCTGATGCACCATGGCGTTGCGGATGATGCCGTGCTTGGAGTGCTTTCGATCCGCTTCGAATTGCGGCTTGATCAGCGCGAGCAGGTGCATCGGCGCCGCTGCGAGCCCCAAGGCCGCCGGCAGCACCGCCTTGAGCGAGATGAAGCTGACGTCGATGACCACGACATCCGGCCGCGCCGCCAGGCGCTTGCCCTCGAGCTTGCGGATGTCGGTCTCCTCCATGGAGACGATCTTGGGATGCCCGCGCAGCGAGGGATGCAACTGGCCGCGGCCGACATCGACCGCAAAGACGAGGCTTGCGCCATTGGCGAGCAGCACTTCGGTGAAGCCGCCGGTGGAGGCGCCGACGTCGAGGCAGACGCGGTCCTCGAGGTCGACCGGATACTGCTCCAGCGCGCCGGCAAGCTTCACCCCGCCGCGCGAGACATAGGGGTGGGCGGGCTGAGCCGCAATGACGGCGTCGACGTCGACGATATCGGAAGGTTTCGTGACCGGCTTGTCGTTGGCGGTAACGAGCCCCGCTTCGATCGCCGCGCGCGCCCGCGCCCGGCTCTCGAACAGGCCGCGTTCGACCAGCAGGCTGTCGGCGCGTTTGCGGGCAGATGACATCGTGCGCTCGTGTCGTTTCAGACCAGGCTAGAGCATGATCAGGAAAAGCGGGCACCGGTTTTCGCGACAAGCGCAAAGCGTTTGCGCGCAGATCATGCTCAATCAAAACCTAGAGCACGATGGTGATTCCACCTAATCCCATCGCGCTCTACCTTCTATTTAGTGGCAAGCCGCTCGGCCGCCATGCGGACGCAGGCTTCGAACGCGGAAAGATCATCCCAGACGTTTGCAGGCGCATGGGGCGGGACAATGAGCGCGCCGCCGTGAAGGTCAAGGGCGTGGACCATCATCAGATTGTCGGTGAGGCCGAAATCCTCCACCGTCAGCCCGTGGGCGTCGACCAGGCGCCCTTGTTCAGGACTTACATCGATGAAGCGCGCGACGCGGTCAGCGTAGGGGGAGGGATCGTTGGAATAGCCGAGGCATAGCTTGCCGGAACCTGCCATGTAACCGAGTTCGTAGACGGTTCCGGGATCGGCGCCCGGCCCCCGAAACGGCGTGAGATTGGCGATGACGGCGCTGGCCTCGTCCATCATCGCCTTGTTGGCGTGAAAGATCCTTAGCGAGGCGTCCTCGGCCGCGGGATCGATCGCGTTGTCCAGCGGATAAAGGGAGGTGAGGCCATGGCTCGCGCAGATCGCCGCCTTGCGGCGGCCGATCTCGACCGCCACCGGCAGGAACACGTCGGGACCCGCCAGGTAGATTTTCATCGGCTCACCAATCCTGCGCGAACAGAGATCCTGCTGAGGCTTCGGTCTAAACCTCTCCCACAGGGAGAGGTCGGCGCGAAGCGCCAGGTGAGGGGCGCCGTCTCTCGTGGGACCTTACCCCCTCACCCGGATCGCTGGCGCGATCCGACCTCTCCCCAGGGGAGAGGTGAAGGCGAACCCGTTTCGAAATCTCAAATCCACGTTCTCACCTATCGAATAATGGCAATACGCGCCTGGAGGCGACGGACGCCGTATGAGGCAAAACAGGAGATGGTGAAATAGACCAGGGCCGCAAACAGGTACATTTCGACCAGTCGGCCGTCCCGCTGCGCGACCTTGCTGGCCGCGCCGAGGAAATCCGGGATCGAAAGCACGTAGACCAGAGAAGTGTCCTGGAACAGCACGATGGTCTGGGTCAGCAGCACCGGCAGCATGTTGCGGAACGCTTGCGGCAACACGATGTAGCGCATGGTCTGGGCGTAGGTGAGACCGAGCGCCTGCGCTGCGGCGGGCTGGCCGCGCGAAATCGACTGGATGCCGGCGCGCATGATCTCGGAAAAATACGCCGCCTCGAACATGATGAAGGTGATCAGCGAGGAAGAAAATGCACCGACCTTGATGGGGCGCGAAGAGCCGGTCACCCACTGGCCGATATAGGGCACGAGGAAATAGAACCAGAAGATGACGAGCACCAGCGGCAGCGAGCGCATGAAGTCGACATAGACCCCGGCAATGCGCGCGAGCAGCCTGAACCCGGACAGCCGCATCAACGCGATCATCGTGCCGAAGGCAAGCCCGCCGGCCGCGGCAAGCGCCGTCAGGGTGAGCGTGAACGTCATGCCCTCGTAGAAGAGGTAGAAGAGCGAGCGCTGGATGACGTCGAAATCGAAACTGCCGAGCATCGCGCTATTTCCCCGTTATATAGCCGGGAATCGCGACGTAGCGCTCGAGGAAGCGCATCGCGGTCACGACGATGGCGTTGATCAGAAGATAGAGGAGCGTCGCGGCGGTAAAGGCCTCGAAGACCTGGAAGGAGAATTCCTGCATCGAACGCGCCTGGCCTGTCAGTTCAAGTAGGCCGATGGTAATGGCGACAGCGGTGTTCTTGATGGTGTTGAGGAATTCGGACGTCAGCGGCGGCAGGATGATGCGGAAGCCCATCGGCAGCAACACGTAGCGATAGACCTGTACCGTGGTCAGCCCCAGCGCGGTCGCGGCCTGCCTTTGCCCGCGTGGCAGCGAGGATATGCCGGCCTGCAATTGCACCGCCACGCGTGCCGACATGAACAGGCCAACTCCGATCGCGGCCGTCCAGAACGGCGCATTGGGCAACTGCTTCAGCCACAGCCCGGCGGCGGGCGGCAATACCTCCGGCAGCACGAAGAACCACAGGAACAGCTGCACCAGAAGCGGCATGTTGCGGAAGAATTCGACGTAACCGAACCCGATCCAGGACGCCGCCTTCGACGGCAGCGTGCGCACCACGCCGATGATCGAGCCGAAGATGAGCGCGATGACCCAGGCCAGCAGCGCTGTCTTGATGGTGAGCACCAGTCCCGACAGCAGCATGTCGAGATAGGTACCGGTCCCCATCGGATTCGGCTCGAAGAAGATGTGCCAGTTCCAGTTGTAGTTCACGAGTCCCCTTCCGCAAACATCTTGGCAAAGCTGGATGAAACCAGATCGAATGCAGCCGCTCGGCAGGTGCAATCCCTCTCCCCGCGTGCGGGGAGAGGTGAACCGACTTCAGCGAACAACACGCTTGTTGGACGATCGTCGCCTTCGGCGCCCAAGCAATGACCGGGCCATTGCAGGGGCCGGACGGCAAGGATCGAACTCAATTCGCCTTGTAGGAGTCGGGATCCGGCGAATCCGACGGCTTGGCGAACTCCGCCTTCAATTCCGGCGCGATCGGCGTGTTGAGGTTCAGGCCCTTGGGCGGAATCTTCTGCATGAACCACTTGTCGTAGATCTTCTGGCCTTCGCCGCTGGTGTAGAGCGCGGCGGTGGCCGCATCGACCACCTTCTTGAAGGCCGGATCGTCCTTGCGCAGCATGATGCCGTAGGGCTCGGGCTTGGAGAACGCATCCTTGGAGATCACGTAGGCGCTCGGATCCTTCGATCCGGCAACCAGGCTTGCGAGCAGGATGTCGTCCATCACGAAGGCAACCGCACGGTCGGTCTCGACCATCAGGAAGGCCTCGGCGTGGTCCTTGGCCGGGATGATGTTGATGTTCAGCCCGCGCGCGGCGTTGGCTTCGGTCAGCTGCTTGATGTTGGTGGTACCGGCGGTCGAGACCACGGACTTGCCCTTGAGGTCGTCGATCGCATTGATCTTGCTCGACTTCTTCGAGACGTATCGGCTCGCGGTCAGGAAATGGGTGTTGGTGAAGGTGATCTGCTTCTGGCGCTCGGCATTGTTCGTGGTCGAGCCGCATTCGAGATCGATCGTGCCGTTCGCCATCAACGGAATGCGGGTCGCCGACGTCACCGGATTGAGCTTGACCTCGAGCTTGTCGAGCTTGAGCTCCTTCTTCACCGCCTCGACGATTTTGTAGCAGATGTCCATGGCGTAGCCGATCGGCTTCTGGCTGTCGTCGAGATAGGAGAACGGGATCGAGGAGTCGCGGTGCCCGAGCGTGATGGCGCCGGTCTCCTTGATGTTCTTCAACGTGCCGGTCAGTTCTTGGGCGTCCGCCTGGGCGGCAAAGGTGGCGGCGACCGCCACGGCGATGATACGAAGATGTTTCACTATACTCTCTCCCCCTTCAGGTTGATCGGCCGCATGCTTGCATAAATCGGGCCGGAATAGAATGTGCCTTTCGGCGGCGGAATTCCCTTGACGCCCAAAACCCCGCCTAGACCGGCCGTTCCAGTTCGCCCAGATCCCAGAACAGGCCGGCCATCACGGCGAGGGCCTCCTCGGTGACCGGCAGCAGGATATGCTCGTCGGGGGCATGCTGGGAGCACCCCGGATAGGAATGCGGTACCCAGATCGTCGGCAGGCCGAGGATCTCCGAAAATACCTCATTGGGCAGCGAGCCGCCGAAATTCGGCAGGATCGCCGGCGATTTACCG
>NZ_JACRAW010000101.1 GCF_016213215.1 Bradyrhizobium sp. | reverse complement strand
TGTCTTTCAGAAGATGACCGTTGCGGAGAACCTGCAGCTGCCGGTGCTGGCGCGATTGGGGCACGCCGGACGCCCGTTCGCGCGGCCGGATGGCGACCCGGAAGCGCGGGCCGAGGTGGACAGCCTGCTCTCCGACATCGGCCTCGCGAAGATGCGCGACGTGCGCGCGATGGCGCTCCCGCACGGCGACCAGCGATTTCTGGAGATCGGGATGGCGATCGCCTGCCGGCCGCGGCTCTGCTTCCTCGACGAGCCCTGCTCGGGAATGAATCCGGGCGAGCGCGCGCAGGTGCAAGACCTCGTCCGCAAGCTGAGCAGGTTGCACGACGTGACATTCGTCATCATCGAGCACGACATGGATGTGGTGTTTGCTCTCTCCGACCGGATCATCGTCATGCACCAAGGAAAGGTGCTTACCGATGGCAAGCCCGAGGCCATCCGCAACCATGCCGGCGTCAGGGAAATCTACCTGGGGGAGGACGTCGGTGCCTGAGCCAATCCTGGCGTTGGAAGACGTGGTGGCCGTGTACGGGTTCAGCCGGGTGCTGCAGGGGGTATCGCTTGCGGTCGAGCGCGGCCGGATCGTCGCGCTGCTGGGCCGCAACGGTGCGGGCAAGACGGCAACGCTGCGCAGCGTCATGGGGCTCGTCGACGTGCAGTCCGGTCGCATCGGCTTCGACGGTGTCGAACTTCGCGGCATGCCAACGTTCGAGATCGCGCAACGGGGCATTGGTTACGTGCCCGACGACCGGCGCATTTTCCCCGAACTCAGCGTCGAGAGGAACCTGGCCCTAGGGGCCCGGCACAGCCAGCGCGGCGGCTATTGGAACCTCGACACGATCTACCAATTGTTCCCGCCGTTGCGCGCGTACCGCACGCGCAGGGGCGCGGTCCTCAGCGGCGGCGAGCAGAAGATGCTAGCCATTAGCAGGGCGCTGATGGGCAACCCGAAACTGTTGATGCTCGACGAGCCGTCCGAGGGCCTGAGCCCATTGATCCTGAGCGGACTGGTGGAGGCGATCCAGAAGGTCGGCGCCGAGGGCATGACCATCCTCATCGCCGACCAGAACCTCAAGTTCGCACGGCGGTTGGCCCAATACGCCTACATTGTCGAGAACGGAATCATCCGCCACCACGGCACCATGCAAGAACTTATGCAGGACAGCGAAACCGTGCGCAAATATCTGGCGGTATAAGCGCGGCCGGTCAAAGAGCGTAAACTTCTCGGGATGCCTGTGAGGTCCGCCGATTCCCCTGGTACAGCTAGGCAGGCTCAGGCCATCGACCTGACTCCGACGCCGGTTGAGCCGGCCTCCCGATAGCGGACAAACGCGGGTGCGGTTGAATTGACAGCTAACGCATGATCTTTTCCGAAAAGTGGGAACCGGTTATCGGAAAAGATCATGCGCAAGCAAAATGTTAGGGAAGTACCGTGATTCAATCTAAGAGGATCACGCTCTAAATGTCAAAGGACTAAACCGCTCGCGCGGTAGGGTGCTGCGGCGGGCGGCACCGCCGGGGCGATAAAGGGCGCGTCCTGTCTGAAGATGAGGGGTTTGCCAACCTCACATCAGACAGGAGCATCCCCATGACCGACGAGGCAATGAGCCCGTTGCGCCGGCGCATGATCGAAGACATGACGATCCGTAAGTTAGCGCCGAAGACGCAACGTGACTACGTGCAAAGGATCAAGAAGTTCACCGCATTCCTCGGCCATTCGCCCGATACTGCGACGTTCGAGGAGGTTCGCCGCTATCAACTGCATCTCGCTACGAGCGGCGTCGGCGTGTCGACCCTCAATCAGAGCGTTGCGACGCTGCGGTTCTTTTTCCGGGTCACGCTTGGACGACACGACATCGCCGCACACACGACATTCATCCATGAGCCGCGCAAGCTGCCGGTCGTTCTCAGTCCGGAGGAGGTGGCGCGCTTCCTCGATGCGGCGCCGGGCCTCAAGTACAAGGCGGCCCTGAGCGTGGCTTATGGCGGCGGATTGCGCGTCTCCGAGGTGGTGACACTGAAGGTGTCCGACATCGATAGCAAGCGCATGGTGATCCGGGTCGAACAAGGCAAGGGCCGCAAGGATCGCTACGTCATGCTGTCGCCGCATCTGCTTGAACTCTTGCGCGCCTGGTACAAGGCGGCACGCCCACAGGGCTGGTTGTTTCCGGGCAGCAATCCTATTCGGCCGATGACAACACGCCAGCTCACGCGCGCCTGCCATGCCGCGGCGCATATGGCCGAGATCGGCAAGCGCGTATCACCGCACACGCTAAGGCACAGCTTCGCCACTCATCTGCTGGAACAGAATATCGACATCCGCGTGATCCAGGTCCTGCTCGGCCATGCCAAGCTCGACAGCACGGCGCTCTACACGCGGGTCGCCACCAAGACGATCCGCGCTATAATGAGCCCGCTCGATCACATCACGCGCCAGCTCACGCAGCCCGAGCCGCCCGCCTGACGCGCGGCGCGCGTGTCGCGCCCAGTGCTGGAGGTCGCGGACCTCTTCCGCGGCCACGGCCCGGCATGGCGCCGGGCCAATGCCGGCCATGTCAGCCTCGGCCAGCTCAAGGTGATGTCGGCCATCGAGAACTGCCGCACGGCGGCGCTCGGCGGGCACGTCGCGCGCTGCGAGGACTGCGCCCACACCGTCATCGCCTACAACAGTTGCCGCAACCGGCATTGCCCGAAGTGCCAAGGCGCAGCCGCGAGAAAGTGGCTCGCCGAGCGCGAGGCCGATCTGCTGCCCGTGCCGTACTTCCACGTGGTGTTCACGCTGCCGGCCCCCATCGCCGATATCGCCTACCAGAACAAAGCCGTGATCTACGATCTGTTGTTCAAGGCTGCGGCCGAGACCGTGCTGACGATCGCGGCCGATCCCAAGCACCTCGGGGCGCGCGTCGGCATGACCTGCGTGCTGCACACATGGGGCTCGGCAATGACGCACCACCCGCACCTGCACATGATCGTGCCGGGCGGCGGCATCTCGCTCGACGGCGAACGCTGGGTCTCGTGCCGGCCCGGCTTCTTTCTGCCGGTGCGCGTACTCTCGCGCCTGTTCCGACGACTGTTGCTCACCATGCTGCTCGCAGCACACAAAGTCGGCCGTCTCCAATTCTTCGGCAACCATGGCGCTCTCGCCGACGCGCGAGCCTTCGCCGCCTATCTGGCGCCGCTACGCCGAACCGAATGGGTCGTCTACAGCAAGCGCCCGTTCGGCGGGCCCGCGGCCGTGCTGGCCTACCTGTCGCGCTACACCCACCGCGTCGCCATCGCCAACAGCCGGCTGATCGCCTGCGACCGCAAAGGCGTCAGCTTCAAGTGGAAGGACTATCGCGCCAAGGGCCGCCACCGGCAGAAGATCATGACGCTCGCGACCGACGAGTTCATCCGCCGCTTCCTCATTCACGTCCTGCCGCGCGGCTTCCACCGCATCCGTCACTACGGCCTGCTGGCCAAGGCCGCCTGCGCCGACAACATCGCGCAGGCGCGCAAGTCGCTCGCCGTGCCGTCCCGCTCCGAACAGCCCGACACGTCCGAGGCCGCAGCGCTCGACGAACCGCGCGTGCTGCCGCGTCCATGCCCCTGCTGCGGCGGCCGCATGATCATTATCGAGACCTTCGCGCGCGGCTCAACGCCCCGCCAGCGGCCAACAGGTCCGACGATCGGGATCGACACATCATGACACCGCTCGCGCCACAATCCCGCAAGCTCGCTCGCTCTCCTCGCCGGTGCTCGACCGGCCACGCCGGCGCTCGCCCGAATGCACGACTTTCCCACCAAATCGCCCAAGCGCCTGCACCGTTCGGCGCAGCCAGCCGCTCATCTATGAGCCGCAGCGCCGCAGGCCGACATGGCGCATCGCCTCGTCCGCGATCCAACTCATCAGCCGCGGCAATCAAATCCCCATAGCGCACGCCGCCTCACCCACGTATCCCTTCCCGCGGTTTCCTCCCTTGGTGGTTTTCGGAACGCCGGCCGCCAGAGCATGCGGCACCATCCGTCACGGCCGGCATCCGAAAACCTTCACAATAGTGGAAAACAAATCCCCAACGTCGCTGTCTGTATTCTCACGTTTATGAGTTCCACCTTACGGAGAGGTTGACACCTGGGAGGGAATGGAAAACCATTCCAGCACGGAT
>NZ_JACRAW010000100.1 GCF_016213215.1 Bradyrhizobium sp. | reverse complement strand
TCGCGCCGCAAGGAGTGCAACATGCCTGCCACCGGGTGCGCGGAAGCGATGCAGCTACTCAATGTGATCTTCACAACGCCGCTGATCCTGAACGACGGCCACGAGATTCTCGTCCGCCTCAACGCCGGCGATGACGTCGTGGATATCGTCAGCGGCTTGAACGAAAAATTCGGCGACCCGCGGCTGGACCCGGAGATCCGCGCCGTGGGCGAGCGATGGCCGAAGCTTCAGCTGGAGGCCGTCAACAGGCTTGTCAGCTGGGCTCTCTCGAAGCTCGACACCGACGACCGGATCACGATCAGCTGGAAAGGCGATGCCGAGTACCACGAGACGGTCACGCGCTTCGAGGTCAAGGAGCACCAACTGCACATCGAGTTCCTGCACCCGCCTGTCACCGATTCAGCGGCTCCATCGCGGCGTCCTGCCGCCGGATTCGCATCGTGAGTGCGCCGGCGGCCGCTCAAGTGTTCAGATTCGAGCTTGGTGACGACGTCGTCGCGCGGCTCGACGCCGGGCCGCCCTACGATCTTGATGACGGTGCCCCGGTCCGCCCGCGCGAGCGTCCTTCGTGGGCGGTGGCGACGATCGCCGCGCGTGAGTGGTTCAACGGACTGCCTCACTATCTGCTGTCGTTTCGGCTTGACGATGACCGGTGCCTCTGCATCGAGGAGGAGTCATCGATCGAGGGGCTTGCCTAATTTGCTCGGCGACTCGCGCGGATAGGTCAGTCAAATAGAAGGCGCGGAGATCCGCGGTCGGGAAAGAGAGGTCTTCGTGATCGGCTCGCCTATCGACTTGGCCGCGAACAAGGCGCGCTCGATCGCTGCTGTTCGAAACCACAGGCACTCCGTGCAACCGGTTCGAGCAGAAGGGCGCGACCGGTTCGCATTGGTATCGAGGCGATCGGGTTAGCCCGTGACACGTAATGGCGCTTGGACCGAGTTCCTTGCCGCAACCCGCGCGTATGCGACGCTGGCCGACCGCACCGACGAACGGCTGAGGGCGTTGCTCAGCAATCTGCCGGCAATGCCATCGGAGGAGGCTGAGGACGAGCTAATGCGCTGCCTGGATCTAGCGCGCCAGGTCGTAGTCGCGGCACGCACTCAGCGTGAGAGCCTGAAAGCCTTCATCAGGCAGCGACGCACTCGAGCGTACGACCATAGGTATCGCCGTGGCGAACTCGGCGAGCATCGTTCCTAGAGCCCGAGGGAGGCAGCCATCCAATGGCGCGTTATCACATCATCTGTAGCAATCTGAGCGCCACGGCGTGTGCACCTGGAGGGTATCAGCACGTGTCTCACGTCGGATACCAGAACGCATACGGAGGTGCCATCGTCGTCACCCGCGAGCAGATGGTGGAGATCCTGCGCGAGCCTGGCAATTCGGCGTACACGACTGGCGGTGGCGAGACTGCTGAAGTTAAGGTCGTCAGGTGCGACAAATGCTCCAAGCCATTTCTTCGCACTGAGCCGGACGACACGAAGGCGGACAACTTGCGGAAGCGAACTGCCGGATCTAGCCTGCGATGCGGCCAGACTCCGCGTTGGCGTCGTTTCGTGGCCGCTGTCGCGTGACCACGTAACGGCCTCGGCTTCGTTCACGGATCTCACGCTTGAAGTCGTCCCGCCGCGGCTTCGTACCAGCCCTGCAACTCCTCCGCCATTTCATCTTCTGATGGCCAGTAGAAGTGCCAAGCTTTCCGCCAGCCAGTGCAGAGCACGAGCTCATCAGTGATCAACGCGAACGCCGTCGTGTCCTCGTACGACGGATCGACGAGGATCCACAGACTGTCGCGAGTGCGCGTCCGTTCGCGCAGTTCATCACGCAGTCCATCGAGGACCGCGTAGTACATGGCGTGGATGCTGTTCAGCAGTTCATCCTCGAGCAGCGACTCCGGAACGCAGCCGTCCCGTTCCGTGATGTACAGCGTCGAGAAGACGTCGGCCTCGTCATCGCCGGTGACGAACGGCCCCATCGGGTCGTTCACTGAACTCCGGATCCGCTCTACGATCGAGCGTCCAATCGGCCAACGCTCTTCTCTTTCGACGCCGGCGTCGCGTTCTCCGCTCACACCGTCGCACCGCCTTGCCTCGGCTCGGCTCCCCGCGTCTCAGTGGTGACATCATCGACTCGCTTCCAGTGGAGCCAGCCGTCGAGCCCCAGCATCGTCGCCCATCGATCGGATAACGATCGATCTCCCACGAAGCCGACATCATCCACAGCATCGAGGGCGCTGAGCAGGACGCGACCCGTCCTCTCGGCCTCGGTCCCGCGATATGGGCGGATAAACTCGGGACGCTGAAGCAGCTCCGACATCGCGTTCAGGTAGGCGTAGTTCATGGCGTTCGACGCGTTCCACAACTGCCGTGGAGTACATGCCTGGACATCAGGCCTGAGCACCTGGTGATACTCGAGAGCCATGTCGGCGATCGAGCGTTCTTGAATCCCGCGCAGCCCCGGCGCTGTCCGATGGAGCCAGCGCTCGATGTGGATGTCGGCCGGCGTGTTCTGGAGCTGGGCGACGGTCCCGCCAAGCCAGATCGGCAGTACCGCGGCGACGGCGCCCTCGGGCAGGCCGGCCTCGATCAGGCGCTCAATTTCGGGGAGCAGTTGGCGTGCGAGATCGCGTCGGTGGACGCGCGTCAGCACCGGCACGACGCAGTCCGCAGGGGATGCGCACGCGAAGCGTGCGATGTGTCCGCACTCATGGGCGACGAGGTGATCGAGGAAGCGTTCGAACCTGGGATCGTAGAGGATCAGCTGGCGGCTCGTGTCCGGATCGCTCGCCCGGTACACAGCTCGGCCATGACCACGAACGGAAGGATCGGCTCGTAATTCGACCGGCACGCCGGTGCATCGCTCGATCTCATCGAGGAGCTCTCGCGTGTCGGGATGCAGCGTTGGTTCATGGTACCGTCGTTCCGTCATGCATCTGGTGGTCTCGTCTCGCTTCGTCGTTCGACGTAATCAAAGCCGAGGTGTGTCATCTGGCGCCGGCGCTCCTGCAAGCGAGCGACGATGTCGGTCGGCACGTCCGTTGGCTCTCCACCGTCGCCGAACGCTAGACTGATCAGGACCGTCTCCTGTGGGGTGAGCGGATGCTGCCCGAGGACGGCGACATGGCTGACGCCGTTCAGCATGAAGCGCAGCACGCTGGCGTCGAGATCGTGGTCGATGAGG
>NZ_JACRAW010000098.1 GCF_016213215.1 Bradyrhizobium sp. | reverse complement strand
TGTGAACTTTCAGGAGGTTGTCCATTCGGCCCTGACCGGGAACTCTGAAGTCGCCAAACACCAGCGATTCGCGGAGAACCGAATGGACGTCCACAAGAATGCTCCTCTGACCCCGAAAGGTCGAGAGGCGATGGCGCTCAGTGTTGTTGAAGGAGGGCTGAGCAAGGCAGCCGCGGCGCGCCAGTTCAACGTCACGCCAAAGACGGTCGCCAAGTGGGTCAACCGTTTCCGCGCCGAAGGCGTGGATGGATTGCGGGATTGTTCCTCACGGCCCCATTCATTGCCGAGCCAAACCCCAGCGGCCACATGCGCCGCCGTCGAGGCATTGCGCCGACAGCGCCACACGGGCAAGCAGATCGCCGCTGAGGTTGGGGTGTCGGCGGCGACTGTGAGCCGGGTCCTGCGGCGGCTCGGCCTCAACAGGCTCTCGGCGTTAGAGCCGGCTGAACCAGTGCGCCGATATGAGCGTGAGCATCCCGGCGAGTTGATCCACATCGACATCAAAAAGCTCGGCAAATTCAATCGCATCGGTCACCGCATCACAGGTGTCCGCTCTGAACAGAACCGCTCTCGTGAGGCGGGGTGGGAGTTCGTCCACGTTTGCATCGACGATGCCTCTCGCGTTGCCTTCAGCAAGATCATGAAGGATGAACGCAAGGAGAGCGCCGTGGCGTTCCTCAAGGCGGCGGTCGCCTACTATGCGAGCCTGGGCCTGACAATCCAGCGCGTCATGACCGACAACGGCTCCTGCTATCGATCCAGGGCTTTTGCCAAAGCCTGTAAGGAGCTCAGTCTCAAACACATCCGGACCAAGCCTTACACGCCCAAGACCAACGGCAAGGCCGAGCGCTTCATCCAAACAAGCCTACGAGAATGGGCCTATGCCTGCGCTTACGAGACCTCCGAGCAACGCGCCACCGAGCTGCCAAGATGGCTTCACCGCTACAACTGGCATCGCCCTCATGGCAGTATCGGATCAAAGCCACCGATCAGCAGACTCGGTCTGGCCGGGAACAACCTCCTGAGGCTCCACACCTAGAGCGGCATGAAGCAGTTCATTTGCGAGCAGAACATCGCCCATTTCCAGAAACTGTTGGGCGAGGCTACAGACGCGACCGTCCAGCGGACGCTTCACTCGCTGCTGGCGTCCGCCAAGCGCGAGCTCGCGATGTTGGGTTCGAGCGTGTCCGGAGCGGATGCCCTGCCGTTCGATCATCGCCGCCGCCAGCTTGTCGATCCATCGACGATACGTCAGCAGCTTCGATCCGAGTTCGACCATTCTCCCCATCCCTACATGCTGCTGGATCCAGGGCCGGGCCTGCAGATCGTCGACATCAACGATGTCTATGCCGCAGCGACGTTCATCAGCCGCGACGACGTCGTTGGGAAGTCGCTGTTCGAGATATTTCCGGACAATCCGGATGACCCGCTCGCCGACGGCGTAAGCAACCTGTACGCCTCGCTAAAGACCGTCGCGACGACCGGCCAGCCGCACGCCATGGCCGTTCAGCGCTACGACATCCGGGATCCAAGCGGCAGGTTTATCGAGCGCCACTGGCAGCCGATCAATACGCCGATCCATGACAATGAGGGCCACCTGGTGTTTCTGCTGCATCACGTTGAGGACGTCACCGGTCAGGTAAGGTCTTGAGAAGAAACAGGGAGCGCCGGCTTATCGGTTCTTCTCACCGAGCAGAGTACCGGTCGACCTGTTGATGAGGTGCAACTTTGTGCAGGCCGGGCACGGCACGGAGACATGCGTGTGACTGGTCTCGGACGCATCGGCGGACTCGAACCAGTGTTGCACGTTCATGCCGGTCTGCGGGCATTTGAATACGATGTGGCGGCCCATGTCCAAGATATGACGACGGTTCCGGGCCGGTGAAACTACGGATGTTTACGTAGTCGATTGGCTGCTTGCCGACGGTCGAGATCGAGCGACTGGTCATTGCCCGAAAGCCGCCGATGGTTCCGGTGGAACCTTCTCTCTATTACGGCGTTCGGGTTGGAACTCCATGGAAGAAGCTGATGGCACCCGAGGGTCCGGCCGGCGCGCCACGAGCCTACTGGCGTGAAATCGCGATTGTGCTTGCCGCGAAATCAGCCGCGCTTGTGTTGATTTACCTGCTGTTCTTCACGGGAGCCCCTCCCGCATCCCCACCGGGCGATCACCTGTTCCTTTCGCCTGGCTCGCACAAAGGCGCATCCGGATGAGTGATCTTGATGTGGTCGATCTGTCGCGGCTGCAGTTTGCGCTGACGGCGCTCTATCATTTCCTGTTCGTGCCACTGACGCTCGGGCTCTCGGTCATCCTCGCCATCATGGAGAGCGTCTACGTGATGACGGGTCGCCGGATCTGGCGCGACATGACCATGTTCTGGGGCATCCTGTTCGGCATCAACTTTGCCATGGGCGTTGCCACCGGCATCACCATGGAATTCCAGTTCGGCACCAACTGGTCGTATTTTTCCCATTATGTCGGCGACGTGTTCGGCGCGCCGCTCGCCATCGAAGGATTGATGGCGTTCTTCCTCGAGGCCACGTTCATCGGCCTGTTCTTCTTCGGCTGGGACCGCCTCAGCAAGCCCGGTCATCTCGCGGTGACCTGGTGCGTCGCCATCGGATCGAACTTCTCCGCGCTGTGGATCCTGATCGCCAACGCCTGGATGCAGCATCCGGTCGGCAGTCGCTTCAATCCGGACACGATGCGCATGGAAGTCACCGACTTCTTTGCCGTGATCTTCAATCCAGTCGCGCAATCGAAGTTCGTGCACACGGTGAGCGCCGGCTACGTCACCGGCTCGATGTTCGTGCTGGCGGTGTCCGCCTGGTATCTTCTCCATGGTCGGCACATCGAGCTTGCGAGGCGCTCGATGACGGTTGCTGCTTCGTTCGGTCTGGCGTCCGCGTTGTCTGTCGTCGTGCTCGGCGACGAAAGCGGCTACACTACCACCCAGAACCAGAAGACCAAGCTCGCGGCCATGGAAGGTCTCTGGCACAGCGAGCCCGCGCCCGCGGGGCTGACCATCTTCGGGCTGCCCAGCCAGCAAAGCCGGGAAACCCGCTACGCGATCCACATCCCCTGGGTGCTCGGCCTGATCGCAACGCGATCGATCAACACGGTCGTGCCGGGGATATTCGACCTCGTAGGTGAGGCCAAGCAGCGCATTCATCGTGGCATCGAGGTCTACGCCGCGGTGCAGCGGCTGAGGGCAGATCCGAAGGACGGTGCGGCGAGGCGCATCGTCGAGGAGGGGCAGGGTGATCTCGGCTATGCGATGCTGCTGCGCCGCTACGTCGCCGATCCCACCAAAGCGACCGAACAGCAGATCGAGCAGGCCGCGTGGGACACCGTGCCCAACGTGCCGGTCCTGTTCTGGTCGTTCCGGATCATGGTGGGCCTCGGGTTCTATTTCATCGCGCTGTTTGCGGTCATGTTCTTCGTCGCGGCCCGGCGCGAACTCGATCGCCGGCGCTGGTTGCTGTGGGTGGCCTTCTTCTCGCTGCCGCTGCCCTGGATCGCCGCGGAAGTCGGTTGGATCGTCGCCGAATACGGTCGCCAGCCCTGGATCATCGAAGGCATCCTGCCGACCTTTCTTGCCGCCTCGCCGATTCCCGCCAGCAGCGTTTGGCTGAGCCTGATCGGTTTCGTCGTGTTCTACACCGCGCTGCTCGTGGTCGATCTCTTCCTGATGGTCAAATACATCCGCATCGGGCCAACCGAAACCTGGGAGGTGCCTGACCTCGCCGCGCGTCAGGCGCCGCCCGGCGGCATTCTGGTCGATCGCGTGTCGCTGCACCCCAGCCCGACATTGACGGAGTGAACTCATGTCGATACCGCTCGACTATGAAGTGTTGCGGCTGATCTGGTGGGCGCTGCTCGGGATCCTCCTGATCGGCTTCGCGATCTTCGATGGCTTCGATCTCGGCACCGCGATCCTGCTGCCGTTCATCGGCAGGACCAATACCGAGCGACGGCTGCTGATCAATTCGGTCGGCCCGGTATGGGAGGGCAACCAGGTTTGGTTCATCCTCGGTGGCGGCGCATCCTTTGCGGCATGGCCGCCGCTCTATGCCACCTCGTTCTCCGGCTTTTATCTGGCGATGTTCCTGGTGCTGCTGGCGTTGATCCTGCGCCCGGTCGCCTTCAAGTTCCGCGGCAAGATCGACAATCCGCTCTGGCGTGAAATCTGGGATTGGGCGCTGTTCGTCGGCGGCTTCGTGCCCGCGCTGATCTTCGGCGTGGCGTTCGGCAACCTCTTGCTGGGCGTGCCGTTTCACTTCGACGATGAGCTGCGCGCCTTCTACACCGGAGGCTTCTTCGCGCTGCTCAATCCCTTCGCGCTGTTGTGTGGGATCGTCAGCGTCGCGATGCTGACAGCCCATGGGGCGATTTACGTCGCGATGAAGACGACGGGGCTGCTGTGGGAGCGCGCGCGGCTTGCGGGTATCGGCGCCAGCATTCTCACAGCCGTGCTGTTCCTGATCGGCGGCGTCTGCGTCTACTTTTTCGTCATGGGTTACACCGTCAGTGGCCCGCTCGATCACGCGGGCCCTTCCAATCCGCTGCGCAAGACGGTTGAGATGTCGACCGGCGCCTGGATCGGCAATTACCGCAGCGAGCCCTGGACCATCGTTGCGCCCGTCCTGGGGATTGCCGCGCCGCTGATTGCCGCGTGGATGTTGTCACGCCGCCGTCCCGGCACCGCCTTCATCGCCAGTTCCCTCGGACTGCTCGGCATTATCGCGACGCCGGGGCTTGCGATGTTTCCGTTCATCCTGCCGTCCTCGTCCGATCCGAACGCCAGCCTGACCGTGTGGGATTCCTCGTCGAGCCATTTGACGCTGTTCATCATGCTGATCGCGGTGGTGATCTTCCTGCCGATCGTGCTGGCCTATACCGCGTGGGTCTACAAGGTGATGTACGGCAAGGTCAGCCCGCAACTGTTCGAAACCAACCGACAGGCGTATTAGGGAGCGCAAGCGCCATGTGGTACTTCGCCTGGGTCCTCGGTCTTGGACTTGCCTGTGCGTTCGCGATCCTGAACGCGATGTGGCTCGAACTCGATCCGCGCCTCGCCGAAGATCCCTATGCCGGAGAAGAAAGGGCGCCGCCCGAGTAGGAAGGCCTGTTTTCCGCGTGGGAGGGGAGCTCGATCCCGCGCTGGTGGGGGAGGCGGGTCCGCCTTCTGCGAGGAACGATGCGCGATTTGCAGGTTTGATGGATGGTCAGCCGCGCGCACGCCGTCGAGAGGAGCCGCCCATGACCAGCACGATTGATCGGGTACCGCAGAACACCGCCGAGGAGGTCAACCGAAGGATCCGTCGGGCGACTGCGGCGAGCATTGCCCATTTCGGGAAGCACAGGAACCAGATTCCCGCGCGGCTTGGCGAGCTCGACCGGGAGTGGGACATCGAGCGGGCGATCGAAGCCAACGCCGCCGTGCTCGGATTTGTCGGCGTGGCGCTCACGGCCGGGCATAGCCGGCGCTGGCTGGCACTGCCGGCGCTGGTCACTGCGTTCCTGTTCCAGCATGCGATCCAGGGCTGGTGCCCCCCGGTGCCGGTGCTGCGACGGCTCGGTTTTCGGACCTGCCACGAGATCGAGGAGGAGCGCCGCGCCTTGCTTGCGCTCCGGGACGAACAAGCAACAACGCTGGTGCCGGCTGGCTGATGCCGACCTGTACGGAAAATGGTCTTGCCCTCGATCGGGCGAGCTCAGTCCAGCGCCGGCATCATCGCGGTCGGCTCGCACAGCGAGGCGTTGCTCGAGAAGTACGCTGGGTCGATGATCCTGATCAGGCCGCGGTGGCACTCGACGATCCCACGCTGGCTCCAGTCGACGAGGCACCGGGCGACCACTTCCCTTGCCGTGCCGAGCTCGGCGGCGATTTTGGCCTGTGTCATCCGCACCGATCCGTCTGCCGCCCGCCGTGCGATGAGAAGGTCGGCAAGGCGGTTGCGCACCGACCTGCCATGCAGGCTTTCAAGTTCGTGCATCAGCCGCATCACCGCGACCGATAGCGCTTTCAGCGTCAGGTTCTGGATTTCCGACTCGGTGCGGAACAGCGCGCGCCAGGTCTCGCCGGGCACATAGAGAATGCGCGTTGTTTCCTCGGCGACGACATGGCCCGGATAAGGCACGGCGCTGAACAGGCTGTTGATGGCCAGCACGCAAGTCTCTCCCGGCGCGATCGTATAAAGCGTTGCTTCGCACCCTTCCTTGCTCAGCGAGAATACGCGGAGCCGTCCCGTCTCGACGATATAGGCTCCGGTGATCGCCTCGCCCTTGACGATCGCAACCTGGCCCGCGGGAAAACAATGCGCTTTCGCCGCACGATCGAAACGGGCGCGGCCTTCCGGTGAAAGCCTTGTGACGATCGGAAGTTCGTTGCGGGGCATGGAAAGACTCTGATCAGGGGCCGGCCGTAGCGCGCTTGAGGCTGTCGCTGGTCAGCGACTCGAGAAAGGCGATGATATCCGCGATGTCGTTCTCTGTCAGGACGGCACGATCGGTGACGGAAAGACGCGCGTCGTCCGGCTGCCACACAATGGTACGGCCGGCAAGGTGGTCCTCGGCCAGCAGCACGTTGCGCTGGCTCGCGGCCATGATGCGAACGGCCTCGCGCAGCGTCGCCACCGAGCCGTTGTGGAAATAGGGCCCCGTCAACGCGACATTGCGCAAGGAGGGAATACGCCAGATCGCGCGCTCCGAACCGGCTGCCGCCGCTCCCTTGTCCTCGCGCAAGGGATAGTGCGAGAGCGTGTCGTTCTCGACCGCCGGGAAGATGCGCAATCCATTCTCGTCTGCTGCAAACAGGCTGGCGCCGGAAAGGTTCGGGCCCGAATGGCACTGAATGCAGCCGATTTCCTGGAACAGAGTCATCCCGCGCAGCTGGCGCGAATTCAGCGCGTTCATGTCTCCGCGCACAAAGCGGTCGTAGGCGCTGTCGGGCGTGATCAGGGTGCGCTCGAATGCCGCAATGGCTTCGGCAACACGCTCGATCGAAATCGTGCCTTCACCGAAGGCCAGCGCGAAACGCTCCGCATAGGCGGGGATGTCGCGCAGCCGCCCCTCGACGGATTTCGCGTCCGGCATCGCCATCTCGACCGGGTTGAGGATGGGACCTGTCGCCTGTTCCTCGAGGCTTCGCGCGCGTCCATCCCAGAACAGGCGTTTCTGGAAGGCTGCATTGTAGACGCTCGGTGCATTGCGCGCGCCGATCGAGCCGCCGACGCCGGGTGAAAGAGGCTTTGCATCCGCGCCGCCGCGCGCAAGGTCGTGGCACGACGCGCAGGACATCGTGCCGTCGAGTGAAAGCGCCGTTTCGAAGAACAGCGCGCGCCCCAGCGCCACCTTCGCCGGGGTGGTGGGATTGTCCGCCGGCGCCGGAGCGAGTTCGGGGAGCGCCTTCCACAACGGAGCAGGACGCGGAAGCGCTTCGAAACGTACGGGGAGAATTTCGGCAGTCTCCTCCGGCGGCGCAAGGCTCGCCATCTCCGGGTGCAGCGACATGCGGGACAGCAGCATGATGGCCACCACCTTGATCGACAGGGCGATGACCCCGAAGCCAAGCCCGACGACGATCAGCCAGCGGCGGGGGCCGGCAAGGCTGACCGCGGGCGCGAGATCGCGCCCGACCAGAACGAAGAGAAAGGTGAAGCCGCCAAGGATCGAAAGTCCGACGACGGTCAGGAGTAGTCCGAGGTCGAATTCCATGGCGGCCTCCCTCGTCAAGCTGCGCGGCGGAAGAAGGTGTCGCCGGGCGTCGCGGTCATCACTTCCGTGATCTCCTCGAAAGGCAGTCCGACCCGCTCATGGGCCCGGCGTACGGCATCGGCATCCGGCGCCATGGTGAAGCAGAAGGCGCGCCCCGCCTCCAGGCCGGCATGCACGCGCAGCAGCACCACGTCCTCGGCGCGGCAGGCTTCTTCGTACTTGACGATGAAGCCCTCGAGATCGGCGGGCGCAAGCCCGGCGGGGAAGGTCTTGCTGGCGGTATCGTGGGTATCGATGAAAAAGCGCATCGGCTTCATGGTCAGTCTCCTTCGCAACCTGTCTGGGTGCGGCGGGAGGCTTAGGATTCGTGAAGGCGAAGTTCTGTAACCAAAGTTACAGTGCGCGCGATTTTGCCCTGGCGGTGATTTTCTCGTCGTCAACCAAACGCGGGTATCGGTCACCAGGTTACGGCGGACCGGCAAGATCGAGACGTCTATGGGGCAGGGCTTTCACTGGACCTGATGGAACGAGTGTTTTCGCGTCCTGCCTTGACGGCTGCCTGCCGCAACGCCTGGCGCATGGCGTCGCGCTCTTCATGGATGGACGCGATCGCGGGCCCGGCCGCGATTCCCAAGCCAACCAGTGCTGCCTCCGAAAGCTGCAAGCTCGCCTCAATGGTCTCAGGCACCGCGTCCGTCGCCCCGATCGCATACAGGTGACTGGCATGCTCCGCATCCCGTGCACGTGAAACGATCAGGACATCGGGCCGGACCGAGCGAACGCGGCCGACGACCTTGTCGATCCCATCGCGAGAATGAATCGTAATGATCACTCCAGTTGCGTGCAGCAGTCCGCAGGCTTCGAGGAAGCCCGGCTCGGTCGCGTCGCCGTAATAGACTATGTGGCCGTCGCGGCGGTCCCGCGTCACGGCGTCGGCGTCATGGTCGACCGCGATGTATTTCAGGCCGTGCCGTGAAAGCAGCGAACACACCACCTTTCCGACACGGCCATAGCCGACCACGATAGCCTGGCGCTGATCTGCGCGTGGTCGAACCGTCAGCTCGGGTTCGATGGCGTCCTTGACCCGCAGTCTCGATGCCGCCCGCCTGCCGAGCATCGCCAGTAATGGTGTCAATGTCATGGTCACGGCGGTAACGGCGACCGCAAAACTGGACACGCCTGGCGCGATCAGCCCCAAGGCCGCTGCCATGCCGATGCTGACGAACGCGAATTCGCTGCCGGGAGCCAGAAGCATTCCGCTCTCGATGGCTGCGGGCCAGGAAAGCCGGAACAGTCGGCCCAAAGCTGCGACGACGAGTATCTTGCTTGCGAGAAGACAGACGACGGCGGCCAGGAGCCAGCCGGGTTCGCGCACGAACTCGCGAAAATCGATCGCCATCCCGATCGTGAAGAAGAAGATGCCGAGCAGGAGGTCCTTGAATGGGGCGACGGTAGCCTCGATGGCCTTGCCATATTCCGTCTCGGCAAGCATCAGCCCGGCGACAAATGCTCCCAGTGCCATCGACATACCCGCCTGGTGGGCGGCGATACCGGCTCCTACGATGACGAACAATGTTGCGGCAACGAACAACTCGGTCGAGTGCGTGCCTGCAACGAGCCGGAAAAGAGGGCGCAGGAGCAGCCGGCCGATGAGAATGAGCGATACGACTGCCGCTGAAGCCTGAAGGAAGGCAACAAGAAGATGGTTGACGACCGAGCCGTCACGCTCGACGCCGAGCACCGAGACAAAGACCAGGATGGGAACAACGGCGAGGTCCTGGGCGAGAAGTACGGAAAAACTGACGCGGCCGACGGTAGTGGCAAGACGTCCCTGCTTCGACAGGAGTTCAAGTACGATCGCCGTCGAAGACAGCGAAAGGCTGGCGCCGAGAATCACTCCGCTCTCCGCGCTTTGACCCGTCAGCGTCGCTGCGCCGGCGATCAGTGTCGACATCGCCAGCACCTGCAGGCCGCCCAGTCCGAAAATCAGGCGGCGCATGGTGACGAGCCGGTTGAACGACAGTTCGAGCCCGATCAGGAACAGCAGGAAGACCACTCCCAGCTGGGCGATTCCCGAAACGTTCTGCGCGTCCACGACCGTGAACCAGTAGAGGAACGGAAATGTCTGGATGAAGGAACCGAGGCCGAGAGGGCCAAGGATGGCGCCTGCCCCGAGATACCCAAGGATGGGGTTCATGCCCCAGCGGCGCACAATCGGGACAACGATTCCCGCGGTGCCGAGGACCACGAGCGCGTCGCTGTAGGCGTTGATGTTGATCGTTGAGGTCACGAGTTCTTCTTACGGCGCAATGACGATCAACGATAGCTGGATCATTCCGGCGCGCCGCCCAATGGGGCCCCCGGCAGGTGGGTGTCCCTATCAACAGGATTCTCACGAGAACCTTGAGCCCGCTCCAGGGAAGGTCGAATTCTGCGACAAAATGATCGAGACCCCCGCCGACGCGGATCAGTTCCACTGGTTTCGGCGTCAGGCGTCCCGGTTGCACGCCCGTACCTGATTTGCCGGGGGCAAATCACCTCCACACCGGTCAAGCCCGGCCGACAAGGACATACCGCGTTCACCGCAATGAAGATCGATACGCTTCGCTCCGTCCCGCCCGGCGAGAGGGACGTATCGCGCGTCGTCGCCAAACGCCGGTTGAAATGCAGCGGACGCAGCGGGGCGCAAGATGATCGCAGGGCGCGCCTCGCGCTTGTGAGCTGTGGAACTCTCCTTCGGAAGGTGCGTGCTTAAGCTGCGTTTAACGCTTTTGCGCACAGATACCACCATCAGCAGAACAGCAAGTCGCAGCAAGAAATGCGTGCGGAGGAACTCTGTCCCCACGGGGAGGGGAATAATCGCATGGGACTGCTCTTCGTTGGCGTGCTCGCCGGAATCCTGATCGGCTATGGCTGGTTTGCCCCGTCGCAGGCGAACTTCCAGCCATGCACGTCGCCGGGCTGTTCCGACACCATCGCGGCCGGCCAGCCGATCGCGCCGCGGACGACGACACTCTCCTTCAAGCCCGCGCCATCGAAAGCGAAGTCCGCAGCGGCAGCGAAATCCCGAAAACGAATCTCCAGCAAGCCGGCCAGGCGGGCCGATCGCGTTGCTGGCAACGAGCGGCCGCCGACCAGGATCAGCGTTTCGCCGTCTGATCGGCCCCTTGAGACCCCAAACGCCGTGCTCGAAAAGGCCAGGATTTCGGTCGCAGCGAAGATGGAAGATCCAGCGTCGGCGGAGTTCGGCGACATGAAGCGCGCTATCAGAAGAAATACACTCGGACGGCCCGTGGACACCATCTGCGGCCGCGTCAGGGGAAGGAATGCGTCGGGCGAGGATACCGGAGAGAGGCCGTTTCTTTATCTCGTCAAGGAGGATGATGCATACGTCGTCGATGGCAAGCCAGAATCAGCGGCGGCAATCGCGTATCGGAACATCTGCAACTAGAGTACGGCGCCGGGAAGCGGAATACCGGCTCGAAAGACGATCAGGCTCGATCAAAGGCGGAGCGGGGCCGCGCCCCGATCGAATCGGATCGTGCTCTCATGAGAAATGGCGCGGAAAGAATTTCCGCCTGCGATGAAGCGTCGACGATGTGGCGAGGACCATGTTTCCCGACGCGGTTTGTAGTCAGTGGGGATGCGAATTGGCGGGGGTGGGTCAGCAGTTCCTTGGATTTTGGGGATATCATGGACGACCTAGTCAACTCCGCAGAACGGACCGATGGATCGCTACGGTCGCCGGTCCTGGTCATCATCGAGCCGCTCACCCTGACTCGCACCTGCTTTCTGAGCATCCTGAGGCGCGAACTGATCGGGTTCGACGTCATCGAAATGGCCACGACTGACAATCTGGGTTGCGCGTCGGAACGCGATGTTCGGCTGGTGGCGCTGAGCATTGGTGACAAGTCGATCGCCGACCCCTCGGTCGAGGGCGACTTCGCACTCCTATTGCATTGCTGCCCCGGTGCCGCCATCGCGCTGCTGTCAAATCGCGACGACGAGGCAACCGCGCTGGCAGCGATGCACCGGGGGGTGCGCGGCTTCTTCCCGACCTCGCTCCCGGTCGAGGTCGCCGTGGCCGGCTTGCGTCTTGTTCTCGCGGGCGGGGTCTATCGGCCGCTTCCGATGGTCGGACGCGGCAGGGCCCTCCCCCCCGAACCGGCCCAGCCCCGCAGGTTGTCGACGAAATACCTGCCTCCCGGCCTCGCAAAGGACAACGCAGAGATGGATGCAATCGAGTTCACGCCGCGCGAGCAGCACGTGCTCGCGGAGCTGGAACTCGGTCTTCCCAACAAGCTGATCGCCGCCAAACTCAATCTTTCGGAAAACACGGTAAAGATGCACATCCAGCATATCATGCGGAAATGCGCCGCCCGCAATCGCACCGAGGCGGTTCTGCGCTGGAGCGGCCGGCTGTCGGGCCAGGACCGGGCCGCGGAATGAGGCGCCCACCTCTTCTTCGTCGAGCAGGACCGCATTGCGGTGGCGCGCTCAATCCTCCCGGAACGCGCCGTTGAAGCTGTCGAGCACCGGCCGCAGGGCGTAGAGCGCGACGGTGCCGCGTCCGGTCGTGATGAACACCTGGGCCGGCATTCCCGGAATGATCTGGATGCCGTCCTCGACGATTCGGGAATCCTGAACACGGATCCTGGTCGCGTAGTACGGCTGGTCGTTGCGCTTGTCGATGAGCCGGTCGGCGGATACGTGCATCACGGTTCCCTTCAGGTTAGGTACGCGGCGCTGATTGTACGGCACGAGATGCACGTCGGCTTTCAGTCCGGGATGCACCACGTCTATGTCCTCGGGCCTGAGGCGCGCCGTCACGATCAGGCGATCCTGCCTGGGCACCAGGTCCATGAGCGGGACACCGGCCCCGATCACTCCGCCCCGCGTATGAACCTTCAGATCGGTTATAACGCCGTCCTCGGGCGCCTTGACCTGTGTCCGGGACAGCTGATCCTGCGCAGCCACCAATCGCTCGCGCAGCTGAAACACCTGGTTCTGCGCCTCGCGCAGCGACTGCGCGACCTCGTTCTGGCGGTCGCTTTCGAGCTTGAGCAGCGTCGCCTGCGACTCGTTGATGACCTGCTTGGCGCGCGAAATCTGCGCGGCGATTTCGCCGCGGCGTCCCTCGACATCGGCCAGTTCCCGTTGAAGGTTCAGAAGGCGCGGCCGCCGCTCGAGGCCCTTGTTGACGAGGGTGGTCACCATTTCCAGTTCCTCGCGAACGATATCGGCCCGCTGCGCGACCGCGTCCTCCTGCGCCTTGAGCCCCTCGATTTCCTTCACGACCTGGAGCTTCCTTTCCCGGATGACGGCGGCCTGGGATTGGAAAACCTGCCGGCGCGTTTCAAAGATGTTCTGCTGGGCCATGACTACGGCTGCGGCCGCTGTATGCTCAGGCCCCGCCGCATCGAGCCCGGCCGGAAACGTCACCTGCTCCTGTCCCTGCTGCTCGGCATGAAGCCGTGCCTCGCGCGCCATCGCGTCCCAGAATTGCGCCTGAAGGCTCTGCACCTCGGCGCGGGCTCTTGTGTCATCAAGCGCGATGAGCGTCTGTCCGGTGTGCACGATGTCTCCGTCGGCGACCAGGATCCGCTTGATGATGCCGCCCTCCAGGTGCTGGATCGTCTTCCGGCTCGACTCCGATTCCACGACGCCGGAAGCGACCGCGGCGCTCTCGAGCGGCGCAAAGGCTGACCATATTCCCAGGCCCAGCACAAAGCAGACGACGAGAAGATTGCCGGTCAGGGTGACGCCGCGCAGCCTCGGGCGAGGTGAAGCCGGTGTCGGCGCCGAACACCATGGAAACTCGATCGGCCCGAATTCGTCGATTTCGGTAATCGCGACTCCGAACCGTCGCTCCGGCGGGAGAGCGGGCGAGGGCGTCTTCGCCGCTTGCGAATTCCAGTTCATGGGACGACGGGCTCCAGTGCCGCGTTCGCTGCCGCATTCTGCGAGGCAACCTGCGGCCGGCTCAAATACCTGTCGAACATCTCCTCGCTGTCGCCGAATGCGACGACGGTGCCGCCCTGCATGATGGCAAGCTTGGTCGTGGCCGCCAGAATGCCCATTCGGTGGGTGATGACGACTACCGCAACGTTGGCGATCTTCATCTGCTCGATGGCGTCCAGCAGGACGCGCTCGCCCACGAAGTCGAGGCTGGCGTTCGGCTCGTCGAGGACGACGAGGTGCGGATCGCCGAAGAAGGCCCGCGCAAGCCCGAGGCGCTGCCGATATCCGCGCGAAAAGACGAGGCCCGGGTTGGAAACGGCGGTGTCGTAAGCCTGGGGCAGCTGCACGATGCTGTCGTGGATTCCGGCGAGCTTTGCCGCCTCCACGATCTTCTGCGGATCGGCATGGTCCAGCCGTGCGATGATGTCCCGGATCGTTTCCCCGACCAGATTGATATCCTGGGGCAGGTATCCGAGCTTGCGACAGCCGCGGCGCTCGCGCAGCAGGGAAATGTCGACGTTATCCAGCAGCACGCGGCCGTGCGTCGGCACCGAGATTCCGGCAATGATCTGGCCGAGCATCGATTTGCCGGCGCCTGACGGGCCGACGATGCCGAGACATTCGCCGGGCGCGAGGCTGAACGAGACGCCTTTCAGCAGGAAAGGGCCGGGGCCCGGCAGTCTGACGCCGACATTGTCGACGATAAGACCGGCCCGCGCTTGTTGCGACGGAGCGTCGGTCTCCTCCGCGGAAGCTGGGAGGACGGCAAGCACGTCGCCAAGCCTGCGGCAGGCGCTCAGGGCCGTCGTGAGCGATTTCCATCCTGCAATGGCGCCTTCGACCGGCGCGAGCGCGCGGCCGAACATCAGCATCGCCACGAAGATGATGGCGGGGCTCTTGCCGTAGTCGAGGACGAGCCACGCCGCCGCGCCCATGATCAGGACCTGCGCCAGCGCGCGTATCGGTTTGGCGAGCAGCATGATGAGCTCGTGGCGTCGCTGGGCCAGCTCATGCTCGTTTCGCGCGTCCTGCGCATCCTGGTAGATCAGGCGCGCCGCGCCGTCGAGCATCCCCATGCTGCGGATCAGGTGAACATTGCCGACCGCCGCCGCGAGCCGGCCGTAACTTCTCGACAGCGCCGAGCCGGACTTCGCCAGCGTGTCTTCGGTGAGGAGATCGCCGGCAACGGTGAGGCCGAACAGGAGCAGCACGCTGCATGCCCCGATCAGGCCGAGCAAGGGATGCACGAGGAAAAGGACGCTGAGAAACAACGGCGCCCAGAGTGCGTCGAACAGCATCGGGCATGCGCTGGATTCGATGAACTGACGCACGACGGTGAGATCCCGATAGGCCTCCGTTGCTCGCGCTGGATCGCTGCGGAAGGCGTAATCGAGGCAGGCCGAGATCACGGAGGGACGAAGTCGGTCTTCGAGCCAGGCGCCGACCCGGCTCAACACGGCGCGCCGCAGGGCATCGAGCACGCCGCCGACCACGACTGTAAACGCAACAATCAAAGTGAGCATCAGAAGCGTGTCGCCGCTCCGGCTCGACAGTACACGATCATAAATTTGAAGCAGGTAGATGGAAGGTGCGAAGAGGAGCAGGTTGTAGCTGCAGCTGTAGGCGAACACGAGTCCGAGCGAGCCTGCGCAGGCCCAGAGCGCCGCGTGCAGCGGGGTCTGGGGCGGCGGTACGAATTGCAACCAGAGGCGCATCATCAGCATCGCCGTCAACGCCGGGGATTAGAGGTCTTTGCTTTCTTGGCTTCCGCCGATCCGACCTGGCGACGGGTCATGGGCGGGGGGTCCAGGACCGGCGGCACGTGCCGCCGGTCCTGCCAGTCGCTCGAGTGGCCGGTCAGAAGGTGTCGAGATGGAAGTTCACGTCTCCACCCCACACGGCATTGCCGCTTCCGCCATTGCCGCCGATCCCGGCTACCACCTCCTGGTGCATGTCCGCCTTGAGGTAGTTTGTCTGATGGGCCGTCGTATCGGCGTACACCTTGGACGTGTTGTGGCCGCTGTCCGAGCTCTGATCTCCGTTCGACTTGGCGCTCCCGCCATGAGCCTTCGAATACCAGGAGGCTTTGGCGTTGGCCTCGGCGTCCCAATATGCCTTCTGACTGACGTGATCACCGGTCTTCACGTGCACGTCGGCACCATCCGCCTTGTTGTACGGATCGAACTTGATCGTCGGCTTGTTGTAGATGGCTCCTGAGAAATGGCCGTCGCCGCCGTTCCCTACGGTCTGACCGCCGGTGTTGATGGACTTGAATTCGATCGAGTCGGAAACGTGGGTCAATCCCTTCGATAGCATTTGAGCCTCCGTCCTGTGGTTGCTGTCGTGCATCATCCATTCCCGATCAATGGATGTGCTCGGCGAATCTGATCAACGCTTGCGTGAAGGAGATAGATGTCAAATAGGATGTCTCCGGTTCGGTGGGTACGCACGAAAGACTGTATGGGGCTTGCGATCCCGTGCGTGGCCGAGCGCCGGCGAGCCAGGCACTGGAAATCGATAATTCTCGAGCTGGGACAATTTCACTCCCCTTGTTGGAGAGAGGTGGGCTCCGGTTATCCGATCAAGTGAAGATCGGACAGAAGATGCGTGGCGAGATCGCCGCCCAGCGCAAGATTGCCATTGCCGCCGTCGCCGCCGAGCCCGGCGATCTGGACTGCGCCCTGGTCGAACTGCACGTTGTTGATCTGATCCGCCTCGGCGATCGAATGGGGGCCCGCAATTGCAATATTGATCGGAGCATAGATCGCGATGCTGAAATCGACGAGGCTGCCCGAGAAATAGCCGTTGCCGCCATTGCCGGCGCTGTTGGCCCCGGTTGCGATGGCGTCACTGCCGCCCCACAAGCCGGAGACGAGGCTTGCGTGGCCGCCCGCCGCGGCGTTGCTGTTGCCGCCATTGCCCCCGATGCCGGTCATCTGGAAAGAGTACTGATCCAGATGTACGTTGTTGTTCTGGAAGGCGTAGGTGCTGGAATTGTATCCCGCGACCGCGATGTTGATCGGGTTGTACAGGACAACAGAGGTGTGGACGAGGTCTCCATGGAAGTAACCGTCTCCGCCGTTGGCGGTGTGGTTGCCGCCGGAGTCGATTCCACCACTGGCTGATCCGGATGCCGGCGCGGATGCGTTGCCGCCCATTGCGATGTTGCCGTTCCCGCCATTGCCGCCGACGCCCGCAATCTGGACTGCAGATTGATCGATCTCGACGATGTTCGATTGATTGGCGTGGGCCGTGCCGCCCGGGCCTGCGACCGCAATGTTGACGGGTTTATAGATCACGACGGGGGCATCGATCAGTGTTCCGGAGAAGTAGCCGCTGCCGCCGTTTCCGGCGCTATTGGCGCCGGTCGTGATTGCGCCCGAGCCGGAGGATGAGATTTCGACGTTGCCTCCCAGTGCTGCGTTTCCGTTGCCGCCGTTTCCTCCAACGCCGGCCATCTGAAAGGCAGATTGATCGATGCTCACATTGTTCGTCTGATGGGCCTGGGCGCTTGAGCCGTATCCTGCCGCCACCGTGATGTTGATCGGCTGGTAGACGAGAAGAGAGGCGTGAATGATGCCTCCATAGAAATATCCGGAGCCGCCATTGCCGGCCTCATTGGCCGCGCCGTGGATCAGGACGGAGTCGAGCCAGCCCAGATCGAAACCGGAGCCGAGGACGGACAGGTTTCCGCCGCCCCCAGCGGCGCCGTTTCCACCATGGCCGGCAGCAGCGGCTTCGGAGGCGTGCTGATCGATGGGAGCCGCGTTGGACTGACCGTCGTGGGCGTGCCCGGCAATGCGTCCTGCCGGCGCGTCGTGCGGCTCGAAAACCGCGATACGGCTTGCGAAGGAACCCGCCTCTCCGTACCCGGCGCCGTGGTGGCCGGTGTCGCTCGCGGAATAGCGCGGGGAGTTCAGCCACGTCGGGCCCTGGCTATCGTGATCGTACCCACGATGACTCGGATGATGCAGTTGGATTCCATCCGACATCTGCCGAAAGTTCATGACCGCCTCCCTCGTCGCGATTGCTCTGGCGCAATCCGACGGGCCCCTCCCGACCTCTGGAGCGCGACAGGATCAGGCTCAATCGCCATCGCCTTCCAGGCTTTTGAATGGGCATGATCTTCCGGATCGTGCTCCGGGAACAATGTCACGCCGTGCAAGCAAAAAGCCGAGTCGTCAATTCGGGCGGCGGTTCAGGCGATCGACGTCATATCGGCTACATCCTTTCGGGCAGACCGTTTGATGCCTTGAAATAAAAATTGACATGCTGCTTGAGTCGCCATTTGCGAGCCAACGGGTCCGCGCGAAGCGCGGCCCGATGACAGGCTCCGCGAAGCAATCCAGGATGTTGCCGCGGGAGCGGTCCGGATTTGCTTCGTCGCGGCCGCTGCTCGCAATGACTCGCCTACAGCGAGCGCGCGATCAGGAGCTTCATGATCTCGTTGGTGCCGCCGTAGATCTTCTGGATGCGCGAGTCGATGAACAGGCGCGAAATCGGATATTCCTGCATGTAGCCGTACCCGCCATGGAGCTGCAGGCATTCGTCGGCGGTCTCAACCTGTTTCTGCGAGCACCACCATTTCGCCATCGACGCGGTGACGGTGTCGAGATCCTTGGCGATCAGTCGTTCGACGCACCAGTCGACGAATACGCGCGCGATCATGGCTTCCGTCTTGCGCTCGGCGAGCTTGAACGCGGTGTTCTGGAATTCGAGCAGCGGCTTGCCGAAGGCCTGCCGTTCCTTGGTGTACTGGGCGGTGATCTTGATCGCGCGCTCCATCGCGGCAACCGCGCCGACGGCGAGCGCAAGCCGCTCCTGCGGCAGTTGCTGCATGAGCTGCGCGAAACCGTTGCCTTCCTCGGCTCCGAGCAGGTTTTCCGGCGGTACAACGACGTTGTCGAAGAACAATTCCGAGGTATCGGAGGCGTGCATGCCGATCTTGTCGAGGTTGCGCCCGCGCCGGTAGCCCTCGGCCCCCGCAGTCTCGACCACGATCAGCGAGATGCCCTTGGCACCGGGGGAACCGGTGCGCGCGACCACGATGACGAGGTCGGCGGCCTGGCCATTGGTGATGAATGTCTTCTGGCCGTTGATGACGTAGGAATTGCCCTGCTTCTTGGCCGTGGTCTTGACGCTCTGCAGGTCGGAGCCGGTGCCCGGCTCGGTCATGGCGATGGCGCCGACCCACTCCCCGCTCGCCATCTTTGGCAACCAGCGCTTCTTCTGCTCCTCGGAGCCGTAGTTGAGCAGGTAGTGCGCGACGATGCCGCTATGCACCGAAACGCCGGCGGTCATTTCCGGCACTGTGCTTTCGATGTCCTCCAGCACCGCGGCATCATAGGCGAAGGTCGCACCCAAGCCGCCGTAGGCCTCCGGCACGCTGGGCAGAAGCGCGCCCATCTCGCCCAGCCCGCGCCAGGCGAAGCGGTCCACCATCTTCTGGCTGCGCCACTTCTCGGCGTGAGGCGCCAAGTCCTTGGCCAGATACTTCCTGAACTGGTCACGAAACGTGTCCAGTTCCTCGGTCATCCACGACGATCGGTATTCCATGAAGCCCTCGCTATCAGACGATGAGGCCGCCGCCGGCGACGACAACCTGACCACTGATGTAGTTCGATTCCGGGCTGCAGAACAGATAGACCGCGTCCGCCGCTTCCTCGGGCGTGCCGCCCCGGCCGAGCGGGATCATCCGAGCCATCATATCCAGGAGCTGCGGCTGCACCCCGACCTTGATGTCACGGCCGGCGACGTCGATCGTCTTCTGCTGCGTCTCGATCGGCTGCGTCAGACGGGTGTTGATCAGGCCGAAGGCAACGCAGTTGACGTTCACCTTGTAGCGTCCCCATTCCTTGCACAGGGTCCGCGTCAGACCGATGAGCGAGGCTTTCGCCGAGGAATAGCTCGCCTGTCCGGCATTGCCGTAGAGACCGGCGATGGAGGAGATGTTCACCACCTTGCGGAACACCTCGCGGCCGGCCTCGGCCTCCTTCTTGGCAAGCACGCGGATCGGCTCGGCCGCCGCGCGCAAAATGCGGAACGGAGCCACGAGATGCACGTCGAGCATGGCCTGGAACTGCTCGTCCGTCATCTTCTGGATAGTGGAGTCCCAGGTGTAGCCGGCGTTGTTGACGATGATGTCGAGCCCGCCGAACTCCTCCAGCGCCGCGCCGATGAAGCGGTCGGCGAAGCCCGCCTCCGAGACGCTGCCGTTGACCGCGATCGCGTCAGTGCCGAGCGCCTTGATCTCGTCGACCACTGCATTGCCCGGTTCGGCATCGAGATCGTTGACGACGACCCTGGCGCCTTCGCGCGCCAGCTTGAGCGCGATCGAGCGTCCGATGCCGCGGCCGGAGCCGGTGACGAGCGCGACTTTGCCTTGCAGTTTTGCCATGAGCGTTTTCCTGAGGTGAGTGTTGGCTAGAGAGCGATGACGGCGCCGCCTTCGAGCTTGACCTCGCCGCGCTCGTCCTTGGTGGTGAGGGCAAGGCGCGCGCGTCGTTCGCCGGCTTCGGTAAACAATTCGGTGACGGTGCCCTCGCAGGTCAGTCTGGCGCCGAGCTGGGTGATGGCGACAAAGCGCGTCGAGAAGGCGCGCAGCCGGGTCGGCGGCACTGCGTCCGTAAGCGCCTGGCCGAGATAGCCCATGACCAGCATGCCGTGGGTGAATACGTCGGGAAAGCCGGAGCGCTTGGCAAAGTCGATATCGACATGGATGGGGTTGTGATCGCCCGACGCGCCGCAATAGAGCGCCAGCGTATGGCGGCTGATCGGCGGGAACGTCTTGTCGACGATGCGGTCGCCGACCGCAGGCTTGTATCCGGCGCTCATGATGCCACCTGGTTGCGTACGACGACGGTGCGGGAAGTATCTGCGACATGAACGCCGTTCTGGTTGGTTACCTTGCACTCGATCACGATCAGGGTCATCGCGCCGCCTTTCTTGTCGGTGACGCTGACCACGCGCGGTTCGAAGGTCAGGGTGTCGCCGACCACGACCGGGGCCCGGTAGACGAAACTCTGTTCGCCGTGCAGCACGCGTCCCAGGTCGATGTTGAGCGCTGTCAGCATCTCGAACGGGTTCTCGGCATCCATCATTTCCAGGCAGAACAGATAGGTCGGCGGCACGGGCAGGCCGGCGCAGCCGGCAGCGCGCGCCGCTTTCTCGTCCCGGTAGACCGGATTCTTCTCACCGAGCGTGTTGAGGAAATAGCGCAGCCGTCCCGGCTCGACGCGCGCGGTGACGGGCGTGAAGCGGTGCCCCACGGCGGATTGATCGACCATGCTGTCCTCTTTAGTGGCGCTGGTAGAGCGTGACGACGCAGGCGCCGCCGAGGCCGAGATTGTGCTGCAGCGCGACCTTGGCGCCGTCGACCTGGGTCGGACCGGCGGTGCCGCGCAGCTGGCGCGTCAGCTCGTAGCACTGAGCAAGGCCGGTGGCGCCGAGCGGGTGGCCCTTCGACAACAGGCCGCCGGAGGGATTGGTCACGATGCGGCCGCCATAGGTATTGTCGCCGTCGTCGATGAACTTCGCGGCTTCGCCCACGCCGCACAGGCCGAGCGCCTCGTAGGTGATAAGCTCGTTCTGCGCGAAGCAGTCGTGCAGCTCGACGACGTCGAGATCCTTGGGGCCGATGCCGGCGCTTTCATAGACGCGATTGGCCGCGTCGCGCGCCATGTCGTAGCCGACCACCTGCATCATGTCGTCGGCCCCGAATGTCGACGGCGTGTCGGTGGTCATCGCCTGCGCCTTGATGCGCACGCTCTTGTCGATGCCGTGCTTGTCGGCGAAGCGCTCCGACACCAGCACGGCGGCGGCACCGCCGCAGGTCGGCGGACAGGCCATCAGGCGCGTCATGACGCCCGGCCAGATCACCTGGTCGTTCATCACGTCGTCCGCCGTGACTTCTTTGCGGAAGATCGCGAGCGGATTGTTCTTGGCATGGCGGCTGGCCTTGGCCCGCACCTTGGCGAAGGCGGTCAGCGTGGTGCCGTACTTCTTCATGTGGCTGAGGCCGGCGCCGCCGAAATAGCGCAGGGCCAGCGGAATTTGGGCGGCATCGACCAGTTTGGCCGCGGCCGCGTCGAACTCCTCGAACGCGCTGGGACGGTCGGTGTAGACGCTGCCGAGTGCGCCGGGCTTCATCTGCTCGAAACCGAGCGCCAGCACGCAGTCCGCCGCGCCGCTTTCGATCATCTGCCGCGCCAGGAACAGCGCGGTCGAACCCGTCGAGCAATTGTTGTTGACGTTGACGATCGGAATGCCGGTCATCCCGACGTGGTAGAGCGCGCGCTGTCCGCAGGTCGAGTCGCCGTAGACGTAGCCGACATAGGCCTGCTGGATCGCGCCGTAGTCGAGGCCTGCGTCCTTGAGCGCGAGCCTGGTCGCCTCAGTACCCATCACATGATAGGGCGCGCTCGCACCCGGCTTGGCGAACGGGATCATGCCGACGCCGGCCACAATCACCTGAGATGACATCGCATCCTCCAAAAATTACCCGTTGGACTTTTTATTACCCACGGGTAACATATCGCCTGCCGCGAACCGGAGTCAACGCGCCCTTCCATGGATTCACGTTTCACCAATCCCGCCGCTCCGCCCTGGCTGCCGTTCGAAAGCCGGCGCCGCGCCCGCGACGAAAAGCGCGAGGCGGTGCTGCGTACGGCGGTCCAGCTGTTTCTGGAGCAGGGCTATCATCGCGTGACCCTGAACGAGGTCGCCGAGCGGCTGAACATCACCAAGCCGGCGCTGTACAATTATTTCCGCGGCAAGGATGAAATATTGTTCGAGTGCTGGTCGATGGGCGCGGAGCTGGTCGACAGTGTCATCGCGGAAATCGATGCCGGCGGCGGTTCGGGGATCGTCAAGCTGCGCAAGCTGGTTCATGCCTACGCCGAAGTGATGGCGATCGATTTCGGCGCGAGCATCGTTCGCTTCGATGTCCGCGATCTCACCAATCGGAACGCCAGGATTGCGCGTGCGGCGAAAAAGCGCATCGACGCAACGTTCCGCGCCTATATCACCGCCGGCATTGCCGATGGCTCGATCAAGCGCTGCGACGCCAAGCTCGCCGCGTTTGCAATTGCGGGCTCTCTGAACTGGATCGGCCACTGGTATCAGCGTGACGGCGCGCTGTCGCCGGGCGAGATCGCCGACGAATTCACGGTCCGGCTGACGGAGGGATTGGCCGCCAAACCGGCGCAGGGCCACACCACCACCAAGACAGCGCCGGTCGCGCGCACCGCGACGCGCGAAGCAAGGCGCAAGGCAACAGGCAAGAAACGCGGAGGAGCTTCACGATGAATATTACCCAAGGATTGCGGCGCGCGCTGCAGCTCAACCCCAATGGTCTGGCGACGGTATGCGGCGATAATCGCCGCACCTGGCGCGAGGTCGGCGACCGTGTCGCGCGGCTGGCGGGTGGCTTGCGGGCGCGTGGCATCGCGCTTGGTGATCGCGTCGCCGTGCTGTCGCTCAATTCCGACCGCTATCTCGAGCTCTATCTCGCCGCCGGCTGGGCCGGCGCGGTGATTGTTCCCCTCAACATCCGCTGGAGCGCGCTGGAGAACGAAGACGCGCTGCGCGATTGCCGCGCCGGTATCTTGTTCGTGGACAAGGCGTTCGCGCCGATTGGCGCGCAGCTTGCCAAGGCGATCCCCGGATTGAAGCTGATCTATGCCGATGATGGCGACGTGCCGTCTGGAATCGAGGGCTATGAAGCAGTGATCGCCCGCAGCGAACCGGTCGAGGATGCCATGCGGGAAGGCAAGGACCTTGCCGGCATCTTCTATACCGGCGGCACCACCGGCCGTTCCAAGGGCGTCATGCTCAGCCACCACAATCTGATGGCGAACGCGTTCAATGCGCTGAGCGAAGGGCTGTTTCCGGCGGGCTGTATCTATCTTCACGCCGCGCCGATGTTCCATCTCGCCAATGGCGCGGCCATGTATTCGCTGCTCTTGAGCGGCGGCTCCAACGTGATGATCCAGTCGTTCACCCCTGAGGGTGTCATGGCGGTGATCCAGAACACGCGTGTGACGGACGTTCTGCTCGTCCCCACCATGATCCAGATGTTTGTCGATCACCCGGCGATCGGAAACTATGATCTGTCGTCGCTGAAGAGAGTCCTCTACGGCGCTTCGCCGATCAGCGAGGCGGTGCTCGATCGCGCCGCCAAGGCGCTGCCGCATGTCGCCTTCACGCAGGCCTACGGCATGACCGAGCTGTCGCCGATCGCTACCCTCCTGCACTGGAAGGAGCATATCGGCGAGGGGCGTGCGAAGGGGCGGCATCGCGGCGCCGGCCGCGCCACCCTCGGCTGCGAGGTCCGCATCGTCGACGACAACGACCAGCCGGTGCCGTTCGGCACGGTCGGCGAGATCGTGGCGCGCGGCGACAACGTGATGATGGGCTACTGGGAGCGGCCCGAGGAAACCGCGCGCGCCGTGATCAATGGCTGGATGCACACCGGCGACGGCGGTTTCATGGACAAGGACGGCTTCGTCTACGTCGTCGACCGGGTGAAGGACATGATCATCTCGGGCGGCGAGAACGTCTATTCAGTCGAGGTCGAGAATGCGCTGGCGCAACATCCCGCCGTGCTGTCTTGCGCGGTGATCGGCATTCCGGACGAGCAGTGGGGCGAGACGGTGCACGCCATCGTGGTCAAGCGCGCCGGCGGGGAGGTCTCCGCTACTGAACTGATCGAGTTCACCAAGGCGCGGATCGCCGGCTACAAGTGCCCCCGCAGCGTGGAGATCACCGAGGCGCCGCTGCCGCTGTCGGGTGCCGGCAAGGTGCTCAAGCGCGAGCTGCGCAAGCCGTTCTGGGAAGGGCGCGACCGGCGCGTGAGCTGATGCGCGGCCGAACGGGCGCGCCGAGAGACCGGCGGCTTCAGTTGAAACTCATGCCGCCGCTCATCGCGATCGTCTGGCCGGTCATATAGGGATTGTCCACCAGCAGCATGACGGCCTTGGCGACCTCTTCCGCCCTGCCGAACCGGCCGAGGGGAATGCGAGCGACCAGTTGCTCCTGTCCCTTCATCATGTCCGTCGCGATCAGGGAGGGCGCCACGGCGTTGACGGTGATGCCCTCTTTCACCAGGCGCGCTGCATAGCCGCGCGTCAATCCCTCGATGCCGGCCTTGGAGGCGTTGTAATGCGGCCCGATCGAGCCGGCGCCTCGCGCCGCGCCCGAGGAGATGTTGACGATGCGTCCCCACTTCCTGGCGCGCATCATCGGCAACACCGCCTGGGTGCACAGGAAAACCGATTTCAGATTGACCGTTATCGTCCGGTCGAAATCGGCTTCAGTCAGGTCATCAACCCCGCGTGTGATCGCAATGCCGGCATTGTTGACGAGGATTTCGATCGGTCCGAGCTCGGATTTCACCCGCTCCACCATCCCGGCCACCGCGACGCTTTGCGACACGTCCGCTGCCACGGCAATGGCGCGTCCGCCTCTGGCGCGGATATCGTCCGCAACGCTGTTGGCCTGATCCAGCCGTTCGCGACAATTGATGGCGACCGCCGCGCCGGCCTCGCCAAGGGCGTTCGAAATGGCGGCACCAATGCCGCGTGAGCCGCCGGTCACCAGGGCGACCCGTCCTGCCAGGCTTTCCGCCATCTTCCTCCTCCCATCCCGTCATAGCAGGATTGTCCGGGAAGGAGGCGTCGCCGATCAATGCGCCAGTCAATCAAAACGTCGCGACGACCGATGGCCTGCGTTCGCTCGACCTCTCCCCCGCAAGCGGGAGCTGCATCGGAGTCGTTGCTGCGCCGATCGGAAGCCCTGCTACCTCTTCAGCGCCGCAAGCAATTCATCGGGGGATTCGGCCATCATGGTATGGCCGGCGCCCGGGAGGATCACCGTGCGCGCGTTGGGGATCGCCGCAGCCAGCGCCTTGCCGGCCCTGGCGGGCGTCATCAGGTCGCGCTCGCCCATGATGATGGTTGTCGGCACCTTGACGCTGGCAGCGGCGGTTAGCGCGTTCTGGTAGGAATTGCAGGCGGACAGATCCTTGAACAGCACGCCCGGCGCGCAACGCTGCAGGGTGGTCTGCGCACCGCCGTGCATCCAAAGTCCCGGCGCCAGGCTGCCGCCTAACTCCGCCTTGAAGCCCAAGCCCCAGATCGAGACCATGTCGATGGCCGCGTGGTCGTTCGCTTCGGCTGCGTTCAGAAGGTCGGGGCTGACCGTCATCGCGGCGGCGCTGCCGATCAGGCCGAGCGCCGACACCTTGTCGGGATGTCGCGCCGCTGTTTCCAATGCGATCATGGATCCCATGGAGTGGCCGATCAGATAGGCCTTGCTCGCCTTGGCGGCATCGAGCAGGGCCGCGATCCAGTCTGCCATGTCGGCGATGGTGGCGAACGAAGGTCCCGCGGAGCGGCCGTGGCCGGGCAGGTCCGGCGCAAGCACGGCAAAGCCGTGATGGGCAAACCACCGCGTCTGCAACGCCCATGCGGTGTGGTCAAAGCCGGCGCCGTGGATGAACACCACGGCGGGCAGCGACGGATCGAACTCGCGACCGCCGGTCGCAGCGAAGGCATCCAGCCCGTTGATGGAGAACTTCATGGCTCAAACCTTTTGCGAGGCGCGCAGCGCCTGTCCGAGATCGTCGATGATGTCCTGTGCCGATTCGATGCCGACCGACAGCCGCACCAGCCCTTCGCCGATTCCGGCCGCGGCGAGCTGGGCCGCGTCCATCTGTTGGTGGGTGGTGCTGGCGGGGTGAATGACCAGCGTCTTGGCGTCGCCGACATTGGCGAGATGGCTGATCAGCTTGAGCTGTTCGATGAACTTGCGCCCGGCGGCGCGCCCGCCCTTGATGCCGAAGCTGACGATGGAGCCGGCACCGCGCGGCAGCAGCTTCTTCGCCAGCTGGTAATCGGCGTGGCTCTCCAGCGAAGGATGCAGCACCCATTCCACCGCCTTGTTGGCCTTGAGGGCCTCCAGCACCGCGTAGGTGTTCTGCATGTGGCGGTCCATGCGCACGGCAAGCGTCTCCACGCCCTGAAGCAGCTGGAACGCATTGGTCGGCGACATGCAGGCGCCGAAATCGCGCAGGCCCTCGGTCCGTGCACGCACGATGAAGGCGGCGGTGCCGAACTGCTCGTCGAAAACGATGCCGTGGTAGCCGCCATAGGGCTCGGTGAGCACGCCGAACTTGCCGGAGGCGCGCCAGTCGAAACGGCCGCCGTCGACGATGGCGCCGCCGATCGCAATGCCGTGGCCGCCGAGCCATTTGGTCACCGAATGCATCACGATGTCGGCCCCGAGCTCGATCGGCTGGCTGAGATAGGGCGTGGCGAAGGTGTTGTCGATCAGGAGCGGAATCTTCGCCTCGTGCGCGATTTGCGCCACCGCCGGAATGTCGAGCACCTCCAGGCCGGGATTGCCGATGGTTTCGCCGATCACGAGCCTGGTGTTGGGCCGGATCGCCGCGCGGATACCGTCGAGATCGCGCGGCTTGACGAAGCTGGTCGTGATGCCGAAGCGCGGCAGGGTGTGCGCGAGCAGGTTGATGGTACCGCCATAGAGCGAGGCCGAGGCCACGATATGGTCGCCGGCATTGAGCAGCGTTGCGATGGCAAGATGCATCGCCGCCATCCCGCTCGCGGTGCAGACCGCGCCAACCCCACTTTCGAGCGCCGCCATGCGCTCCTCGAGTACCGCGATCGTCGGGTTCGAGATGCGCGTATAGAGGTGGCCGGCGCGTTCGAGATTGAACAGCGCGGCGGCGTGGTCGGTGTCCTGAAAGACATAGGACGTGGTCTGGTAGATCGGCACCGCGCGGGCGCCGGTGGCGGGATCCGGATGCTGGCCCGCATGCAGGCTCAGGGTTTCGAATGCAGGCGGTTTTGGCGCAGCCATGCTGACCTCGCTATCGATCGGTATACCAGGAAGGGAGCCTCGTTCTGCCACAAAACGGCGCGGCGCGTCGACCGTTGACATCGCTTTTCCGAGACAATTCCGGCTCAGCGGCACGGCCGGAGCGGATCCCTGACATGGCCTGTCATGAGAAACGTCGACTGGCAGTTGAAGGTCATGCTGGCACTGGACGTACTCAGCCAATGTACAGGGAAACCGGCTACAAGGCAGGTCACGGGGCTTCGGATCACGGTGGGGTATCTTGATCAGTTTTCAGCGAGCGCGGACGACACGAGCAGGCAAACGGGCCTCCCGTTCCGGCTGTACGAACCCCGGCGCCGATGAATTCGATTCCTATCTGATGCGTTTGCGATCGCAGCTCGAAGACATCAGACATCTCGTTCTGTTTCTCGACCTCAATATTCAGCATGCGCGACTCGTGCTCGAGACGGCCGATCCCAGCGGCCGCCAAAAGCTCGAGGCGCAGATGGACGATATTGACAGAGTCGTGCATCAGCTCCGCGGCAGGATCTTCAGCCTGAGGATTCGTGATGAAGGGGCGGAGCACGAAAGGCGCTGATCTCCACTCTTGCGCAAACGGAAGAATCTTCGATGGCGTAAACCAATCTTGAATCCGGGGCGAACGGCAACGCGGTCGAGCCGCTGTTGCCGATCGAAAAGAAGCTGATCGGCTTCAGCCTCGGCATTGGCCTCGCGCTGCTCGCCCGATCAAGATCTGAAGAAGGCGTTCGCGCGGTCGCCATGGCTTGAGCTGGATGCTATGAAGCTCGGATGGACAGGATCGTCGATCGGCTTTTTTGCGGGCTTCTGGCCTTTGGGGCGGCAGGCCATTTGCTGGGCACTTTCTTGTTCGCCGAGTTGTGGAGTGCCCTTTTCGTCTGGTCACTCGCAGGCGTCCTCGCCGCGGCTCTCCTGGTGGCGCTGAATGTGGTTCGGAGCTTTCGTCCCGGTGACAGGGCGGTAGCCTGGATCGCGCTGGCAGGCACTCTCTGCTGGGTTGGCATCGCCGGATTGTTCGGCATATCGATCGGCAATCTGTTCGATCCGCGCGTATTGGTGCACGCCGCCGCTGCCGTTGGGCTCAGCTACTTCAATTTTCGTGCTGCGCGTGTATGAGATCGTGACTTGCATCTAGGCGGGTGGGCGGCGCGGGCAGTCCGGTCGAGCCAGCGAGAGGGATCGCGCCAAAGGAGGCCTCGGAGGTACCCGGCGGCGATTTTTTGACCTAACTCAAATACTTTTGGGCGGATTTGCGATTGGTCAATCTTCAATGAATGACCAGTCGCGGGGGGTAAATGTCCGTCCTTGAGGTATCCGTTGAAGCGTCGGCGAATGTTTTGCGCCCGCTGACTGGCAATGAGGCGATTGCCCGGGGCTCGTGGGAGGCGGGGGTCAAGGTCGCTGCGGCCTATCCCGGCACGCCGAGCACGGAAATCCTCGAGAATCTGGCGACCTATCCGGCCGAAGACCTCCATGCCCAATGGTCGACCAATGAAAAGGTCGCCCTCGACGTCGCGATCGGCGCTTCGTTCGCCGGCCGTCGGGCTCTGGCGGCCATGAAACATGTCGGCCTCAACGTTGCCGCCGACGCCTTCCTGTCGCAGGCCTATATCGGCGTGAATGGCGGGCTGGTGCTGGTGGTGTGCGACGATCCCGGCATTCACAGTTCGCAAAACGAGCAGGACACGCGGATCTACGGCGCGCTCGCCATCGTGCCGATCCTGGAGCCGAGCGATGCCCAGGAGGCGCTCGACTTCACCAAGCTCGCCTTCGATCTGTCGGAACGCTTCGACACCCCGGTAATCGTCCGCGGGACCACGCGATTGTCGCACACGCGTAGCCCGGTCAGGGTCGGCACCCGGACCGACATCCCCGGCCGAGGCTTCCTGGAGCAGCCCGCGAAGAACGTCATGATTCCGGCCCACGCCCGGCGGCGCCATGGCGTCGTGCTCGAGCGCGAGACCAGGCTCAAGGAGTATCTCGAGGACGCCCCGATCAATCGCTGGGAAAAGGGTGATGCGGCGGTCGGCGTCGTCACCGCGGGGACCTGTTATCCCTATGTCCGCGAGGTGCTGCCGAACGCCAGCGTTTTGAAGTTAGGTGCGTCCTGGCCGCTGCCGGACAGCCTGCTTCGCCGTTTCTGCGACAGCGTCGAACGGGTGATCGTGGTTGAAGAGCTCGAGCCGGTCATCGAGCGCGAAATGCGCGCGCTCGGTCTTCGGGTCGGAGGCAAGGAATTCTTCCCGCGGGCCGGCGAACTCAGCCCCGAACTGGTGCGCGCCGGATTCGAAAAGGCGGGAGTTCTGCAACCCCGTCCCAAGTCCAACGTCTGGGCGCCGGAGCCCTTGATGCGGCCGCCGGTGCTGTGTGCCGGCTGCCCACACACCTCGAGCTTCCTGGCGATACGCGCATCCGGTGCGCGCGTCGCCGGCGACATCGGTTGCTACACGCTGGGCTGCCTCGATCCGCTGCGCGGCATCGACACGACGGTAGCGATGGGCTGTTCGATCGGCAACGCGATCGGCATGGTCAAGGCGGGCGAAACCAGGCCGGTCGTGGCGACGATCGGGGATTCGACCTTTCTCCATGCCGGCATTCCCGGCCTGATCGACGCGGTCTACAACCAGGCCAATCTGACCGTGCTGCTGCTCGACAATCACATCACCGCGATGACCGGTGGGCAGGACCATCCGGGCACCGGCAGGACGCTCCGCGGCGAAGAAGCGCCGAGAGTGGATTATGAAGCGCTGATCCGCGCGGTCGGCGTCAAATGGGTGGAGACTGTCGACTCCTATGATCTGGCGGCCATGCACCAGCAACTGCGCGAAGCGATCAATTACCGCGGCGTGGCCGTCCTGATCGCCAACCGCCCCTGCGTGCTCGACCCGGTCAAGATCAAGGGGCCGCCGCTGCAGGTGGTTACGGCGCAATGCGTTGCCTGCCAGGCCTGCATGAATCTCGGCTGCCCCGCCATGAGCTGGGGCAAGGAAACGTTCGAGGGCCGGCACAAGATCGAAATCGACCAATCGCTCTGCATCGGCTGCTCGCTTTGCGCCCAGATCTGCTCGGTCGACTGCATTCAGCCGACGGCGGAGGTGCGTAAATGAGTGGTCCTTCTCCGACGGCGTCGGAACTGGCGAAGGCCATGCCCGCGCCATCGACGCTTGCCGCCGCCGAGCAGCAGCCGGTCAACGTTCTCGTGGTCGGCGTCGGCGGCCAGGGCGTGATCATGGTCTCCAAGCTGATCGCGCTGCTCGCGCAGCAACAGGGATTCGAGGTCAAGCAGAGCGAAGTCCACGGCATGGCCAAGCGCGGCGGCGCCGTGTTCAGCCATGTGCGTTTCGGCGAGCGCGTCTGGTCGCCGACGATTCCATTGGGCGAAGCGGACTTCCTGATCGCGCTGGAGTGGGCCGAGGGGCTGCGCTGGCTGAATTATCTGAAGCCGGACACGGGAGTGTTCATCTGCGATACCAAGCAGATCGTGCCGCCTTTCTCGTGTCGCGATCGTCGGCCCGGCGCGGCGCTCGGATACGTGCGCGAGACCGTGGATGAAGTGATCGCAAAGGTGGCGGAAGGTTACGCCATCGACGCCACCCACATGGCCGAACAGCTCGGCAACGATCGCGTCGCCAACGTCGTGCTGCTGGGCGCGCTGTCGGCGGCCTTGAAGTTTCCCGCCTCGCAATGGGAAGAGATCATCGCCGACTTCGTGCCGAAGAAGACGGTGGGAGTAAATATCGAGGCGCTCCGGCAGGGTCGCCGCTGGATCGAGGAGGCGCGGAAGGGCTTGCCGCATCCTTCGACGGTTCCTACACCGGCGATGCCGGTCCATGCGGACTATCGCGTAAGGCTCGAAATCACGCCGGAATGGTGCAAGAGCTGCGACATCTGCGTGAAAATGTGTCCGGAGCGCTGCCTGCGGCTCAACGCCGAGCGCATCGTTGAACTCGCCTCACCCGAAAAATGCACCGGCTGTCGCATGTGCGAGTGGCTGTGTCCTGATTTCGCGCTCCGGGTCCATCTCGATCCTGTCCGCGCTACGGAAGGAGCCGTGCGATGAATGCGATCGACCCCGCCCTGGCCGGCAGGCCGGCGGCGACGTTGATGTCGGGCAACCAGGCCTGCGCGCTGGGCGCGATCGCCGGCGGCTGCCGCTTCTTCGCCGGCTATCCGATCACGCCTTCTTCAGAAATTGCCGAGCGGCTGGCACGCAGCCTGCCGGAAGTCGGCGGCGTGTTCGTGCAGATGGAAGACGAAATCGCCTCGATGGCCGCCGTGATCGGCGCTTCCATGGGTGGCGTGAAGTCGATGACCGCGACCAGCGGTCCGGGGTTCTCGCTCAAGCAGGAGAATCTCGGATACGCGGCCGGCGCCGAGATCCCCTGTGTGATCGTCAACGTCATGCGCGGCGGGCCCTCGACCGGGATGCCGACGCGTCCGGCGCAGGCCGACATCATGCAGTCGCGCTGGGGCAGTCACGGCGATTATCCGATCATCGTGCTGACGCCATGGTCGGTCCGCGAGATTTTCGACGAGACCATTCGCGCGTTCGATCTGGCCGAACGGTTCCGTACCCCCGTCGTGCTCCTCTACGATCAGGTTGTCGCCCAGTTGTCCGAGACCGTCGTGCTCGACGTCGTCAGGGACACCGCGCTGGTCGAGCGCAAATGGGCGAGCGGTCCACCGGCGGACTACAAGCCTTATGCCGCCGGCGCCGACGGCATTCCGCCGATGGTGCGTCCGGGCGCAGGCTACCGCACCCATACCACCGGCCTGACCCACAGCGAGAACGGCTTCCCGACCCAGAATCCGGAAGCGGTGACCCGCAACCTGTCGCGGCTGTTCTCCAAGCTCGATCTCAATCGCGAGGCGATCGACGCGTGGCACACGCTAGGCTGCGACGATGCTGAGGTGGTGATCGTCGCCATCGGCATCACCGCCCGCGCCGCGAGCCGCGCCGTCGAGTTGTGCCGGGCGCAGGGCGTGCGCGCCGGCCTGTTTCGGCCGAAGACGCTGTGGCCGTTTCCGGAGGATGCCTTGCGGGCAGCCACCGCGAATGCGCGCGCGGTGCTGGTGCCGGAACTGAACGCCGGCCAGCTCAGCCGCGAGGTCCAGCGCATCCTGGGCGGCGCGAAGGTCGATGGTCTGTTTCGCTTCAACGGCGAGCCGCTTCTGCCGTCGGAAATCGCCGCGCGCGCCGCGGCACTGGTTAAAGGTGCGTGATGCTGGTCGATCAGACTGCCGAATTCGACGTGCGGGATTATCTGCGCAAGGAGATGATGCCGCATTTCCTGTGTCCGGGCTGCGGCCACGGCATCGCGTTGCGCGCTCTGCTCTGGGCGATCCATGACCTCGGTATCGACAAGGACAAGCTCGCCGTGGTGTCGGGAATCGGCTGTGCCGGACGACTGTCCGCCTATATCGACGCCAACACCTTCCACGTCACGCATGGACGGCCGCTGGCTTTTGCCACGGGACTCGCGCTGGCGCGGCCCGATCTGCAGGTGGTGGTGATCTCGGGTGACGGCGATTGCCTCGCCATCGGCGGCAATCATCTCATCCATGCCTGCCGGCGCAATCTCAATCTCACCTGCCTGATGCTGAACAACGAGGTCTACGGCATGACCGGCGGCCAGGTCTCGCCGACCACGCCGGAGACGCTTCTGACCACGACCACGCCGCGCGGCAATACCGAGCCGCATTTCGATGCCTGCGCGCTCGCCGCCGCGGCGGGCGCGGGTTTTGTCGGCCGCGAGGTGACGCGGCATGTGCCCAAGCTCAAGGAACTGATTCGGGAGGGGCTGTCGCATCCGGGCTTTGCCTTTATCGAAGTCCTGTCGGATTGCACCGAGATCCTGGGCCGCAAGAATGATCTGGGATCGTCGCCGGAAATGATGCTGCGTCAGAAGAGCGAGCTGCGTCCCACCGCCTATCGCGACACCGTCGACATGCCGTTCCGTCCGAACCACTTGCCGACCGGCATCCTGGCCAGGAATGACCGTCCCGAATACGGCACGAGCTATCGACGCGCTGCGGCGGCTGCAAGGGAAGCCAAACCATGAGCGAATCGCGGATCGAAATCAGATTCGGCGGCACCGGCGGGCAGGGTCTGATCCTGAGCGCCAAGATGCTTGCCGACGCCATGGCGGCCGAGGGCAGGAATGTCGCCCAGACCCAAAGCTACGAGCCGACCTCGCGCGGCGGCTACTGCAACGCGGATCTGGTGATCGCCGAGGGTGAGGTGGACTTCCCGCTGCTCACCGAGATCGACAGCCTGGTGCTGCTCGATCGCCTGGCGGTGAAGCCGTCTTGGCCGCTGCTCAAGCCCGGTGCGCTGGTGATTGCCGACAGCCGGTTGTGCCCGGACCTGCCGGCGCAGGCCGAACAGCGCTGCCTGCATCTGCCCCTGAGTGCGACCGCGCTTGAGCTCGGCAGCGAGCGGGTGACCAACATGGTCGCGCTCGGCGCGCTGATTGCGCTGAGCGGCGTCTGCGACCGCAGGCGCATCGAGCGGGCGGTGAGAGCCAGCACGCCGCGTGGCTTCCTCAACCTCAACATGGACGCGCTCGATGCGGGTCTTTCGCTGGGCAGCGGAATTGGTGCCGCCCGGGCCGCAGTCGCAGGGAGCGTGTGAGATCGTGCAGGGCGGGGGACGGTGCGGTCCTTGAGGACCGCCCTCATCACGTGTGCGAAGCATTTTTCGAGTGACATCCCGCGTGGCAGGTCGGCCGCAAGGATGAAGACGTTGTGATTGGAGTTAAGTTGATGACCCGAGCCGTAGCCCATCAGGACCAGCCGTACATGTTCGATCGTCGCGTCGAGTGCATGCCGCGCGCCGAAATCGCGGCGCTGCAGCTCGAGCGACTGAAGAAGATCCTCGCGCATGCCTACGCCAGGGTTCCGCATTATCGCCGCAAGTTCGACGAGGCCGGGGTTAGCCCTGAGGATCTGCGCTCGCTGGCCGACATCGAGCGCTTCCCGTTCACCATGAAGACCGACCTGCGCGACAATTATCCTTTCGGCCTGTTTGCCGTGCCGATGGACGATTTGATCCGGCTGCATGCGTCGTCCGGCACCACCGGCCGGCCGACGGTCGTGGGTTATACCCGCAGCGACATCGACCTGTGGTCGGACCTGATGGCGCGGTCGATGGCCTGCGCCGGGGTGCGGCCCGGCGACATCGTGCACAATGCCTATGGCTACGGTCTGTTCACCGGCGGGTTAGGGGCCCATTACGGGTCCGAGCGGCTCGGCTGCGCGACGGTGCCGATGTCGGGCGGAGCCACCGAGCGGCAAGTCCAGCTGATGCAGGATTTCGGCGCCAAGGTGCTGTGTTCGACGCCATCCTACGCCCTCAACATCGCCGAGGTTGCGGAAAGCATGGGCGTCGACGTGCGCAAGCTGCCGCTGCGCTGCGGGCTTTTTGGCGCAGAGCCCTGGAGCGAGGCGATGCGCCGCGACCTTCAGGATCGGCTCGGCATCCAGGCGGTCGACATCTACGGCCTGTCGGAAATCATGGGTCCCGGCGTCGCGTGCGAGTGCAACGTGGCGCAGAACGGCCTGCACGGCTGGGAAGACCACTTCCTGTTCGAGGTTGTCGATCCGAATACCCTCAAGCCGCTCGCAGAGGGAGAAGCCGGCGAGCTCGTCATCACGACGCTGACCAAGGCAGCGTTGCCGATGATCCGCTACCGCACGCGCGACATCACGACGCTGACGTCCGAGCCGTGCAGCTGCGGCCGCACTCACAGGCGGATCATGCGGGTGACGGGACGCGATGACGACATGCTGATCATCCGCGGCGTCAATGTGTTCCCCTCGCAGATCGAAGCCGTGCTGGTCGGCTTCCCCGGCATCGCGCCTCACTACCAGATCATCTTGACCCGCGAGGGTCCATTGGATGCGATCGCTGTCGAGGCCGAAATGCTGCCTGGCGTGCCGGCCGACGATGACGCGCGTAAGAAGAAGGCGAGCGAAGTCCGCCATCATCTGAAATCGATGGTCGGAGTCACCTGCACCGTGATGGTGCAGCAGCCCGGCGCGGTGCCGCGGTCGCAGGGCAAGGCGGTCCGCGTCAAGGATCTGCGAAACACGGCGCCGTGAGGCGCCTCTTTCCGACCTGTTAGACTGGTCATGCGCGGGATTGAGCCGCGCAACCATTGAAACCGAGTTTCGCCGTGATGGATTGTCGGCAAAGACGAGCCGCTGACACCGCCAAGCAAGAATGGTGAAACGAAAGGCCCGGTTCAGCCCGGGCCTTGCTCGTGCTGCCGGAAAGGATTGAACCGGCGGCCTCTCCGTCAGAGTTAACCCGCTGGAAATGTGAGGTCGCCGGAGTTGCTTCCGGCGCAGTTATGACTGCGAGGTCATCAGCTGGATGGACCGCGGGAGTGCATTGCAATCCTTCAACCATTCCGCGAGACCGGTTTCTGGGACTGCAACTCTAAGTAGTTGTACGGAGATGCTCTTAACCATGAATTGGAGCTTCCAAACATACTGTCTCCGGCGAACGTTGCAGGCAGCCAACCGATGCCAGCCCCCAGGGCCGGATTGCAGGTTTCGCATTTCCGGATCCTTCGCATGCGCGGGTTCATGCTTCGCAAAGACTCCCGCCGTAGGGTCCTTCGGTGGCACAGCGGCTGTCTACCGACTCGACCCGGCGGCAAGTTTGAAGGCTCAGTCCTCAGCGAACTGGATGCGTAATGCAGGCGTTGTCGAAAAAGGAACTGGCTCGGTCTTTCAACGTGAAAGACTACGGGCTGCCTTTCGGTTTGGCGATCCTGACGTTGCTGGCCGTTGGCGTGGCGCCGCTTCTGCCGGCCACCCGATTATTCTCGAAATCCGCATATTATCTGCCGCTGCATACAAGCCTCGAATTTGTGGCCATATCGGTTTCCGCGATGGTTTTCGGGCTGGGCTGGAATCTGCGCCACCAGCCCAACAACAACCACGCTGTCGTACTCGGCGCCACCTTCCTGGCCGTAGCGCTGCTCGACTTTGCCCACACGGAGTCCTTCGACGGGATGCCGGACTTCTTTGGGCCGAGCGGGCCGGAAAAAGCGATCAACTTCTGGCTCGCCGGGCGCGCCATCGCTGCGTTAGGGCTACTCGGCGTGGCGCTATTGCCGCTGAGAACATGGCCGCCAGCAATCTGTTACGCTGCCGTCGCGGCGGCTGTTGCCGTCAGCGCGGCAGGATGGTGGTTGGGCTTTGTTCATCGCGGCTGGCTGCCGCAGACCTTTGTCGCTGGACAGGGGTTGACGGCCTTCAAGATCGCCACAGAGTACGTTATCTCGGCAACGTATTTCTCTGCCGGGTTGATCTTGATGTGGCGGAGCACCCGACAGCGTGCAGTCGATCTACACTGGCTTGCGGTGGGCTGCTGGATAATGGGCCTCGCCGAGGTATTCTTTACCCTTTATGCCCAGGTCACCGACCTGGAGAATGTTCTCGGACATGTATACAAGGCGATAGCGTACATTATCTTCTACCGCGCTCTGTTCGTATCCGGAGTCCTCGCGCCATACGCGCGAATTTCGTACCTTGCCAACTATGATTCACTCACCGGACTCGGCAACCGCGCATTGCTGAACGAAAAGCTTCAGGAAGCCCTGGCACGCGTGAACCGAAGTGAAGACAGCGGGTTTGCCGTCCTGCTGCTCGATCTCGACGGCTTCAAGTATATCAATGATACGCTCGGGCATGCGGCAGGCGATGAGCTGCTCAAGCAGTTGGCAAGCCGTCTGAAGTCCTCCGTGCGTGAAGTCGATTTCCTGGCGCGGCTGGGCGGTGACGAGTTCGCGATCGTTCAAGGGAGCGAAACGAACCAGAGCGAAGCGGCTATCGCACTCGCGGTTCGGCTCCTGGAGGTCGTGGGGGCACCCTTCAATCTCGATCGCCATGAAATGACCGTTGGAGTGAGTATCGGCATTGCCATTGCCCCGCACGACGGCGACAGCTTCGGCGCACTCCTGCAAAACGCGGACCTCGCGCTCTATCGCGGAAAATGCGAAGGAGGCAACAGTTTCTGCTTCTTCGACAAGGAAATGGGCAGGCTTGCCGCAACAAGGCTGCAGACTGTCAACGATTTGCGTCTCGCGCTGAACCGCGACGAATTTGAAATCCACTATCAGCCCATTTTCGATGCCCTTTCGTGCCAGCCCTGTGTTGTCGAGGCTCTCCTGCGATGGCGTCATCCAGAAATGGGTCTGATACCGCCCGACCGCTTCATTCCCCTCGCCGAGGAGGCTGGCCTCATGGAGCAACTGGGACAATGGGTGCTGGAACGTGCCTGTGCCGACGCTGTGGCGTGGCCGGATCACCTGAAGGTAGCAATCAATTTGTCGGCTGTGCAGTTCCGCTCCGGCAGGCTGTTGAACGTTGTATTGGGCGCACTTGTCGACTCCGGGCTGCCGCCCGAACGCCTGGAACTGGAAATTACGGAATCGATTCTGATGGAAAATGTCGGCCACTGCAGGGAGATTATCCAGCAGCTGAAGCACGCCGGCGTCTCGATTGCGCTTGACGATTTCGGGACCGGCTATTCTTCACTGAGTTATCTGACCATGTTTCCGTTCGACAAGATAAAGATAGACAAATCGTTCACGCAAGGCTTGACCACCAATACTGCTTGCGCCGCCAGCGTGGCATCCGTTCTCACGCTGGCTCGCGCTCTCGACATGAGCGTAACCGCCGAGGGTGTCGAAACGAAGCAGCAATATGAATTGCTGCGGGCTGCAGGCGTTCACCAGCTGCAGGGCTACCTGTTCGCTCGTCCGGTTCCGGCGTCGGAACTGAATTTCTTCGCGCTTGAGCAGAAAGCCGGAGCTGCTGCAGCTTTCTAGCCAAAGGGCGAGCGCCGGATGCGTTCGTTGTCCAAGCAGGCTATCGGAGGACTGACCAAGGCGCGACAGGATGAACTGTCGACCTCTCTTGCCGCCGGGCTATGGCAGCATGGTGCTTTGTGAATCGGAGCGCGAAGAAGTCCGGTTTGTCATGCATTCGACTGTCCGGACGGCATGTCCAGGAATCGTACGAGCGTTCTGCGATTCTTGAGTACGGCGAGCGTTTCCCGTCGCGAAAGGAGACCGACCGCTTCCTCGAATGTATCGGCATCGTCCAGCTTCGCTCGGGCAATCGCAAGATCAACGTCGATTCGATCGGACTTGGTTCTCTTCTCGGGACCGAGAGAGGAGGAATGCCACTTGAGCAGTTCGGGATTCTGCCTCAGTTCGACCAAGGCCGAGGTGACGTCGGAGGGTGAGCCGGATGCAAGCTCGCGTGCGCGGACGAGGATTGGAGGGGCGGCGCGATCCTCCGGGGTGACGAACAGGCGCCCCATTGTCACCGGCGCCGAGGTGACCACGCCCATTGGAATGGCGAGCGTCAGGCCGATGATGACCGGCGACATCCAGAGCAGAAGCGGAAGCGAGACGGCATACGCACAAATCGCCATGACGATCCCGCACAATGTCGGAATGGCGAGCTTCCGGCAAATCTCGTCACGCGTGACCTGGCCGTCGCTCCTTCGCTGGACCTGCCATCCCGCGTCGCGACCGAGCAGGATCTCGATCACGGCGCCGGACTGGAAGATCATCATCGAAGGGGCGATCAGGGCCGCAAGCATCGTCTCGGCGATCACTCCCGCCAGAACGCGACCGGGGGCGCCGAACGCCTGACGCTCCCGGCTTCTCGCGAGCAGGACGAGATAGGCCAGAAGCTTCGGAACGACGAGAAGCGCCATCGTTGCCCCGAATACCCAGGCAGCGCGTATGGGGTCTTGCGCCGGCCAGGTCGGAAAAAGCGCGAATCCTTTCGGAAAGTATTCCGGCCTGACGAAATAGGCCTGCAGCGAAATCAGCAGTCCGAGCAACAGGAACAACAGCCACAGCGGCGCGGTCACATACGATCCGATGCCGGTCAGGAGGTGAAGCCGCGACACCCAGTGCAGTCCGCGCGCCCTGAGAATCGCAATGTGCTGAAGGTTGCCCTGGCACCATCGCCGGTCCCGAGCGGCGAAGTCCAGCAGCGACGGTGGAACCTCTTCGAAACTGCCTCCGAGGTTCACGGTCATGAAGATGCCCCAACCGGCACGTCGCATGAGCGCGGCCTCAATGAAGTCGTGGCTCAGGATGTGCCCTCCGAATGGCCTGCGGCCCCGCAATTCGGGCAGGCCCGCTTCCTGGGCAAACGCCCGCACGCGAATGATGGCGTTGTGGCCCCAATAATTGCCTTCCGACCCGTACCACCACGCGTTTCCCGCGGCGATCAAGGGCCCATAAAGCCGGGCCGCGAACTGCTGAAGGCGGCTGAACAGACTGCGCGCGTTGACGATCACAGGAAGGGTCTGGATCAGTGCCGCCTGCGGGTGGGCATCCATCGCGTGAACCAGCCGCACGATGGTGTCGCCGGTCATGAGACTGTCGGCGTCGAGGATGATCATGTAGTCGTAGGCGCCGCCGAAGCGTCCGACCCACTCTGCGATGTTTCCGGACTTCCGGGCGGTGTTGTTGGACCGGTGCCGGTAGAACAGGTGATCGTCGCCGTATGCGGCTCGCAGCTCGAGAAAGGCCAGTTCCTCGCAGACCCAGATCTCGGGGTTCGTCGAATCGCTGAGCAGGAACCAGTCGAAACGTTCGGCGTGCCCCGTTTCCGCCACCGACTCGAACATTGCGCGAAGGCGGGCGGTGACGTGGTGCGGGTCCTCGTTATAGGTGGGCAGAAGCATGGCGGTACGACCCGAGATCTCAGGGAGCGGTCCTCGGGTTTCGATGGGCAAAGTATCGGGCCGCCGGGCCAACAAGACGAAGAACCCGGCCAACGCCGACACGAAGGAAAATGCGATCCAGGCGAGCAGGACGACGAAGAGCGCGAGCAGTGTCGCTTCGAGCAGCGTCACTCCGCCGACCTTGAGGGCTTCGTACATCTCGTACGCCCCTCCGGCCGACACGACTGCGGTGCCTGCGAAAACGAGCGCCCGGCGTAATGCAACAAAACCGCCAGTTTCAATTTGTGAAGTCTCGGTTCGAGGCACATGATCGAGCCGGCCTGGCACCATCGGCAGGGGTGCTTCGCGCGGAAGCAGTCCAAGGCCGCCTGAATCAGGCGTCAGACGCGAGGACGGTTTGGTCAGGGCGCCCATCGATAAAGCCACACCTCTGAAAGCGGTATATCCCCTTGGAGCAGGACGGCCCGAAGTTCGACCGGCGCATCCTTCACCGCGCACTGGAAGCTCAGTCGCCACCCACCGGTCTCCGGATTGGGTTGTGTAACGATGTTCTTGATCTCGCTCTTTTCCGCAACGACGAGCCCCTTCACCGAGTTCGGATCCACTCCCTTCAGCTTTTCCCCGGCGAGCTCGAGCACGAACAGTTTGCTGTCAGCGGGACCGGCACCGACTCCGGTCCGCGTGAACCGGGCCAGGGAGTCGGCCTTTGGTGCGTCCGGCCCCCAGTGGAGCCTGTAGGTGAAGTTGTTCTCGCTTTTCGCTTTGAGGGGTGTCTTCGGTCGCCAGAACGCGGCAATATTGTCGTGGATCTCCTCGGTGGTCGGGATCTCGAACAGAACGACCGAACCTTCACCCCAATTGCCGATCGGCTCGACCCAGAGGCTCGGGCGCCGCTCGAACCTTGACTCGAGGTCCTGAAACGCGACGTACTTCTTTTCGCGCTGCATGAGACCGAATCCCCGCGGATTGAGATCGGCGAAGGTGCTCGTCTGCAGATCGCGCGGATTGCTCAATGGACGCCAAAGCTGCTCGGCGCGGCCGTTGTGAATCGCAAGGCCGTCGGAATCGTGCACCGCCGGACGGAAGTCGTCGACCTCCTTCCTGTCGTTCGGTCCGAAGAAGAACATGCTCGTCATGGGCGCTAGCCCCGCGTGAGCGAGATCGGCGCGCGGGTACAAGGAAGCCTCCACATCGAAGACGGTGGTTTCGCCCGGCCTGAGCGTGAAGCGGTAGCTCGCCGCGGCGCTCTTGCTGTCGAGGAGGGCGTGAACGACCATCGATGTAGCGTTGGGCGCCGGCTTCTCCAGCCAGAACGCCTTGAACACAGGAAATTCTTCACCCTTCGGCTCGCCTGTGTCGATCGATAGACCACGCGCAGACAGACCGTAGATCTCGCCTTTTGCGACGGCGCGGAAGTAGCTCGCTCCTAGAAAGACGCAAACCTCGTCAAAGTAGTCCGGCCGATTCATCGGCGCATGGATACGAAACCCTGCGAAGCCGAGGTCCCCCTCGGGCAGGCGAGGCATTTTGTCGCCAAACGAGAAATCGTCCCGCCGGTACTTGACCGGGACGGCGCGTCCGTTCGCGACTTCGTATATGTCGACCCGGTTCTTGTAGTAGAAGCCGCGATGAAAGAATTGGACTTCGAAAGGCAGCTTGTCGGCTCGCCATAGAGCCCGTTCCGGCAGAAATCGAATCGAGCGGTATTGATCGTAGGTCAGATCTCTCAACGGATCGGGCAACTTCTCGTCTGGCGCTTCGAACGGCCGCGACGCCAGATTGCGCGCGAGCTGGCGTACGTAGGACGAGCCGAACGGCCCCTCCTCCGGCTTGGCCTCGGCGAATGCGCTGCGAGGCAAGGTTGCGGCCAACGGCAGGACCGCCGAGGTGCCAAGGAATTGGCGGCGATTCAAAGTGTCCCCCGTTCTGTTCCGACGAACAAACAAACCGTTTCCGGAATGCCAAGTTCCTGTGTCAGCGAGTAATCGCGAGTCGGAACTGCCTGTCGGCCAGGCGAACCGATCCTGAGGAACGCCAACACGCGGATTGACGTTGGTGTGCGGGCCTTCGGGCCTGCACGGCTCTGCCGATACAGCCCCCGCAGGTGGGGCCGTGCTCCCGAGGAGGCACGAATGTCATTTCCTACAGAACAGCAGATTGCAGTACGAGCCCACGAATTATGGGAACAAGCCGGAAAGCCTGAGGGGAGGGAGCTGGAATTCTGGCATCAGGCAGAGCGAGAACTAAGGGACGCTGAAGCCCTCGGAAATCCTCAGGAGCCGAGCGAGTCTTGAACTCGCGACGGATAAACGCCGCTGATCGGCCGCTCAGTTGACGATGTGGCTACGGAGCGGCCCACAATTTTTCATAAAAGCACAAGGCGAAAAGAAAGGCCCGCCGAACACGGACCTTCCTTCGGTCTACACCGCGACCCCGTAATAGTCGTTCACCGAACGGGTTTGCGCCGGATCGCCCCAATTCCAGGCGTTGTCATTGCTGAACCTGGGGGCGTTCTGCAGTTGCGCCTCGGTGATGCCAGTTACATACCCACCAAGATTGGTGTCGTACTTCAAAGACTGCCACGGCAGCGGGTAATGATCATCGCCGATGCCAAGAAAGCCGCCAAAACTGAGCACGGCATAAGAGACTTTGCCACTCAGCTTGTCGATCATCACGCGCTCGATGGAGCCGATCTTGGTACCGTCAACGTCGTACACTGCCGTACCTTCCACCTTGTCGCTACCGATCAGGTTTGCTGTTTCCCTCGCTTCAGTAACCATCGTTTCCTCCATGACTGATGGGACGGCAACAGACGAGCCAAGTATTTGTTCCGAAAGGTAAAGGTTCGGCGCCTCAGGTGCTGCGCGACTAGATGCGCCTGACAAAACCGACTTGGCGAGACGGGCAGTTCGACGGTGACAGGCGTCGCAACGTCGCACTGCTCCCGATCCCGACGGAAGGGGGCGGGCCCGATCAGACCGCGGCTCGATCCTGATCGTCAGGCGCTAGGTTCATCGGAACTGACCTCCACGCGCGCAACATGATCTTCCCTGAAACCAGCGTTCGTGCATTCGGTCAGCGCTCTGTAAAGACCGAGGTACTCAAGCGCCATCCGTTTAGCCGTGAATCGTTCCTCGAACCGTGCTCGCACCTTGCGCCGGTCGAGCTCGCCCAGACGATTGATGGCGTGGACGGCGTCCTCTTCGCTGTCGACGACGAAGCCGGTAACGCCGTCGTCGACAACTTCCGGCACGGAGCCCGCACGGAAGGCGATGATAGGCGTCCCGCACGCCATCGCTTCGATCATGACGAGGCCAAAAGGTTCTGGCCAATTGATCGGAAACAACAAGGCTGCGGCCCCTCCTAGAAATTCCTGCTTTCTGCGATCGCCGACTTCACCGATCAGTTGCACCTGTTTGCCGTCGATCTGGGGTTCTAGCCGCTCTTTGAAGTACCGTGTTTCGTCCCGTGGCACTTTTGCCGCGATATGAAGCGGAACGCCGGCGGCGCGCGCGATGCGAATGGCGCATTCCGGACCTTTATCCGAGGTCAGTCGCCCGAGAAAGGCAAGGTATGATCCTGGCTCGTAACGGGGGTGAAGCAGGTCGGGTGGCATTCCATGATAGACCGTGCCGGACCAATTCGCGTGCGCAAGCGGAAGTCGCTGATTGTTGGAGATCGAGACGAAGGGTGCGCCAGGAAAGAGCCGTACCACATCCGCGACCCACGGTAGATCCAGGCGTCCGTGCATCGTCGTCAGGAAGGGAATGCCGAGCCGACTAAGCACGGGCAGATGCAGCCAGTCCGTGTGAGCGTGTATTACATCAAACTCGTCGGCGTGCCGCATGATCGCCTCAAGCATGGCGGTGCATGCAGCCATCGGATCGGAACGTGGCCGTCCGAGGCGCAACGCGCGTGGCCAGACGGCGTGAAGGTTGCCGCGTGTTCGGGAGTCCCCGCTCGCGAACAGGGTCACCTCGTGTCCGAGCTCGACGAGCTCGTCGACGAGCCACGCAACGACCCGCTCCGTGCCGCCGTAGAGTCTTGGGGGGACGCTTTCGGCTAAAGGGGCGAACTGGGCAATCCGCATCGTAGTCCGGTCCGGAATAAGCCGAGCCGGGAGCGTGGCTCGTTGTCCCCACTCCAAATGTCTGACCGCCTCGAGCGTTCCCAGGCCGGGTCGGCCGACCGGGTGCTTGCAGCATCCGCAAGGCTTCAAGGTCAGAGGCGCAAAATCGGAAACTGGTGGGCTACCGCCAGAGCGCTTGCTTCGGATGTCTCCAACGCGATTTTTTGCGCCAGCATCACGTCTCCGGCAACCAGCCGGGCTTCCGGCACAAAACACCAGCCTGTCCTGGCCTTGCCCGCACCGTCGAGCTCGTAGACATTGGTCGAAGTGCCGTACCGAATCCGATAGTGCTTGCCGGTGTCGCATCCAATGACGTCGAACTGTCCCTCGGTATCAAACTGAGCACGTTGCTCGGGCGACAGCCACTCCCGCAGGAGGCGGAGCCCGCGCGCGTCGCTGGTATTCTCCAGCGACAACATCCGGTAGAGCTGACGCAAGGCTTGCAAACGCAAGCCTCTTGTGAACCCTCGACGCAATCGGAACATGGTGCTTGCGGCTGTCAGCCGCCGACGAGTCTGGGAAAGAACAACGTCTCTTCAGCGTTCGGGTCGAAAGACCGGATCTTCGAGACCTCGCCGCTGCCCGTTCGCACAGCCGCAGTAAATCCCAGGCCGGTCAATTCCTTGAACCGCCGTTCCGCCTTTGCGAGCGCTTCAGGATCGTTCGTGCTGAAGTAGTGGCGGGTATCACCGGTATGGTCCATTACGATCTGCATCGCCATGGCTGAGGCTCCGTATTCTTTGTGCCATCCCGAAGGACTGGCAACCAATGTTGATGGGCGGCTCAGAGTTCCTCGGAACGGCTCCCGGCCGATGAGAATTAAACGGCGTGGCGACCTTGACTTTGCGGAGCGAGGCCATGAACAACGTCATATACCTGGTCGGACTGATCGTGGTGGTCCTGGCGATCCTTTCCTTTTTTGGGCTCCGTTGACCTGACGAGGTCAACGCCGGCCTCCTCCCGCTCATCTTCATCATCGGCCAAGATGTTTGGCAGGTGCCGGCCGTTGCTGCGCCGCATCAGCCATGGCCAGCCAGTCCTCAAGGAAAGCGCCACCAAGTCCACGGCCTGGAACTCAGGCAGAATTGCTTTGAGGGACAGGTACCAAACCGGCTCCTCTGAAAGAAACCCGATCAGAAGCCAATGGAAGCATGAAGCTCTACGATACGAGGCAACGAGGCAACAGAATCTCTGTCCGCTTCTCCCCGCACCGCGAAAATTTGCACTGCACCCGCCCAACGGCGAAGAACACCGCGGAGAAGCGGAGCGAGTGCCTGACGCCGTATGCCCCCACTGAGAAATCTGGACGCGCCTAAGTTGTGAAAGGATGCGGAGATTTTCAGGGTGGTGACGCTGAGGGTTTACGACCACCGCATGCGTGCGCCGCGGATTTCGTCAATGAGAGCGATCACCCACGCGCTGTTTACCAGAACGCATTGGTACAGGTCCATCAGGAGCGCATAAGGCAGGAGTGAGAAGTCGTCGTCATGGGCCAACACATAGACGGATGCGGCCATGACGTTGAGAAGCATGACGGCAGCGATCCAGGAAGCGATCAACTCCAGGGAGAAGCCGGTCCCAGCGGCAACGGCGACAAACGCCCAGAACAGGAAGTTCATCAATGGTGCGACATAGACGTCGATCGGGTAGGCTCCCAGCATCAGAGCATCCAGCGGCCTATTCCTTGTCCTGGCGGTTGGGCGCATTTCGCGCATGTACCGCCTGAACACCTGCATTGTACCGCGCATCCACCGATAGCGCTGATTGAGCAAGCTTGTGATTTCGGTTGGACATTTGGTGTAAGCTTGGGCGCGAGGCTCGTAGATTACGCGTCCTCCAATTGCGAGCGCAGATAACGAGAGCTCGAAATCTTCCGCAAAGGTGGCCCCAGAAAAGGGCCCGCGCATACCGTCTTCTCCTGAGCTGTTCCAGGGTACTTCCGCGATGGACGTCAAAGCGTCGCGTCGATAAAGGCCGATCGGCCCGGGAACCACGGTGACAAGACCGAGAAAGCTGAGCGCCGTACGCATTCCTCCGTTGCCGAGCAGGTACTCGGCAGCCTGAAAGCGCGTCAGCGCGTTAACACGATTCCTGATGGTGACTTGCCCGGAGACGGCATAGACCGTTGGATCATCGAACCAGGGCACCATCAGCTGAAGCGCATTATCGCCCACCCGAGAATCGGCGTCGACGCAAAGAAGGAGATCTCCTTCCGATTCCTGAAACGCCCGGTTCAAGGCGCTCCACTTCCCGCCGTTTAATTTGCGAATGACGCGGACCCTGCAGCGGTCATGGTCGCCGATCAACGTGCGCGCCATCAAGTAAGTATCATCTTCCGATCCGTCATCGACCACGATGATCTCGTAGTGCGGGTAGTTGAGCGCAAGCAAGGACTCCACTGCGGATACGATCGTGTCTCCTTCGTTATATGCCGGCACCAGGATCGAAACGAATGGAAATTGCAGCGGATCAGCAACAGGACGGCTGATGCGCCGGACATGTTCATAGCAGGAGAGCGTGTGCACAACACACCCACGCAACAGCATCGTTGTTCCGTAAAGGATCAGAACTGCGCCCATCGGCGCAGGCAAGAAGCCGTAGCCTAATGCGTCAATTGCCGTCCAGGGCAGCACGATCGCCAGCACCGCTGCATACACGATGATCATTGCCGATAGAAAGACCATCGCTCCGTGGGGAATATGACGCCGTCGAGACCGAAATTCCGGCAGGTACAGTTCAGCGCTGTTCATTCAGGTGGTCGGCTGCCGGCTCGCCGCTGCGACGAGAACTGAGTTGCGGACGTTCTCCTGCGTGTGGTCAACAGCTGGCGGTTGGCGCCTGAGGCTGCATTCTGGCCTGCTGTCGTGGAATGTTCGTCCGCGACGGGAGTCGTGGGCTCGCTCCGAGTGCGACGGCGCGTCGCCGACGCAAGCGCTCCCAGGAGTCCCACTGCAACCGCTATGACGCCGGCCTGGAATGGACCCTCTGAAACCAGATCCGGCCGCCATCGGAGCCTCGCCGGCACTGAGTTGTCAGGTGTGGTCGCCAGTGCCGTGACCACCTCGCGAGAAGGCTGAACATCGAAAAACGCAAGTACGTGGTTCTGGTCGTCCGGGATCCTATCATAACCTCGGTATTGGCCGCCAAAGTATCTGCCCAGGATTGGTTTCTCGATCGAGAACTGCACGCTGTCGGTGTTGGCCAGCTTTTCGACATCGCTGGCAGGGACAAGCATCCGCGCTGCGAAACCGCTGTCCGATGAGACCGCGAGGATCGGAGTTTCGTTCGCAACCAGACCAGGAGATGGGTGCCGATACACGATGCGCGCGTCCTGCGGAGCCCTGACGCGGGTACCTGCGATTACGCGTTCCCGATCGGCAACCAGAGCCGAGAGCTGATGGCGAGAAGTCTCGATTTCGCTAGCGGTTTCGGCCGACGCACGGTTCTGGTCCGCTCTTATCTGCTCATCGACTTCGGCCGCCTTTTCGCCGAGGCTTCGTTCGGATTGCTCTGCTTCGGCCAAATCTTTGCGGAGAGCGCCCTGCTGCTGGGCGATTGCTTTTTCGTTCTTCTCATATGTTTGCGCCAGCGCCGTGATTCGCGTGTTCACGGCTTGCAGGTTTCCTTCAGCGGCGTCGCGCTCCAGGGTCAAGCTGATAACGGTTGTATTGCGGTCGCCGACGAGCTGAGATGTCACGATCTCACGTTTCTGCAGTTCCGCCATGCGGGCAGCGGCAGCCTCGGCGATCTTTATACGAGCGTTGTACGAATCGCGCTGCCGCCGTGCGCTGTCGCGCTCGGCCTCAAGCTGGCTACGCTCGCGCGTCCACTGAATTCGTTGCGCAAGCTCGTCTTTTTCCAGCTCCCGCAACGACCGGCGCAGATCGAACGCGAATGATCGCGCCCTATCCAGCTCTCCTCTGACTTGAGCTTGCCGCTGGATCAAGAGTGGGTCCACCGGCAAAGCACGATGGTCAAGGCTCTGAACACGGCTGCGAGCCTCAGCGATGCGGTTGTCGAGCACTGAAAGCTGCGCCTCCATCGCCGGCGGAATGAATTCGGCGAGCACATCGCCCTTTTTCACCGCCTGCGCCTGCGTCAAACTGACGAGGTTTGCGTCTCGTCGCGCGTGCACGACCAGTAGATTCTTGCCCTCGACCACTCCCTCTCTCGGCGCAAGCTCCTGCGAGACCTCAGATGGCCGGAAGGCCTTTCGAGTACGGTTGGATACGCGGAGCCGCGTCAGCGGCTTTCGTGGCGGGTACCCTGACCGTCGGACAGCTTGCGACTGGCCACGATGTGACACCGATCATCTGGATGAATGCAAGCCTGCTCGCGGCGACCGCTGGTGCAACGGCCTTGCTGCCCAATGCCACTACTCGATCTCGCGCGCATCCTGCTCCACCGCCGGGGCTCGCAGGAGCGCGTGGGCTTCTTAAGCGCCGGGGCTTTCGCGTCATCGTGATCGTGTCTGCTCTCGTCTATGGCAGTCATGCGATGCACGACGCCTTTGCCGTGATTTGGTGGAGCCACGCCGGAATAGACACATCGCTCATAAGCGTCCTGTGGTCGGAAGCAGTAGCTGCCGAGGTATTGGTTTTTGTAATTGGCCCAGCCTTGATTCGGCGCTTTGGCGTGCGTGCTGCAGCCACCCTGGCAGCCGCAGCTGGGATCATACGCTGGACCGTGGCGGCAACGACCACCTCCGTCCTGCTGCTGTCCCTTGTGCAGCCGCTGCACGGACTGACTTTCGCTTTGCTTCATCTGGCCTGTATGCGGATGATGGCCGATAATGTTCCGGCGAATTCGGCTGCCACCGCTCAAGCCCTTTACGCGTTCGGCTCTGGTTGTGTCACAGCTGCGCTCACTTTGTTGTCGGGGGCGCTATATGCCAGGTATGGAGGAGTGTCCTTTCTGCCGATGGCGATGCTCTGCGCCACCGCACTCCCGTTTGCCTGGTTCGGGTTCCCGGCGCGGTCGCCGAAAAGCGAATTGCCAGCGTTTCGCCACTAGCAATAGAGGGGACTGATCGGCGAGCGATTTTGCGATGAGCCAATCCGCTTTTGCACCGTGACCGGCACGTAGCACCTGAGGATCTATTCTGGATCTATTCCGGACATCCACCTGAACAAGCTGTCAGTCCCGCCTTGCGGGCGTAAGTCGCAACAGTGCACCGTCCTTCTCGTCGGTGAGCACGTAGACCGCGCCGTCGGGACCCTGCCGAACGTCGCGTACACGCGCGCCGACCCTGATACGATCCTCCGAGACGACCTTGTCGCCCTGCAGCGTCAGCCTCACAACTGCGGAGGCGCTCAAACCGCCGATCAGCAGCGAGCCTCTCCAGTCCGGGAACATGCCCCCCGTATAGAAGGTCATGCCGGAGGGCGAAATCACCGGGGTCCAGTGATGAACGGCGTCCGCGAGATCCGGCCGGGTCGGCGGGTCGGAAATATCACGCCCGTCGTAATGCTGGCCCCATGACACCAGCGGCCAGCCGTAGTTCTTGCCTCCTTGCGGACGGTTGAGTTCATCGCCGCCGCGGGGCCCCATTTCGGCGATCCAGAGTTCACCTGTCTGCGGGTGCAGCGCGGCTGCTTCGATGTTGCGATGACCGTAGGACCAGACTTCGCCTCTGGCGTCTTGCCGGCCGACGAACGGGTTGTCGCTGGGCGGCGAGCCGTCGCGGTTGAGCCGGACGATCTTGCCGAGATGGTTCGACAGGTCCTGCGCCGGTTCGAACTTGAACCGCTCGGCAAGCGTAACGAATACATGCGTGCCGTCGCGCGCAAATACGATTCGGCCGCCGAAATGGTTCGGGCCATTCACCTTTGGAAGCTGACGGAAAACCACCTCGAACTGCTCCAGCGCGGTCGCTGCCTCGTTCAGCCGCGCGCGCGCAAGCGCAGTGCCGGCCTTGCCGCCGTCGCCCGGCTCGGCGAATGTCAGATATACAAGCCGCTCCTCGGCGAAGTCCGGGGCAAGCGCCAGATCCAACAGCCCTCCCTGTCCTCGCGCGAATACGTTCGGCACGCCCTGAAGCGGCTGGGAAAGCGCACCGTCCTTTGACACGACACGCAGCCGGCCTGGCCGCTCACTGACCAGGATGCGCCCGTCAGGAAGGAAAGCAAGAGCCCAGGGATGCTCCAGGCCTCGTGAAACGGTTTCGATCTGCACCGTTCCGGTCTTTACGGTGACTGTCTTGGTCTGGGCCATCGCCTGTGGCAAGCCGCAGGTTACGAACAGAGCGCATCCGACAGAACTGGCGAAGCTGTAAAAGGGCTGCATGGGTTTCTCCGGAGTTCTGGACTGATAATCTCAAGCGCCGCAGTTTCAGATCGGCCTGCGCAGGCTGTTCCAACTCCGCATGCGGAAGACCGTCGAAAGGTGAAGCACGCGTGGTCAGGGCGCTCCCGAGGAGGCGATTGGACGCTTGCGAACCAGTCAAGCGCGAGCGGGGCTGCCATTGACACACGCACTGGTGATCGTCGCCAGGAGTCGGTTACGCCAATCCGGCTGGATCGCTGTGGCGCAGCGCGGGAACACATACCGTTGACGAAACAGTGTACGGCGCGTTTCGATCCAGTTGTTGCACAGCAAATTTTCAGCAGCGCACCTAGGCGCCTACACGAGTGTCATCCCGCCTGTGCCGCTGACAGTCGCAAACCACAGGTCAGTGCCGGCCAGTACCGGACAGAGGCGCGGATCAGGAACACGCTTCACCATGGTCGGCGAATGCTCGGCGTCAGTATTGGCCGAATGAGCGCAGAACTCTGTTCGGGGTTAGCGGAAGTCAAGACGTATCAGGTGAATGTTCCGAAATTTCGCGTACCCGGGGTCCAGGGTATCTGGGCAGGGTTGCCGATCGAGTCCGGCACCTCCTGAAACGCAGCAAGGGAGAGGCTGCCGGCGACGGGTTGCGAGGAGGCGCGCTTGGGGCGTGTCAGCCTGCTTCGCACACGGCCGCGGCTTCCTGCAGCACCGAGATGGTTCAGCTTGGGGCTGCGTCGAGCGTTTGTGCCGGAACAGGTTAGAGGAAAGTCCGGCGCACCCAAGAAGGGCAAAGCGAGCGGCACGGGCGTTGCGGTACGGCATTCGGATGAGCCGGGATTCACTGCGACGTTAGTTCTGCGAGATCGCCGATACCTGCGAGGAACGTCGACCGCCCCTTTTGCATTGGCCCTGGGCACTGGCATCAGCCACAATCCATGAGGAGTCATCCATGAAGCGGATTTGCATCGCACTCGCATCCGTCGCAATCGCGTTACCCGCTTATGCGCAAACCACCGCCCCTCCAGCCGCAAAGAGCGAGAGCGGATCGCAAGTTCAGGCAAGTGCGGCGGCTAAGCGTTTCGTCGAGCAGGCTGCGATTGGAGACATGTATGAGATCCAGTCGAGCCGGCTGGTGCTCGACAAGGTTCAGGTTCGCGAGTTCCAGGATTTCGCCAGGACAATCATCGACGATCACACCAAGTCGAGCGATCAGCTCAAATCGATGACCCAGTCCGTGAATGGCCTGCAGCCTCCGACGCAGCTCGATGACAAACACAGGAAGATGATCGATCAGCTGCAATCCGCGTCGGGAGCCGACCTTGCACGGCAATACAAGACGCAGCAGGTCCAGGCACACCAGGACGCCGTCAAGCTCTTCCAGGATTTCGCCAACCAGGGCGACGATGCGCGGCTCAAGCAGTTCGCGGAGCAGACGCTGCCCAAGCTGAAGGAGCACTTGCGCATGGCGCAGGGCTTGACCGACAATCCTCAGGTCGCGCAGGGCATGACGCGGGACGAGGGCGCGCGGGACCGGGGGCAAACGCAGGGTGATGCGCAGACTCGACAGGCGATCATTTCGCAGCCAGCACCGAACCACATGCTCGGATCGAAGCTCCGTGGCACGACCGTGTACGGTGCCAATGACGCGAACGTCGGCGAGATCAACGATATCATCCTGACGACAGACGGCCGAATCGCGGCGGTCGTCGTCGGCGTCGGCGGCTTTCTCGGCATCGGCGAGAAGGACGTCGCCATCCCGTTCTCGCAAATCAACATCCGAGAGTTGGAGCGCACGACTACGGGCATGGCAGCGCAGGAACGGCAGGGCCGGTCGGCCGGGCCGCAGCGCATCTATCTGCGCGACATGACGAGGCAGGATCTCGAGCAGGCTCCGACGTTCAGAACAGAAGCAGGAACAGGAAACAGGTAGCAGCTGGCCTGGAATGCGGACGACGCGAGGCCTTGATGATGATGTTCGTCGCGGCCTCGCGGGCCTTGGCATAGTCCCCGACGCCGGTGCTTTCCAAGGCAGGCAGGATATTTGGGACCGCGAATCACTTGGCGCGGCAGGGCGTCGGCCCCGCTTTGCTGACACCCTTTCAGCTCAAGTCTCGGGGAAGACTGGTCATCATTATCGCGCGGGGTCGCCCGGCGCGTAATTGTACCGCGTTGCTGATGCTTTTGGAGATCTGACCGATGGTGCTGCCGGACAGGATTGAACTGTCGACCTCTCCCTTACCAAGGGAGTGCTCTACCACTGAGCTACGGCAGCGTGCGCGCGAGATGCGGGAATCGGGCCCAGTTGGCCCGACAAGCGGGCCGATGTCTGCCACAAGCCCCCCGCCGGTGCAAGCGCGCCGGTCCCCTCGGGCCAATAAAATCAGTCCCGGTTAAAGGTTTGAAAATCCGGTCCAATTTCAATGAGAACGGAGACCGCGCGGCAACGCCGGGAGCACCTCGCCAACGCCCGGTTCCCGATCGCTCGTGCCGGCGCAGCAGAGGCATCTTCCGGGCCGATCCGTCTTTGGAATTCGCTCCTGGCGTCCGCCGGTTGAATTTGATCGAGCCGACGCCTTGCGCTGCCATCTGGCGATGGCATGTTGGTACCTGGGATCGATCCCATCAGTGACCATGATGACCGAAAAGACCGACAGCAGCGAGCAGGCCCCGCTCAAGGATTCGCGACAGGAGCGGCTGAAGAACGCGCTGCGCGAAAACCTCAAGCGGCGAAAACAGCAGACGCGCGAGCGCTCGAGGACAGGCGATGCCGCAGACGAGCGCCCGCCGCCTGGTGCCGACGACTCCGGCGCGTAGGTGGGGCCAGGGCCTCCTCACCATGAGGATCGAATTGCGGAAACAAGTCTAAGACACGGGAGGACTGCCATGGCTGAACTGATCGTGCTGTACAAGACGCCGAAGGACGCGGCTGCCTTCGACAAACACTATTTCGAAAACCACGTGCCGATCGCCAAGAAGCTGCCGGGCTTGAGGAAATACACGGTGAGCAAGGGCCAGGTCGTAACGCCTGCAGGTCCGTCGCCGGTTCACCTGGTCGCCACCCTCACCTTCGACAGTGTCGCCGCCATGAAGGCCGCGTTCGCGAGTTCCGAAGGCAAAGCCACCGCCGCCGACGTGCCCAAATTCGCAAGCGGCGGGGTCGAGATGCTCATGTTCGACACCGGCGAGGTTTGAGCGCGCTGCAGTCCGCTCACGGGCCGGTGCGTCTGATGATGAGCATCATCTCATCACCACTGCCGTCATTGTGACAGAAGTGCAAGGCAAGCGGGCGAACGCCCGCTGATTTGCGCGATGAGCGCATGGCTCGCTTGCCCGGCAAGGCAGGAACGCTTGTGGCAATTGGCCATGGACGGGAATAGCATGATACCGGTCTGAACAGGGGAGCGTGCCATGCTGGGTCTGAGCCTGTCTGCCTTCACTGCCCTCCACGTCATCGTCAGCCTGATCGCGATCGTCGCCGGCATTATCGTCATGTTCGGCCTGCTCGGATCGAAACACCTGCCCATTCTAAGCGCCGTCTTCCTGCTGCTCACCATCCTGACGAGCGCCACCGGCTTCCTGTTTCCGTTCGCGATGCTCCTGCCCTCGCACATGGTCGGCATCCTCTCCCTGGTGCTGCTCGCGATCGCCTGCATCGCGCTCTACGGCATGAACCTGTCGGGGGTCTGGCGGCCGATCTATGTGGTGACGGCGATGACCTCGCTCTATCTCAACGTCTTCGTGCTGGTCGTCCAGGCCTTCCTGAAGGTGCCGAGCCTGAACGCGCTGGCGCCAACGCAGAGCGAAGCGCCTTTCGCCGCGATCCAGGGCGTCGTGCTGCTCTTGTTCGTGGCTGCGATCATCAGGGGCTGGCGGCGCTTCCGTCCCGTTCCGAGCTTCGCCTGACCTTTCTCGGATCGAGAACTCGATAGGTGCGCCACGGCGGCGCGGCAAAGCTGTTGTCCTGGAGATAGCAAGAACATGCCCACGATCACGACCAGGGACGGCGTCGAGATTTTCTACAAGGACTGGGGTTCGGGTCAGCCGATCGTCTTCAGTCATGGCTGGCCGCTGTCTTCCGATGATTGGGACGCGCAAATGCTATTCTTCCTCGGTCACGGCTACCGTGTCATCGCCCATGACCGCCGCGGCCACGGCCGCTCCAGCCAGACGGCCGAGGGCCACGACATGGATCACTATGCCGACGACCTCGCGGCGCTCACCGCGCGTCTTGAATTGAAGGACGCCGTTCACGTCGGCCATTCGACCGGCGGCGGCGAGGTGGTGCACTACCTGGCGCGGCATGGCGAGAGCAGGGCCGCGAAGGCGGCCATCATCGCCGCGGTGCCGCCGCTGATGGTGCGGACCTCAGGCAATCCCGGCGGCTTGCCGAAGGAAGTCTTCGACGGATTCCAGGCGCAGCTCGCCGCCAATCGCTCGCAATTCTACCGTGAGATCGCCGCCGGCCCGTTCTATGGGTACAACCGTCCGGGCGCGCAACCGTCGGAAGCCATCATCCAGAATTGGTGGCGCCAGGGCATGATGGGCGGCGCCAAGGCGCATTACGACGGCATCGTCGCCTTCTCGCAGACCGATTTCACCGAAGACCTGAAAAAGATCACCATTCCGGTCCTGGTGATGCATGGCGACGACGATCAGGTCGTGCCCTATGCCGACTCGGCGCCGTTGTCGGCGAAACTTCTCAAGAGCGGAACGTTGAAGACCTACAAGGGCTTCCCGCACGGCATGCCGACCACGGAAGCGGAGACCATCAACGCCGACCTGCTCGCCTTCATCAGGGGCTGAAGGCATTCCGTTCGGAGCCATTCCGGGGCAACCCGGTCAGGGCCGAACCCGGAATCTCGAGATTCCCGGTTCGAGGCTTCGCCTCACCCTGGCATGACGGCCTTCTTTCGATCAATTCCCTATTTTTCGGCTGAAACCACGTTTTTGCCACACCGCCGCGCTTCGCCGTATACACTCTCACGAATTGCAGGGGGCGAAAGAGGGGCATGGATCGGATTCGCATCACCGGCGGCAACAAGCTCAACGGCACCATTCCGATCTCGGGGGCGAAGAATGCGGCGCTGCCGCTGATGATCGCGGCGCTTCTGACCGACGAAACGCTCGTCCTGGAGAACGTGCCGCGCCTCGCCGACGTCGCGCAGCTGCAGCGCATCCTCGGCAATCACGGCGTCGATATCACCTCGGTCGGAAAGCGGGCCGGAGATCGCGAGTATCAGGGCCAGACGCTGCACATCTCGGCCGCCCACATCATCGACACCACCGCGCCCTATGAGCTGGTGTCGCGCATGCGCGCCAGCTTCTGGGTGATCGCGCCGCTGCTCGCGCGCATGCACGAAGCGAGGGTGTCGCTGCCGGGCGGCTGCGCCATCGGCACGCGGCCGGTCGATCTGTTGATCATGGCGCTGGAAAAGCTGGGGGCCGAGATCTCGATCGACGCCGGCTATGTCGTCGCCAAAGCACCTGCAGGGCTTCGCGGCGCGACAATCGATTTTCCGAAGGTGACGGTGAGCGGCACCCATGTCGCGCTGATGGCGGCGACATTGGCCAAGGGCACCACCGTCATCGCCAACGCCGCCTGCGAGCCCGAGGTGGCCGACGTTGCCGATTGCCTTAACAAGATGGGCGCGCGCATCTTGGGCGCCGGCACGCCGCGCATCGTCATCGAAGGTGTGGAGAAGCTGCACTGTGCCCGCCATACCGTGCTGCCCGACCGCATCGAGGCCGGCACCTACGCCATGGCGGTCGCGATGACCGGTGGCGACGTGCAGCTCTCGGGCGCCCGCCCCGAGCTGCTCGAGGCGGCGCTCGACGTGCTGAAGCAGGCGGGCGCGGAGATTTCGGTCAACGGCGACGGCATCCGCGTCGTCCGCAACGGCTCCGGCCTGCGCCCGGTGACGGTATCGACGGCGCCGTTCCCCGGCTTCCCGACCGACCTCCAGGCCCAGCTGATGGCGCTGATGGTCTGCGCCCAGGGAGCCTCGGAGATCACCGAGACGATCTTCGAGAACCGTTTCATGCACGTGCAGGAGTTGGCGCGGTTCGGCGCGCGCATTAAACTGGACGGCGAGACGGCGCGGATCGACGGCATTACGCGCCTGCGCGGCGCCCCCGTGATGGCGACCGACCTGCGCGCCTCGGTGTCGCTGGTCATCGCCGGGCTCGTCGCTGAGGGCGAGACCACCGTCAACCGCGTCTATCATCTCGATCGCGGCTTCGAGCGGCTGGAAGAAAAGCTCAAGGCCTGCGGCGCGTCGATCGAGCGTATCCGCGAGTGAAGGGTTTGGCGTGGCTTCACAGCTCAAACTGATCGCCCTCGATGCCGACGACCTCGCCGTCGTCTCGACGCACGTGCAGGATGCGCACGTGCGCACCGCCGACATCATCTGGCGTCAGGGCGAGAGACGCCTGGTGGTCGGCATGAGCCGGCTGGACTGGGATCAGACCCTGGAAGGCGAAACGGAGCCGCGGCGGCTGATCTCGGCTCTGCGTTTCGATCGGGTGCTGGCCTGCAAGTCGCGCAACATCGACCTCCATGCGCCGGACGACATGCTGGAGCTGATCGGCATCGAGTTTCATTCGAGCGACCCGCCCGGCGGCACTGCGCTGCTCCTGTTCGGCGAGGGTGGGGCGATCCGGCTCGACGTCGAATGCCTGGAATGCGAACTGACCGACCTCGGCCCCGACGACCTCGGCACCGGCGAGGCAGAGGCCGGGGAGGGTGGGGACGGCGAGCCCGGGGAGGGTGCCGGCGAGGGTGACAAGCCACCCGGAACGGCGTAACTGCCCCACGACGCGCCCTGCGCGGGGACGACAGCGGAGAATGGGCACCAAGGGTTGACGGCGATGGTCCGCCGCGCCATTGAGCAGGGGGCTTCGACCGCCACATTCGAAGGCCCCCGGAAAGCCCATCATGCCCGTTCGCCTGGACCGCAGCAGCGCCGATTTCGACAAGCGATTCGCGAGCTTTCTCGCTGCCAAGCGTGAGATTTCGGCCGACGTCGAGGCGGCGGCGCGCGCCATCGTCGACGACGTGGCGGCGCGCGGCGACGCCGCGCTGATCGAGGCCACCGCCAAATTCGACCGGCTCGAGCTCGACGCTGCCTCCTTGCGCGTGTCGGCCGCCGAGATCGATGCGGCGGTGAAGGCCTGCGATGCCACGACGCTGGACGCACTCAAGCTCGCCCGTGATCGCATCGAGACCTTCCACAAGCGGCAGTTGCCCAGGGACGAACGCTTTACCGATTCCCTCGGCGTCGAGCTCGGCTGGCGCTACAGCGCGATTCATTCGGTCGGTCTTTACGTGCCCGGCGGCACCGCCGCCTATCCGTCCTCGGTGCTGATGAATGCCGTGCCGGCAAGGGTCGCTGGCGTCGAGCGCCTCGTCATGGTGGTGCCGTCGCCCGGCGGCAAGCTCAATCCGCTGGTGCTGGCGGCAGCTTCGCTCGGCGGCGTCACCGAGATCTACCGCGTCGGCGGCGCGCAGGCCGTGGCGGCGCTGGCCTACGGCACGGCCACCATCGCGCCGGTTGCCAAGATCGTCGGCCCGGGCAACGCCTATGTCGCCGCGGCCAAGCGCCTGGTGTTCGGCAAGGTCGGCATCGACATGATCGCCGGCCCCTCCGAGGTGCTGATCATCGCCGACGACAGCGCCAATGCATCCTGGATCGCGGCCGACCTGCTGGCGCAGGCCGAGCATGACGCCAGCGCGCAATCGATATTGATCACCGACAGCGTGCGCCTCGCCGCTGAGGTCGAGCAGGCGGTGGAATCGCAACTGAAGACCCTGCCCCGCGCGGAAATCGCGGCCGCCTCGTGGAACGATTTCGGCGCCACCATCCTGGTGAAGAATCTCGACGACGCGGTGCCGCTCGCGGACGCCATCGCCGCCGAGCACCTCGAGATCATGACGCGTGATCCGGAGGCGCTGGCGGTGAGGATCCGCAACGCCGGTGCGCTGTTCCTGGGCGCGCATACGCCGGAGGCGATCGGAGACTACGTCGGCGGCTCGAACCACGTGCTGCCGACCGCGCGCTCGGCCCGCTTCTCCTCCGGCCTTTCCGTGCATGACTTCATCAAGCGCACCTCGATCCTGAAATGCGGACCGGACCAGCTGCGCGCGCTGGGACCGGCGGCGATGACGCTCGGCAAGGCGGAAGGGCTGGACGCTCATGCGCGTTCGGTGGGGATTCGCCTCAACCTGCCATGACAAAGCCGCCCGAACAGGACGATACGATGAACCGCATCGTCGGCGTGACGCTCGATGAGGAGTCGATCGGCCGGTCCGGGCCCGACATCGAGCATGAGCGCGCGATCGCGATTTATGACCTGATCGAGGAGAACCTGTTCGCGCCGGCGGGCGCCGACGGCCTGGGCCCGTTCACGCTGCATATCGGCATCACCGGCAACCGCCTGGTGTTCGACATCCGCCGCGAGGATGGAACGCCGGTGGTCGCCCATCTGTTGTCGCTGACGCCGTTCCGGCGCATCGTCAAAGACTACTTCATGATCTGCGACAGCTATTACCAGGCGATCCGCACCGCGACGCCCGACAAGATCGAGGCGATCGACATGGGCCGCCGCGGCATCCATGACGAGGGATCGCGCACGCTGCAGGAACGGCTGAAGGGCAAGGTCCGCATCGACTTCGAGACCGCGCGGCGCCTGTTCACGCTGATCACAGTCCTTCACTGGAAGGGCTAGCGCATGACCCGGAAAAGTGGATACCGGTTTTCCGATCAGGTCATGCGCAATACAAACGGCGTCATGACCCGGAAAAGTGGGTACCGGTTTTCCGACAAGGTCATGCGCGCAACCAAAGAAGCGTGACGCATGAATGCGGCGCCGCCCCGCGCGCGCAATCCGCAATCGGTGCTGTTCGTCTGCGGCCTCAACAGCGTGCGCTCGCCGATGGCGGCGAGCCTGTTGCAGCACATGTTCCCGAAGACGCTGTACGTGCGCTCGGCCGGCGTGAAGAAGGGGGAGGTCGATCCCTTTGCGGTCGCCGTGATGACCGAGCTCGGTCAGGACATCTCCGCCCACAAGCCCATGACCTTCGAGGAGCTGGAGGACTGGGAGGGGCTCAATTTCGATCTCATCATCAGTCTGTCGCCCGAGGCCCATCACAAGGCACTGGAGTTGACGCGCACGCTGGCCGCCGACGTCGAGTACTGGCCGACCCAGGACCCCACCACCGCCGAAGGCAACCGCGAGCAGAAGCTGTCGGCGTATCGCGAGGTCGCCGACCAGCTCTGGCAGCACATCCGCAGGCGCTTCGCCAAGGCCGGCGCCGCGAGCGGGTAGCAGGATGAGATTAGATTGAGCTCACGCCACGGCGGAAGTGCGCTCCCTCTCCCGCTTGCGGGGGAGGGCCGGGGTGGGGGGTGCCGCCACAGATGCAGCTGTTCGAGTGGATAGTCCTTTCCCCCACCCGCCGCGCCCTGACGAGCGCGTCGACCTCCCCCGCAAGCGGGAGAGGTGGAGCGAGCAGAAGCTGTCGGCCTATCGCGATGTCGCCGACCAGCTCTGGCAGCGCATCCGCAGGCGCTTCGCCAAGGCCGGCGCCGCGAGCGGGTAGCAGGATGAGATTAGGTTGAGCTCGCGCCACGGCGGAAGTGCGCTCCCTCTCCCGCTTGCGGGGGAGGGCCGGGGTGGGGGGTGCCGCCACAGATGCAGCTGTTCGAGTGGACAGACCTTTCCCCCACCCGCGGCGCCCTGACGAGCGCGTCGACCTCCCCCGCAAGCGGGAGAGGTGGAGCGAGCTTGCGGCTCAACAGAATGTACCGACGACGCTGAGCCCGGCCATTGTCACGGAAATACAAACCCGCTGTTCCTCGCCGTAACAACGGCGTCACAGACAGCGGGCACAGGCTTGTTGGGATGCGCGAATCAGCTTCGCCGTCGTCCGTTCCCGGGTTGTGAAAGCAGCCCCCTTCCGATAGGTTCCGCGCGCAATTCACCCCCTGCTTCGCATCCCGACATCCGCACAATGCTTGGCCGACCCAAATTCGTTCTTGCTTCCGGTTCGCCGCGGCGTCTGGCGCTGCTCAATCAGGCCGGCATCGAGCCCGATGCGCTGCGCCCGGCCGATGTCGACGAGACGCCGAGGCGGGGCGAGCTGCCGCGCGCCTGCGCCAACCGGCTGGCGCGCGCCAAGGCCGATGCCGCCCTCAAGTCGGTTCAGCTCGACGACGAGTTGCGCGGGGCCTACATCCTCGCCGCCGACACCGTGGTGGCGGTCGGCCGCCGCATCCTGCCCCAGGCCAACCTGGTGGACGAGGCCTCGCAGTGCCTGCGGCTGCTGTCAGGCCGCAACCACCGCGTCTACACCGCGATCTGCCTGGTGACGCCGCGCGAGGCCTTCCGCCAGCGCCTGATCGAGACGCGGGTGCGCTTCAAGCGCCTGTCCGAGGACGACATCCAGGCCTATATCGGCTCCGGCGAATGGCGCGGCAAAGCCGGCGGCTATGCCGTGCAGGGCATCGCCGGCTCGTTCGTGGTCAAGCTGGTCGGCTCCTACACCAACGTCGTCGGCCTGCCGCTCTACGAGACCACCACCCTGCTCGCCGGCGAGGGGTTCCCGATCCGCTTCGGCTGGCTCAATGCGGTGACTGTCTGAGGCCGGAACCTTGCGGCCTGGCGCCCCTTATTCCGGCTGGTTCAGCTAACCTCGGCCCCCCAATGGCGGATGAATCCAGGAAAGACGGCGAAAGCCGCCCCAAACCAAGATCCTGCCCGATCTGCGGCAAGCCGGCGCAACAGGCGACGCGGCCGTTCTGCTCGTCGCGCTGCCGGGATGTCGACCTGCATCGCTGGCTGTCCGGCTCCTACGTCATCCCCGGCCGCGAGGGCGACGAGGACAATGTGGAATAGCGTGTTGCTTCAATAACTTGTGGCGGCAGCCGGGCTTCGCCCATGGGGCTGCGCCGGGCACCCTCTGCCTTTCAGCCTCGGGTGGCCTCGCCACGCGAAGCCGAAGGCGAAGCGTGGTAGACAGGCCGCCCTCGGGCCACTATAAACCGCCCGCTCGATGGGCCTTGGGCCCTTCCTGTGACGCCCAGGTAGCTCAGTTGGTAGAGCATGCGACTGAAAATCGCAGTGTCGGTGGTTCGATTCCGCCCCTGGGCACCAGAACTTTTTTCCTAACGCGCTACCCACATCCTATTGCGACCCAGGAATCGAACTGCGGCCGATCTTGTGGCTGTGAATAGTGCGAGACAGCAGCCGCAGTTATCCCGGTGCACTATGTAATCCGGTTGGCGCTCATGTGGTTTCGGCACCGGCTACGATAGCGCGGCTTGAGCTTACCGCCGGCGAGCATGCTGATTATTCGTTCTAGCTGCTGATGACTGGCAATTATCTGAGCATCGTTGTGGCGTCGGCGGTGCCGGTTTCAATGCCAAGCGCGGTGATCATCGAGACATTGCCGATAGATCTGGGGGCGCAAGGCGACGGCGCGTCCGGTGGCAATCGTCACGCTGACGAATCGCACGTTGAATATCGAACGTTTTCACGAGTGCTTCCCGGGAGCGGCGACACTGGACGCCGCTCCCTTGCAACGATTGTCTGGTCTATTCCGCCGCAATCGGGTGCATTGTCCCGCCCTGACCCCGGCTCGCGAACACGAAGCCCTCGTAGCCGTTCTCGGCGATCTCGGCGCACTTCCTGCGATAGCCGCCGACTCCTTCGGGGCCTAGATATGGCAAGAAGCGGCGCGTCTTGCCCTCGATGTTGGCGCCCATGTACCAGGAATTGGCGGTGGGCATCAGCGTCGCGCTCACGACCTCGGCGACATGGGCGCCCCACGCGTCCTGTGCCTCGGGAGCAGGCTCGATGGTCGTCAGCTTGTTTCTCCGCATATGCGCGATGCAGTCGGTGATCCATTCGACATGCTGCTCGATCGACACCGGCATGTTCGACAGGACCGAGGGGCTTTGCGGGCCTGTGATCATGAACAGGTTCGGATAGCCGGCGACAGCCACTCCCAGGTAGGTCTGCGGGCCGTCCTCCCACTCCTGCGCCAGCGCCCTGCCGCCGCGGCCCTTGATGCCGAGTTTCGTGAGCGGTCCGGTCAGCGCATCGAAGCCGGTCGCGACCACGATGATGTCGAGCGGATACTCCTTGCCGCCGGCGCGAATGCCATCCGGCGTAATTTCCTCGATCGGACCATCGGTGCTCGCGTCCACCAGCAGCACGTTCTTCTTGTTGAACGTTTCGAAGTAGTTGGTGTCCAGCGGCTGGCGCTTGGTGCCGTAGGGGTAGGTTTTCGGCGTCAGTTTCTCGGCGACCACCGGATCGTTGACGGTCGAGCGGATCTTGCGCTTGAGGTAGTCGGCCACGACATCGTTCGCCTCCTTGGAGAAGAACATGTCCTGGTAGTTGCCCAGCCAGAATGCGAAGCCGCCGGTGTCCCACATCCTGTCGAACTCCCGCTCGCGCTCCTCGGGTGTCGACTCGAGCACCGACTTCGGGATGAAATTCAGCTCGAAACCGAAGAACGAATCCTTGATGCGCTGGCGAATCGCGTCGTAATCGGCCTTGCGCGCCCTGGTCACCTCGGGATCGACATGGCCGTTGCGCGCCGGCACGCAAAAAGCGGGCGTGCGCTGAAACACCGTCAGGTGCTTGGCCTGTTGCGCGATCTCCGGGATCGCCTGCACCGCGGTGGCTCCGGTGCCAATGACACCGACGCGCTTGGCGGTGAAGTCGACGCCGTCATGCGGCCACTGGCTGGTGTGGTAGCACTTGCCCTTGAAAGAGCCCAGGCCTTTGAACTGCGGCACATTGGCGGTCGAGAGGGAGCCGACGGCGGTGATGACAAAGCGGGCCCTGGCAACGTCGCCCTTGTCGGTACGCACCGTCCAAAGCTCGCTACCTTCGTCGAAGACGACCTCGACGACGCGCTTTCCGAACTGGATGTCGGGTTTGAGGTCGAAGCGCTCGGCGCAATGTTCGAGGTAGCGCAGGATCTCGTCCTGCTCCGGATAGCGCTCGGACCAGTGCCATTCCTGGAGCAGGTTCTTGTCGAATGTGTAGCAGTAGATGTAGCTGTCGGAGTCGCAGCGAGCGCCCGGATATCGATTCCAGTACCAGGTCCCGCCGACGCCGTCGCCGGCCTCGAACACGGTGACGTTCATGTCGAGTTTGTCGCGCAGCGAATGCAGCATGTACATGCCGGAGAATCCGGCGCCGATGATGATGGCATCGAAATCGGCTTTCGCATCTGCCCTTTGTGCATCAACCTGCACATCCATGACACACCTCCTGTTGTGAGCACTTTCTTGTACGTTCAGTTGTGTTGTCGCCACGCATCCGGTCGCAGCGGGCAGCACGGCAGGGAGAACGGTCGCGACACCGCGTCCCCAACGCTGCGCTGATTGCGCCGCTGTAAGACTGCGCTCGCCGGAACGTGGTGAAGCACGCCACGGCCTGCGCCGACCGTTTCCCTCAAGGGGCGTGGTGGCGCAGGCCGTATCGCTCGCCAGCGCTAGGCTGCCGCGCGCGCCTCACCAGTCGCATAGGCGGCCGTCTCGAAGTCCAGGGAGCCGCCGAACGAAGCCGGATCGCCGAAGGGAAGGATCTGCGTCGCCCAATATCCTCCGAACCCATTCTTCCGATCGATCCAGTAGAACGTGTTGGCGAGCCCTGCCCATCCAATCGCGCCGGCTGGCCGGCCGGTGGGCGCGTCCTCGTCGTTGACCATGAAGGTATACGACCAGGATTTCTTCAGGCCGGGGAAGAACTCGGCATCGTTCGATAATGTCGGAATGATGCCGGGCAGCATGACCACGGTCTGGTGCGCTTGCAGTCCGTTGCGGACGGCGACCTCGATAGTTTCCTTGTTGAGCACGCGGCCGTGCGGCCCCACTCCATCGTTCAGCCACATGCGGATGAATTTCATATACTCGCCGATGGAGGCGTAGAGTCCGTGGCCGCCCATGTGGACTTCCGGGTCAGGCGGCAATTGCATATCTGGAAGCGGCGTCAGTGACCCGTCGGCTTCGCGCTGGTGAATAGCGGCAAGCCGTGACCGCATTGAAGGGGTCAGCGAGAACGCGATGTCCTCCATCCCGAGCGGCGTAAAGATCCGCTCCTTCATCACCTCGCCGAGGCGTTTGCCGCGAATGCTCTCGACGATCTGGCCGCACCAGTCAATGTTGCTGCCGTATTCCCACTTTTCACCGGGATCGAACAGCAGCGGTGTCATCAATGATGCCTTCGAGCAGGTCACCACGCTCGGCTGCCCGCGCTCTTGCGCGAGGCGCAGGTAGTTGGCGTTGAAGAAGTCGTATCCGAGACCGGCCGTGTGCAGCATCAGCATGCGGGTGGTGATGTCGCGCTTCGGCGCCCGCAGCTTCGGATTGCCGCTTGCATCGAATCCTTCGAGCACTTCGAGCTTGCCGATATCGGGGACGTAGGTCTTGGCGGGAGCGTCCAGATCGAGTCTTCCCTCTTCGAGGCATTGCAGGATCGCTGTGCCGGTGATCGCTTTCGTGGTCGAGAAAATGGCGAAGACCGTGTCGGTCGTCATTGCCGGGCCGCCGAGGACACGCTCGCCAGTGGCGCCTTCATAGATATTGGCCGAGCGACTGGTGATCATCGCCACCACGCCCGGAACGCGGGGCTTGCCAGTCACGACCCTTTGCAGGATCCCGTCACATGCGCCTCTTAAGTTGTTAGCCATTGCCGTTCCTCCCGTTTGAAGTTCGCCAGTTCTGATCCTGCTTTCTCGACAGGCCGCCAGCAGTTCGCGTGGAACGATGTCAACCGTGGTCAGGCGTTCAGTCGGGCTCCAGTCCGATCATCCCAACGCTGGTCGCGCAAACGAAAATCCCACTGCTGCCGAAGCGGCAATCGTGGTTGCGCTTTGAACATGATCTTGCTTTAGGTCAGTCGCGTGTGTCGACCGAGCGTCGGGAAGACTAGAACGAATTCGTAGAGGCCGCTACGAGTTTTCGTTTGGCATCAGAAGGGCGTTCTTTTTGCCGAGGCACGTCAGCGATGCTGACAATTGATGCCTCCGCTCTGCGCCATGTGCGGACGACGGTTCCAAACCTCGCGGACCTGTCTCGCTGGGAGCAGATGGGAGCGCGCCTGCATCCGAAGCGGGTGGTCCGCGCTTTAATCGCAACTCGACAACATCTCCTGGAGCATGAACTCGACCGAGCGCGGCGACATTTCGAGTTCGGCAAATCCAGGCAACTCCGGCGCCGACACGGGATCGACCTGCATCAGCTCCACTTGATTGCGGGTGAGGGTTGGATTCGGCCGGATTCCGGAGGCCATTCTGCGATCCATGATCGCTTTTCCTGTGCCGAGCCGAGTTCTTTGAGAAAACGATGCGCAGCGGGGCCCCCGATCATCCGGCCGGGCGCTCGGGACGGGTTACGCTCATCAGGAATTTCACAAGTACGACGCATATCCACAGCCCGGCGACGATGCCGAGGAAGCCGAGGCCCAGGGCAAGATAAGCCCCGGCCGTCCACTCCAGTGCGCTCAACACGAGAAACCGCCATGCACGCGGACGAGCAATCGTTTTCTCGCGCAGGCCGAATTTGATCGTAACAAACTCGTTGTTGCTGTCGAAATCTCCCAGCGACACGCCCAGCTCCTGCATCTTCTCTTCAATCTCACTCAGACGATTTTGAAGGTTCAGCCGCTCATCGATCGACCCTCCCGCGGCCTGCAGCTTCTGCAGTTGCGTGCGTGCGGCCTCGAGCGACGCGCGATGCGCCCTTAGTCTCAGGTATTCGTTGGTCTTGTCGTTCCTGACGACATTGAACGAGGTCGTCGTCCCGATAGCGCGCATCGCGGACAACAGCTCGTCAAAACGGTCCGGCGGCACACCGATGCCAAGCTGCAGATCGCGATTGCCGGGCAAGCCCGACATCATCTCGAACTGTACCAGCGCCGCGTGCGTCTTGATCTCATCGTTCGCCTTTTGACGATCCTGCTCGAACGATGAGCTCGCCGCGCCGACAGAGGCAATTCTTTCGTATTTCTGCTGTAAGCCGATCCCCGCGGGCACTGCGGGAGCCGCGGGTGCCTCGCCCTTGAATTTCACCGACGCGTAGTTTCGCTGCTTTGTCTCGAATTCGACGGCCAGCCTCCTCGAACCGTCTGCAGGCGTAGCTCCGTTCGAAAGAACCCATAGACGAAAACCGAACAAGGCCATGAAGACCAATATCGCCGCGACGCCGGCGTGCCAGAGTTTGAACTTCTCGATTCTCACCATTTGATCTGCCTCGCCAGGCGTGCCGCTTGATGGACTGGCTGCCGGTTGCTTTCCGGATGCGCGGCGCTGAGACGGCTCCGCACCCCCGCTACAGGGTCGCGCCCGGCGGCGTGCAGGTTCACTTTCGAGAGCTGTTCTGGACCCTTTCGGCTGCGATGCGGCACCACTGAGACTGCTTCTCATGACCATGGTTCGTTGGGGTGGGTCGAGCCATGCCACCCACCACGTCCGCGTGATGGGGTCCGATTCGTTCACTGCTGCGCGAAACGCGCGGCGGTCGCTCCCTTCGTTTGTCAAATGACGGCGTGCCCGCCTTCAGCAGGTCGGCAAGAGATGGCCGAACGAAATCGGGCTCGTCGGGCCAACAGGGCGGGAAGATCATGTCGCCTCTCCTGGCGCCAATCGGATGGATCGCGACCATCTTCACATTCGGATCGCTGACGGCTGCGGCGAGGGGGTTAGCTGCGGGGGCGCGAAAGCCCTCCTGAAGTTCCACATCTGCTCGAGCCGACATGGCGATCGGAACTGATGGTACCAAGGACAGGCGCGATCGAGATGCACACGGAAGTTGGAGCCGAGCGCAATTTCAGCTTCGGCATCCGAAGATGGCCTCGATCACAATGCGTCGATCGCAACAAGCAAATCACAATAACGCCCAGTCGATGGTCTACGGCGGGGAACCCAGGTTGGCGCGATCCAGCGATCCCTTGTCCTCGGCCGAAATGCAGCGAGAAGGATAGCGCGCCGATTCCGCGATAGTCGAAGCGGAGCGACGCGGCGCCTGATCCATGCCGGCCCGAGCCGGGTACAACACCTGCCACGCCTGCACGCCGGCATCGCTGGCCGCCAAGACCTGCTGAGCAAAGAGCACAGGAGGCTCGCATGTCCACAGCGTTCCGCGTGGTTCTCGAAGGCACTCAGGAAGTCCCCCCGAACAACTCGACTGCAAGCGGTCTCGGCACCGTCATCTTTGACAGCACGGAAGTTGCCGCGAGCTATACGTTTCAAATCGAGGGGGTCGATTATGGCCCCGTTACGGGTGGTCCCGCCCAGACGCCGTCGCCCCTGGACGACGTCACCTCCACGCATTTTCACAATCAAGTGCGGGGAGCAAACGGGCCCGTTGTCTTCGGGCAGATCAACCCCGCCCAGGACGGCGATGATCTCAACATCGCCCTGAATGCGGATGGCTCCTGGACGGTAAGTGGTCGATGGGAGACGACGGACCCCGCCAGCGTTTCAATCACCAACTTCGCCGACGAATTCGGCTCGGCTCCGGTGGGATCGGAGATCCCAATCTATTTCAACGTCCATACCAATCAATTCCAAGGAGGCGAGATCCGGGGTCAGTTGATCGCGATCGCAGATGACAACGACAACGTCGTCGTCGGAACGCAGGGCGACGATTTTCTTCCCGGGCTCGGCGGCAATGATATCATCCGCGGCCTTGCCGGGAACGACAGACTTGAAGGTGGCGCCGGCGACGACATTATCAGGGGCGGCAAGGGAGACGACGATATCAATACGGGCGCCGGCGATGACCTGGTTTTCGGCGGTCGCGGCAACGACACGGTTGGCGGCATGGCCGGAAAGGATACGGTCTTCGGCGGTGCCGGCGATGACTTCATCGCCTGGAACGACCCTACGGGCGATGTCGTGTTTGGGGGCGCCGGGAATGACACGCTGCGCGGCGGCGACGTTGCCGCCGACACGATCTTTGGGGGTGCGGGTGACGACCTCATCCGGGCGGTCGCCAACCAGCAGTTGGCGGACCACGCGCCCGACCGCCTGTTCGGAGACGGCGGCAATGACACCATCATCGGCGGCAATGCCGATGATACGATCGAAGGCGGCCCCGGCGACGACAACCTCGCCGGTTTCGGTGGGGCTGATCAGTTTGTCTTTCGCGAGTCTGAACCAGGCAATGATCTCATCGTCGACTTCGACGTAACGCAGGACCTCGTGGTGTTGGATGGCTTTGGCGCCGAATTCGACCCGCTGGACAATCTGAGCGCGGCACCTTCGGGCGCCACCCTTGCTCTCGGTGGGGGCAGTCAGGTGCTATTCCTGGGTCGCCTTCCGAACGAGTTTGACGCCGCGGATTTCCTCGTGACCGCTTGAGGTCGCGCAGGCGGGCCGGATCTCCGGCCCGCCTGTGATGCGGCCCCCACTGAGCTGCTTCTCATGACCGTGGGGTGGGTCGAGCCAAGCGAACCCAGGTGATGGGTTTCACTTCGTTCAACCCATCCTGCGAGCTGACCGAAGCGGACTTCGGCTCTGGCCCGAGCGCATGATCCGTTGATAGGGTGGTTTTAGTCGGTATGCACCCGAATCGCGCCCATACGAAACTGAGTCATTGCACCAATGCCCGGTCCGCAAAGTCGATACTACGAATCCCAAGGCTTGCATTTGCATTATGCCGACTGGGGTAACGATGCAGCGCCGCCCCTGATACTGATCCATGGTGGTCGCGATCATTGCCGTAGCTGGGACCTGATCGCCCGATCGCTGCGGCGTCACTATCACGTGCTGGCGCCCGACCTTCGTGGTCACGGAGACTCGGAGTGGACGAACGGCGGCAGCTACAGCCTGCCCGAATACGTCTACGACCTGGCGCGTTTGGTGCGCCTCACCGGAGCGAACGAAGCTGCAATGGTCGGCCACTCGATGGGCGGCATGATTGGGCTTGCCTTCGCAGGCACCTTCCCGGACAAGGTGTCGAGTCTGGTCGTTCTTGACGGTGTAGTCGTCTCCCCGAATACGCAGAAGGCGCCGACGCACGAACGTATTGCGAAGTGGATTTCCCAGCTCGACGGACTCGAAGAGCGAAAGCCTCGCTGCTATCGCACCGTCGCGGAAGCGGCCGCGCAAATGTCGGCGCACAACAAGCGCCTGACCCCCGAACTGGCCCTGCATCTCGCCAATCATGGCGTCAGGCAAAACGCGGACGGGACCTACAGCTGGAAATTCGATCCATACCAGCGGGCAATGGCGCCCCACCGGCTCTGGCCGGAAGATCATTTTGCGCTGTGGTCACGCATCACCTGCCCCACGCTGCTGCTGAGTGCGAACGAGAGCTTTCTCGGCGATGCCGAAGCCAGGGGAGTGGCGAACTATTTCAAACAGGCGCGAGCAGAAACCGTGTCGGGTGCAGGGCACTGGCTTCATCACGACAAGCCTGATGAGGTCCTCAGGCTGGTCCGTTCATTCCTCGGACTGCCCGACGAAATCGCCAGCGCCGCGGTCTGATGACCTTGCCGCGGGCGCAGGTCGCCCGAAGTGTGCAGGATGCGTTGATGCCTTGCTGACGGCCCAACAGGCGCGCGGGCGGGTCGCCGAATAGAACGCGGCCAAAGAAAAAGCCCGCATCGCTGCGGGCTCCTTTGTCGTCGTTGTTTACCAGCGGTAGCCGCCGCTGCCGAAGCTGAAGCTGATCCCCGGTCCTCCGCCATAATATCCATACGGTCCACCACCATAGTAGCCGCCGTATGGCCGGTTGTAGTAGCCGTAGCTCCTGTAGGGCCGGTAGTAGCCGCCGTAGCTCCTGTAGGGCCGGTAATAGCCATGCCGGTAACCATGCCGTCTGTGCGAACTGAAGTCCGTCGATTCGCTGGCTTGCATGCCCGGCTTCGCCTTGCTGTCGATCGTCGCCGCGTTCGCCGCAGATCCACCGGCGAGCGCCGCGGCGCCCACAGCCACCGCAACAACCAAGTTCTTCATTCCATTACTCCCCATTACTCCGAGTTCCACTTGTGTGGGATGATAACGGAAACGCGATCGGCCTGTTCCAGCGCGCGACATTAAGAATCCGACAGGTGCCTGAATGGTTGTTCAGAATTGAACGGCGCCACGATGTTGAGCGCGATTCTTGATGTTCATCTTCTGCGCGGCACGCAGCCACACTCGTCCGGTACTGGGCGCCAAAGGGCCTCCATCGCTGCTGTCTTGAAGCCAAAGCCTGGGGCAAGCAGAATTCGAATTACACCCGCCACCGGGTTGATCGGGCCATCCTCCGCAAACACATTTTCCTGAACACGGTGATGTGGTCCTGATGCATGGGCGCCACCGATCCCATTTCCTGATTTCGCAGCGGCTGCTCTCGTTGCTTTCGTAGCAAGGACCGTCAGGCAAACGGTTCCGAGTGCGCGATGCTTTGAGTGGCGGCTGTGCATGGCGGCTGTCGGGGGCTCCTGAACCGCTATCCCGACCATGGCAACCAAGGAGGTGGAGCATGAGCGTCGAATTCAACCATACCATCGTCTGGTCGCGCGACAGCAAGGCTTCTGCCACGTTTCTTGCCGACATCCTGAACCTGGAGCCGCCGCGAAAATGGGGCCCCTTCCAGGTCGTCGCAACGGCCAACGGCGTCAACGTTGATTTCATGGACGCCGAAGAGGACATCAGGAAACAGCACTATGCTTTCCTGGTGAGCGAAGCGGAGTTTGACCAGATCTTCGCGCGCCTTCGGGAGCGCGGACTGGCCTACTGGGCCGATCCGGGCCGCACCAAGAAGGGTGAGATCAATCGTCACGACAACGGACGGGGCCTCTATTTCGAAGATCCAAGCGGCCATCTGCTCGAGGTCATGACGCGCTCCTACGGCAGCGGCGGGTGGAATCCCTGACGCCTGACGCGACAAGTATCCGCTCCGCGGTGCACCATGCTCGACAGGCAAATCACCGCAAAACCTGTCAAGCCCGGTCGACGAAAATATTTCGCTTTTCCAGAATTCGGAATTGGCGTATATGCGATCTGTCTCACCCGATACGAGGGGCGGTTCGCGAGTCGTCAGAAGCGCGGGTTGGGATGCGGTGGACGCGACTGCGTCGTGCGCGAGGAGCGTTGCAGGGCGGGCCTCAAGTCCGTGAGCAAGGCTTTCGCGGGGACGAACGGCGCTGAAAGCGTCTTCGCTTAAGGCTTCGAGGGTGAGCACACGCCAGCCCTCGAACGCCGGGCGGGGACGTGCGCGGACGGCTAAATCGTGTGGTCCTGGCGCCCGAAGCTGGCGTCAAGTCCGCGGAGGCGCTCACCCCGACCGGGTGTGAGGTGCTGAATATCCGCGCGGCGACGGTGGCAATAGAGCTCGTCTCACCGGGGAGATCACGACATAAGCCGTTAAAACCATCCGCGCAGGGAAGGCCGGGTTGCTCCGGCTGCACTGTGGTCCAAGCCGTGTGCGTCTTGCGCACGGACCGCGGGTGCCAGCCGGCACCCGGCCTTCCCTGCGCCCTCTTCATTGAAGCGGGCGGGAAAGTGCAGCAAACCTCGGGCAGAACATGCCGCGAGAACGCGAAGTCGTGTTTGCGAATTGTACGAATGTTACCGCGAGCGACAATGTCTAACCCTCACCCCTGAGGAGCCGCGCTTGCGCGGCGTCTCGAAGGGCGAGGGGCACCAGCGGGGGCCGTCATCCTTCGAGACGCGCTTCGCGCTCCTTCAGGATGAGGAATTGGCAATTGCGTCATTGCGAGGAGCGAAGCGACGAAGCAATCCAGACTGCCGCAGCGAAGACATTCTGGATTGCTTCGCTCCGCTCGCAACGACGATGCGGATGCAGGAGCGCGACAAATCCTCAGTCGTCATACCCGGGCAACAGCGCGCAGGATGGGTAGAGCGCAGCGAAACCCATCTTCTTCCGCGTGATGGGTTTCATTTCGTTCAACCCCTCCTGCAACCTCGGTGCACTGGATCAGCGCGCTTTGGGCATCCCGGGCACCAGGCCCTCCAGACGCTGCAGATTCTGTCTGCCCAGTTCCTTGTGGAGCTCACGGATCTTGTGCGCGTCGGCCACGAACGTGTCGCAAGCCTGCCTGACGAAATCGGCCTGAAGCTCAAGAGCCTTGTCGAGCGACCGCACGCCCGCGATCTGCTCGAAAAAGGACTTGGTCTGTTCGAGCGACTTCCTGCTGTAGTCGCCGTAGGCATTCGCGATGGTCTGCAGGCTGACCGGGACGGTTTCCGGCGGCGCGGCCAAGGCGACTGGAGCGCCCTCGGTGTTCGTCGTCTCAGCCGGGGTATTTTCACCCGAGGCCGTCGGTGCGCTGATCTGCTCGCTCATCGGTTCGCTGATCTGCGCCTGGTCGCCCTGCGATGGCTCCGGGGTGATGCTCTGCAGTTGGTCCGCGCTGGCGCCCTGCGATGCATCCGGACTGGGGCTCTGCTGCTGGCCGGATTTGCGGCTCCGCTGTCCGGTCTTGCGGTTCCGCTGCCCGGACTTTCCGGTCGGTTTGTCGCCGTCTGCACTCAACATGATCGATAACCCCGTGCCTTTGAACATGAATCGAACTGCAAACCTCGTTCACCTTTGCGCTGAAATCGCGGTTGCGGCTTGTCCATCGCGCGGCGGTGATGTGTTGAGATTTGTGAAGTGGAACTCGCGAACCGCGCGGCAGAAGCGGTGATCATTTCGGCGGTGGTTTTCGTCGGCGGTCATCGGATCCGCAATTATCGACGCTCTTTACAGGGGGAAGATGACGCAGGGAGACCATCACGGCGCGGCGGCCGGTCTACTGAAACGCCACTTCGGCGAAACTTCGCAGCTTGCGCGAATGCAGGCGTTCGGATTCCTGGTCCTTGAGCTTTTCGAGCGCGTTCAGGCCGATCTGGAGATGCTGGCCGACGCGCTGCCGATAGAATTCGCTGGCCATGCCGGCGAGCTTGATTTCGCCATGAAGAGGCTTGTCCGATACGCACAGCAGGGTGCCGTAGGGAACGCGGAAGCGAAAGCCGTTGGCGGCGATCGCCGCCGACTCCATGTCGAGGGCGATGGCGCGCGACTGCGACAGGCGTTGGATGATTGCGGGGCCCCCGATCTCCCAATTGCGGTTGTCGACGCTCGCAACGGTTCCGGTGCGCATCAGGTGCTTCAGTTCGAAACCCGTGAGCCCGGTGATTTCGCCGACCGCCTCCTCGAGTGCGACCTGCATCTCGGCCAGTGCCGGTATCGGCACCCAGAGCGGCAGCTCGCGGTCGAGCACGTGGTCCTCGCGTACGTAACCATGGGCGAGGACGTAATCGCCAAGCCGCTGCGTGCTTCTCAGGCCCGCGCAATGCCCCAGCATCAGCCAGGCATGCGGCCGCAGCACGGCGACATGGTCGGTGATGTTGCGGGCATTCGACGGACCGGTCCCGATGTTGATCAGGGTAGTGCCTCGATAGCCCGGCTGGACGAGATGAAAAGCCGGCATCTGCGGAGTGCGCTCGGGGCCAACCCCACGCGTGCCGCCTCCAAGACGGGCGCTGCGCACCACGACATTGCCGGGGCCGACGAAAGCTTCGGGACCGATTTGACCCGAGGCGAGCCGCTCCTGACACAACTGCACAAATGCATCGACGTAGAACTGGTAGTTCGTGAAAATCACGAAATTCTGGAAGTGCTCCGGATCGGTGCCGGTGTAGTGATAGAGCCGGCGCAGCGAGTAATCGATGCGCGTCGCACGGAACAGGGAGAGCGGCTCGGGCGTTCCAGGCGGCAGCTCGAGCGTGCCGTCGGCGATCGCATCGTCCATCATGGCGGGATCGGGCGTGTCGAACACATCCCGCAATGATCGCCTGAGGATCGGGCTGGAGCCGGCGGAGACGGCCGATTCAACGTTGATGTCCCGACGATAGGCGAAATGAATGGGGATCGGCTCGTTCGACAAGCCGACTTCAACCGCAACGCCGTGATTTTGGATCAACAGCCCGATCTGCTCGGTAAGATAGGTCCGGAAAAGATCCGGCCGGGTGATGCTGGTCTCATGCACGCCGGGCCTTGCGACAAAACCGTAGGAAAGGCGCGAATCGAGCCGGACGTAGTTCGAGGTCGTGATACGTACGACCGGATAGGTGGCGCGCACGCGCGTCGTGAACGCCTCGCCGTTGGCATAGGCCTCGAAGCGGTCGCGCAGGAATTGGGTGTTGCGCTCGTAGATCTCTTCGAGGCGATCGACCGCCGCACCCGCGTCCGTGAAGGCTTCAGTCGCGACGTGCGGTGGTGTGAGGGTTGTCAGCGCGGGACACATGTGTGCAGGGCATCCTGTCGAAACGTCGTGCGATTATGGGCCTGCCATCACAAGAAGAAAAGCGGCGGCTTCGAATGAGACGCCGGTGCGCCACCACGGTTGATCCCTCGCAATGCGGGGGGCGCCGGAATAGGTATTGATGGGCCTAACCCCTTGAGCAGGCCGGGCAGTGAGGGTCACGCCATGGCATTGAACAAGTCGCAACTGAAGGCACAGCTTCAAACCAGCGCTGCCGAAATTGGCTTGGGCCTCACCGAGGACGGCGAGGACGGCCTCGAGGGCGAGAACGAGGCCATCAAGGCCAAGTGGTTTCTCGGCGGGCGCAAACTCGTCTATCGGATGTCGTTGCGTCTGGTCGAAGCAGAACATGCCGTCGTGTTTCGCGAAGCGGCGACGGAAACATCCTGGGGGCTGCCGCCGCCGACCTTGACGGTAGAGGTGGAGACGGTGAGCGGCTGGAAACGGTCGGGCGCGCGCAAGGACATCTCGCCGGGTGGTGGCGGCGAGATCGACTACGCGCGGGTGCGGGACCGTCTCGAGAAGTCGACAACCGGCGCCGGCTGGCAATTTCGCCTCGAAGGCGGGCGGCTACCGTAAGCATCGGTCGCGACCGAGATCGGCCGCGAACCGTTTGGGCCGCACCGGTGGGTGTCGAGGCCGTGGCCCCTGCCGTCACATCAAGGTCAGCCGCGACGCCATGATCTTCCACAGCGACAGGCCGCCGAACAGTGCGAAGCCGGAGATCGTCAGGATGCTCAGCCTGCCCAGCAGCGGTGGCAGGACGTCGGACAGGCTCTGTCTTGCAGGTAGTGCTGACAGCAGGCCCGCGGCCATGCCCGACCCGGTGGCGGCAAACAGCGGGATGTAGAGCAGGAAGCCGAAAAATCCGTACTCCCTCTTCAGGAGGCAGAAGGGGCAATGGTGGTGCGGCTGCTCGTAAACATGAACCGAGATGACCGATATCACGCCGGCAATTGCGATCGCGAACATGGCCGGACTGGCAAGGCCAAGGAGACGGCCCATGAGTCTGGACCGGGCGGTGCCGAAGGACAATGCGATGGTGATCGCCAATCCGCCGAAGAGGAGGACGAGCGCGAGCCTGGGCTCGATGCCGGCAAGCTCGGCCCCCGCTCCCAATCCAGCATCGCCGAACAGCTTGCCGCAGCAGGAGGTGATGGTGGAGGCCTTCAGATCGAGGAAATAGGCGAGCTGCAGGGCGGCATCGAGCACGACCAGCAGGGCGAGGAGGAGGATTCCCCAGTACTTCTGCAAGATGAAGGGGTAGTCGCGGCCCTTGTTGTCGGTCCGGTCCAGGACAAGCCAGACGAAGGCGGCGAAAAAGACTGCGATCTTGGCAACGAGCGTCGGGAAACCGTAGGAACTGGCGTTCAGCGTGCCGACGGCACACATCGCTCCGACGAAAAGCACCGCCATGCGGTCGGCATTGAATGCGAAGGCGGCAAGCGAGGCCAGTTCGACGACAGCAACGAAGGCGACGAGCGTCGAGACGAGATAGGTCGTCTTTTCGAGCTTGAGCTGCTCCTCGTTTCCGGAGGAAGGGTCCCAGCGCGCGAGCAGTCTCAGCGCGAAAACGAAGGTCGGCACCATCACCAGCGCGGAGAGAGTAGATGCCAGAACCAGCGCAAGAACGGGCGGATGCGCGATCATGGTGTTGCATCCGCGGGCCGCCCGTCGGCGAGCGTCACCAGGCGGTCGACAGTGGCCGCACCGGTGACACGCGGGTCGTGGCTGGTGACGATAACGGTCTTTCCCCGCGCCTTGAGATCGGCTGCGATGGCCAGGAAATGCGCCACTCTTTCACCATCGAGGCTGGCGGTCGGCTCGTCGGCAATGATGACCTCCGGGTCGTTGACGAGGGCGCGGGCGATGGCGACGCGCTGCACCTCGCCTCCCGACAGGATCTCGACATTGAAGTGAGCCCGATGAGCCATGCCGAAGCTCGATAGCAGCTCCATCGCGCGGGTCTTGAGACGAGCATGCGGCGTGCCGATCGGATAAGCGGGCAGCATCACGTTCTCGATCGCAGAAATTCCCCGCACCAGATTGAAGCGCTGGAATACGAATCCGAAGGTGCGACGACGCACCTCGGTCAGGAACCGTTGCGGGAGGCCGGAGACCGCTTCGCCGTTCAGGACGACCCGTCCCGAGGTGGGACGGGCCAGGCAGCCGACGATCGTGATGAGCGTCGTCTTGCCCGATCCGCTCGGGCCGGCGAACACGGTCAGGGCTTTGTCGGAAATCGTAAGGTCGGTCGCCCCCAGGGCGACCACCTCGTTCGGCCTGCCAGCGTTGTAGGTCTTGGTGACGGCGCAAAGCTCGATCATCGCATCACCTCGTCCGGGTCGGCTGAAGCGGTGCGCCAGACGGGCACCAGGATGGCCGCGACGTAGGGCAGGATCGTGAGCAGCGCGAGCGAGGTGACCTGCAACCCGTCGATTTCCTGAGTGAGGCGGAAGCGGGGATAGAGTGTGGACCAGCCTGTTAGCACCGGCTCGAAGAGGACCGCGCGGAACAGGAAGACGTGGGCATAGGCAAGGATGAAGCCGATGAGAAAGGACGTGCCCGAGACAAGTCCGCCTTCGATCAGCTTCTGGGCAATGATGTGCGAGGTGTCCCATCCGACGGCCTTCAGGATGCCGATCTCGCGCCGCTCTTCGCTGGAAAGGCCGGACGCCTTGTCGAAGGCGAAGATCGCGAAGGCAATCACCGCGCCAGCGAGGATCACCAAAACCAGCCCCTCGCGCCAACTGAAGAGGGACTCGTACGATCGGGTGAGGTCCTCGCGCGTGACGAAGCGGCGGCCCGGCAGACGGATGGCGCCCTTTTGGGCGATCGTCGCCACCTCGCGCGGGTTCGCCACGAAGAGCGCCAGATCAGTGTAGAGGTCGGGAGCAACGGAGAAGAACGCACGCAGGTCGGCTTCATTCAGGAGTACCAGATCGGAAGAGATCAGGGCGGACTTTGGGGCGATGACCGACTTGACCCTGACTTTCAGGAACTTGCCCGCCGGGGATACGAGGAAGAGGAGCTTGCCGGGCTCGAGCTTTCTCGCCCTCGCAACGCCTTCACCTACTAGCGCCTCGCCAGGTGCGGTGTCGGCATTTGCCATCAGCGTGTAGTTGGCTGCGGCGGAGCTGTCGTAGAGATAGCCCCAGAGGCGAGCTTCGCCCCGCCTCAGCCCGCGAAGCCCCCTCAAGGCGTCTAGATCGGCTGCGCGGAGCATGTCGTGGCGGCCCATGATCATTGACTGAACCACGATATCCGGGCCGGTTGAAAGCTGGGTCGCCGCTTCGCGGCGAAGCGCGGTCCCGAAGAGAAGGACCGAGCCGAGAAGGGCGACGATGCACGAATAGACGAGGATGAGGCTGAGGGTTCGCCACCTGCGGCGCAACAGCGAGGAAACGGCGAAGTCGAGGAAGTACCGGGTTCGGGAAAGCGCAGTCACGGATCAATCACCTCCAGCCTGCAGCCGGGACCGGTACGTGACGGAGCCAGGATGGATCCCGCGGGGAAGTGGTCGAGACTTCCCGGTCCGTCCTGGAAGGCGGAATGGAGATCAGCAAGGGCCGGATTGCGGGTATAGCGGGCCTCGTTCAGAAGCGTGATATCCGTCAGTGCGAGATGCGAGGCGAGTTCGCGGGTGGTAGCATCGTTGCATTGGCCGCACGCGGCTCCCGCGAGGCATCCGGCGAATGCAAGCGCAAGTCCGCCCCAAACCACCAAGGCCAAAGTCGAGCCGCGCGGTTTCATTCGAATCGACCATCATCCAGGGCGGCGAGCAGCGTCGCCGTTATGTCGGAAGCCTTCACCATGCGCTTGCCCTTGTGGTCGCGCAGGAATTCTTCGGCATCCTCTGTCGTCTCGTGAGGCACAAGTTCGTGGCCCATCGGGCCCAGCACGTCGGATCCGATGACGTAGACTGCGTTCGCAGCATCAATCATCGCCGTGTCGTAGTAGGAGGTGACACCGATCGTTGCGATCTCGGGCGCTTTGCGCCCACCCGCCCATCTCGCCATGTCGGTCAGGTATTTGTAGAGATCCTTGGCGCCGTCGAAGTGCACCGATTGGCCGTCCTTGAAGAGTACGGTAGCGATCCAGTAGCGATAGGGGGCGACGAACATGCCACAGACCGGGCAAGTATCGCGCGGTCCCGGTGCCGGCAGCTTGACGGGCGTAGCTTCGGCGCCCGTGCAAGCGAATGCGGCAAGCCCTGCGAGCATCGCACGGCGACTTGGACGAGTGGTCCTCTTCATCGAAGGTCCTTCCCGGCGGAAGCCTGGAGCTTCGCCCCCTCGCCCTGCGCGGCGCAACGGCGCTTCTCAGGGAGAGAGGGCGGTGCGTTCGTTCGGCGTTTGCCTTACATCTTTTTGCGGATTTCGCTGCGACGCTGACGCAGCATGATCGTGTCATCGGCCATCAACAGGTAGGCCTTGCGTAGCGCAGCGTCGAAGGCGATCGCCTCCGCTTGGGGACTTGCCTTGGCGACCGCCTCGGCTTTGGCCTTGTCGGCGTAGGCGAGGACGGAGACCTTGGTCATGACGCCGGGCTTGGAGGGATCGACTACATAGGTCGCCTTGTCCACGTTGACGAGCGGCTTCAACTGCGCCTCGGTGCCGGCATCGCCGGCATAGATGGCCTTGGGGCCGCGATCCATGTTGATGGAAAGCCCGATGGCGGCGCAGTGCAGCGAGCAGGTACCGTCGATCGCATCGTCCTCATAGACGATCAGATGGCGGGAATGGGTGAACTTTGCCCGTTCCATGCCGCAATAGCGGCAGCGCGGATATTTCTTCAGTTCGTCCGTCAGGGGATCCTTGTCCTTGGGCAGATCCTTGATGAGGCCGAATTGATCGGTCCACTGCACGGGAGACAGCGGCTTGTCTTCGCTCCGGGCGGGCGAAGTCGCGAACAGCGCGGTCATGGCGCCGGCCGCCATTAAGGCGCGGCGGTTGATGATGTCGGTCATGGGTTAGCTTCCGTCTTCTGAATGACAAGATAGGTCGACCCCACCGCCGGAGCGACGGGTCGGTGCGCGATGTCAGGCGAAGAAGGAAGATGGCGGCCCGCGCGTGACGCCGTAGCGCAGGAGAAGCCTGGATATGATGCCCCTATCGACTTCGGCCAAGGTCGGCGCTCGGGTCGGCTCGACCGGCGGGATATGGACGGGCGGCAAAGGTGCCATCCCGTGTGCCGCGACCTTGACGGCCTGACAGACGACGCAGGGCGACACCGTCTTCTTCGGCAATCCCCCTTCATCATGAGGCGGCAACGCCTCGTCGCCCTGAATACAGAGAGAGAGCAGGCCGATCTGGTCGAGAGCGAGGGTGGGCTCGCCAACGGTTGCCGCCTGCATCGCCAGATGGCTGGCTGTGGCGGCGACCTGCATGACCAGCGCCAGCAACGCCAGGCACGCCGCGGCGAGACTGCGGCGCAGAGCTGACAAGGCGGGCTTTCGGTGTCGCTGCATATCCCCGCTTGAATGTGCGATTGGCAAGAGGATGGATCGGTCGTCGTGGCGGGCGAGACCAGGAACATGCTCCGACAAAGGGCCGAACGCGCTGACCTATGTCAATGCGCGTTACCCGGAAGTATATTCCGGAAGGACAGCTGGCGGCGGCCGATCGAAGCTTTTGTTGTTCTCCGTGGCATCCCCTGTAACCTTTCCCATTCTCCGAACGAACTGTTTGCGGTGAGGCCTTCGAGCCTGTGCAGCATCGACGGAGAGATGAAACATGATTCCCCGGATCTACCTCGCCATGGCGGTTGCCGCGGCCTTGTTGCTGTCTCCATTTGCGCGGGCGGGCCAGCCGTTCGACGCCAAGGCATTTCAATCTGCTCAGGCCGCGGACAAGGCGATCCTCGTGGACATAACCGCATCCTGGTGCCCGACCTGCAGGCAGCAGCGGCCCGTCATTGAGCAGATCGGCCAGGAGAAGCCGAGTCTCGTCGTCTACGAAGTCGACTTCGACACGGCGAAGGACGTGTTGAAGCGCTTCCGTGTCCAGTACCAGAGCACTTTGATCGTCTTCCGTGGTGCCAAGGAAGTCGCGCGCTCCACGGGCGACACCGATCCTTCAGCCATTCGCGCCTTGATCGCCAGGGCGTTCTGAGCATGGCCGGTCTTCCCAGCCTGGGCCTCGGCTACGCCGCGGGCGCATTGTCGACGCTGTCGCCTTGCGTGCTGCCGATCCTGCCCATCGTGCTGTTTGGCGCGATCGAGCGCCATCGGTGGGGACCCTTGGCGCTGGCCGCGGGATTGTCGAGTTCCTTCGCAGTCGTCGGAATCGTGCTCGCGACGGTCGGCTTCAACATCGGCATCGATGCTTCGGTGCTGCGCCTCGCAATCGCGGCTCTGATGGTGGCGATGGGGATCGTCCTGCTGGTGCCGGCCTATCAGGGCGGCCTGGCAACGCTCGCGGCGCCGGTTGCAACGAGGGGGCAGCTTCTGCTCGACCGCTTGCAGCCGTCGGGACTGGCCGGCCAGTTCGTCACCGGCGCGCTGCTCGGAGTGATCTGGTCGCCGTGCTCGGGTCCGACGCTGGGAGCCGCGGTTGGGCTCGCCGCGCAGGGCAGCAACATCGCGAGTGCGACTACGACCATGGTCAGCTTTGGCCTTGGCGCCGCAACGCCGATGCTCGCGCTGGCCTACGGCTCGAGACATGCCATTTTGGCGCGGCGCGACGGCATGGCTCGTCTTTCACAGATCGGCAAGCCGCTGGTCGGCGCGGCCTTCATCTTCATCGGAGCCATTGTGCTCACCGGCATCGACAAGATCGTCGAGGCTTCCCTGACACGCGCCATGCCGGACTGGCTGGCGACCGTGACGACGCGGTTGTGACCTCGTCGATTTTTCCAAACCAAAGGAGACCTGGATGGCTACGCTCAAGCAATCACTCAAGACGCTCGGCTCGATTGCCGCGATCGGCGGCATGATCGCCGCGGCTCCGCTTCCGGCGGCAGCGCAGAAAACGAATCCCTGTGCGCCCAAGGCCGGTGCCGCCAACCCGTGCGCGCCGAAGACCACGAAGGCGTCCAATCCCTGCGCGCCCAAGGCCGGCAATCCCTGCGCGCCGAAGAAATAGCACGCGGCCGATTTCGTCATTGCGAGCGAAGCGAAGCAATCCAGACTGTTTCTCGCGTAGAGATGCTGGATTGCTTCGTCGCTTCGCGCCGACAAATGCTGATCGTTTTGAAGAGTGAGCTCATTCGACGGAGGCGCCATGACAAAAACAACCGCTGGGGAGACACTCCCGGGAAGCGCGCGGCTCTCGCGCGAAGTGCTTGCGCGCATGGCGGATGCCGCGGTCATTGCGGTCGATTGCATCCACGCGCTTCACGAGCAGAAGAGCAATCTCGTCATGGAAGCCTTGCGCGGCAGCGATAGTTTCACCGAGTGGGATCATTATCCGGCAAATGACGCGCGGGATCCGCTGTCCCATGCGCACTACTTCCTTCACGCGCATTCGCCGGAAGGTCGTGATCGGCCGGACTACGCTCATTTTCACACTTTCATGCGGGTGAAGGGCATGCCGCCGGGAATTCGGCCCGTCGATGTCGGCGCGCAAACAGGCGAAGCCGGCGGCGAGCCGATGTCGCATCTCGTTGCGATTTCAATGACGCCGTCGGGCATGCCGGAGCGGCTGTTCACGACCAACCGCTGGGTGACCGCGGAAACCTGGTACCGGGCGCCGGACGTCATCGCCATGCTCGATGGCTTTGTCCTTGAACTCGACGAGCCATCCCCCCTCCTGAACCGCTGGCTCACCGCCATGCTCGTGCTGTTCAGGCCGCACATCGAACACCTGCTCATCGAGCGCGATGCCGCCGTCGAGCGCTGGCGGAGATTGCATCCGGGGGTAGACGTGTTCGAGGACCGGCGCCTGGACATCACGTCCTCGCTCGATATTTCACTTCACCAGCACGTCGCCTGGCTCGACAGCCGGCTCGAGGCCTGTTCGTGAGCGGAGTGCCGATGCCGTCGAATTTTGCAGCTTAGGCGTAACTTTCGTGCCCCCTCCGACGAATTAACTGTCAGAGGCCGGCCGCGTGAGACGCGAGGGCGTCCCTGATGAAGCACAGGCGAACCGGGCGCATAACGGTATTTGAGGGTGGCGAGATGGTGAAATGGCCCGGCACGGGCATGGCTGCTCGGGCGCGAGCCGGGGGCGGAGGCTGTGGTCGATGATCCGCGATCGTAATCGCCGCGCGACGCCCTTGAGACTCGTGGATAGCGACGAGAGGCCAGGGGCGCACGAGGTGGCGCCTTCAGCGCGCGACCTCGACTGGACCATTCTCATGGCCCGCGCTCAGGATGGTGACCGTGCCGCCTACCTCCGGGTGTTGCAGGAGGTCACACCCTATCTGCGTTCGCTCGCGGCGCGTCGACACCGCGATCCGCATGACATCGAAGACGCCGTGCAGGACATATTGCTGACCATCCATTCCATCCGGCAGACCTACGATCCGGCCCGCCCCTTCGGCCCGTGGCTGGCAACGATCGCCAATCGCCGCCTCATCGACCGATTGCGTCGCCAGGGCCGCAGGAAAAACCGCGAGATCACCCTGACGCTAGATCATGAGGCCGTTTCCGCGCCGGAAGCACACCTCGACCACAGTCCGGACCGCCACGAATTGGCGAAAGCGATCAACGATCTTCCTCCGATGCAGCAGCAGGCGCTGCGCCTGCTCAAGATCAAGGAGATGTCATTGAAGGAGGCCGCGGCCGTGAGCGGGGTTTCGATCGCATCTCTCAAGGTCAACGTTCACCGAGCCATGAAGAGCCTTCGCAAGATGCTGCTCGACCGGAGCGAGCCATGATCACGACACCCGACCTCATTGCATCGCTGGCCACGCGCATGACGCCGGTGCGGCGGCTGCGGCCTCCGGCGTTTCGGGCCGCAGGCTGGCTGCTGCTTGCAGCCATCATTCTGGCGCTGCTGGCCGTCAATCAGGGGATTCGCCCGGACCTTGTCGAGCGGTTGCGCGAGCCGGCGTTTGCCCTGCGCATGCTGGGCGCGGTCCTTACCGCCATCCTGGCAGCCATCGCCGCCTTCATGGTCAGCCTCCCCGACCGGTCGCGGTTGTGGCTGCTTCTGCCGGCGCCGGCACTTGCCATCTGGCTCTTGAACATCGGTTACCAGTGCCTCACCGACTGGATCGCCATCGGCCCCGAGGGAATGAGCCCGGGGGAGGCGGCGCGTTGCTTTGCGACGCTGGTGCTGACCAGCCTGCCATTGTCGCTCACGATGCTGGTGATGCTGCGCTACTCCGCTTCCCTCCGTCCGACCGCCGTTGCCTTGATGGGCAGCCTCGCTATTGCCGCGATCACCGCGACGGCGCTGTCGCTGTTTCACACCATCGATGCCTCGCTGATGATCCTGATGTGGAATGTCGGGACGGCAGCCATGTTCGTTGGCCTCGCAGGCACCTTCGGCCGCCGAATGTTCGAATGGGTTGCCTTGCGATCCTGCCGGCGGAATTGACGCCCCCCTGATGGCAGCGGTCTCCGCCTCCCGGGACGGGTCTTTCCGGTGCCTGCCGAGACCGGATCCGACTCGCGCGTTGATACTGATTTGCAAATGCTGCCCGTTTAAATCGATTTGTCTGCAGCGGCATTCGGCGGCGAAAGGTCTTGTTAAGCCAAATCCGTGAAATTGAGCCTGTCTCGTTAGGGATGATTTCAGCGTGGTCGGGCCTTGCCCGCCGACGGCTCGGTCGACGTGCTGCGTGGCGTGGAAATGCGTTTCTGATTTAGCTGATTGATCCGGACCAGAGATCCGCTGTTGCCCGCCGAGGAACGAGAGGCTTCGATGCTGTCCAAATGGTCGATCCGCGCGAAAATCACGAGCGCCATCGCGTTGCTGCTGTTTGTCGTGGCCGGCATGGGCGGGCTTGCGATCAGGGGCATCCAGATAACCAATGCGCATACGGTGGAGATAGCCCAGGAGTGGCTGCCGCGCGTGCGTGTTCTCGGCGAAATTAGAGCCGAGATGGCAACTTACCGTGTAGCGTTGCGCGATCACTTGCTGGCTGAGAGCGCGGAGGACAAGGCGGCCGCCGACGAGGCGGTGAAGGCGGCGATCGAGAAGATCGACGGCCGTCGCAAGGTCTACGAGGCCCTGTTATCCTCGCCGGAAGAGAAAGATATCTACAAAGAGTGGTCGGATCAGTGGGGCGACTACGTCCGCGTTGCGACGGACGCCCTCGACCTGTCGCGCAAGGCTGCCGGCGGGGCGGCCACTGAAGCCAGGGACTATCTGGTCGCAGCCGGTCCGGCGGCGAGCGCGCTGGACGAGGTCCTCCAGAAGGGTATCGACCTCAGCAACGCCGGATCCGATACCGAGACGAAGAAGGCGGCGAACGGATTTACGCTTGGGATCGCGCTCATGGCCGGCGTTGTGCTCCTGGCGCTGGTTTGCGGATTCATTGCCGGTCTCTTCATCGTCAGGGATGTCTCGCGCGGAATCAGCTCGATCGTGATGCCGATGCAGGCGCTTGGCAGGGGCGATCTTGACGTTGAAGTTCCGCACCGGGGAGACAAGACCGAGATCGGGACGATGGCCGACGCGCTGCAGATCTTCAAGGAGGAGCTCATCGCGAAGAAGGAGGCCAATGAGGCGGCTACCCGCGACGCCGAAGCGAAGATCGAGCGCGGCCGTCGTGTCGATGCGATCACGCGCAGTTTCGAGACGATGATCGGGGAAATCGTCAAAACGGTCTCTTCTGCATCGACCGAGCTGGAAACCGCCGCGAGCACGCTCGCGACGACCGCCGAACAGGCGCAGAAGCGCTCTACGGCTGTGGCGGAGGCCTCGGAAGAGGCAACCACCAACGTTCAGTCCGTGGCCGGCGCCACGGAGGAGCTTTCGTCGTCCGTCGGCGAGATCAGCCGCCAGGTGCAGGAATCCGCGCGCATTGCGGCAGATGCGGTCGGGCAGGCCCGCAAGACCAACGATAAGGTCGCAGAGCTCTCCAGGTCGGCCGCCCGCATAGGTGACGTCATTGAGCTGATCGACAACATTGCCGAAGAGACCAATTTGCTGGCCCTCAATGCGACGATCGAGGCGGCCCGCGCCGGAGAGGCCGGGCGCGGATTCGCGGTGGTTGCTTCCGAAGTCAAGGCGTTGGCCGAGCAGACCGGCAAGGCGACGACCGAGATCGGACAGCAGATTACCGGCATTCAGGCCGCCACCAAGGAGTCCGTCGGCGCCATCAAGGAAATCAGCGACGTCATCGAGAAACTGTCCGAGATTTCGTCGACCATTGCGGCAGCCGTCGAAGAACAGGGCGCGGCCACCCAGGAGATCGCCCGCAACGTGCAGCATGCGGCGGTCGGCACGCAGGAGGTATCCTCGAACATCGTTGACGTTCAGCGTGGCGCGACGGAGACGGGCTCTGCCTCGGCGCGAGTGCTTGCTTCGGCGAAGTCGCTCGCGGCGGACAGCAACCGTCTCAAGATCGAGGTCGACAAATTCCTGACCTCGGTAAGAGCTGCGTGATCGAAAAGGCGCTTGCCTGAAGGCGGCTGCGCCTCACTTGAACGGATCCGAAATCGTCGGCGCCGATTGCCGCACGCGTCGGACGCTGACCGGCGAGCCGTCGGACTCGAACAGGAGCTCGTACTTGTGGCCGTTGCTGTCGGTTGCCGAGCAGGTGATGCTCGAGACCTGCCGGGCGGCGAAATTCCCGAACTGCCGGCACACGCCGGTCGACGTTTCCTCGGAAGGCACCGGCAGGCCGTCCACCCTGGGACGGTGCTTGGAGTACGGCAGCATCCGGTCGATCGGCAGCTCGTAGGAATTGTCGTCCGACCGCTTGCCGTTCTCCCCCGAGAAGGAGACGACGTGGCTGTCGTCGCCGGGGTCGTCGATCGCGACGGCGAAATTGACCCGGCCTTTCCCGCTATGGGCATAGGCCACCGCCTTGCAGCCGAACTCGCGCCCCGCGACCTTCAGCGTCGGGCACTTGCCCGACATCAGCGCGAGGAGGTCGATATAGAGCTCCTGCCGCTCGGCCTGCGCGGCGACGGGCAGGGCCGGGTCGAGTCCGGCCGGTGCCGGGGAGGATGGCCCGGCCAGCGCCGGCACTGCCAGGGCAATGAAGGCAAGGGGCAGGACTTGCCAATAGATGCGCATCATTGGGCTCGGGCCACCGGGCACGGGCCGGCGTTTCGCATCATGAACTGGCTGGGATCCGCTGTTTGTGCGAAGCACATAGCCCGCCCTTCCGGATTCGCCCGGCCTGCCCCAGCGGGAAACCCGCAGCGCCTTTATAGGTTCCCCAGTAGCCGGATCGCGATGTTTTTTTCGTGGCAGAGGGCGGGCTGCGCTGTTGATCAGGCGGCCTGCTTCATCGTCCGGGCAAAGGCCGGGTACGACTCGGCGAGCTCGTCCAGGATTCGCCCGCGGATCAGGGACTGCGTCGCGGCGTCCGGGCCAGGCGTGGTCGGCACCGTCGCGGGCTGTTCATAGTCGAAGCCGGTATTGGCCCTGATGTCGGCGGAGCTGAAGCCGGGGTGCACCGAGCGCAAGCGGAAGCAGCCAGCTTCGCGGTCGAAATCGAAAAGCGCCATGTTGGTCAAGAGCGCATGCGGCCCGCCGCGGCGGGCGACTTCCGGCGTCGTCGCCTTGGCGCTGACGAAATCGACCTTGGGAACGAACACGCGCGAGGAGTGCTCCTCGCGGAACAGGATGACGCGCGGAACGAGGTGATAGAGATAGGCCGAGCCGAACGAGCCCGGCCAACGCACGTCCGTCCTCGGATATTCGCCGATGCCGACCAGGTTGATGTTGCCCGCGCCGTCGATCTGACCGCCGCCGAGAAAGAAGGCGTCGATGCGGCCCTGCGCGGCGCAGTCGAAGATCTCGACCGCGCCATTGGTGAAGAAGTTGTGCTTCTGCGATCCCAGCACCGAGATGCGGACCGGCGGCTTGCCCGCCGCCTCGTTGCGCGCGCGCAGCAGCATGGCGCCGGCCGCCGGAATCGGCGAAGAGGCGCCGACCGCGACATGGCGGATGCCGTCGAGCAGGTCGGCGATGGCGGTGATGAGGATCTCTTTTCTCTCGAGCTCGCTTGCCATCTGCGTTTACGCCACCTGCTTGCGCCGGGTGAGAAAGCCGGACAGATAGGCGCGGAAACCTTCCTCGGTGCGTGCCATCGCGGCATAGCGCGCGACTTCCGCATCATCGCCGGGATATTCGTCCCACAATGACATCGGCCAGGCGCCGCGCGGGGCGACGGCGACCGCGTCGACATAGAGCGAGGGCAACACGGCCGCTGCCGCATCCTCGGTCTCGAGCAGGTTGCGATCGACGATGCGCTCGACGGTGACCAGCGCGCGTTTGGCGGCATAGGCCATCTCGGCGAGTTCGCGTCGGCGGCCGATGCGGATGTTGCCGGCGCGGTCGGCTTCGGGGGCGTGAAACAGTGTCACGTCCGGCGTGATCGCCGGCACGACCACCACCTTGCGCAGCTCCCCGACCGGACTGTCGATCACCTTCCAGTCGGGCCGCACCCGCAGGAGATCGCTGCCGATGATGCCGGCGATCGGCATGAAGGGCACGCCCTTCTGTCCGGCGAGCAGGCCGGCGAGGATCGCGGGGCAGGTGGAATCGTGCAAAGCGAACGCGCCGCTGCGCACGCCTGCGGTGAAGCGCGGAGCGCCACCGGCCTCACCAAGAGAAACGGCGCTGGTCTCGAGTGCCGACACCGCGCCGGCGCCGATGAGAAGGTCCGCCTGCATGCCGCTGATCGGCACGCACACGACCTTTAGGTCGCGGATACCGGCTTCGAGCAGGGCGGCGGTGGCTGCCATCGCCACGCCCTCGACGGGAATGGCAAGCGATTGGCCCGGCTGGATGCGCGCAACCAGCGCGTCCAGCGAAACGATGTCGGTCATGGAATTTCCCCCCAGCCTTTGTCTGCTTGTAGCGCGATTTTCACAAAGGCGACAACGGCCGCGCGCCTCATAGATCGAGAAACGACGGTTCTGCGGCCATTCGATACCGCTCGCCGACGTGCCGGCGCGTCGCTTCGACGCAAGTCGACAAGGATGGTTCGATCAGCCCGTCCGCGGCCGCCGGCCTTCGATCGGATAGGCCGGATCGTTGTAGCCCGGCGTGGAAGGATGCCCCGGCGCAACGAGGCGGTCGATCAGCGCCTCGTCCTCGGCGGTGAAGCGATAATCGAGCGCGCGGATGTAATCGTCCCACTGTTCTTCGGTGCGGGGGCCCGCGATGACGGCGCTGACGAAGGATGAGTTCAGGACCCACGCCACCGCGAACTGGCCGGCGGTGATACCCTTCTTCTCGGCATGCTGCTTGATCTCCTGCGCGAGCTTCAGTGACTCCGGGCGCCACTCGGTCTGCATCATGCGGGTATCGTTGCGCCCCGCGCGCGTGTCCTTGTCCGGCGGCGCGTCGGCTTGGTACTTGCCGGTCAAGACGCCGCGCGCCAGCGGGCTGTAGGGCACGATGCCCAGGCCGTAATAGGCGCAGGCCGGAAAGTGCTCGACCTCCGGCATCCGGTTCATAGCGTTGTAATAGGGCTGGCTCACCACGGGACGGTCGATGCCGAGCCGGTCGCAGATGTTGCAGATCTCCGCCACGCGCCAGGCGCGGTAGTTCGACAGGCCGAAATAGCGCACCTTGCCCTGTCGGATCAGATCGCCGATCGCGCGCACCGTTTCCTCCATCGGCGTCGCATGATCTTCCTTGTGCAGATAATAGATGTCGATGAAGTCGGTGCCGAGGCGCCTCAGGCTTTCTTCGGCGGCTTGCAGCACCCAGCGCCGCGACAGACCGCTGCGGTTGGGATCATCGCCCATGGGATTGGCGAGCTTCGTGGCAAGTACCCACGCATCGCGGTGGTTGGCGATGGCGTGGCCGATGACCTCTTCCGATGCGCCCTTGGCGTAGGCATCCGCGGTGTCGATGAAGTTGACGCCGGCCTCGCGTGCCCTGGCGATGATGCGCACCGATGTTGCCTCGTCGGTCGGTCCGCCGAACATCATGGTGCCGAGGCAGATCGGCGAGACCTTGAGGCCGCTGCGGCCGAGCTGGCGATACTGCATGGGTTCCTCACGAGCGGTCTGAGGGCGAGCTTATCCACTATGCTCCGTCATTGCGAGCGAAGCGAAGCAATCCAGGAATGTCTCCGCGGAGATAGTCTAGATTGCTTCGTCGTTATCGCTCCTCGCAATGACAAAGGACTGCAAAGTCACTCGCCCTTCAAGAACTTGAACACGCCGTTGGCCATCGCGATGCAGCGGTCGGCGACAAAGACTTCGGTGCTCATGAAGATGAGACTGCGCGTTGCACGCACCACCCGTGGCCGCGAGATCAGGATCTCGCCGATATTGCCGGCTTCGAGGAAATGCGTGTCCAGCTGCACGGTCGCCATGAACTGCCGGCCCGAGACGTGGCGCGCCGTCATGCCGCAGGTACGGTCGGCGAAGGTCATCAGCACGCCGCCCTGGACCCGGCCGCGCCGGTTGTGGTGCTTGTCCTCGGTAGGCAGCGCGAACTCGTAGCGGCCGTCGACCTCGCGCTCCCACAGCGGACCGATCAGGCTCAGGAAGCCCGTGGTTTCGACGATCCTCCAACCCTCGGATTTGAGCTTTGCGGTGGTCTTGGTCGGCATTTCCGCGTCCATTGAAGGGAAGGCGTATCAGCGTCATTTCATCGGGCGCGGTCGTGGTGTAGTCAAGCGCCATGAGACCTTTCAGCGATGCCACCAGGCGGAATATCGCCTCACTGTGCGCGGCCTTCACGCGCCTGTCGGAGGATGGTCCGGCACTGCCGCTCAAACGCGCGGCGGTGGCAATTGCGCTGACGTCCGCCGGAGCAGGGCAGAGCGAGACCGCGCTGCTTTTGACCAGGCGCGCGTCTCATCTGCGCTCCCATGGTGGCCAGTGGGCGCTGCCCGGCGGACGCTGCGATGACGGCGAGACGGTCGTCGATGCGGCGCTGCGCGAACTCGACGAGGAGCTCGGCGTCCGACTCGAGCCCGATGCCGTGCTCGGCCTGCTCGACGATTATCCGACGCGCTCCGGCTACCTGATCACGCCGGTCGTGGTCTGGACCCCCAGCGAGACCACGATCACTCCCAACCCGCATGAGGTCGCCTCCGTTCACCGCATCGCGCTTCAAACCATCGAACGCGAACACGCTTTCGACTTCGACACCATCCCCGAGAGCACGCGGCGCGTGATCCGCTTTCATGGTCCGGACGAAATGATCCACGCGCCGACCGCGGCGTTGATTTACCAGTTTCGCGAGGTGCTGGCCGGGCGAGACACCCGCGTCGTCGAGCTGGAGCAGCCGGTTTTCGCGTGGAAGTGAGCGGCTTTTAAGCTGACTTGCGCGCGATGCTTGCTACAACGGCGTCATGCTCGACCTACCGATTCGCGCTTCCCTCAATGTCCTCGTGCTGGGGCTTGCCCTGATCGCGCAGCAGGCGTTGGCGCAGGACGCCGGCGCGTTGCCGCCCTCCACCGCCGACGCGCTGGCGCAGGCGGCTTCGCCACAGGCGATCGCGGAGTATCGCCGCAAGCTGAAGGAATATCTGGCGGCTCGGGAAGCCTTCGAGCAGGAAGCGGGCGCCTATTGGAGCCTGATTTCCGAGAGGCGGCGCGGCCGCAACGCCAAGCGGCGCGAGCGTCAGCCGATCACGCTGGATGACTACGTTCTGACCCACCCGCCGGTCTATACCGGGCCGAAGCGGCCGATAAACCCGGATCCCTCCGAAGAGCCGGAGGAGCCGCGCCGGCCGCGCAAATACATTCCCGTAATCGCGGATTTCCTGAAAGCCGCGATCGAGCAGTACCAGTTCGTCCCCCAGCGGCCGGCGGCCGAGGTCGAGTTCAAGCGCGCCTATGCGCGTTATGCCATGCACGCCGGCCTGACGCGCGAGCAGCTGGTGCGGGTCTATTCCTTCGAAACCGGCGGCAACGGCAATCACGACATGCAGTCTGGCGTGCGCAACGGCTCGCGCCCGGCGTCGACCGCGGTCGGCTACAACCAACTCCTGACCACCAACAGCGTCGAGCTGCTCGCCGAGCAGGGCCACGAACTCCTTCGCGCGCTGAACGACAAGGCCGCGCATATGACCGGTGCCGCGCGCAAGGCGATGGACCACAAGATCGCGGTGGTCAGGCGCATGGTCGCCCATGCGCGTTCGGTGCCGGACGAGTGGTCGCAGCACGAGAAGATCGGCGACACGGCGCAGGGCTGGGCCATGCACGCGATGGTGCTCGACGTCGACGTCGGCCCGATGCTGCAAACCCACAAGCTGTTGACGTCGGTGATCTTCGCGCGGGCCAAGGGCTACACCCGCCCGCTCAGCGCGGCCGAGCTCGAGATGATGAATCTCACCGGCGACGGCACTGGTCTGGACATGGTGACGATGCCACAGGCGCTGCGCGAGCAGGTGCCGACCTCGAACTTCTTCCAGCGCGGCGGTTATGAGCGCAACCCGGTCGCCATCCGCCACAACACGGTGGCGAAGCTGCTCGCGGTCACCGACGCCAGGATGGACTCCAACAGCAACCAGCCCGGCGCGAAGGAACTGGCGTTGGCGTTCTAGCGCGCAGATTTGGACGGACCTGCGCCCGCGCCTGCCGCGCTTACCGGGCGCCTAAGTGAGCGACAAGTGCCGCGGCGTTGAGCTCTCTTGTTCCAGATCAATTCGCACCCGCGTTCGCGCCGTAGGATCGGCCGACACGCCCGAGACCCCACTGCATGACCGTTAGCTTAACCCGCGCGGACGCCGCGAGCGGCCCTGAATGCAAGCGCTGCGGCGGTCGGGCCCCTTTGGTCCTCAAAGCCGCTGATCCCCGGAGCGGCAAAACGGTCCGCGTTTACGAGTGTCACTGCGGAGAACTCATCTGGGAGGATGAGCCGTGCGGGTCTACTGTTTTCGCCAGACCTTGATCCCGGTCGAGCGGTTGCATTAGCTGGAATGCCCCTGCCGGCACGGTCGTGAGGCCAGGGAACTCTCGGCAAATATCTTGGCTCAGTGCCAATTTATTTCTTGGAACCTCTGGCCAAATGGCTGTAACGTAAGCATACTAGTATCACTGGTTGTAGCTGGGGTGGCGAGAGTCATCGTCGATTGGTTACCCCGACTCCCGCAGTGGATGCCGCGGCGGATGATGAGCAAGCGTTGCAAACGCTTGGCCGCAACGATCGCAACGACGCGATTGCTGAGATTTCCAAGCTACAAATCAAGGGCGTGACATGCGCCCGAGAGGGCAATGGTCGTGGGAAACAGAAGCGATTCGTTGGTTAACGTGTATGGATGTCGCGTTCTCATCATCGAGGACGAATACTTTCTGGCTGACGAGCTGGACAAGGAGTTGAAGTCCCACGGCGCGAAGATCGTTGGCCCGGTGGGTGATGTTCGCGAGGCGCAGGACCAGATTGCTGTCGGCGAATTCGACGTGGCGATACTCGACGTCAACCTTCGCAACGAGTTCGCGTGGCCGGTTGCGGACGAATTGATGCGTCGACAGATCCCGTTTGCACTCGCCACCGGTTATGGCGTGGAGGCGATCCCCCGGCGATTCTGGAATATCATGCGATGGGAGAAGCCCTGGGAACTCGCTGAAGTGATAAATAGCGTCGGCCAGCTGTGGCGGAGACAAAGCGGGCGCGGCTTCAGGGATTGACCCTTTTTCGCCTCCTGCTCGCCAGATGCGGCCGTGCCGCTTCGTGCCGGCCTTGGACATGCTTGACCGCGAGAGAAGGCTCCAACTTCCGTCTTGGTTGAAGGCGTACTAGAACGTCCGTTTTAACGAGGACGTCATGTCACGCCTGAAACTCGCCATTCAGTATTCGCTTTCCGACGGGATACCCGTTCGGTCCACCTACGTGGCGCTCGTCGTCGGCACTATCCTTAATCTCATCAATCAGGGCGATGCCCTTTTCGGCGCCATGTCGATCAACTGGACGAAGATCGTTTTGACCTACTTCGTGCCCTATGCCGTAAGCACCTACGGCGCCGTTTCCTATCGATTGGCGCGTCCGCAGGAATGAGCGCGAGCAGCCGCAAGCGCCGCGACGGTCGGGCAACTGCTGTTGCTGAGGCAGGCCGCGGCGGACAGCCTTGGAGAGAGACGGCTTGTGGCTCGTTTCCATCCTCGGGCGCTCCGCCAGCTTCTGTCAGCGTGGGCGGTGCGCCGGGGTTCCATTTTGGGAACCGTGCCGCGCAGTTGCGTGTAGCGGCGGCAGGACGAGTCTTTCGCCGCCGGCACTTGCGCGTTTGTTCCTTTCCATCTCCCGCAGCAGCAGACGAGAGGTCGGCAAACCCCGCGCCTGATCCGGGATATTACGGAAATGGTGTGGCCCGCAAACCACAAGCTGCCACTCAGTTTTCCAGCAGAATGACCGCGCAATTGAACGAGAATCAACGAATCAACTAGACCCGTAAACGGGGCTGGGAAGCGGAGAGTACGATGAGAGTTGCTTCCCTGGAGAGTGTATTGGCGGCAGCCACGCTGTTATTGGCTATCGTCGTCTTGCTGTGGGAAATCAAGATTTTCTACGGCGTGTGAACGGGCAGGAGGCTGGTGTCGAACAAGAGACCTCCGCCCAAAGAAGAGGTTCGCGACCAAGGCATCCCTTCCGCGGCGGCGGAAGCCCTGCCGTTTCAATGCTCCGGTGTAACTGCGCGCTGTCCTGCAGCGACAGGGCGAACACATCGTTTCCCCGGAAAGAGGCGAGACTTTTCCATGGACGGCGCAATTGTCATCGAACGCGTGTACACGCGCGACATTCAAGTGCCCTTGGACGCAAATGATCCTGACTTCATTTGCGGTTGGCGGAGTATTCCCGTTCCGCCGTCGCTTGATGGGCTTTGGGTGATATTCGACTGCAGCAAGGACAACGCGACCGGCTGGCGCCGAATCAGGCTCGCTTGACGGTCTCGCCGGGTGAACTCGGCTATAAGGATTGGTTGAGCGTGAGCGACACGCTGTCTGTAAATCATCCTTTCCAGATGATTGGTTTCACTGCGTTGCAACGTGTCCTACGCGCTGCCTGTTGTAGCTTTGCCCTCAGCGCTCATGAAGAGCGAAGTGACAAGCAAGAAGGCGGCGGTGATACGATTCATCACAAGGATGGACCTCATTGTCGAGGGGCAATGGCGCTGCAAACAGTCTCGGAATGAAAAGCGCCTGCCACCAGGGCAGGACCCCATTTAATGCAACCAAGCCTTACAAATGCAATGCCCCGTGGTTGCTGCGACAATGGCGAACACCGTAGTGCTCGGGATGACTGACAAACCCTCAGAGACGCAGTGGAGATTAGCGACCGAGCATGGGTTGCGCCGCGTCAGCTCTGGAGAAGTCTTTGAGGGCTGGCGAGCTCGTCAATTCACCCTGCATTATGGGAATGTCGGCCATTCTCCGGCGCGCGCTGAAGCCGAGACATCAAGTGGTCGATCGATATTCGCCCGGGTCCAAAAGCCATGATGCTCAGAGCCATTGCCGCCCAGGTGATATGGACGGGCCAGCCGTCGGGTACGGTGAGTTCGACGATGGCGGTCATGAACAGCAAACCGAGCGCCGCAAAGCGGGTGGCAAGTCCGAGGACGAGCAGAACCGGGAAAATGATCTCGGCCGATCCGGAGAGGAACGCCATCACGGCCGGCGCCGGAAATGGGTAGGGGCCGCCCGGCAGGTGCAGCATGAACTCGTCAGTGAACAGAGTGACGGCAATATCACTCAGCTTCAAAAAGCCATCCCATTTGAGGATGCCGGAGCGCCAGAACGGCACCGCCAGCGCCACTCGTAACACAAGCTGAACCACGGAGGGCACCGCCACCGCCTGCACCAGGCGGTTCGCCTTGTCGGTCAGGATACCGATCTGCTGAAGGCCCTGACCGGCCATGCCCCATCGATCGGCTCTCATCAGGGTTCTCCGAATGTGACCGCGGTGAATGCGCCCGCCTGGATCAGGCCGGCGATGCCCGCTGCAACATCAAAGGCAGGCGAAATCTCCAGCGTCGATGCGGCGGCCTCGCCGAGCGGTCGCCCCGAGATCAAATGCGTAAGGAATACGGCTCCTCCCGGCGGAAGATGCCGGACAACGACATCATAGTCCGGCCGCGTAATGAGGGCGTCCTCCGGTGAAGCTGCGTTGATCGAGCCCACCGGGTCATTGCTGCGATTGGCTACGAAGATCGTCAGGGCGGAGAACCGCGACCGGACAATTCTTGTGGCCGGATGTGCCGTGAAAACGAGCTCGGCGAGTTGGCATGACGGGACCGCGGCCAAGGATGCTGCCGACAGCGGCTCGGCATCAGCGGCATGATAAGCATCGAGCCATGCCCTCTCCATTCGCGCCGTGTCGGCAAGCCACGGCATCGACCGGGCATACTCATATCGCTCGATAAAGGCGGGAAGATCGCGGCCATAGTCGAACAGCAGCGGCGAGGTGGGTGGAGTGGCGCGGATATGGAAGCGCGCCATGGCGCGGAAGAAGTCGACGCCGGTGACGCGCTGCACGCCGGGGTAAATCGCGGCAAGGGCGTCGATCAGGCTGACCATGACGTTGTTGCGGTAGACGTTGTAGCGCTTGGCCGCAGCCTTTCCGCGGGGGCCCATGACGATGGACGGCGGCTCCCGGTCCGGGCGGAGCAGCGCTGCCGCAAACGCCGGCGCATAGGAGTGTGAGGCGACCTCAAGCAGCGGCATCGCAGTCTCCCGGCAAAGTGGCGGTCCGATAACGGTCAAGGATCTCCTGCGCTGCGGCCGCCTCGGCCCTCAGAATCGGCCATTCTGGAATCTTGCTGTCCCACTCGATGAGCGTCGGGATGGGGCCGGCCCGTCCGATGACGTTCTCGAACAGCCGCCACACGGCGTCCGCGACCGGACAATCGTGACTGTCGATCAGAAGGGGATCTCCCTCGTCGTCCGCCTGTTCGGCATGACCCGCGAGGTGGATTTCGCCAATGCTCGAGAGCGGGAAGTCGGAAAGATAGTCCAGCGCGGAGAAGCCGTGATTGGTTGCCGACACGAAAACGTTGTTGATGTCGAGCAGCAAGCGGCAACCTGTGCGCTGTGCGACACGCCGGATGAACTCCGTCTCGCTCATCGTCGATTCGCGAAACAGGACATAGGTCGACGGGTTTTCCAGAAGGAGGGGGCAGTGGATCGCTTCCTGAACCTCGTCGATGTGATCGCATACCCGGCCAAGGGTCGCCTCGGTATATGGCAAGGGCAGGAGATCGTTGAAATAGGTGGTCTCGTGCGTCGACCAGGCCAGGTGCTCGGAAACCAGAGCCGGCTCATAGCGGTGGACCAGATTGCGGAAGCGTGCCAAGTGCGCTTGATCGAGCGGTTGTCGACCACCGATCGACATGCATACTCCGTGCAGTGACACCGGATAATCGCGACGCACGGCTTCCAGAGCTCGATGCGGCGGTCCTCCAGCCCCCATGTAATTCTCGGCATGGACTTCAAAGAAGCCTCGCTGTCCACCTTCGGCAAGAATCGCGCGGAGGTGCTCATGCTTGAAGCTCGTTCCTGCGCGGCCGCCGATCGGAAACGCCGGAAGGCGAAGAGGCGTTGCCACAGACGCATTTGGGCTCAGCGCTTCGCTCATGTTGTTTCTCCGCCTTCCTGCGATAATCGTGCGTTCTTGCCGCGTCAGATCGGCTTCAGAGAACCATGCTTGCCGTTCGGCAGCTTAATGCTGGCGCAGGTCCCGCCCTGAACGAACTTCCACGCGTTGCCCTGGAAGTCGACGGTCGAGGTGCCTTGGCAGGTCGTGCCGGGGCCCGCGGCGCAATCGTTCTGACCCTTCAGGGCGACGCCGTAACACTTCTCCTTTTGGGCAGCCATGGCGGCTTCCCCCTCGGCTTTCGTCAGCGGGCCGGCGGCGGCAATGGTCGCAAGCGCGGTGGTAACGGCACCGGCGAGGATGAGCGAACTCACAACATTCTTCGCAGACATTGATCTTTTCCTCTCGAGAGTGCTTCGCCAGGCTCGGCGAAGGTGCATCGATTGATTCGTTCCGAGGTCAGCCGCAGTTACCCTCCGGGCTTGTCACGAGTCCGTGAGACCCATTTCTTGCGCGAATGCATTGTCGCTTGGACGACGTATATCGTGATGTTCGTGGTTGGCTATCTCGGTCCCCACTGAGGCGGGGTGCGAGCGCACGCGATCCGCACATCGGATCGAGCCAGCGGAGAAATCATCACCGAATGCCCGCTCGGCTCGATTATCTTCAGCAGCCGGTAACCTTTTGCGGGAAACGGGCGAACTAGCCTCGGATGGTCGTGCATGTCGTCATCAAGGCCAAGCGAGACGGTTCTCCCTGCGTTGACGGCTGGGATCAGGACCGTCGTGTCGCGACGTCAAGCGTTCAACCTGCAGGTCAAATCATCATGGCCACAAGGCGGATGGTTGATCGTCGCCTCGTCCTACGAGGCGGTAAGAAATTGTTTCGGGCACGCGAATCCTTTTCGGCATTTTCAGCCTCTTGCGGGGTGAGGAAGCTCTCCTCGGTCCGAAAAGGAGGATGAAGATGTTCTACGTCAAGAATGTTCCCGGTTGGGAGCGCGCAGTCAGGGTGGTCATGGGCGTCGGTCTCATTGGGGCGTCCCTGGCCTACTTCGGTCCAACGATGACCGGCTGGGCCGTGGGTCTCATGGGTGCCATGGCGGCGTTGTCGGGCCTGTTCGGCTTCTGCCCCGCCTGCGCCATGGTCGGCCGGAAGCTTGAAGGCTAAGGCGCTCGGCATGGCGATAGCGGTGAATCGGCATCATCTGATCGTCCGCGCACAGGGCGGTGACCCGGCGGCACTCGACCAATTGTTGGCCGAGTGTCAATCTGATGCGCGCCGCTACGCCATGCGCCACTGTGTGATGAGTGAAATCGATGATGCGGTGCAGGAGGCGCTGCTGATCGTGACGCGGCACGTCCGCTCGCTTGAGAGCGCCGCGTCTTTTGCGGGATGGCTCTTTACCATCGTGCGCCGGGAATGCGCGCGGCTCTCCCGCAGGATGTTCGGGCAGGAGGCGCTCGATGATGATCGGGTTGCGGCGGATCTCGCGCAGCGGTCGAGCGACGAGCTGCGGGTGGAACTCGCCTCCGCTCTCGAGTCGTTGCCACCTCACTATCTCGAAATGATCCTGCTGCGCGACTTCGAGGAGTTGACCATCGCGGAAATATGCGAGCGCCTCGGCTTGACTGTCGCGACAGCAAAGGCCCGCTTGCACCGGGCGCGGCTTCTGGTTCGTGAATATCTGATCGGGCCGGAAGGCGACGGGTCCGCCGCCCATGGACGCTGAAGGTTTGTCGCGATCGCGCCGGGCGTTCCTGGCGGGCGTGGGTGGATCAGTTCTATCCGCCGTAGCGCGAGCGCAGGCAAACACGACGGACAGCGGACCGCCGCCGCTTCGAACAGCACGCTCGCAATTCGTCGAACTCCGGCCTTTGAACGAGGTCCCGACCCTGGTCCTGGAGCGTATTGATGGCAAGCTTGTTGCGTTGAATTCGTTGCGCGGGAAGGCGATCTTGGTGAACTTCTGGGCGACCTGGTGCCCGCCCTGCCGCCGCGAATTGCCGCTGCTGGATGGGCTGCAGCGAAGGGCTGGTGAAACAGAGCTGGAGATCGTGGCCGTCTCGATCGACCAGGCCGGGCATCCGGTGGTTGCCTCGTTCCTGAAGCAGCTCAATGTGACCCGGCTTCGACCGTTTCTTGATCCGCTCGGACGCATCGCCAGGCGGGCCGAAAGCGAGGCGCCCACGCCCTTCGTGCTTTGGGGAATGCCGATTTCCTACATCATCGATCGGCGGGGGCGGCTCGCTGGATATATTACCGGTGAGGTGGACTGGTTGTCCGACCAGGGACGCACCTTCCTCAACTTCTTCGCCGCCGGATGAAGGGCCGCGCGACGAAATCGATTCGTCGAGGGGGCCAGCGAGACGGTTCGTTGTGTGCCGGCCGGCGTTGCGGACGGTTGTCGAGATGCTTGATCACGAGATGGAGTCGCCAGCTTCCCTCTTTGTTCGATGCCTACTAGAATAACCGTTTCAACGAGAGCGTCATGTTGCGCCTGAGACTAGCCGTTCAGTATTCGCTTTCTGACGGGATACCTTTTCGGCCCACCTGCGTTGCGCTCATGGTTGACACCGTCCTCAATCTTATAATCAGGGTGACGCGACCATATCCCTCAGCCGGACAAAGATCGTTTTGACCTACTTCGTGCCCTATGTCGTAAGTACCTATGGCGCCGTTTCGTATCGATTGTCGCGTCCCGAGAAATGAACGCCGGATCGCCCCGGGGCGATCTGGCCCCTCTCAACAGGCGGGACGAGGTGTCAACACAGCCAGCGGCAACTGACCCGATCGACCTCGTCCCTTTGCGCCCGTGCTTCCGACGCCGACCTACTGCCCGATCGTGGTCAGGTCCTGGAACCAGTGCTGCGCCTGCACGAACTGCTTGATTTTCGGCGATAGCGCGTGCGGGTTGGTGTCGTGCACCACCCAGACCAGTACCGCGTCATCGACGACCTGCGCATGGGCCTGCGCCAGTAGTTCATCCTGCTTGGCCGGATCGAAGGTCTGCTTGGCCTCGTCGATCAGCGCATCGACCTTGGGGTTCTTGTAGCCGCCCCAGTTGACGCCGACCGGCGCGATCTGTCCCGAATGGAAGAAGCGCACGATGGCGTAGAGCGGGTCCGAGGTCACATAGGCGATGTTGTTGGAGGTGATGCCGGCGTTCATCTCGTCGGCGGCACCCTTGCGCCAATGCGTGTACAGGGTCTCGAGCTCGACCACCTTGAAGTCGATATCGATGCCGATCTCCTTGAAGCTCTGCTGAACGAACTCATTCATCGGCAGCGACAGCATCTGTCCAGTGCCGCCCTGCGCGATGATGAACGTGGCCTTCAGCGGCTTGTTCCTGGAGTAGCCGGCTTCCTCGACCAGTTTCCTGGCGGCGGAGGGATCGTATTTGAGGTCGAAGGTCGGCTTGCCGAACCACGGGCTCGACGGGTCGACCTGGCCCTTGGCGGGCTTGGCCAGACCGTTCATCAACCCCACCACCGCCTCGCGGTCGATGGCAAGATTGAGCGCCTTGCGCAGGCGGATATCGGTCCAGGGCGAGCCGGGCAGCACGCTTAAGTGATAATTCCAGACGTGCGGGGTGATGTTGTCGACGATCTTCATGCCGGCGCCTTTCAGCTGCGGCACCGCATCGGGCGCCGGCGTTTCGATCAGGTCGACCTGGCCGGCGAGCAGCGCGTTGGTGCGCGTCAGCGCCTCCGGCATCGGCACCAGGATCATCTTGTCGGCCTTCGGGATGCGCTTCTTGTTCCAGTAGTCCGGGTTCCTGGAGAGCTCGGCGAGCTCGCGCGGCACGAGTTTCATCAGTTTGAACGGGCCGGTGCCCGAGGGCTGGGTGGCGAACTTGTCCCAATCCTTGCCCAGCTTCTCGTATTGCGCCGGGCTCGAAACCAGGAACCAGAGCATCTGGTAGGGAAAGAAGGAGTCGATCGTCTTGGTCTTGATCTCCACCTTGTAGTCGTCGATCTTGGCGTAGCTCGCGACCGAAGGCAGCCGGGTCTTGACCTGTGCGCTCTGCCGCTTGTCGAACTGTGGTGCCTTGTCATTGAGCACTTTGTCCAGATTCCAGATTACCGCGTCGGCATTGAAGTCGCTGCCGTCATGGAATTTGACGCCCTTGCGCAGGGTGAAGCGCCACTTGGTCTTGTCGTTGTCGTCGACCTTCCATTCGGTCGCCAGCCCCGGCACCAGCTTTCCGGGCCGCTCGGCGACGTCCATTTCCCAGGCAACGAGCGGGTCGTAGATGGTGTAACCTGTGAATTGATAGGCGCCGGCGCCGCGATCGGGCTGGCCTGTCGTCAGCGGTATGTCCGCCATCGATATTCCGTAGCGTACGACCTGTTCGGCGCGTGCGGATAGCGGAGAAATCACTGACAAGGCGAGCGCGAGGATCGCGTTAGCCATCGAAATTCGAATGCGCATGAAGTAAGCTCCTAATTGTCATTTGCAGCTTAGCAAGCAAGCTTGATGCCACATTGGGCAGTGGAAATAGGGAGGGCGCGCCTGCACAATCAGTTGTGAAACAAGCGGAAGTCCCGGAATTCGGACCGTGCCGGGGGGCGGCTTTGGCACGGGGTTTGCAACGTTTGTATACAAATTAATCCGTCAAGCAGAGGACTGAGGCAATGCGTGTTGAGAGATGGCGAAGAAATCATGCGGTTCTGGCGACTGCTGCGCTGGTGCTGGCTGCAGCAGCCGGGCTGCCGCGTAGTGCCGGCGCGGAAACGGTGCTGCGCATCGGGATGACGGCTGCCGATATTCCGCGCACCCTCGGCCAGCCCGATCAAGGCTTCGAGGGCAATCGCTTCACCGGCCTCACCATGTACGACGGGCTGACGATGTGGGACTTGTCCTCGGCGGACAAGGCGAGCGTCGTCATTCCGGGCCTTGCCACCGAATGGAAGGTGGATGACACCGACAAGAAGAAATGGGTGTTTAAGCTGCGCCCCGGCGTCACCTTCCATGATGGCTCGCCTTTCAACGCGGACGCGGTGGTCTGGAACGTCGAAAAGGTCCTGAAGCAGGATGCGCCGCAATTCGACGCCAGCCAGGTCGGCGTGACCGCCTCGCGCATGCCGACGCTGGCCTCCGCGCGCAAGATCGACGACATGACGGTGGAGCTCTCCACCAAGGAGCCGGACAGCTTCCTGCCGATCAACCTCACCAACCTCTTCATGGCGAGCCCGGCCAAGTGGCAGAAGTTCTTCGACAGCGCCGAAGGCGCCGATGCCAAGGCGAAGTCGCAGGCGGCCTGGGCGGCGTTTGCCAAGGATGCCTCGGGTACCGGCCCGTGGAAGATGGCGAAATTCACACCGCGCGAGCGGCTCGAACTCGTCAAGAACGCGAACTATTGGGACAAGGCGCGCGTGCCCAAGACCGACAGGATGGTGCTGCTGCCGATGCCGGAGGCCAATGCCCGCACCGCGGCGCTACTCTCCGGTCAGGTCGACTGGGTCGAAGCGCCGGCACCGGATGCGATCAAGGAAATCAAGCAGCGCGGCTTCCAGCTCAAGGCCAACGAATCCCCGCATGTCTGGCCGTGGCAGTTCTCCCGTGTCGAAGGCTCGCCCTGGAACGACATCCGCGTCCGCAAGGCCGCCAATCTCTGCATCGATCGCGAAGGCCTCAAGGAGGGCCTGCTCGCCGGCCTGATGGTGTCGGCGACCGGTACCTTCGAGCCCGGCCATCCCTGGCGCGGCAACCCGACGTTCCAGATCAAGTTCGATAAGACCGCGGCGCAGAAGCTGATGCAGGAGGCCGGCTTCGGTCCGAACAAGAAGCTGACGGTGAAGATCCAGACCTCGGCATCGGGCTCGGGCCAGATGCTGCCGCTGCCGATGAACGAGTATCTGCAGCAGGCATTGGGCGAGTGCTACTTCGATGTGAAGCTTGACGTCATCGAATGGAATACGCTGTTCACCAACTGGCGTCGTGGCGCCAAGGATCCGACCGCGAACGGCGCCAATGCCATCAACGTCACCTATGCGGCGATGGACCCGTTCTTCGCACTGGTGCGCTTCCAGCAGTCGTCGATGGCTCCGCCGGTCTCGAACAACTGGGGTTACATCCACAATCCCAAGTTCGACGAGCTGGTCACCAAGGCGCGGCAGACCTTCGATCCGGTCGCGCGCGATGCAGCGCTCGCCGAACTGCATGCGGCCTCGGTCGACGACGCGGCGTTCCTCTATGTCGCGCACGATGTCGCGCCGCGCGCCATGAGCCCGAAGGTCAAGGGCTTCGTGCAGCCGAAGAGCTGGTTCGTCGACTTCTCGCCGGTCTCGATGGCGCAGTAAGACGGGCATAGTCGTTGCCCTCTCCCCTTGTGGGAGAGGGTGGCTTCGCGGAACGCGAAGCCGGGTGAGGGGTCTGTTTCCGCGGACGAACGTCTCTCATCAGAAGACCTGTATCCGCCGACACAACCCCTCATCCGGCGCGCATTTCATGCGCGCCACCTTCTCCCACAAGGGGAGAAGGAAGATCAAGGTATCCCTGGTGCTCGCCTATATCGCCCGACGCATCGTTTATGTGATCCCGATCGTGGCCAGCGTGGCGCTGGTGTGCTTCCTGCTCGTGCACATCACGCCCGGCGATCCGCTTGTAGCGGTGCTGCCGGCGGACGCCTCGGAGGAGCTCGCGGCACAGTTGCGCGCAGCCTACGGCTTCGACCGGCCGTTGCCGGTGCAGTTCGGCCTGTGGCTGTGGCGGGCGATCCATGGCGATCTCGGCAATTCGATTGCGACCGGCCGGCCCGTGCTGTCAGAAGTGATGCGCGCGGTCGGCAACACGGTGACGCTCGCCGTTGCCGCGGCGATGATCGGCTTCACCCTCGGCCTGTTGTTCGGCCTGATCGCCGGCTACTTCCGCGAAAGCTGGGTCGACAAGGTCGCGACCTCCTTTGCAATCGCCGGGGTCTCGGTGCCGCATTACTGGCTCGGCATGCTGCTGGTCATCATCTTTTCCGTCGAGCTCAACTGGCTGCCGGCGGTCGGTGCCGGCCCCGGCGGTTCCGGGGCTTGGGGATGGGATTGGGAGCATTTGCGCTACCTCGTCCTGCCCGCCATCACCACTTCGGTGATCCCGATGGGGATCGTCACCCGCACCGTGCGCGCGCTGACCGGCGACATTCTGAGCCAGGATTTCGTCGAGGCGCTGCGCGCCAAGGGCCTGCGCGAACGAGGGGTGTTCCGCCACGTCGTCAAGAACGCCGCGCCTACCGCGCTTGCGGTGATGGGGTTGCAGCTCGGCTACATGCTCGGCGGCTCGATCCTGATCGAGACCGTGTTCTCGTGGCCGGGCTCCGGCTTCCTGCTCAACTCGGCGATCTTCCAGCGCGACCTGCCGCTGCTGCAGGGCACGATCCTGGTGCTGGCGCTGTTCTTCGTCTTCCTCAATCTTCTGGTCGATATCGCGCAGGCCGCGATCGACCCGCGCATCAAGCGGGGCTGACGTGAGCGAGCTCCCGATTCCCGCCATGTCGGACACGGCGCTCCAGGCGGCGCCCGCCACCAAGGCGCGCGGCTACTGGGCGACGGTCGGCCGGCGCATTCTGCGCGACAAGGTCAGCGTGGTCTGCGCCGTCGTGCTGCTCATCATCTTCATCTCCGCGCTGATCGCGCCGTGGCTGGGGCTGGCCGATCCCTATCAGGGCTCGATGATCCGCAGGCTCCGTCATATCGGCACGCCCGGCTATCCGCTCGGCACCGACGAGCTTGGCCGCGACATGCTGGCGCGCCTCGTCTATGGCGGCCGGCTGTCGCTCGTCATCGGCATCCTGCCGGTGATCTTGGCGTTCTGCGTCGGCACCTCGCTCGGCCTCGTCGCCGGCTACGTCGGCGGCAGGGTCAACACCGCGATCATGCGCACGGTCGACGTGTTCTACGCCTTTCCCTCCGTGCTGCTGGCGATCGCGATATCAGGCGCGCTGGGCGCCGGCATCACCAACTCCATCGTCGCGCTGACCATCGTGTTCGTGCCGCAGATCAGCCGCGTCGCCGAAAGCGTCACCACCGGCGTGCGCCACATGGACTTCGTCGAGGCGGCGCGCGCTTCCGGCGCCGGACCCTTCACCATCATGCGCGTGCACATGCTCGGCAACGTGCTCGGTCCGATCTTCGTCTACGCCACCAGCCTGGTCTCGGTGTCGATGATTCTCGCTGCCGGCCTCTCCTTCCTCGGTTTGGGGACAAAGCCGCCGGAGCCCGAATGGGGCCTGATGCTGAACACGCTGCGCACCGCGATCTATGTCAATCCGTGGGTCGCGGCCCTGCCGGGCGCGATGATCTTTATGGTCTCGATCTGCTTTAACCTGCTCAGCGATGGCATGCGCAGCGCCATGGACATCCGGAACTAGCGCAATGAGTGAGACGCCTCCCACCATCGAGATGCTCGAGCCGGTCGAGGACCGCGGCGGCGCGGCGCAGCCGCTGCTCCAGGTCGAGGGCCTGACCAAGCACTTCCCGGTGCGCGGCGACCTGTTCGGCGCGCGCAAGACCGTGCGCGCGGTCGACAACGTCTCCTTCTCGGTCATGAAGGGCGAGACGGTCGGCATCGTCGGCGAGTCCGGCTGCGGCAAGTCGACCACCGCCCGGCTCTTGATGCATCTGATGACGCGCGATACCGGCGAGATCATTTATGACGGCATGCAGGTCGGCCAGGCGCTGTCCTTGCGCGAACTGCGGCGCGGCATGCAGATGGTGTTCCAGGACAGCTACGCCTCGCTCAATCCGCGCCTGACGATCGAGGATTCGATCGCCTTCGGCCCCAAGGTCCACGGCATGGCCGATGGCGCGGCGCGGACGCTGGCGCGCGAACTGCTCGGCAAGGTCGGCTTGCGGCCGGAAACCTTTGCCAACCGCTATCCGCACGAGATCTCGGGCGGCCAGCGCCAGCGCGTCAACATCGCGCGCGCGCTGGCGCTGTCGCCGCGGCTCGTGATCCTCGACGAGGCGGTCTCCGCGCTCGACAAATCGGTCGAGGCCCAGGTGCTCAACCTGCTGGTGGATCTCAAGCGCGAATTCGGCCTGACCTATCTTTTCATCAGCCACGATCTCAACGTGGTCCGCTACATCTCCGACCGCGTGCTGGTGATGTACCTCGGCGAGGTGGTCGAACTCGGCCCGGTGGATCAGGTGTGGGACGCGCCCGCCCATCCCTATACCAAGGCGCTGCTCGCGGCGATGCCGTCGTCCGATCCGGACCGGCGCACCGAAACTCCGCCGATCTCGGGCGATCCGCCAAATCCGATCGATCCGCCGCCCGGCTGCCGCTTTCATACCCGTTGTCCGTTTGCGGAGCCGCTCTGCGCGAATGCGACACCACCGCTATTCCCGCTCGATACAATGGGTCATCAGGCGGCGTGCTATATGGCCATTCCGGGATCCGGCCATAGCCGCGCGCCGGCAAAGGAAGCATCATGACCAAACCGACCGCAAAAGAAATCAGGATGATGGCTCGCGTCGCCGATCTGCCCGTCGACGACGAGGCCGCAACGCGCGTTGCGAATTCGATCTGCCCCGCGTTCGACGCCTTCGCGCCGATCGCCGGCAGCCTGCCGTTCGACCTCGAGCCGGCGATGTATGTGCTCGCGCAGATGACGAAGGTGTCGAAATGAGCCTCGATCCGGCCCTGATGAGCCTCGTCGAGGTCGCGCGTGCGATCGCGATGAAGCAACTGTCCTCGCACGAGGCGACCCGCGCCTGCCTGCACCGCATTGCGGAATGGCACCCGCGCCTGAACGCCTTCATGGCGATCGAGGCGGAAGCGGCGCTGAAGGCCGCCCATGAGGCCGACGCGGCGCTGGCCGGTGGCGAGTTGCGCGGGCCGCTGCACGGCGTGCCGCTCGCGCACAAGGACATGTATTACGACGCCGGCAAGGTCGTGACGTGCGGCTCGCTGATCCGCCGCGACTTCGTGGCCGCCACTACGTCGACTGCCTTGCAGCGCCTGAAGGATGCAGGCTCCATCCGCCTCGGCTCGCTGCAAATGGCGGAATTCGCCTACGGCGCGACCGGCCACAACAGCCATTACGGCGCGGTGCATAATCCTTTCGCGCCCGCGCACATCACCGGCGGCTCGTCGTCCGGCTCGGGCGCGGCGGTGGCGGCGCGGCTGACCTTCGGCGCGCTCGGCTCCGACACCGGCGGTTCGATCCGTCTGCCCGCGCATTTCTGCGGCGTCACCGGCTTGAAGACGACCTATGGCCGCGTCAGCCGCGCCGGCGCCATGCCGCTGTCGCAGTCGCTCGACACCGTGGGGCCGCTGGCGCGCACCGCGGAGGACTGCGCGCTGTTGCTCGCCCTCATCGCCGGACCTGATCCGGAGGATCCCACCGCGAGCACCGCGCCCGTCCAGGACTATGTCGCCGCGACCAGGAGTTCGCTCAAGGGCCTGAAGATCGGCGTGCCGACCGCCTTCTATGTCGACGATCTCGATAGCGAGGTCGCCCGCGTGCTCGACGAGACCATTGCCGTGCTGAAGCGGGAGGGGGCCGACATCGTCAAGGTCGAGCTGCCCGACCAGCGGCAAATGTCGGCTGCGAGCATGATCGTGCTCGCGGCGGAATCGGCGGCGTTCCACAAGCGCTGGATGATCGAGCGGCCGCAGGATTACAGCCCGCAGGTGTTGATGCGCCTGCAATACGGCCTCGCCATTCCCGCCGTCACCTATCTGGAAGCCATGCGCTGGCGCGCTTCCGCGCTCGCCGCGCAGATGGCCGCCACCTTCGCCGTCGATGCCGTTCTGGCGCCGGCGTCTCCGGTGCCGGCTCCCACCATCGAAGACAGCGACGTCGGCGCCGGCCCGGACGCGGCGGCGATGATCCAGCGCGTCACGCTGTTCACCCGGCCGATCAACTATCTCGGCCTGCCGTCGCTGGTCGTACCGAGCGGCTTCACCAGGAGCGGTCTTCCCGTCGGCATGCAGCTCATCGGCCGCTCCTTCGACGAAGCGACGCTGCTCACCATCGGGGCCGCGTTCCAGCGCGCCACCGACTTCCACACGAAAGTGCCGAAGCTGCCATGACCCGGCTCGTCGAGATCAACGGCCTCAACATTCGCTTCACCGGCGAGCGCACGGTCCATGCCGTGAACGATCTCAGTCTGTCGCTCGGCGATGGCGAGGTGCTCGGCCTTCTCGGCGAGTCCGGCTCGGGCAAGAGCGTCACGCTGCGCGCCTTGATGCGGCTGTTGCCGAAGAAGCGGACGCAGATCTCGGGCAGCGTCAAGGTGCTCGGGCGCGAAGTGCTGGCGCTGGGGGAGGAGGAACTGAGCGCGTTCCGAGGCCAGACGGTCTCGATGATCTTCCAGGAGCCGGCGCTGGCGCTCGATCCCGTCTACACCATCGGCCGGCAGATCGCCGAGACCGTGGTGCGTCACGAAGGCAGGAGCCACGCGGAAGCAAGGGCCCGCGCGCTCCAGATGCTGGAGGTGGTGCGCATTCCCTCCGCCAGGCGCCGGCTCGATTCCTACCCGCATGAAATGTCCGGCGGCATGCGCCAGCGTGCCATGATCGCGCTGGCGCTCGCCTGCCGGCCGAAAATCCTGCTCGCGGACGAGCCGACCACGGCGCTCGATGCCACCGTCCAGATCCAGATCCTGCTACTGCTTCGGGAGCTGCAGCGCGAGTTCGGCATGTCGGTCATCTTCGTCACCCACGACATCGGCGTCGCGATCGAGATCTGCGACCGGGTCGCGGTGATGTATGCGGGCCAGATCGTCGAGCAGGGCACGCTGCGCGACATCGTGCGCTCGCCGGCTCACCCCTATGCCAGGGGGCTGCTCGCTTCCACGGTCCATGGCACAAGCCGCGGCCAGCGGCTGGAGACGATACCCGGGACGCCGCCCTCGCTCGACAAGGTGCCGCACAGCTGCTCCTTCGCGCCGCGCTGCGCCTTCGCGCAGCCGCGCTGCCACGAACAATTGCCGCCCAACGTGGCGATTTCGCCCGGCCGCACCGCGCGCTGCGTACTGGCAGAGCCGGCCCTGTCAACGACCTGACCTGACCGGTTGAAAATCCGGAAAATTCGATCGTCTTGTCCGGCGATTGCCGCTAGGTTCCGGCGGCGGCCGATGCGGACAATCGAGGGGGATCGCATATGTACATTTCCAACGAAGGCATTCTGGTCATCCTGTTCGTCGGTCTGGTGGCCGGCTGGCTGGCGGGCAAGATCGTGCACGGGACCGGCTTCGGCATCGTCGGCGATATCGTGATCGGCATCCTCGGTGCGCTGATCGCGAGCTTCCTGTTCCCGCGGCTCGGCATTCGTCTCGGTACCGGTCTCGTCTCGGAGATCATCTATTCCGCCATCGGCGCCGTCATCCTGCTTGTGGTGGTGCGCCTGGTCCGCACCGGCGGCCGGCTGTAGCGGCGACATTGGCAGCCGCGAAGCCAGACTGCTCGCACGGTCTATTCGCCGCGTACGGAGAGAGGTGAAAGGGAAGCCTTGGCGGCAAGGCGCCCTTTCCTGCGCACGCCCCTTCGGCCCAGCTTTACGGTTAACGCCACACCATTGGACGCTGCCGGCAAAAACCGGTATTAATAGGCGCTGCGTGCACTTCCAATTTGCTTTGTGAATCAGGGGTCCGACGACCCCACACCCGAAGAGATCAGGACTGATGGCAGCCGTTCCCGGCGTCCGGCGTTCCGAACTCGGCGACGCGCTGCGCGCCTGCCGCAGCGCGTTCATCGGCGTCGGCGTGATGAGCTGCATGATCAACCTGCTCTATCTGACCGGGTCGATCTTCATGCTCGAGATCTACGACCGGGTGCTTCCCAGCCGCAGCGTGCCGACGCTGGTCGGCCTGATCATTCTGGCGTGCGGCCTGTACATCGCCCAGGGTGTGCTCGACACGATCCGCGGCCGCATCCTGGGCCGGGTCGGAACCGCGCTCGACGAAACCCTCAACAATCGGGTGTTCGACAGCGTCATCCGCCTGCCGCTGATGATCGGTAACCGCAACGAGGGCCTGCAGCCGCTGCGCGACCTCGACAACGTGCGTTCCTTCCTCGGCAGCATGGGCCCGGGTGCGTTCTTCGACCTGCCGTGGCTGCCGCTCTATCTCGCCATCTGCTTTGCGTTTCACGTCCTGATCGGCGTCACCGCGCTGATCGGCGCGATCATCCTGGTCGGCCTGACGCTGATCACCGAATTCATGGCGCGGCAGCCGGCGCGCGAAGCGATTGGGCTTGCCGCGCGACGCAACGATCTCGCCGCGGCGAGCCGTCGCAACGCCGAAGTGCTGGTGGCGATGGGAATGTCCGGCCGCATGTCGCGGCGGTGGGGCGAAGTCAACGAGAAGTACCTTGAGGGCAATCAGCGCGCCAGCGACGTCACCGGCGGGCTGGGTGCCGTCGCCAAGGTCCTGCGCATGATGCTGCAATCGGCCGTGCTCGCGGTCGGGGCCTATCTCGTCATTCACCAGGAGGCGACCGCCGGCATCATCATCGCTGGCTCTATCCTGAGCGCCCGGGCGCTCGCGCCGGTCGATCTTGCGATCGCGCACTGGAAGGCCTTCGTCGCCGCCCGCCAGAGCTGGCACCGGCTCAACATTCTGCTCGAACAGTTGCCGCCGCACGAGGCGCCGACCCTGCTGCAGCCTCCGTCGAACCGGCTGTCGGTCGAGGGCGTCAGCATCGTCGCGCCGGGCGACCAGAAAGTCATCGTGCAGGACGCGAACTTCGTGCTCAACGCCGGCAACGGGCTTGGGGTCATCGGCCCGAGCGGCTCGGGCAAGTCATCGCTGATCCGGGCGCTGGTCGGGGTCTGGCAGCCGGTGCGCGGCAAGGTGCGGCTCGACGGCGCGGCGCTCGACCAGTGGTCGTCGGACGTGCTCGGCCGCCACATCGGCTATCTGCCGCAGGACGTCGAATTATTCGCCGGAACCATCGCGCAGAACATCTGCCGCTTCGATCCCGAGGCGAGCTCGGAACAGATCATCGCGGCCGCCAAGGAGGCCGGCGTGCACGAGATGATCATCAAGATGCGCGACGGCTACAACACCCAGGTCGGCGAGCAGGGCACCTCGCTCTCCGCCGGACAGGCTCAGCGGGTGGCGCTGGCGCGCGCGCTTTATGGCAATCCGTTCCTGATCGTGCTCGACGAGCCGAACTCCAATCTCGACACGGAGGGCGACGAGGCGCTGACGCGCGCGGTGCGCGCGGCGCGCGAGCGTGGTGCGATCGTGATCGTGGTCGCGCACCGGCCGATCGGCATCGAGGCGGTCGACCAGATCCTCGTGCTGCGCGACGGCCGCATGCAGGCGTTCGGGCCGAAGGAGCAGGTGCTGGCCCAGGTGCTGCAGCCGCGCGTGGCGGCGCCTTCGCCGATCAAGATCGTCTCCGATTCAGGAGCGGCCAAACCATGAAGGCGCTTCCGAAGACCACGGCCGCTAAAGCCGAGGAAGCCGCCAAGGGCGTGCGGGAGTCGATCCGGCTGCACCTGATCCTGGGCCTTGCGGTCATGATCGTCCTTGCGGGCGGGCTCGGCGGGTGGGCCTCGACGGTCGCGATCTCGGGCGCGCTGATCGCGCCGGGCCAGATCGTCGTCGAATCCAACGTGAAGAAGGTCCAGCATCCGACCGGCGGCGTGGTCGGCGAACTGCGCGCCCGCGACGGCGATGTGGTCAAGACGGGCGACATCCTGGTGCGCCTCGACGACACGATCACCAGGGCCAACCTTGCCATTGTCACCAAGAACCTCGACGCCGCGCTCGCTCGCGCCGCGCGTCTGCAGGCCGAGCAGCGCGGCCTCGACGCACTCGAATTCCCGGCGCAGCTGCTCGAGCGCGCGGGCGATCCCGAGGTGAAGTCGCTGATGGCGAGCGAAAGCAAACTGTTCGAGGTCCGCGTCACCGGCCGGGCCGGGCAGAAGGCGCAGCTGCGCGAGCGCGTCACCCAGCTGAACAACGAGATCGCCGGCCTCGCCGCCCAGGAGACAGCCAAGGACCGGGAGATTGTGCTGGTGCAGAAGGAGCTCGACGGCGTGCGCGAGCTCTACGAGAAGCACCTGGTGCAGATTTCGCGCCTGACGACGCTCGAGCGCGACGCCGCGCGGCTTACCGGCGAGCGGGCGCAATACATCGCCTCGCGCGCCCAGGCCAAGGGCAAGATCACCGAGATCGAGCTGCAGATCATCCAGATCGACAGGGACATGGTGAGCGAGGTCTCCAAGGACCTGCGCGAGACCAACGACAGGATCGGCGAGCTGATCGAGCGCAAGGTCACCGCCGAGGACCAGCTCCGCCGGGTCGACATCCGCGCCCCGCAGGACGGCATGGTGCTGCAGTCGACGGTCCACACCGTCGGCGGCGTCGTCACCGCCGGCGACGCACTCATGTTGATCGTGCCGCAGGCCGACGACCTCCAGGTCGAGGCCAAGGTCAATCCGGCAGACATCGACAAGCTGCAGGTCGGCCAGAAGACGCTGCTGCGCCTGTCCGCCTTCAACCAGCACACCACCCCCGAGCTGAGCGGCGTCGTCACCCGCGTCTCGCCCGATGTCACCACGGACCAGCGCACCGGTCAGAGCTACTACACCATCCGCGTCTCGATGCCGGCGGAGGAGGTCAGGCGCCTCGGCGATGTCAAGCTGATCCCCGGCATGCCGGTCGAAGCCTTCGTCCAGACCGGCGACCGGACCATGTTCTCCTACCTGATGAAGCCGCTCAGCGACCAGCTCATGCGCGCGTTCCGGGAGCGGTGAGACGTAGCGCCCTTCCGCTGGACTTTCATTCCTAGGAGCAAGGCGACGAAGCAATCGAGAGTGTCTCCGCGGGAACATTCTGGATTGCTTCGCTTCGCTCGCAAAGACGATATGGATTCAGTATCGTAGTATCGTAGGGCGGATCAGCGCGGCGTAATCCGCCGCTCAGCGTCGAACAAGGAGGCGGATTACGCCTTCGGCTAATCCGCCCTACGGTCTCTCGCGCCACAGAGCCGTCATTCCGGGATGCGTGCGGAGCACGCAGGCCCGGAATCCATTCGGCGGCTCGTTGCGCGGCCCGATGGATTCCGGGCTCGCGCTTCGCGCGACCCGGAATGACGGGTTATGTGGGAAACCGGTCTGCCCGACGGGCAAACCACCGCAAATCCTGTCAAGACTCCGCATCAAAAATATTTCGCTTTTCCCGAAACAGAAAACGGCGTATGTTGCCGGGCATCGCACCCGACACGAGGGGCGGATCGCGAGTCGTCACGAACTGCGCGGTGGGATGCGGTGGACGCGGCAGCGCCGGCGCGAGGTGCAAACCACAGGGCGGTTTCCGTGAGTGGTTCGCGGCGCGCAAAGACGAACGGCGCTGCAAGTTCGCTTCGTCAACAAATTCGATGAACTCGTGCACGAAATCATCGGACCCTGTGGCGAAGAACGAATTCCGCTTACGGCAAAACCGTGTGGTCTCGGCACCCGTTGCTGGTGTCAAGCTTTGCGGAGGTGCATCGACCCAACCGGGCTTGGATGTGCCGTCAATTCGCGAAGCGACGGAGGCAAGACGAATTCGTCTCCGGGGAGAGCGCGCCATAAGCCGTCAACCCACTGCGCAGGGAAGGCCGGGTGTCGTCGCTGTACCTGTATGCTCGTGTGCGGCTTTCTTGCGCTACTTGCACACGAGACCGCGGGTGCAGCGGGCACCCGGTCTTCCCTGCGCCCTCTTCCAGATAAGACTGCCAGATAAGAGGGTGAGGAACGAAGCAAAACTCGGGCAGAACATGCCGCGAGAATGCGATGTCGTGTCTGCTTCTTTGAAAGTTGAATCGGTGAGGCCGTTTTGATTCGTCATTGCGAGCGAAGCGAAGCAATCCAGAATATCTCCGCAGAAACATTCTGGATTGTTTCGTCGCTGACGCTCCTCGCGATGACGATGTGGATGCATGAGAACGCCATTCACTGGGTCGTCAAGCTAGGTGATGACCATCATTGGGGTGGCGAAGCGCTCACCACTAACTCCCCAATGGCGGCGGGAGACTCACCGCCCCAACTCCTTCAGCAGCAAATTCATCGCCGTCGCGGCGAAGGCGTGCATGTTGGCGCGGCGGTCGCTGAGGCCGGTCTCCAGCGTCGTGACCTTCGTCTCCGCGCCCGCGACCGCCATGCAGCTGTGGCCGGCGGCATCGCCATAACGGTTGCCGGCAGGTCCCGCGGCACCGGTTTCCGAAACGCCCCAGTCGGCACCAAAGCGGCGTCGGATCTGTTCGGAGAGCAGCTTGGCGTAAGGCTCCGATGCCGAGCGGATGCCCCGCATCGCATCATCGGGAATGTCCATGAGGATACGCCGCGCATCGCGGGTATAGACCACCGCGGAGCCGAGGAAGTAGGCGGATGCGCCGGGCACGGCGAGCAGCGCAGCCGAAATCAGCCCGCCGGTCGAGGATTCCGCGACCGCGACGGTCTGTTTGCGCTCAACCAGTGTCGCGGCGATCTGTTCCGCAATGATGACAAGTTCTTTCATCCCCGGCCTCCCTGAAAAATCCGTCAGTCTTCACTAGCACATGATCACGCGCCCTGCCGTGTTGCGGCGGCGGCGGAGGCCTGCTTGAATAGCGCAACAAGGCTGCGCGGCCAAACTGACTGAAAAGCCGGCCGAAGAGGAAACGTGATGGCACAACTCATCGCCGGCGGCGTGGATTGCGACGTGCACCCGGCGGTGCCGCATCTCACCAGCCTGCTGCCCTATCTGAACGACTACTGGCGCGACCAGGTGACGACGCGCGGCATGACCGATCTCGTCTCGCAATCCTATCCGGCCAACTCGCCGATCTCGGCGCGGCCGGATTGGCGTCCCGACACGGGCAAGCCGGGATCGAGCCTGCATGACATGCGCCGCCATGTGCTCGATCCTTTCAAGGTCAGCCACGCGATCTGCAATCCGCTCTATGGCGTGCAGATGGTGTTTTCCGAAGACATGGCCGACGCGTTCTGCCGCGCGCTGAACGACTGGCTGGCGAGGGAGTGGCTGGACGAGGAGCCGCGGCTGCGCGGCTCGATCGTGATCCCCGTGCAGAGCGTTGCGAAATCGGTCGCGGAAATCGAGCGCTGCGCGAGCGACCCTCGCTTCGTCCAGGTGCTGATGCTGGTGATGGGCGACGTGCCGCTCGGAAAGCGCAGCCTGTGGCCGATCTATGAGGCGGCCGAACGGCATGGCCTTCCGGTCGGCATCCATGCCGGCGCGAACTATCACAACCCGCCGACTTCGGTGGGCTGGGGTTCCTATCACATCGAGGACTATGTCGCGCAGGCGCAGGCGTTCCAGACCCAGCTCACCAGCCTGATCGTCGAGGGCGTGTTCGCCCGCTATCCCCGGCTGAAGATGGTGATGCTGGAGTCCGGGTTCACCTGGCTGCCGCCCTATCTCTGGCGGCTGCACAAGTTCTGGCGCGGCGTCCGCATGGAGACGCCATGGGTGGATCGGCCGCCGCTCGAGATTGTGCGCAGCAACATCCGCTTCTCACTGCAACCGATCGATGCGCCGCCGGACGGAACGACATTAAATCGCCTGTTTGATCATATGCAGTCCGACGAATTGCTCCTATTCTCTACTGACTATCCGCACTGGCAATTCGACGGCGACGACGCACTGCCGCCAGGACTTTCCGCCGATCTCGTGCGCAAGATCATGATCGACAATCCGCTCGCGACTTACTCGCGCCTGAATGAGCCGTCGCCAAAGGAGGCAAGGCCATGAATATCCAGTACCGCGACCGACCCGAGCCTGCTTCCCCCGTCTCGATCAAGACCGCGATCGCCGACTGTGACATTCATCCGACCCGCGCCACCAGGACCGAGCTCTACCCCTACCTCGCCAAACGCTGGCAGGAGCATCTCGAAACCTACGGCGTGCATGCCTATCAGGGCATGATGGACGGCCCGCCCTATCCCAAGGCCCAGCCCAATGCTTCGCGCCGCGACGCCTGGCCGCCGGAAGGCGGCCCGCAGGGTTCCTCGCTGCCGTTCATGCAGAAGCAGCACCTCGATCCCAACAACGTGACGCTCGGCATCCTCAACCCGCTCGCAAGCGGGCAGGGCATCCGCAATCCCGAGCTGAGCGCGGCGCTGTGCTCGGCGATCAACGACTGGCAGATCGAGAAGTGGACGAGCAAGGACCATCGCCTCAAGGCGTCGATCGTCGTCGGCAACGAGGACGCGGTGAGCGCGGCGGCTGAAATCCGCGAGCGCGCGGGAGACAGGAATTTCGTGCAGGTGCTGCTGCTCAGCCGCAACGTGGAGCCGCTCGGCAAGCGTCGCTACTGGCCGATCTACCAGGCGGCGGAAGAGGCCGGGCTTCCGGTCGGCATTCATGCCTTCGGCTTCGGCGGCAATCCGATCACGCCGTCGGGCTGGCCCAGCTACTACATCGAGGAGATGGTCGGCCATTCGCAGTGCCAGCAGTCGGCGCTGGCGAGCATCGTGCTGGAAGGCGCGTTCGAGCGCTTCCCCAGGCTGAACATGGTGATGATCGAGGCCGGGTTCGGCTGGGCGCCGTCGCTGTGCTGGCGCCTGGACAAGGTATGGCGACGGCTGCGCAGCGAGGTGCCGCACGTGCGGCGACCGCCGTCGGACTATATTCGCGAGCATGTCTGGTGGACGACGCAGCCGATGGAGGATCCGGAGCACCGCGATCATCTGTTCGATGTGATCAAGTGGATCGGCTGGGACAGGCTGCTGTTCGCGACCGATTATCCGCATTGGGATTTCGACGAGCCGTCGCGGGTGTTGCCGCCCGGTGTTTCCGAGGCCAATCGCGAGGCGTTCTATCTCGGCAATGCGCGCAAGCTGTACCGGATCAATTGATCGCATGATCCGAAAGAGCGGCTACCGGTTTCTCGAACAAATTATGCGAAAAAGATAAGTATGGCCCGTCACGTCATCGCGCCGGTGGATGAACTGCCCCCAGGCACGCGCAAATTCCTCGAAATCGACGGCCGGCCGATCGCGGTGTTCAACATCAATGGCGAGTTTTTCGGGCTTCTCAATCGTTGCCCGCACCAGGGCGCCGCGCTGTGCGAAGGTCCGCTGATCGGCCTCGCGCAATCCAAAAATCCCGGCGAGATCGAATACACCCGGCTGGGCGAGATCATCCGGTGTCCGTGGCACGGCTGGGAGTTCGACGTGCGCACCGGGCAATCCTACTGCGATCCCCGCCGCTTCCGCGCCAAGGCCTATCCGGCTCACGTCGAGCCGGGCGCGAATGTGGTGAAGGGGCCCTATGTGGCGGAGATCGTCGCGGTCCGGGTCGAGAGCGACTATGTGGTGGTCGATCTCTGATCGTGCCGTGACCGGCGCGCGCTTTCATCGTCCTCCCGCAGCGGTTTCACGCCTTGTTCTGCGCCGAGGCGGTCAGCCACTGCCGGAATGCGGCGAGCTTTGGCGCGTCGGCGCGCGCCTGCGGCGTGACCAGATAGAAACCGGCATTCGCCGGCAGCGCGATCCTGAACGGGACCACCAGCCTGCCCTTGGTGATGTCGTCCTGAACGTAGGTGGTGCGGCCCATGGCGATGCCGAGACCGTCGATCGCCGCCTGCACAGTCATGAACATCAGATCGAAGGTGACGCCCGGCTGCTTGGAGATGTCGGTCGGCAGGCCGGCGGCCGTGAGCCACAGCCGCCAGTCGTCGCCGTTGATGGCATGAAGCAGCACGTGATCCTTGAGGTCTTCCGGAGAGCGCAGCGGCTTGTCGCCGGTCAGCAGCGCCGGGCTGCAGACCGGAAACAGTTCATCCGCCATCAGCCAGTCGGCGCGAACGCCCGGCCACTGGCCGCGGCCGTAGCGGATCGCGGCATCGACCTTGTCGCGCTCGAAATCGACCAGGCTGGTCGAAGTGGCAATGCGGACGTCGATGCCGGGGTGGGACTCCTGGAAATCGGCAAGGCGCGGCAGCAGCCACTTGGCGGCCAGCGAAGCGAGGGTCGAGACGGTCAGCACGTGACCGTCGTCGCGGCGAAGCAACCGGTCGGTCGCAAGCTTGAGGTCGTTGAAGGCGGCGCGAACCCCGGGAAGATACTCGCGCGCTTCGGCCGTCAGCGACAGCGAGCGGTTCTGCCGCACGAACAGGCGCAGCCCCAGTTCTTCCTCGAGCCGGCGGATCTGATGGCTGATCGCGGTCTGGGTGACGTTCAGCTCGGCCGCGGCCTGGGTGAAGCTCAAATGCCGGGCTGCGGCCTCGAAAGCCCGTAGTCCGTTCAAGGAAGGCAGCCTGGCGCTCATGGCCGGTTCCATCTCATGAATTTATTTCATCCGAAACGGTACAAATTGTCGTTTGTGGAAGCCGAATAACGGACAGATATTACCGCTGAAGGTTAGATACAGGAGTGGAAAATGTCCATCCTTGCCCACCAAACGATGACAAATCATCATGCGCCAGGCCTGCTCTCCCAGCTCGCCGAAACGATTCATCTGTGGCGCGAGCGTTACCGGACCCGGCGTGAGCTTGCCCAATGGACTGACCGCGATCTCCAGGACATCGGCGTCAGCCGGAGCGATGTCGCCTTTGAAACCGAAAAACCCTTCTGGCGGGCCTGAACGGCGGCCAGGTGCCGGCGCCGCCAATGGGGCGCCGGTCTTTTCCTCAAAGGGAGCGTGTCATGGGGCGCCTGTGGGTGGATCAGCCGGAGCAGCATTCCGATACGCTGCATACGCGCGACGGTGAGGTCGTGACGGTTCGCCTCGTCGGGCCTGACGATGCCGAGGAGCTGCAGCATTACTTCCGGTCGCTCTCGGCCCTCTCGCGCTACAACCGCTTTTTCGGCGCGATCGGCGAATTGCCGCCGTCCCTGCTCGATCAATTCGTGCGTGTCGGCGACAACGGGCGCTTCACCGTGGTCGCGAGCATGATGATCGAAGGTTTCGAGACGGTGGTCGGCGAGGCCCGCTACGCCTTTCACGCCGACACGTCGAATTTCGAATTCGGCCTTTCGATCGACGACCGCTGGCAGGGACACGGCATCGGCGCGGCGCTGCTGAAGAACCTGGAATGCCGGGCCGCCGCGCTCGGCGCGGAGCGCATGTTCGGCGACACGCTGCGCTCGAACGAGGCGATGATGTCTCTGGCGCGCGGCCGCGGCTTTTCATTCACCGGGCATCCCGATGACTGGAAGCTGGTGAGATTCGAAAAACAAATCGATTTCCAGCCCAGCGAAATTCCCTGCGCGAGCTGGCGTCTTGCCGCCGAGGCGCGGGCGTTGAGTGGAGCGGTGAGTTGATCAGTTTCCCTTGAAAACCGGCTTGCGCTTTTCGATGAAGGCCTGCACCGCCTCGCGGTGGTCCGCCGTGGTTGTCAGCCGGGTCAGGCGTTCGGCTTCGTGGTCGCGGGCGGTCGCGAAGTCGAACAGCAGGGCCTCGTCGAGATTGTCCTTCATGTAGCGCAAGGCAAGCCGGGGTCCTTCGGCAAAGGATTTCGCTAGGGCAAAGGCTTCCGCCTGCAGCGTCTCGTCCGGGACGACGCGGTTGACAAGGCCGATGGCTTCACACCTTGCCGCCTCGACCTTGTCGCCGGTGAACATCAGTTCGCGCGCCCGCGCCGTGCCGACCAGCCGCGTCAGCAGCCAGGCGATGCCGTAATCGCCGCTCAGGCCGACGCGCAAGTAGCCGGTGGAGACGAAGGCCGATTGGGCCGCGATGCGGATATCGCAGGCCATGGCGATCGCAAGCCCGGCACCTACCGCCGGACCGGGCAGCGCCGCAATGGTCGGCTTGCGCACCGACGCCAGCGCGCCGGTGAGGAGCCGCTGCCGTTCCTGCAGGTCGGCGACCTTGTCCTCAAAGGACATTTCGAGCTTCCTCTTGTCGCGATGCGCGCCCATGCCCTTCACATTCCCGCCGGCGCAGAAGGCCTCGCCGGCGCCGGTTATCAGCAGCGCGCCGACGTTCGGATCCTCGCCGCAGGTCCTGATCATGTTGCGCAAGGCCGGCGTCAGATTGTCGGAAAGCGCGTTGCGCGCTTCCGGGCGGTTCAACGTGATGACCGCGACGCCGTCGCGGATGGCACACAGCAGTTCGTCCGTGCCGGTGTCGATGATGGTTTCGGTGCCCATTGATGTCCCCCAACCTCGTCCTTGCGAGCGAAGCGAAGCAATCCAGAACTGTCCTGCGGACACAGTCTGGATTGCTTCGGTCGCTTCGCTCCTCGCAAAGACGACGGTACTAATGCCGTCATGCGCTCAAAACTTCTCCACCCAGGGCCGCAATTCCATTTCCCAGGTCCAGGCGCTGCGCGGCTGCTGCAGCACGCTCCAATAGCTTTCCGCAATGGCATCGGGATCGAGCATCGAATCCGGCCGGTCCAGCGCCTCGGTGCGCGCCGCGCTGCGGATGCCCCCGTCGATCACGAAATGCGCGATATGGATGCCTTGCGGGGACAACTCGCGCGCCATGCTCTGGGCGAGGCCACGCAGCGCGAACTTGCCCATCGCGAACGGCGCCGATTGCGCATAGCCTTTGACGCTGGCGGAAGCGCCGGTGAACAGGATCGCGCCGTGCTTGTTCGGCAGCATTCGCCGTGCCGCCTGTTGCGCCACCAGGAAGCCGCCGAAGGCGCTGACCGCGATCGATTGCTCAACTTCCGCCGGGATCAGGTCGACGAACGCCCCGCGCGTCCGCCCGCTGGCATTATAGACGACCAGATCGGGTGTGCCGATCTCGCGCTCGACGAGGCCGAACAGGCGCTCGACCTCCTCCGCTTGCGTGGCATTGCAGGCAAAAGCCCGCGCGCCGGTTTCACTGCACAACGCGCCGAGCTTTTCGATCCTGCGCGCAGCGAGCGCGACGCGAAGGCCCTGGCGCGCAAACAATCGCGCCAGCGAGGCGCTCAATCCTTCGCCGGCGCCGACGATCAGTGCGATGTTGTACTTCGGACGTTCCATAAGGGTCCTCACTGAGCGTGAGCTGCGAATCTAGGTACCCAGGCCATCGAGGCAACCCGTGGCGTGCAGGATCGGATCGAGCGCCGCCTTGTCGGCAACGGCGGCATATTTCGCGCGCAGCATGGCGAGCGAACGCGCGTGATACTTCTGCGGCTTCTGGGTCCAGATCTTGCCGTCGAGGATCACGCTGAATTCTTCCTGGCCGTCGGCCAGCGCCTCTTCGTTGGCCAGCGTCCAGGGCATGAAGCGCTCGCCGATCTGTTCGCTGAGGATCGGCATCAAGGTCGGCGCCAGCCGGTCCCACGTCTCGAAATCGCCTTCCGCGCGCGGCCACAGCATGCGGTGCACCCAGTCGAGCACGTGTGGCGCATTGCCTTCGATCAGCGCGCCGGCGGTCGGATCGGTCCACAGCTCATAGAACTGGCCCCACAGGCCGAAATCGCCGTAGGCCGGACGGGCGCCGAAAAGATACGGGCGGGCTTCCAGATGTCTCTCGAGGAGTTCGAGCATCTCGACAAAGCCGGTCTCGATCTGCGGTGTGGTTACGACGTTGGAGCCGACGAACCAGATCCGGTCCACCATCCGGGTGCGGATCTGCTCTGCAAGCTTGTCGTGCTGCGCCTCGCCGGCTGTCGGCGCGCGCATCCGCGCGATGCGTCCGGCCGAGCTCTTCTGGTCGACCTCGCGCGCCCAGCGGTAATGAAACATCCATTTGTTCCCCCACTCGTCGCCGAACTCCTCGATCAAGGCCGAGATGAAGCCGAGCGGACCGCCGGGATGGACCGAGGGCTCCGGGTAGAGCTTTTCGAAATGGTCGATGATCGGAGTCGAATCCTGAATGCCACTACCTTCGGGCGTCACCACCAGCGGAATGATCGGCAGCTTGGCGTATTTCTCGTAGTCCGCCTGGCTGGCGCTGTTCCTCAGGATCCATTGATGCGGAAGAGCTTTGTAGCGGAAATAGGAGCGGACTTTGACCGAGTAGGGCGACATCTCGGCGCCGAAGATGCGATAGCGCTCCGCCATGGGGCTCTTCTCCCGGTGCATTGCCTGGTGGCTTTATTCGCCGCCGCATTTCGAGCATGATCCACATCATTGAATGCGGCAAGCGATAAAGCCGCTGCGGGAAATAATCCGCGGGACGGAAACAAAGAACCAGCATGCACCAGTTCAAGCGACCGAATGACGCCACCGCGCAGGCCACACGGCCGGGACTGCTCGCGCCCGACACGACAGGCATGAATTTCTACCGCGCCGACCCGTCACTCGCCGATCTGTTGCGCGTCCATTTGCCGGAGGCGCTGTTCCGCCATATCGAGCCGCATCTCGATCGGCTCGGCGAACTCGCCGGCGGGTATCTCGACGAATGCGCCCGTCTCGCCGATCGCCACGTGCCGGTGCTCCACCAGCGCGACCGTTTCGGCCGCGACATGCAGTGGGTCGAATATCATCCCGCGTATATCGAACTCGAACGGGCCGCGTTCGGCGAATTCGGCATTCACGCGCTGTCGATCCGCAAGGGCATTATGGGCTGGCCGAACAAATATCCCGTTGTGGCCAAGCACGCCTTCACCTTCCTGTTCAACCAGACCGAATTCGGGATGGGATGCCCGATCAACGTCACCGACGGCTGCGCGAAATTGCTCGCGAATTTCGGCAGCGAGGCGCTGAAGGCAAAGTATCTCGATGGATTGACGCAGACCGACATGAGCAAGCTGACCCAGGGCGGTCAGTTCATGACGGAGAAGGAAGGCGGCTCCGACGTCGGTACGCTGACCACGGTCGCGGTGCCCGAAGGCGAGCACTGGCGTCTCTACGGCGAAAAATGGTTCTGCTCGAACGCCGATGCCGAGATCGTGATGCTCCTGGCGCGGCCGGAAGGCGCCGGCCCCGGCACGCGCGGCGTCGGCCTGTTCCTGATGCCGCGCTGGCTCGATGACGGCACGCAGAACCATTATCGGATCGTGCGATTGAAGGACAAGCTCGGCACCCGCTCGATGGCGTCGGGCGAGATCAAGCTGGAAGGCGCGATCGCCTATGCGGTCGGCCGGCTCGACCGCGGCTTCGTACAGATGGCGGAAATGGTCAATTCCTCGCGCCTGTCCAACGGCGTCAAATCCACCGCCCTGATGCGCCGCGCCTGGCACGATGCCATGACCGTGGCGAAGAACCGCATCGTGTTCGGCAGCCGCATCATCGACCTGCCGCTCGGGCAACGGCAACTGATGAAGATCATGCTGCCGACCGAGCAGGCGCTCTCGATGAGCTTCATCACGGCCGATGCGCTCGATCGTGCCGAGGCCGGCAGCCAGAATGCCGCGGCGCTGCTCCGCATCCTGACTCCGACCCTGAAATTCCGCGCGACGCGCGATGCGCGCAAGGTCTGCGGCGATGCGCTGGAGATGCGCGGCGGCATCGGTTATGTCGAGGACTTCGCCACCGCACGCCTGTTGCGCGATGCGCATCTGGGCTCGATCTGGGAAGGCACCGGCAACATCGTCGCGCTCGATGCGCTCAAGCGCGCGGTCGGGCGCCATGGCGCGGAATCGGCGCTCGCCGCCGACCTGCACGCCCGGCTTGACGACAGCGCGAACGTCCCGCAGGCTTGGCGCGACCGCCTGCGCGGGCTGACCGACCGCGCCATCGGCTTCGCGCGCGAGGTCGCCAGCCGCGCCGACAACGAGTCCGAGGCGCGACGCGCCACCAGCCTGCTTTACCATCTCGCAAGCGCCGTGATGCTGGCGTGGGAGGCGGGACGCATTCACGACGCGCGCGACGATGCCCGCAGGCTGCTGCTGTCGCGCCTGGTGATCGATCACCGGGTGCTGCCGAGCGATCCGTTCCGGGTCGCGGAAAATGCTGCGCAACAGGCGATCGCAAGTCACTTGCTCGGCGAGCGGGCCGTCGGCATGGCCGAGGTTGGCGAACTGGTTTCGGCAGCGTAGCCTCTCTGCTGCCGCGAGCGCATTCCACCTTTCCCATGGGAGAGGTGAAGATCGCGCTGCAATGACAAGACAACACGAGGAAACGCTGATGAAGGCCGCCGTCCTGTATGAAGTGAACAAGCCGCTGGTGATCGAGGACGTCAGCCTGCCGAAACCCGGCCCGCGCGAAGTGTTGATCCGCACGGCAGTGGCCGGCCTCTGCCATTCCGACCTGCATTTCATGGAAGGGCTCTATCCGCATCCGCTGCCGGCGGTGCTCGGCCATGAATCAGCCGGCGTGGTCGAGCAGGTCGGCTCGGACGTCACCTATGTGAAGCCGGGTGACCACGTCGTGACGTGCCTGTCCGTTTTCTGCGGCACGTGCGAGAATTGTACCACCGGACGCACCGTGCTGTGCACCGACACCACGGTGAAGATGCTGCCCGGGGTGTCCAACCGCCTGCAATGGTCGCGGCCGGAGAAGCTGCACCAGTTCCTTAATCTGTCGTCGTTCGCCGAGCAGATGCTGGTGCACGAGAACGCCATCGTGAAGATTCGCAAGGATATGCCGCTCGATCTCGCCGCGCTGATCGGCTGCGGCGTCATCACCGGTTACGGTGCCGTCGTGAACACCGCCCAGGTCCGGGCCGGCGAGACGGTCGCGGTGATCGGCTGCGGCGGCGTCGGCATGGCCGCGATCAACGGCGCCCAGATCGCCGGTGCCGGCCGCATCATCGCCATCGATACCAACCCGGCCAAGCTGCAGCTGGCGACGAAGCTCGGCGCCACCGACATCGTCGATCCCAGGAACGGCGACGTGGTGCAGCAGGTGCGCGAGTTGACCGGCGGCGGCGTGCATCATGCCTTCGAGGTGCTCGGCCGCAAGGAGACCGCGGAGCAGGCCTTCGGCATGCTCGCGTCGGGCGGCACCGCGACCATCGTCGGCATGATTCCCTACGGACAGAAGATCGAACTGCACGGCTTCGACTTTCTGCGCGAACGCAGGATCCAGGGATCGTCGATGGGGTCGAACCATTTCCGCGTCGACATGCCGCGCCTGATCGATTTCTACCTGCGCGGCAGGCTGCACCTGGAAGACTGGATCTCGGCAAAGCTCAAGCTCTCCGAGATCAACGAAGGCTTCGCCGCCATGAAGGCCGGCAAGACGCTGCGCAGCGTCATCATGTTCGATAGCTAGTAGATGTCGTTCCGAGGTGGCGCAGTGCCGAACGCAGGATCTTGACGTTAAGCACCGTCATTGCGAGCGAAGCGAAGCAATCCAGAATGCGGCAACACACTGGATTGCTTCGTCGCTTCGCTCCTCGCAATGACGCGGGAGAAGCTAATCGTCAAACATCGGCGGTGGCGTGAAGCCGCCGAATTCGCGCTCGATCAGTTCGGCCACTTTTATCGGGGTGCGATCCTCCAGCCACGGGCCGACGATCTGCACGCCGAGGGGCAGGCCGTCGCGCGACAGCCCGAGCGGAATGGACGTGGCCGGCAGCCCGGGCAAGGTTGCGATGCCGGGCCAGGCGAGCTGGTCGGTGTAGGGATAATCCGTGCCGTCGATATTGATGCGGCGCTGCTCCTGCGGCTCCGAATGATCGTGCGGGTAGGCCGGTGTCGGCATGATCGGGCAGATCACGGCATCGAAACTCTTGAACAGTTCCCGCCATTGCGCGCGCAGGCCTGCGCGCGCACCCTCATCGAACACCCAGGCACGGTGGCTCATCGTCATGCCGCGCAGGCGTTCGGCGCGAAGACTCCTGTCCTCGGGCGAAAGCTTCGCCGCTTCGGCCTGCACGCCGGCATGGACCTCCGGCAAGAAGAACGCGCCGAGAAACGCCATCAGCATGCGCATGTAGAGCCGCGAGGATCCGGTGAAGTCGGGAAACAGCGGGCTCTCGCGCGCGATTCTCGCGCCGGCTTTGGTCAACTGGTTCGCGAGTTTCTCGATCGCGCCGCGAATCTCCTCGTTCGCCGGCAGCAGTGGGTGGCTGTCGACCACCAGCATGCGGAAGTCCTTCAATGACTCATGGCGGGCTCCCGGCAAGACGAGCCTGTAGCCGACGCCCGCTTCCAACGGATCGGGACCCGCGATGACGTCGAGCAACAGCGAAAGATCGGCGGCCGATCGCGCCATCGGCCCGATCACGGCCATGTCGCGGTCCATCGGAATGGACGGAAGCGGCGGCGGCGTGTGGCCGCGCAGCGCGCACAGGCCGTAGGTCGGCTTGTGGGCGTAGACGCCGCAATGGAAGGCCGGCACGCGCAGCGAGCCGCCGATGTCGGATCCGAGCGACAGCGGACCGTAGCCGGCGGCGAGCGCCGCCCCCGAGCCGCCGGACGAGCCGCCCGGCGTGCGGCCGAGGTGATAAGGATTATTGGTCGTGCCGTAGATGTCGTTGTAGCTCTGCCAGTCGGCAAGGCCGACCGGCACGTTGGTCTTGCCGACAACAACAGCGCCGGCGTCCTTCACGCGCGTGACGGCAAGAGCGTCCTCCGCTGGGCGGAAATTCCTTTGGGGCACGTAGCCCCACGTCGTGGGCAGGCCCGCGACGTTGAAGGATTCCTTCACCGTCAGCGGCAGGCCCAGCAGCCGCTTGCGCTCGCCGCGCGAACGCGCATCGTCGGCGTCGCGCGCCGCGGCAAGCGCGCGATCAAAATCGCGCACGCAAACGGCATTGATCTTGCCGTCGTATCGCTCGATGCGGTCGATAGCGTCCCGGGTGAGTTCTACCGACGAAACCTTCTTTGCGGCAAGCGCGGCCGACAGCTCGATCGCGCTCTCAAAACTCCATTGCGACTTGGCCAAGGCATCCTCCTGATCTCCCTGCGGATGATGCTCAGTCTAACCGATGGCCGCAAGCCGAGTTTGACCGCAATTGCCGTCAGGAGACACTATCCGTGATCCGCTGCATCACGCGACCGCGAAAAACAATCCTGTGTGGCAGATTGCGCACACCGTGCCGATCAGGCTCATCCGGAACTTGAACTGCCTACGCCGCTCCGATCAGAATTCCGACGCCGAGCACGATGACGCCGCCGAGCACGATCTGGAAAACCGCCTGCAGGAACGGCGTATCCATGTAGCGCGCGCGGATGTAGGCGATGGCCCACAGCTCGAAAAAGACGACGACGCACGCGATCGCGGTCGCGATCCAGAACGCGTTGGCCCACGAGTCCGGCACGAGATAGGGCGCGGTATGGCCGAGCCCGCCCAGCGTCGTCATCAGTCCGCAGGTCAGGCCGCGCAACCACGGCGAACCGCGCCCGGTGAGCGAGCCGTCGTCCGACAGTGCTTCGGCAAAGCCCATGCTGATGCCGGCGCCGATCGAGGCGGCAAGACCGACGAGGAAGGTCTGGAAATTCTGGTGGGTGGCAAAAGCCGCGGCAAACAACGGCGCCAGGGTCGAAACCGAGCCGTCCATCAGACCGGCGAGGCCCGGCTGGACATATTGCAGCACGAACATGCGGCGGCGCGTCTGTTCTTCAGCCTCCCGCACGCCGGGACTGAGAATCTCGCCGGTCAACTTGACCGCCTTCTTCTCGTGGCCCTTCTCCGCTTCGGCGAGATCGCCCAGCAGCCGGCGCACACCGACGTCCTGCGTCTGTTCGGCGGCCTTGACGTAAAAGCGCTCGGCCTCGAACTCCATGGTCGAGACTTCCTTGCGGATGGTGTCGAGCGACAGGTTCTTGGTGAGCCAGATTGGGCGCCGGCGCAGAAAGCCCTTGACGTCTTCGCGTCGGATCGGCGGCAGGTTCGGTCCGAAGCGCTCTTCGTACAGCTTGAGCAGCATGTGGCGATGACCGCGTTCCTCCTCGGCCATCTGCTCGAACAGTTTTGCCGAGTCCGGATAACGCTCTTTCAGATCCTCAGCGAACGTCGCGTAGATGCGGCTGTCCTGCTCCTCGGCAGCGATGGCCACCGCGAGCACTTCACGCTCGGTCAGTTCGGAAAAGTTCTTCATCGAGGCGTCCGGGAAAATTTAGAACTGTTCTAAATGATATTGGCGGAATTGGATGTGGTCAAATTCACGGCCGCAAGGTCATGCCGACGGCCGAATCGTGAATCGGAACCTACCGCATGGCAAGGTTCGAGTCTCTGCTGCGTGCGGAAGCGCTGATGGGGTCAAATACGGGTTAACGAGCGTCGGCTTGCATCCGAGGCGGTGCAGGCTCGAAATTCAGAGATAAGCGGGAAGCGACAACCTTCGTGCGGACGGCTCGCATGAGCAGGTCTGCTGCCGAGTGTGTCCTCGGAAGGCAATCGAGCTGCTTTGCCCCCATGAAAGCGAACTCGACTAGGCGATTGGGTCGGTTCCCGTTGGGCTCGGCCCTGCTGCCGGCGATGTCGATTCGAGGAGGCTACTTGCTGCGGCCGCCTTGGGCCTGTCGCAGAAAATCAAGCAGCAAGCGGCCGACCTCGCCGGGCTGTTCCTGCTGAACCCAATGTCCTGCACCCTCGACAAGGTGACAGGACAGCATGTTGGTGCAGACGCTCGTCTGCATCGTCTCGAACACGCCGGGACGCTGATACGTGCCCCAGTCCTGCCTGCCCGAGATGAAGCAGGATGGAATGTCGATGGTGCGACCGGCAAACAGCTGCAGCTCGCTGTCGAAGGCGCCTGAGGTGCCGCAGCGATACCATTGCAGCCCGCCCTGGAATCCGGTGCGCGCATATTCGGTACTGTAGAAGGCAAGCTCGCTTTCGGGCAGCCACCGGTTCGCTGCGACCTCGGCAGGCGAGGGCATTTCCTCCGCCACCGTGTCCGGCATGGTCCTGGCGAAGTCCATCACATAATAGGTCGGCAGCTTGGCCAGTTCGCCCGCTGACCACGATTGCAGCGGATAAGGCCTGTTCTCCTTCCAGTCCGCGCTCTTGTGATGATAGTACGCGCGCAGGAAACCGTGGATGCCCTGCGGCGCGCCGACCATGTCCGCGTTCGCCGCGCGCGTCGAGTAGTACCATTGATAGTGCTTGCGTGGCCGAGGTAACGCGGCGAGTTCGCGGTGCACCGGATCTTCCGGGCGAGGCGTCTTCGGACTGTCTGCGGTGTCGAACGGCAGCGGCGGCGGCCCGCCGAACGGCGCGCTCATCATCACCACCGATCGGAATACGTCGGGCCGCACCAGAGCGCACCACGCCGCGACCGGGCTGCCGAAATCGTGCCCGATCACGGCATCGACCGCGCGATAGCCAAACGCCGAGACGAGGCCGAGCGCGTCGCGCACGAGATTGAGAAAGCGGAACGGTGCGAGATCGCCGTCGTAATCGGCACTCCAGCCGGTGGTGCGGCCATAACCGCGCTGATCCGGCGCGATCACGTGATAGCCCGCCTGCGCGAGCGCCGGCATCACCTTGCGCCAGCTGAAGGCGAGTTCCGGAAAACCGTGCAACAGGAGCAGGCACGGCCGGCCGCGCGTCTCGAAGCCGGCTTCCAACACATGCATGAAGAGGCCGTTGATGTCCTCGACGTAACGCGAGCGAATGCCGGCGGGCAGGGAGATATCGGGGAGATAAGTCGTAGTGGTCATGGGCGCACTCCGTCCTCATGATGGGAGGCGCGCAAGCGCCGTCCTCCGGACGACGCTGCGCATTGCCATGAGGCCAAGATAACCTCATCCTTCAAGACGCGCGCAAGAGCGCACCCCCAGGATGAGGGAGTGCGCTAGATCTTCACCGCCGTCTTTGGCCAGTAGCGGTCGCGCAAATGGCGCTTGACCAGCTTGCCGGTGGGCGTGCGCGGCAGTTCGGCCGCGAAGTCGATCGAGCGCGGGCATTTGATCGCCGACAGGCGTTCCTTGCAGAAGGCGATCAATTCGGCCTCGAGCTCACTGCCGGCCTCTTTCATGTCGTGCGGCTGCACCACCGCCTTGACCTCTTCGCCCATGTCCGCGTTGGGCACGCCGAAGACGGCGACGTCGGCCACCCTGGGATGAGTGATCAGCACGTCCTCGGTCTCCTGCGGATAGATGTTCACCCCGCCGGAAATGATCATGTAGGACTTGCGGTCGGTGAGATAGAGAAAGCCGTCGTGATCGAGATAGCCGACGTCGCCGAGCGTCGACCAGCCTTTCGAGTTGTAGGCGCGTTGCGTCTTCTCGGGATCGTTGTGATAGGAGAACACCGGCGCATCGGCGAAATAGACGGTGCCGATCTCGCCCGCCGGCAGCTCCTGATCGTTCTCGTCCAGGATCTTGATCTTGCCGACCACCGCGCGGCCGACGCTGCCGCGATGCTCGAGCCATTGCTGCGAAGTGCAGACGGTGACGCCATTGCCTTCCGAACCGGCGTAGTACTCGATCAGGATCGGTCCCCACCATTCGATCATCTTCGCCTTGACATCGACCGGACAGGGCGCCGCGGCGTGGATCGCGCCCTTGAGCGATGAGACGTCATAGTGCTTGCGCACCTCCTCCGGCAATTTCAGCATGCGCACGAACATGGTCGGCACCAGCTGCGACTGGGTCACCTTGTATTTCTCGACCAGCTTCAAGAAATCCTCGGCGTCGAACGATTCCATGATGATGGAGGTGCCGCCAAGGATGATCGCCATCATGTTGAAGCGCAGCGGCGCGGCATGATAGAGCGGCGCCGGCGACAGATAGATGCTGTTCTCGCCCATGCCGCACATGTCGGCGCAGAGGATCTTCAGGAACTGGTTCGGCTCATCGATCGGCTTGTGCTCGTGCTCGCGCTTGATGCCCTTCGGCCGGCCGGTCGTGCCCGACGAATACAGCATGTCGTATCCGGCCACTTCGTCGGCAATCGGCGTCGTCGGCTGCGCACTCGCTTCCTTGTCCCAGGAGCGGAAACCCGGCAGCGGTTCGTCGAGTATGTAGAACAGCGGCTCGCCCGCCTCGCCCTTGATCAGCCCCTCGATCTGCTCGGCGCATTTCGGCGAGGTGATCACCACCTTGGCGCCGCAATCCTTGACGATGTAGTCGATCTCGTCCTGTTTCAGGTAGCGGCTGATGGCAGTGTAATAGAGGCCGCTGCGCTGGGCCGCCCAGCAGATCTCCATGAACGCGAGCCGGTTCTCGATCAGTAAGGCGATGTGGTCGCCGGTCTTAAGACCGAGCGAACGAAACAGGTGCGCCCCCTGGTTGGAGAGTTCGTCGAGCTCGCGGTAGGTGATGGCCTTGCCGGTAGAGGCCATCTGATAGGCGATCTTGTCGGGATGCGTGCGGGCGTGGACGGAAGGGTGGGTCATGGCATCTCCTAAACATGCGAATGGCGAGCAGGGGATGGCGAATTAGGGAGGATTGCCGCGCCCTATCACCACTCCCTGCTCGCCATTCGCTATTCGCGCGTTTCAGAGTCTCTCGACGATCGTCACGTTGGCCATGCCGCCGCCTTCGCACATGGTCTGCAGGCCGTAACGCTTGTTGCGCTGCTTCAACGCATGGATCAGCGTCGTCATCAGCTTGGTGCCGGAGCCGCCGAGCGGATGGCCGAGCGCGATCGCGCCGCCATTGACGTTGAGGCGGGCCGGATCGGCGCCGGTGGTCTTCAGCCACGCGGTCGGCACCGAGGCGAACGCCTCGTTGACCTCGAACAGGTCGATGTCGTCGATCTTCATGCCGGCCTTTTCCAGCGCGCGCTTGGTCGCATGGATAGGCGCATCCAGCATGATTACGGGATCGCCGCCCATCATGGTCATGTGGTGCACCCGCGCGAGCGGCTTCACGCCGAGCGCCTTGAGGCCGCGCTCGTTGACCACCATGACGCCCGAGGCGCCGTCGCAGATCTGGCTGGAGCTTGCCGCGGTCAGCTTGCCGTTCTCGGCGATCAGCTTGACGCCCCTGATGCCATCGAGGCTGACGTCGAAGCGAATGCCCTCGTCGATGTGGTGGATATCCTTCGAGCCGTCGGCGCGGTTGATTTCGACCGGCACGATCTCCTGCTTGAATTGGCCTCCTTGCGTCGCCGCGATGGCGAGCTGGTGACTCTGATAGGCAAACTGGTCGAGTTCCTCTTTGGAGAGGCCGTACTTCTCGGCCATCATTTCCGCGCCGGTGAACTGGCTGAACACGATGTTGGGATATTTCTTCTCGAGGTTCGGGCTCTTGGAGGTGCCGAACCCGTTCTTCGCCGGCAATTGCGAGGACAGGCCCATCGGCACCCGGGTCATCGACTCGACGCCTGCGGCGATCACGATGTCCATGGCGCCGGACATCACGGCCTGTGAGGCGAAATGCAGCGCCTGCTGCGAAGAGCCGCACTGGCGGTCGACCGAGGTGGCGGGCACGCTCTCCGGCAGCTTGGAGGCCATCACCGCGTTGCGGGCGATGTTGCCGGACTGTTCGCCGACCTGCATCACGCAGCCCATGATCACGTCCTCGACCTGGGCGGGATCGATCTTGGTGCGGTCGACCAGTTCGTCCAGCACTTTGGCGGCGAGGTCGGCCGGATGCCAGCCGGCGAGGCGTCCTCCCTTGCGTCCGCCGGCGGTGCGGGCAGCAGCGACGATATATGCCTCGGCCATTTCGGTATCTCCCTGATTGTTCTCGATGGCGCTCAATGATGGGCGCGGATTAAAGGGGTGGCTGGACATTTAGTCAATCGATCAATTAACTCTTGTGGTAAGGCGCTGCATCGGGTTATCTGCAGCGCTTCCGACAGGCGGATGGGCTCGCAGTTGAATACCGGCGTACCGAACAGAGTTGCCAACGGCAAGAACACCACTGCCGAGAAATTGCTGGTCGCCGCCAGCGAGTTGATGATCGAGCGTTCCTCGATCGAGATCTCTCTGAGCGACATCGCCCAGAAGTCCGGCGTCAACGCCGCGCTGGTGAAATATCACTTCGGCAACAAGGACGGCCTGTTGCTGGCGCTGCTCGCGCGCGACGCCGCGACCGAGGTCACCAACCTCGAATATCTCCTGACCCAGCCGATCAATCCGACGGCGAAGCTGAAGCTTCATATCGGCGGCATCATTCGCGCCTATTACCGGTTCCCCTACATGAACCGGCTGATCCATTACCTTCTGCACGAGTCGACTGCCGAATCCGCCAACGAGGTTTCGAAGTTCTTCGTGGCGCCGTTGCTCGACTTCCATCGCCGCCTGCTGGCCGAGGGCGTCGAGGCCGGCGAGTTCCGCAACACCGATCCGGTCCTGTTCTATACGAGCCTGATCGGTGCCTGCGATCACCTGTTCTTCGGAAGGCATGCGATGTCGCGCGCCACCGGCGTCGGCCCGGTTACCGACGAAGTCTGCAGGCAATACGTCCGGCACATGGAAACGCTGATCTGCGGCGGCATCCTGACAGAACGTGACGGAGCCGCCGCCGGATGATCCGCTCTCATTGAGTTCTCAAGTCCAGAGAAGAAACGCCAAGGAAGGTAAGGAAAGGTTCTTGCGATGCAGTTGAAAGACGTAGCTGTTGTCATCACCGGCGGTGGTTCGGGCCTTGGTGCCGCGACCGCGCGTGCCATGGCCGCCAAGGGCGCCAGGATCGGCGTGCTCGACCAGAGCAAGGAAAATGCCGAGAAGGTCGCCGCCGAAGTGAAGGGCGTTGCCCTGCATGCCGACGTGACCGACGAGGAACAGGTCAAGGCGGCGCTCGCCAAGGCGGAAGCCGCCCACGGCATTGCACGTGTGCTGATGAACTGCGCCGGCATCGGCGGTTCGCAGCGCATCGTCGGCAAGGACGGCGTCTATCCGCTGGCGAAGTTCGCCCGCATCATCAACGTCAACCTGATCGGCACCTTCAACTGCCTGCGGCTGTTCGCCGAGCGCCTGGTGACCGCGGAGCCGATCGGCGAAGAGCGCGGCGTCATCGTCAACACCGCTTCCGTCGCGGCTTTCGAAGGCCAGATCGGCCAGATCGCCTATTCGGCCTCGAAGGGCGGCGTGGTCGGCCTCACCCTGCCGGCGGCGCGCGATCTCGCCCAGCACAAGATCCGCGTCAACACCATCGCGCCCGGCCTGTTCTTCACGCCGCTGCTGATGGGTCTGTCCGAGGAAGCCCGCAAGAGCCTGGGCGCCCAGGTGCCGCATCCGGCGCGGCTCGGTGATGCCTCCGAGTACGGCGCGCTCGCGGTCCATCTCGTCGAGAACCCGATGCTCAACGGCGAGACCATCCGCCTCGACGGCGCGATCCGCATGGCGCCGCGGTAACGCATGCTCTTCTTCCCTTCTCCCGTTGTGGGAGAAGGTGGAGCGCTTGGGCGCGCCATTGCGCGCCTGAGCGCGCCGGATGAGGGGTTCTCTCCGATGGCAACCCCTCATCCAACCGAATGTTGGGCTCGCAGCGATCATGCCCTCTCCCACAAGGGGAGAGGGCACAATAACCGGCTCCGGAATGCCGGAGGGAGGAAACATGACCCAACCGCTCGTGATCGAGCATGACGACGGCGTTGACCGGGTGACGCTCAATCGTCCGGAGAATCTCAATGCGCTCGATCCAGCTCTGATCGATGCGCTTAACGATTATTTCCACGGCCTGCAACGCAACCGCACCACGCGCGTCGTCGTGCTGAAAGGCGCCGGCAAGAATTTCTGCGCCGGCCTCGATCTCAAGCATGCGATGGCCCGCCGCGCCGGCCAGCAGGAGCCGCCCGGCGTCACAGAGTCTTTGGACTCGCAGCGCCGCATTGCCGACATCGTGATGCTGATGCGACGTTGCCCGCAGCCGGTCATCGCCCTGGTGCAGGGAGCGGCGGCCGGCGGCGGCTTTGCGCTGGCACTGGCCTCCGACATTCGGATTGTCACCAGATCGGCGCGAATGAATTGCGCTTTCATCAAGCTCGGCCTCGGCGGCTGCGATATCGGCACCAGCTATTTCCTGCCCCGTCTGGTCGGCGTTTCGGTCGCCTCCGAACTGATCCTGACCGGCCGCTTCATCGGCGCCGAGCGCGCGCTTGCCGTCGGCCTCGTCTCGGAAGTGGTCGACGAGGACAAGCTCGAGCTTGCTGCCGAGCCTTATGTCGAAGCGATGATGACGGCGTCACCAATCGGCCTTAGGCTATCGAAGGAATGTCTCAACATGAGCGTCGATGCGCCTTCGCTCGAAGCTGCCATCGCCATGGAGGACCGTAACCAGGTGCTGTGCAGCCGGTCGGAAGATTTCAACGAAGGCATCAGGGCCTTTCTTGAGAAACGAAAGCCTGTCTATATCAGGCGCTAACGACAAAGATCCGCCAAGGACAAATTCCGGGAGACGCAAAAATGGACGGCAGTGCGGCGGCGGTACTCACCAAGCCGGCTTTCAAGAAGATCGATTGGTTGAAACGCGACATTGCGGTCGAGCGGCGCGAGGATGGCACGATCATCCTGAAGTCGCGCATACCGCTTCAAACCTACGAGACGCACATCCCGGCGTCGCTCGCCAAATGGGCCAAACAAGCGCCGGAGCGCACCTGGCTGGCGCAGCGCACCGGACCCGAGCGGCAGTGGCGACTGCTGTCCTACGGCGAAGCCAAGCACATCGTGGACGGGCTGACGCAGGGGCTGCTCAATCTCGGCCTCGACGAAGGACGTCCGGTCACGATCCTGTCCGGCAACTCGATCGAGCACGCGCTGTTGACGCAGGCGGCGATGCAGGCGCGCCTGCCGGCCGCGCCGGTATCCCCCGCCTATTCCTTGATGAGTCACGACCACGCCAAGCTGAAGTACCTGTTCGAGCTGGTCAGGCCGGCGGTGGTGATGGTGCAGGACGGGCCGACCTTCGAGAAGGCGCTCAAGGCCCTCGACCTTCAAGGCGTCACCGTGATCCACGTCGCGCGCCCGTGCGACGGCATCAAGAGTGTCAGCTTTGCCGAACTCGCGGCAACGCCGGTCACGGCGAGTGTTGAGGCGTCGAATGCCAGGATCACGCCGGACACTGTCGGCAAGCTGCTGTTCACCTCGGGCTCGACCGGCATGCCCAAGGCCGTCATCAACACTCAGCGCATGATGTGCGCCAACGCGGCGATGATGATGCAGGTTCGGCCGCGCGATCCCAACGGACCGGTTGCGACCTACCTCGACTGGATGCCGTGGAATCACACCATGGGCGGCAACGCGCTGTTCAATCCGGTGCTGATCGAGGGCGGCACGCTCTATATCGATGACGGCCGGCCGATGCCGGGCCAGTTCGAGGAGACGATCCGCAACCTGCGCGAGGTTTCGCCGACCTATTACGCGAACGTGCCGGCCGGCTATGCGGCGCTCGCCGCGGCCATGGAGAAGGACGATGCGCTGTGCCGCAGCTTCTTCAAGAATCTCGGCCTGATGGCCTATGGCGGCGCGCGCCTGCCCGACGATCTCTATGAGCGCATGCAGGCGCTGGCCGTACGCGCCACCGGGCAGCGCATCGTGTTCTACACCGGCTGGGGCTCGACCGAGACCGCGCCGACCTCGACGGGCACCTATTGGGACACCGAGCGCGTCGGCCTGATCGGCCTGCCATTCCCCGGTGTCGAGCTGAAGATGGTGCCGTGCGGATCGAAATACGAACTGCGCCTGCGCGGCGTCAACGTCACGCCCGGCTATTTCGGCCGGCCCGATCTCACCGAGGCTGCGTTCGACGAGGAAGGTTTCTACTGCATCGGCGACGCCGGCGTGTT
>NZ_JACRAW010000097.1 GCF_016213215.1 Bradyrhizobium sp. | reverse complement strand
GCCAGCACGATCAGCGCGCCGAACAGCAGATTGCGCCAATCGCCGAGAAAGCGCAGGCCCTCGATGAGGAAGCCCTGAATGAAGATGACGGCGAGCAGCGTGCCGAACACGTTGGAAAGCCCGCCGAGGATCGGATAGGCGATGGCGAATGTCGCGAGAATGACGCCGAACTGCACATGCTCGATGTGCGTCGTATAGTGCGCGAAGATGCCGCCGCCGATTCCGGCGATGACCCCACCGATGGTCATCGCCGATACCTTCACCGCCGTGACGTTGACGCCGGAGCTGTGCGCCGCGACCTCGTCTTCACCGACAGCGCGCATCACGGCGCCGGCGCGCGATTGATCGAGCCACCACAGGCATGCCATCACGATCGCCACCATCAGCCAGATGAACATGAGGACGTCGAAGGTGGACCAGCCGTGCTCCGGGAAGTAGCGGATCTGGCGAAAACCTTCGGCGCCGTGCGGGCCGATCTTCAGCTCGCCGGCCTGAATCTGGTAGGTGAAATTGAAGAAGAACAGGCGCACGGCCTCGCCGAAGGCGAGCGTGGCGACCACCAGCATCAATCCTTTCACGCGCAGCGCCGGGAATCCGATCGCGCAGGCGGTCAGGCCGGAGACGGTGGCGGATACGCCGAGCGCGGCAAACAGATGCCACTTGAAGATGACGGTGAGGATCGCGGCGACATAGGCTCCGACGGCGAAGAAGGCCGCCTGGGCCAGGCTCACCTGCCCGGTGAGCAGGACGCAATAGGCCGAGAGCCCCAGCAGGGTATGGACGCCGATGACCTGCGCCAGACCGAGATAGAAATCCATGCCCGCCTCCTCTCAGTCGCGCCCGGGCGCCCTGGCGAAAATGCCTCCCGGCCGGAACACGAGGAAGGCGAACAGGAGCATCATGATGTAGAGGTCCCGTTCGGTCACACCGCGCAGGAACTGGAACAGGCTCTCCAGCCCGCCCACGATCAGGCCGGCGATGATCGCCCCGGGTATGCTGCCGAGGCCGCCGATCACGGTGACAATCAGGCCCTTGACGGTGAGCGGCTGAGCCAGCAGCGGCGACAGCATGCCGATCGCTGCGCCGCTCATGGCACCGGCAATGCCGCCCAGCATGCCGGTGACCACGAAAGTCAGAACGTTCACCTTCAGGATGCTGATGCCGCAGAGCTGCGAGGCGATCGGCTGCTGCGAGACGGCGCGCGTGGCGATGCCCAGCCTGGTCCGATAAAGCAGCAGCAGGAACAGCACCATGCAGGCGCAACCAAGCACGAAGACAAACATCAGGTCGCCGCGCAGCATGAACTGACCAAGCCGCACGACCACGTCGGAATACAGCGCGGGATAGGCGAGCGGCACGCCTTCCGTCGTGTGCACGATAATCTCGTCAATCAGCAGCAACAGGCCGACGGTCGACATCAAGGTGGCCAGCGGATTGGCGACAGGGATGAACTTGAAGCCGATGAAATAGACAAGCGCGCCGATCACCCCGCCGCACAGCGCCGCGGCCATGAAGACGATGATGGCCGGCGCGGCGCTGAAGCCGCTGAGAAGCAGCAGGCTGCCGTAGGCAGCGCCGATTGACGCTGCGGCATAGGAAAGATTGATCTTGTGCATCACGCCGAAGATGAGCGTGAAACCTATTCCGAGCAGCGCGTAGGTGGAGCCGAACAGCAACCCGTCGGCGACGGACTGCACGGCATCGATCAGATCAAGCAGGTCCACTGCGCCCTCACACTACAGGGTCGAGGTTGACAGGATGCGGCGGGCCAGCCGGGCCCGCCGCTTGATTGACGGCGATCACGAGGAAGGCTTGTGGAGGACCTGCCAGCTCCCGTCCTTCGCATGCACGTAGAGGTACGGCTTGATCGCCTCGCGGTCCTTGGTGCGCCCGACGGTGCCGAGCAGCCCTTTTGTTTCCTTCAACGCGGCCAGCCCCTGGCGCATCTTGTTGCGGTCGGCCTGCACCGTATCGGGCTTTGCCATGATCTTCTGGCTTTCGATCACTTCCTTGAGAATGAACATGATCTCGTAGGCCGCCGCGCTGTGCAGATCCATGCTGCCGCCCTGCTTGGAGACGTTCTCGGCCGCGGCTTTCGCCTCCGGGGTGACGGGCGCAAAACTGGTCGGGATGATGATGCCCTCCGCCTGCTTGGCGCACCCCTGCAGCGTCTCGATGCTGGAAGAACTGGTCAGGCCGATCAGGAGTTTCGGCTTCACGCCCTGACGGTCCATCTCACGCAGCACCCCGCAGGTCGTGAACGGGTGGGCGGAAATGGCGACGATCTCCGGATTGGCGCGGCGCATTTCGCGCACCTGCGTCGAAAAGTTCGTGTCGTTCAGCAGCCACTCGCCGGTCCCGAGCACCTGGAAGCCGTTCTCCTCGGCCTGTTTCTTCATCACGCCGTAGGTGGCATTCGAATGCGCAAAGTCCTTTTCGACGCCGCCGTAGATCGTCTTCAGATTGGGGTGCTCCCGCTTCAGCCACGCGAACAGCGACTTGTACATTTCGAGCTCACTCGGGACGTTGCGAAACGCCCACTCGGAAATCGCCGCGAGGCCGCCTTTGGCGGCGACGTCGGCGAACACGGGGATTTGCAGGCCGCTGTCGGAGGCGTCGCCCACCTTCTTCTGCAGGATGCCGAAGAGCGACTCGGCAACGTTCGAGCAGGTCGGCCCGACCGCCACAAAGGCATCCGACGAAGCGATGCGGCGGATGACGGAGATTCCCTCCTCGGCGTTGCAGCGATCATCGAGGAATTCGACGGCAAGCTTTGCTTTCGTGCCGTCGCCGAGGGTGACGCCGCCCGCCTTGTTGATTTCCTCGGCGGCTGCCTTCATCGCCGCCTCGCTGTTGACGCCGAACACGCGGACCACGCCGGATTTGGCGCCGAAGCCAGTGATCTTGACTGTACGCTCCTGGGCTAAAGCGCCGCCCGAAACACTGGTCATCAGGCCGGCAAGCAGCGCGGCCGCCGCAACACTGAGAATTCTCATGGTGTCTCCTCCTGCTGAAAGCGGGCGGTTTTTCCGCCTCCCTTGTGGTTGAGAATCTTGCAAGGCCGGTCCCGCGCGTACCACTCTGCACTTGACCGTCCGCGGACGATGGTGAGCCTGAGGAATGTCACGCCCGTTTGCAAGTCCCTTGTCTTCGCGCACGGAGTTATGCCGTGCCGCAGCAATTGAGCGGCAGGCAATCGGGCGGAAGAATTTCGCCTTGCTGACAGTCGGGGGGCGCGGTTTGATATATGCTCAGCGCCTTGGTCCAAAAGAACCGGATCGGACGGCGAGCGCCGGGGCTTCGCCACAGCGCGAGCGCCGCGGGAGGAGCAGCGATGGTACGATTACCGCAAGGTAAGCGCGCGGCACGCCCCAAGCGAACGATCTCCAGGCCAGCAGGCAAGACGCGTGCGGCGAAGTCCAATCGACGGTCGCGCGACGGCGACAACGGGGTGTTTTCCGGCCTCGGTCGCAACGAAGCAAACTTCTCCCCGCTCACGCCCGTTTCGTTCCTGCCGCGCTCGGCCGAGATCTATCCGGAACGGATCGCGGTGATCCACGGCGAGCGGCGCTACAGCTATCACCAGTTCTATGAGCGCGCCCGTCGCCTCGCATCGGCGCTTGCGGGCGCCGGCGTCAAGCGCGGCGATACCGTCTCGGTCATGCTGCCGAACGTACCGGCGATGGTCGAGGCGCATTATGGCGTGCCGATGCTCGGCGCGGTATTGAACGCCATCAACACCCGTCTCGAGGCGGCAACTATCGCCTATATCCTCCAGCACGCCGAGGCGAAGGTGTTGATCACCGACCGCGAGTTCGCGGCGCAGGTTGGGCCCGCGCTCGCGGCGCTGAAAAAGCGGCCGCTGGTGATCGATGTCGACGACGAGCTCTATACCGGGCCCGGCGAACGGCTCGGCAAGGTTGAATACGAGGCGTTCATCGCCACGGGCGATCCGAGCTTCGCCTGGAGTGCGCCGGCCGACGAGAGCAGCGCGATCTCGCTCAATTACACATCCGGCACCACCGGCAACCCGAAGGGGGTCGTCTATCATCACCGCGGCACCTTCCTCGAGTCAGTCGGCAACATCATGGCCTGGCCGATGCCTCCGAAGCCGGTCTATCTCTGGACGCTGCCGATGTTCCACTGCAACGGCTGGTGTTTTCCATGGTCGGTGGTGGCGATGAGCGGCACGCATGTGTGCCTGCGCAAGGTCGATCCGGCGCTGATCTTCCCGACGATCGCCGAGAACGGCGTGACGCACATGTGTGGCGCGCCGACGGTGCTGACGATGCTGACGTCGGCGCCGGCCGAGCAACTGCGCCGATTCAACCATGTAGTGGAAATCCAGACCGGCGGCTCGCCGCCGCCAGCCAAGGTGATCGAAGCGATGGAGCAACTTGGCTTCCGCGTCACGCACATTTACGGCATGACGGAGCTGCAGGGTCCTTCGACCTACTGCGCGCCGCAGGATGACTGGTCGGCGCTGCCGCTCGCCGAACGCGCGGGCTTGGTTGCGCGCCAGGGCGTCCGCTATCCCGTGGTCGAAGGGCAGATGGTGGCCGATGCCAGGACGATGAAGCCGGTGCCCCGCGACGGCCGGTCGATCGGCGAGATCATGGTTCGCGGCAACACGGTGATGCTCGGCTACTTCAAGGAACCCAAGGCGACGGCCGACGCCTTCCGCGGCGGCTGGATGCACACCGGCGACCTCGCGGTCGAGCATCCGAACGGCTACGTGGAAATCAAGGACCGCGCGAAGGACATCATCATCTCGGGCGGCGAGAACATTTCCAGCGTCGAAGTCGAGATCGCGCTCTACAAGCACCCGGCGGTGCAGCTCGCGGCCGTCGTCGCGCGACCGCATTCGAAATGGGGCGAGACGCCCTGCGCCTTCGTGCAGCTCAAGCCCGGCACTCAGGCGACCGAGGAGGAAATCATCACCTTCTGCCGCGACCGGCTCGCGCACTTCAAGGCGCCAAAGTCGGTGATATTCGGGCCGCTGCCGACGACTGCAACCGGCAAGGTGCAGAAATTCACGTTGAGGGAACGCGCGCGAAGCCTGTAACGGACTAAAGGCCGTCACAGGTCTTCCACACGCCAAGGTCTTCTGGTTTCGGATTCGGGCAGCAACCCATGTGAGATACCGCAGCCTTTGCCGATTGGCACTGGTCTAGTCAGACCGACAAGGAGGAGGAAACAAATGCGACCATCATTGAGCTTCGGGTTGTGCGCGGCCTTGGCCGCGTTCGTCTTTCTGCTGGCGGTGCCGGCTTCGCTCGCGCAGCAACCCCTCAAGGTCGGCATCGTTACGTTCCTGTCCGGTCCGGCCGCCGGTCCGTTCGGGGTACCGGCCCGCAACGCCGCCGAGCTGACGGCCGAGCTGCTCAACGCGGGCACTGTTCCCGCACCCTATTCCCAGAAGGGATTCGGCGGGACGCCCATCGAACTCGTCATCATCGACGAGGCGGGCGGCCCACAAAAGCAGGTGGCCGAGTATCGCAATCTCGTGCCAAGGGTCGACATCGTGATCGGCTACATCTCGAGCGGCGATTGCCTGGCGATTGCGCCCGTCGCCGAAGAGCAAAAGAAGCTCACCGTCCTATTCGACTGCGGCACGCCTCGAATCTTCGAGGACGCGAGCTACAAATACGTGTTTCGCACCGGTCCAACCGGCACAATGGACAACGTGTCTGTCGCGCTTTATCTGGTGGAGCGCACGCCCAACGTAAAGTCGATTGCCGGCCTCAATCAGAACTATGCCTGGGGTCAGGACTCCTGGGCGGACTTCGAGAACGCCATGAAGACCCTCAAGCCTGGCATCGAGGTGAAGACCTCGCAGATGCCGAAGCTTTTTGCGGGTCAGTTCGGCGCTGAAATCACCACGCTTCTCGGTAGTGGGGCGGAGGTGATCCATTCCAGCATGTGGGGCGGCGATCTTGAGGGCCTCGTGCTGCAGGGCGCACCGCGTGGCCTGTTCGAGAAGCACAAGGTGGTGCTGTCAGCCGGCGAACCGGCCATCAACAGGCTGGGCACGCGGATTCCGGACGGAACCATTCTGGGGGCGCGTGGTCCGTTCGGGCCGTTTGCACCGGGCACTGATCTCGCGCGCTGGCTGAAGACCACCTACCAGGACCGCTACCACGTCCCGCCGAACTATGCGTCCTTCAAAATGACGCAAGCAATCCTCGGCGTGAAGGCTGCCTACGAGAAGGCCAAGGGCAGCGGCAATGAGGCACCCGACCAGGACAAGATCATCGCTGCGTTCGAGAACCTGACCTTCGAAGGCCCTGGTGGGCCGGTCAAGATGGCGCTCGGCAAGGGCCACCAGGCGATCATGGACGCCGCGGTCGGCACGACCAGGGTAGAGGGCGGTGAGCTCAAGATCGTCGATATCGCACGCTATTCCGCGGACAAGGTGAATCCACCCGATGGCGTGAAAAGCGAAGCCTGGATCAAGTCTGGCATCAAGAAATAACAATCAGGGACGGCAGCCTACGGGCTGCCGCCGCTTGGCTTAAGATGAGCAGCATCCTGCCCATTGCCTTCGACGGCATCACCTATGCGTCCTGGCTGTTCCTGATTTCGGCCGGGCTGACGCTGATCTATGGCGTCATGCGCATCCTCAACGTGGCCCATGGCAGCCTCTATGCCTTGGGCGCCTATGCGGCTTGCTCGCTTGCCGGCGCATGGCTCGGTGGCGGACTGCCGGCGGCCGGCAGCTTCGCCATGCTGCTGCTCGCGGCCCTCCTCGTCGGCTCCGTTGCCGGTCCGCTGATCGAGCGTGGCCTGCTGCAGTGGATGTACGGCAAGGACGAGGTGGTGCTGGTGCTGATCACCTATGCTCTCTTCCTGATCATGGAGGACGTGATCAAGCTGGTGTGGGGCGTGGACTCGTTGCTGCTGCCCGACCCCTACGCGTTGCCCGGAAATTTTCAGCTCGGCGGCCTGACATACCCCGTTTACAACGTCCTGCTGATCGCATTGGCGCTGGCGACCGGGCTCGCCCTTGCCTGGGCGCTCTATCGCACGCGCCAAGGTAAGCTGCTGCTCGCCGTCATCCACGACCGTGACATGAGCATGGCCATGGGCATCAACGTGAGCCGGGTCTATCTCGCCACCTTCGCCGTCGGTGCGACGCTGGCGGCGCTCGGCGGGGCATTCACGGCGCCAACGATAGCCGTAACGCCCGGCATTGGTGTTGAGGTGATTGTGCTCGCCTTCGCGGTGGTGGTGATCGGCGGTCTCGGCAGTCTCGGCGGAGCGGCGCTCGGCGCGCTTCTGGTCGGCCTCGTCCGCTCGGCCACGGTGCGCTACTGGCCGGAGGCCGAGCTGTTCTCCATCTACGCGGTGATGGCCATGGTGCTCATTGCGCGCCCGAAGGGACTGTTCGCGGCGCAGGAGGCGCGCAAGATATGAAAGCTGCGATCGTCGCAATCGCTCCTCTCGTCGCGCTGACAGGGTTGGCTCTGCTCTCGCCACAATGGCTGGTGTTCATGGCCATGCTAGCGCTCGCCAAAGGCGTGGTGGTGCTTGGCCTTCTTGTGCTGATGCGCACCGGGCTCGTGTCGTTCGGGCAGGGGCTGTACTTCGGCATCGGCGCCTATGCGGCTGCGCTGCTCTCGCATCATCTGCATGTTGCCGATGCGGCCGTGATGCTGCTCGCAGGCGCCGCGGCCGCCGGGTTGATAGCCGCCCTGCTGGGCCTGCTGCTCGCCAGGTACCGCGATATCTTCTTTGCCATGCTGTCGCTGGCATTTTCGATGATCCTGTATGGCGTGCTGGTGAAGAGCGCCGCGCTCGGCAGCACGGACGGGTTCAACCTGCATGCGCGCACATTCTTCGGAGTTGCCTTGGCGTCCGGCGTGGAGCGGCGGGTGTTTCTCATTGCCGGCGCGGTCTGTGCAGTGGTGGTGGCGCTATTGGTGCACAGGCTGCTGGGCGGACACTGGGGACGGTTGGCCACCGGCGTGCGCGACAACGAGCTGCGGGTGGCCTATCTCGGCGCCTCGCCCTACCGCGTGGTGTACGTCAACTACCTGATCGCGGGTGCCATGGCGGGCCTGGGCGGCGCCCTGGCGGCCTTGGCGGTCGGCCATGTCGATCCCGAGATGACCTATTGGACGACCTCAGGCGAGTTCGTGTTCATCGCCATCCTGGGCGGCACCCAGAGCATTCTGGCCCCCTTCGTGGCGGCCTCCATCTTTGAGGCTCTGCGCACGATCGCCAGCCAGTACGCGCCCAACGTGTGGCAGATGTCGCTTGGCCTGGCCATGCTGGCCATCATCATGTTCCTGCCAGCCGGCCTGTGGACGCTCGCCGAGCGGCGGCGGAGGTCCGTATGAGTGCGGTGCTGACTGCAAAAGGGTTGCAGAAGAGCTTCGGCGCCGTGAAGGCGGCCGTCGATATCAACCTGACGTTCGATCCTGGCACCGTCGTCAGCCTGATCGGTGCCAACGGCGCCGGCAAGACGACCTTTCTTAACATGGTGACCGGCTATCTCAGGCCCGACAGCGGTCAAATCCTGTTCGGCGAACGCGACATCGTGGGCTTGAAGCCGCGCCAGATCACCAAGCTCGGCATCTCGCGCTCGTTCCAGATACCGCAGCTCTTCAATTCGTTGAGCGTTCGCGAGAACCTACTGGTGGCCGAGAGTATTGCCGCGATGGACGATCCGCAGGCAGCGGCCGACGAGACGCTGACGCGGTTCGAGCTCGCACCCTACGCCGCGCAGAAGGCCGGCTTGTTGCCCGAAGGAATCCGCAAGTTGCTCGACGTTTCCATGGCCCTGTCCAGCCGCTCCAAGCTGCTCCTGCTCGACGAGCCGACCAGCGGCGTCTCCGCCGACGAAAAGTTCGCCATCATGGACGTCGTGATGGGCGCGGCGCGTGCCGCCGGGGTAACGGTGATCTTCGTCGAGCACGATATGGACATCGTGGCGCGATTTGCCGGGCGCGTGGTGGCGTTCTACGACGGTGGCATCATCGCGGACGGATCGCCCGACACCGTGCTGCGCGCGGAGAACGTGCGCCGCTACGTGATCGGCGAGGAGATACCCCATGCTGCGGCTTGAAGGCGTCTCCGTGTCGATCGGGGCGGTGGCCATTCTGCGCGGCGTCGATCTCGAGGTCAGCGCAGGGGAGTTCGCCGGCCTGATCGGGCGCAATGGCGCCGGAAAGACCACCCTGTTGCGCACCATCATCGGGCTGCAGGCGCCAGCGTCCGGGCGGCTCGACTTCGAGAGCCGGGAGCTGGCGGACTTGCCGACCTACCGTCGCGCAGGGCTGGGGATAGGATACATGCCGGAGGACCGGCGGCTTGTGCCGGGCCTGTCGGCGGAGGAGAATATCCTGCTGCCTGCCTGGGCCGCGGACGCGGACGACGCAAAGGTGCAGCTCGCGCACATCTACAACACCATCCCCGAGCTGACGAGCTTGCGCGCACGCAAGGCCTTGCAGCTCTCGGGCGGCCAGCAGAAGCTGGTGGCCTTGGGTCGGGCGATGATGGGGGGACGCAAGCTTCTCTTGCTCGATGAGCCGTTCGAGGGCCTGGCGCCGGTGCTAGCCCGGCGCCTGGCCGAGGTGATCTCGGGGCTGCGCAGGTCCGGATTGTCGGTGATTCTCGCCGAATCAAGCATGACGCACGCACATGGCCTGCTCGATCGCGTGTTCACCATTGACCGCGGATCGGTCGGCCTGAGGAGTTGATGAGTAACGCAACAGGCCGGTACCGCGAGCGATTGATCGCCGCCGCACGCGACGGCGTCAGTAAAGTTAGTGGCTACCAATATGGTGCTGCCCTACGCAGGAGCTGGCGGACAGAACAGTCGCGTATCTGAAACCCGAGAACGACACTGAAGTGAGCCGCTAGACTGGGGCGTGGATTCATAAAGACGCAGGATGTCGGGTTTTGGGGACTTAGCAGACCTCTTCTGCTCGGTCAGGGCATTCCGATTTTGACCTGGAGCGGACCTTGATCAGTCCGGCCGCGCGCTTCCGCTGCCGAAAACTCAGGACGGCGGTGCGGATTGCCTAACGCGCATCTCGGTCGCCCACTCCGTCAGGCGCTGTTCAGCGTAGCGCAGGCCTTTGGTGGTCCGCTCCAGGCGATCCCGTCCGGCCTCCCAAGAGAGATTTTTTGTCCCATCGTAGACAGCCGCAGCTCCACGGCGACGACGAGGCTCACATTGACTTTTGTGCTTCCCGGGCTCACGGTCCGTCAAGGTAGCGCATGTTTGTAGCGCGTGCCCAGTTCAGGAGGTGTCCCGCTGGCGTCTGGCCGGGGGCGGCAGAACGGCGTTCAACCACCTCCAGCGCAAAAAAGATTCAAGGCTTCGGTCTGACGCCGGTCCTTCACAGGGGATCGACGATGATTACTTTCAACCGTTCCTTGGCAAGCAGCGTGGCTGCCGCGTGGCTGGTTGTGGCTGCGGGCACCGCTCGAGTTGACGCCGCGGGCGAAAGACCGACCTGGATCCTGTCCACTGTTGGTGACCGCAAGACTGCGCCACCGCCGACGGGAGAGGCCGCGACCGCCGAACTAACCGCTCTCAAGACGATGCTCGCCAATCGAAACGTCTCCGCGATCGCGCAGGTGCGCTGGTGGGACGTTGGCGGACCCGCCTATCGCTGGAATGAAATTGCGGTGAGGGAGATGCTGACACACTCCGTTACAGTGCCGCTCGCGTTGCGAAATCTCGCTCTCATTCACGCCGCCATCCACGACGCCGTGGTGAGCGCCCTTGCGAACAAGAAGAGCTACGCCCGTGAGCGTCCGTTCGCCGTCGATCCGCAGATCGCCGCAGTAGTGCCAGTAGCCGACAGTGGGTCCTATCCGTCTGATTTCGGCGCAGCCGCCGGTGCTGCCTCCGAGGTGCTGGCTTATCTGTTTCCTGCCGACGCGGATCGCATCAGGAAGCTTGGCATGGAGGCCGCCCAATCACGGGTCATCGCCGGCGTTGAATATCCGAGCGATGTCGAGGCAGGGCTCGACTTGGGGCGGCAGACGGCGGCGCGCGCGATTGAACACGGAAAGCAGGACGGCTCCGACCTGAAGTGGACTGGAACCGTACCCTCCGGCGCCGGCAAGTGGAGGGGAACAAGCCCGATCAATCCCGCCGCGGCCACATGGAAGTCATGGTCGCTGAAGACCTCGGATGAGTTTCGGCCCCCGCCGCCCCCGGACTACGATTCCGCCGCGGTCCTGGCTGAACTCGCGGAATTGAAATCGTTCGCGCGGACGCCACGGACAAATTCGATTGCCGTCTACTGGGAGACCTTCGGCGGAGTGCGCTCGTTTCAGCTCTGGAACGAGCACGCCAGCCGCAAGGTCCTCGAATACGGCCTCGGTCAGGACCCCGCGGCCGCCACATACGCCTTCGCGGCCATGAACATCGCCATGCATGATGCTTGCATCGCTTGCTGGGATGCAAAGTTCACCTACTGGCGTATCAGGCCATCGCAGCTCGACCCGGAACTCAAGACGCTATTCCCGCCGCCGAACCATCCGAGCTACCCGGCGGCGCATGGGTGCATTTCGACCGCAGCGGCCGTCGTCCTCGCTCGTTTGTTTCCAGACGATGCCGACACACTCTTGGCCATCGGCAAGGAGGCAGCAGACGCGCGCATGTATGCAGGCATTCACTACCGGTCCGACCTCGACGCGGGGCAGGCGCTCGGCCGCGCCGTTGCGGAAAAGGTTCTGGCGCGGGCGTCAGATCGTTGACGTCACGCGAAGATCGTCGGGCTTGGAGCGTGGGCGCGACCGGACAGCGTTGCGACCCATTTTGACCGGTTCGAACTCCGAATGCCGTGAGACTCGCTGCCGCAAGGCGTTCGAACTTGCCGCGACGTGCGGACTTACATCTCAGTGGAGGAGACTCACATGAGAAAATTCTTGGCGATAGCGGGCTTGGTGGCGTTCTCACTTCCAGCGATGGCGCAGGATACCCCGACGCGGGTCAATCCCGAGGCACTCGCGTGGAAGGAGAACCCGGCCTTCCCCAAAGGCGTCCAGATCGCAACTCTGGTGGGCGACCCGACGAAAGCGGGGGATGTAGTTGTCTTGCGGATCAAGTTTCCCCCTAACTTTCAAATGCCACCGCACACTCACCCCTATTCCGAAGTTGTCACCGTGATAAGCGGTAACATTGGGAGTAGCCACGGCGAAAAATTTGAGGAGAAAGGCGAGTTGTTAAAGCCGGGCTCGTTATGGGTGTATCCGGCAAAGCACCCTCACTACGCCTGGACCGGAAACGAGGAGGGGATTCTCCAAGTTCAGTTCGTCGGTCCTGGAGGCATCGATTACATCAACCCAGCGGACGATCCGCGCAAGAAGTAATCGTAGCCCGCTTTCGGCATTCAACTGCTGCCTCCCGAAGGTGCACTACGTCGCCGACGACATGATCGAATAAAGGCCTTGCACGCTGCAGTGCATGAGTCCGGAGTTGGCACGAGGCGGCCAACTGGATGCCCGCCCAAAGGGCTGCTGTCGGATGTAGACCGGAAACGACTTGCATCGGTCCAGACCGGCGATTTTGACCCATTTCGGACCTTGGGCGTAGCCGGACATCGACCCACAATCGTGCTATAATCATTCGATTTCCCCAGTACGGGGGACCATCTTGAGCAGCGAGCACGTAGAGCGACGACTAGCAGCAATTCTGGCGGCGGATGTCGCGGGCTCTTGCCGCTTGATAGGGATCGACGAAGAAGGCACGCTGGCGCGACTGAAAGCGCTTAGAAGAACGATTTTCGATCCCAAAATCGCTGAGCATCACGGCCGTGTCGTCAAGAATACCGGGGACGGCGCTATTGCCGAGTTCGCCAGCGTGGTCGACGCCGTGCGATGTGCCGACGAAATTCAGCGCGGCATGGCCGAACAAAATATCGACGTGCCGCAGGACAAGCAGATCGAACTCCGCATCGGCATTCACGTCGGTGATATCATTATCGAAGAGAACGATATCTTTGGTGAAGGGGTCAATATTGCAGTGCGTCTCGAAGGGATTGCAGAGCCGGGCGGCATCAGCATCTCGGATGACGCTCGTCGGCAAATTCGTGGCAAGGTAGATGTAACGTTTGAGGATCTGGGTTCGCAATCCTTGAAGAATATCGCCGAACCGATGCGGGTCTGGCGCGTCCCATACGGTCGCGCCGTGCCCGCGGTGCCGAACCGCTGGCCTGTTGATGAGACCCTTGCTCTACCCAATAAACCCTCGATCGCCGTTCTGCCCTTCACCAACCTGAGCTCCGATCCGGAACAGGAATATTTTGCCGACGGCATGGTCGATGACATCATCACGGCGCTATCGCATTTCAAGGCGCTGTTCGTCATCGCCCGCAATTCGAGCTTCACCTACAAGGGGCGCGCCGTTGACGTGAAGCAGGTTGGACGCGAGCTTGGGGTTCGCTACGTGCTGGAAGGCAGCGTTCGCAAAGCGGCAAATCGAGTGCGCATCACAGGACAGCTCGTCGATACCGCCACTGGCGCGCATCTTTGGGCAGACCGGTTTGATGGTGGTCTCGACGACATCTTCGATCTGCAGGACCAGGTGACCGAGAGCGTTGTCGGGGCGATCGCGCCAGCGGTGGAAAAAGCCGAAATCGAGCGTGCAAAGCGCAAGCCGACCGAGAGCCTCGACGCCTATGCCCTCTATTTACGCGGTTTGGCCAAGTCTTATCAGTTTGCTAACCGGCAAGCGCTCGACGAGGCATTGCGCCTGTTCAACAGCGCGATCGAGCTCGATCCGGATTTTGCGGCCGCCTACGGTCGTGCCGCCTCTTGCTACGCCTTTGCCAAGATCAATGGTTGGATTACAGTCACAGGGAACGAGATTGCCGAAGTAGCAAGGCTCGCCCAGCGGGCGGTTGAGTTGGGCAGGGATGACGCGCTTGCGCTCTCCCGCGGCGGGTGGGCGTTAGTGAATGTTGTTCGCGATCTCGGGGGAGGCGCCGCCTTGATCGATCGCGCGCTGATGCTCAATTCCAATTTGGCCGAGGCATGGCTTTGCGGCGGCTGGGTAAAAAACTGGCTCGGCGAGCCGGAAGCGGCGATCGAGCGCTTCGCGCGTGCCATGCGCCTGAGCCCACTTGATCCGCGGATGAGTGGTATGCGGGCCGGGACCGCGTTTGCCCATTTCTTCCTGGGCCGCTATGACGAAGCGGCATCGTGGGCTGCAATGGCATTGCAGGACAATCCGGACTATCAATCTGGATTACGCATCGCCGCCGCAAGCAATGCAATGGCCGGACGGCCGGAGCAAGCACACAATGCCATGGCTCGGCTGCGGCAACTCAATCCCGCGCTGCGTATTTCCAATCTCAAAGACGTGCTCCCCCCTATTCGGCCTGCCGAAGACCTCTCGCGATACGAAGAAGGCTTGCGGCGAGCCGGGCTGCCCGAATGACCATCGCAGAATGCTCTCCCGTTGGGACGAGATGATCGAATAAGCGCGACTTCCGTTGTTGGCCGCTATGAAATATCGGCGGGTCGAAATTACTCCAGCTTGATGTTGGCCGCACGGATCACCTTCGCCCACCTTTGCGTGTCGTCAGCGACAAATTTTCCGAAGTCAGATGGCGAGAGAACAAGAGGTGTAAGGCCCAGATCGGCGTATCGCGCCTTGATGCCGGGGCTTGCTAGTCCGGCATTGATATGATCGTTGAGCTTGTGGATGATCTCGGACGGTGTGCCCTTCGGCGCACCTATCCCTGCCCACGCGGTCACCTCATATCCGGGGACCGTTTCGGCAATGGTCGGCACGTCCGGCAGCGCCGGCGACCGCGTTGCGGTGGTCACCGCAAGGGCTCGCAGTTTACCAGCCCGGATGAACTCAAGCGATGGGCTCCCGCTGACGAACATTAGCTCGAACTGCCCACTAATCGCGTCGGTAAGGGCAGGTCCTTCGCCGCGATAGGGCACGTGAATTAAGTTGACGCCAGTCATGATCTTGAACAGCTCGCCGGCCAGATGGCCCGGCGTCCCGACGCCGCCCGACGCCATGTTGATCTTGCCGGGATTGGCCTTGGCGTAGGCGATGAAGTCCGGAACGGTTCTGGTGGGATGAGCAGGATGCATCACCATGACTTGGGGCCCGTGCACGATCCCGGCAACCGGTGCAATGTCCCGGATGAAGTTGAAGTTAAGCCTGTCGTAGAGCGTTGCGTTGATTGCGTTCGGTGTTGCGGCCAGCAGGAGCGTATAGCCGTCGGCCGGTGCACGGACGACTGCCTCTGTGCCAATATTGCCGCCGGCACTCGGCCGGTTCTCGACGACGAATTGCTGGCCGAGCCGCTCCGATAACCACTGCCCCATTAGACGAGCGTGAAAGTCTGCCGAGCCGCCAGCGGGAAAGCCGACGATGATGCGCACCGGCCGCGTCGGATAGGCTTGCGCTCGCGCGATGGTCGAGAGCGCCGGTAGCGCGGCAGTGGCCGCAGCCAAATGCAGAAACTGCCTTCGGTGGGGAAGTTTCATTGCAGTCCCTCCGCGGCGGCAATGCGATGCGAGCGGGCGCGAATAGCCTATTCCTATTCCTGAGATCGTGGAAGGGCGATGTCGCCTATTGGCCCGAGCCTGCCCAACTCGATGCTCATCCAAAGGTCAGCTGCCGAATGTAGACCGGAAGTGACCTGCACCGGCCAAGACCGCCGATTTTGACCCAAAGCCGACGTTCTAATGAGCAGACGTTTACTGGAAATCGCCCAGGCATGTCGAGAGCGACGGTGTCTCGACCCATAGGAGACGTTTTTACCTTGAAAATTATTCTACGAGAGGTTGTACTCTGTGATCAAGGGACGCACCTCACGCTTGATGAAACTCACAGGCAATGCCAACTCACACATTCCTTATCCGTCATGGTCAATCGACGTTCAACGAGCTATTTGATGCTACAGGAGTTGACCCACTTCACTACGACGCACGCCTGACTTCGAAAGGTCGAAATCAGGTCGTGGCTGCGAAGGAAGCTGCACAACGACTTGGCGTTGAGTTGGTCATTGTTTCCCCGCTGACGCGGGCCATTGAAACATGTCTCGGCCTGTTCGATCCAGAACAGACCAGCATCATCGTATCGTCGTTGCACAGGGAGCGCTTGGGGAATAGCTGTGACATTGGGCGTCACCCAAATGTACTCTCAGCCGAATTTCCAATGCTGGATTTCGGCCATCTCGAAGAATGTTGGTGGCACGATGGCCCCAAGGATCATCGTGGCGTTTCTGTAGAACCTGACGATGTAGTGTTTTCGCGTATGGCAGAGTTTTCAACATGGTTGGCAAGGCGGCCCGAGCAAAGAGTGGCCGCAGTTGGACACGGGACATTCTTTCACCGTCTGACAGATCGTCACCTTGATAATTGTGAAATTATGGAGTGGCACCCCTAGAACCGCGATGTGCTTGGTCGCCTATTGGTCCAACTCAGACCTCCGGCGATGTCCGCTTTCGCGCCGCTATCAGGGACAAAGCAGACATCAAACCGCCCTGATCCACTGTGCCAGATTTAGGGGTACACGCCCTGGTCGATGATCTCAATCCGCTCAGACCGTCATCATCGTTGCGATGCATCGTTCCTCAACTTGAATCGTTGGATCTTTCCGGTTTGGGTCTTGGGCAGCGCCTCGAGAAAGGTGATCGCGCGCGGATATTTGTAGGGAGCGATCGCGGCCTTGACGTGATCCTGCAGCCGTTTCACCTCAAGCTCATCGCGCGGGGCCGCTTGCTTCAGGACGACGAACGCCGAAACAATCTGCCCGCGTTCCGCATCGGCCGTTCCGACGACAGCGCATTCGGCCACATCGGGATGGGTTAGGAGCGCCGCTTCCACCTCGGGCCCGGCAATGTTGTAACCGGCCGAGACGATCATATCGTCCGCCCGGGCCACGAAAGAGAAGCGACCATCTTCACGGCGCACAAAGGCGTCGCCGGTCAGGTTCCAGCCGTTCCGCACGTAGCTGGTCTGCCGCGCATCCGCAAGATAGCGACATCCGGTCGGACCGCGCACCGCAAGCTTGCCGGCCGTCCCGGCAGGCAACTCATTCATGTCGTCGTCCACGATCTTCGCCTCGTAACCTGAAACCGGATACCCCGTCGATCCCGCGACCGCGTCATCTACCCGGTTGGTCATGAAGATGTGCAGCAACTCCGTGCTGCCGATGCCATCGAGGATCGGCTTGCCAGTCTTTTGGGTCCAGCTTTCGAAAACCGGGGCCGGCAAGGTCTCGCCGGCCGATACCGCAAGACGCAGCGACGACAGGTCGGCGCCCTTCTCCATTGCTGCGATCATCGTCCGATACGCTGTCGGCGCGGTGAAGCAGATCGTCGCCTTGTAGGTTTCGATCATCTTGATCAACTCGGGCGGCGAGGCGTTTTCGATGAGCGTCGCCGTGGCGCCGAACCGCAATGGAAAAATGGCGAGGCCGCCGAGTCCGAACGTGAACGCAAGCGGGGGCGATCCAACGAAAACGTCGTCCGGCTGGACGCCGAGGACCTCCCGGGCATAACCGTCGGCGATGATCAGGAGGTCGCGATGGAAGTGCATCGTCGCCTTCGGCACTCCGGTCGTCCCCGACGTAAATCCCAACAGGGCCACGTCATCACGACCTGTCTTGACCGCCTCAAAACGGACCGGCTTGTTCAGCGCCACGCGATCGAGTTCGGCATCGTGGTTCGATGTACCGTCGAAATTCACGACCTGCTTCAGAAACCGGCTCGTCTTCGCGCAGGCCACGAGATCGTCGGCAATCCGGCTGTCGGTCAGCGCAAGGCCGATCTCGGCCTTGTCGACAATCTGCGTCAATTCGCCGGCGCGAAGCATCGGCATCGTATTGACCACGACCGCGCCCGCTTTTGTTGCGGCAAGCCAGGCGGCCACCAGGGCCGGATTGTTGCCCGACCGTATCAGCACCCGGTTGCCGGGCTTGACCCCGTAATTCTCCACCAGCGCATGCGCCAGCCGGTTCGACCAGTCCGTCAGCTCCTTGTAGGTGCGCTGACGGCCGTTGCCGATCAGGGCAATTCGATCGCCAAGCCCCTTATCGACGATACGGTCGGTCAGTTCGACACCGACATTCAGATGATCCGGATAGTCAAATTCCGGCCTGTCCAGCAGCAGATCCGGCCATTGATTGGACGGGGGCAGATTTCGCCGCGCAAACGTATCGATGTGACCCGACGGGCCAAGTTTGGGAGCAGCAACCATCGCTTCTATCTCTTCTCGGTTTCGACAACATGTGGGCGGCGCATCGAACCCGCCTGCAACAATCACTCCCGATCCGGCAGCACGGCGATTGCCTGGATCTCGACCTTGGCGCGGTCCTCGATCAATCCGGACACTTGCAGCGCCGTCATGGCCGGAAAGCGCCGACCCATGACGGCGCGATACACCGCGCCGATCTCCTTCAATCGCGCCGAATATTCCTTGCGATCGATAAGGAACCAGGTCATCGACACGATGTGCGCCGGCTCAGCCCCTCCCGCGCGCGCAACCGCGACGATGTTTTTCAGTGTCTGCTCGATCTGATCGACGAGATCGTCCGATTCGAACACGCATTGTCCATTCCAGCCGATCTGGCCCGCGATGAAGATCAGCTGGCCCCGCGCAGCTATTCCATTGGCGTAGCCGCTCGGCGTGACCCAACCCGGGGGCTGCAGGATATCACTCATAGGCACGCTCCCATATCCCGACGCTATCGAAGCAGATCGAAACGGCCGCTCTCAAGACGTCAAGTCCATTGATGCATTTCTGGACCTCGGTAGCGACTTGCTGGATGTGCTGCGCAACGACTGCAACGAAATCGCGATGCCGGGGTCGAAAAAGTGGTCGCGAGACGGCTCGCGCGGGCTCACGTCAGTTTCCCTGAAAGACCGGCTTCTGCTTGGCGGCAAACGCCTCGAAGGCGCGGCGAAAATCGCCGGTCACCATACAGATCGCCTGCGCCTGCGCTTCCGACTCGATCATTTCGTCGACGCCCATCGCCCATTCCTGATTGAACATGGTCTTGGTGACGCCGTGGGCGAACCAGGGCCCGTCGGCCAGCGAACGCGCCAGTTCCTGCGCCGCACCCACAAGCTCCGCCGCAGGCACCAGCCGGTTATGAAATCCCCAGGCCAGACCTTCCTCTGCGCTCATCGCGCGACCGGTGTAGAGCAAGTCCGCCGCCCGCCCCTGCCCGATCACACGCGGCAACAGCCCGCATGCGCCCATATCCGCACCGGCAAGACCAACACGCGTGAACAGGAAGGCCGTCTTGGCCTGCGGCGTCGCCACTCTCAGATCGGACGCGAGCGCAAGCATCGCGCCGGCGCCAGCGCAGATGCCATCGATGGCCGCGACGATGATCTGCGGACATCTGCGCATCGCCTTCACCACGTCACCCGTCATGCGCGTGAACGCGATCAGATCGGGCATTGCCATGCGCGTCAGCGGCTCGATTATTTCGAACACGTCGCCACCCGAGCAAAAGTCGCCGTCGGCTCCGGTCAGCACCACCGAGCGGACATCGGAGGCGTAGGCGAGATTGCGAAACAGATCGCGCAATTCCTCGTAGGACTCGAAAGTCAACGCATTCTTCTTTTCCGGCCGGTTGAAAGCGACGGTCGCGACGCGTCCACTGTCATCGGTAGTCCACCGGAAATGTCGCGCCGGATAGTTTCTGAAGGGTCGCAGCTTTGCTTTCATTTCAGAAGACATGTTGTTTCCTCACCCGGTAAACACTTCACCGCCGGCGACGGCGACCGATTGTCCGTTGATTGCCGATGCCCCAGCGGAAGCGAGCCAGAGAACGGTGTCGGCGACCTCCTCCGGCGTCACCAGCCGTTGCATCGGATTGACCTTGGCGAGCATCGCCCGTGCCTCCGCTTCGCTGCGTCCGGTCTTGGCGGCAATATTGGCGGCGGCCTCCCCCACCAGCGGGGTGTCGGTGTAGCCCGGGCAAACCGCGTTCACGGTGACCCCGCTCCTGGCGTATTCCAGAGCCAGCGAACGCGTCAGCCCGACCACGCCGTGCTTCGCCGCCACATAGGCGGAGACATAGGCGTAGCCGGTGAGCCCGGCGCTCGATGCGACGTTGACGACGCGGCCGCGCCCGCGCCGTGCCATGCCCGGCAGGACCGCGCGGGTGACGAAAAAGACGCTGGACAGATTGCTCGCAAGCATGTCCGCCCACATTTCGCTGTCGGTCCGCTCGAAGGGCGCGCTCGATGCCTTCCCGGCATTATTGACGAGGATGTCGATAGGCCCCGCTTCGGCCTCGATCCGCGCCACGCCGTTCGCAACCGCGGTCTCGTCGGTTACGTCCATCGCGACCGTCGCGCCGGCACGCTTGCCGAGCCGAGCCGCCGTGTGGGCGAGCCGATCCATCCTGCGCCCGGCAACGCTGACCCGCACACCTGCTTGCGCCAAGGCCAGCGCGGTCGCCGCGCCAATGCCAGAACCGGCACCGGTCACGAGGGCATGCGCATTGTGCCAAAAACCCACGGTGATCACCTTACGGCGACGGCCGCCGCGGCGGCACGCTCGAGATTGGCCTCATATTGCTGCTTGCTCGCCAGGTACTGTTTTGGCCAAGCGATCGACTTCACGCCGATCCGCGCCGCCTCATGCAGTGTCCAGGCCGGATCGGCCAGGTGCGGCCGCGCGATGGCGCACAGATCGGCCCTTCCCGCGGCAATGATTGAATTGGCATGGTCGGCTTCCGAGATCGCTCCGACCGCGATGGTTGGAATTCCGACCTCGTTGCGGATCTTGTCGGCAAACGGCGTCTGATACAGCCGGCCATAAACCGGACGATCCTCGGCCCAAACCTGGCCCGACGAACAGTCGATCAAGTCCGCCCCGGCTTCCTTGAAGAGACGGGCGAATTGGAGCGCGTCATCGGGCGTGTTGCCGCCCTCCGCCCAATCGTGGCACGACAATCGAACCGACATCGGGCGCTGCTCCGGCCACACGGCGCGTATCGCACGAAACACGTCGAGCGGATAGCGGGCGCGGTTTTCAATGCCGCCGCCATACTCGTCGGCGCGGCGGTTGGTCAGCGGCGACAGGAAGCTCGAGAGCAAATAGCCGTGGGCGCAATGCAATTCGAGGATATCGAAGCCGGCTGTTGCCGCCCGTCGCGCCGCCGCCACGAATTCCTCACGCACCCGCTCCATCTCGGCGCGCGTCATGGGCTTTGGCAACTGGCCGTCCGGCAGGTAGGGCACCGCGGAAGCGGACACCAGAGGCCAGTTTTGATCCGGCAGCGGTTCGTCGATTCCCTCCCAGGCCACGCGGGTCGAGCCCTTCCGTCCGGCATGACCCAACTGGATTCCGATCCTGGTCGGCGAGTTGCCGTGAACAAAATCCACAATGCGCGTAAAGGCCCTTGCCTGTTCGTCGTTCCACAGGCCGCAGCAGCCGGGCGTGATCCGCGCTTCGGGTGAAACACAGGTCATCTCGGTGAAAATCAGTCCCGCGCCGCCCAGCGCGCGGGCGCCGAGATGCACGAGATGAAAATCATTCGGGACGCCGTCCTGCGCGGAATAGACCGCCATCGGCGAGACGACGATCCGGTTCGATAGCGCCAGCCCGCGAATCTGGTACGGCGTGAACATCGGCGGCGGCACGGCCGCATTCGACGCCGGAAGTCCGCATTGCTGCGAAAACCACTTCTCATAGCCTTCCAGCCACGTCTTGTCGCGCAGACGCAGGTTTTCGTGGCTGATGCGCTGCGAGCGCGTCAGGAGCGAATACATGAACTGTTCCGGCTCAAGCCTGTCGGCATAGCGCGCGCCGACCACCTCGAACCATTCCATCGCATTGCGCGCCGCGTTCTGGATCCGCGCTACGTCGATACGCCGCACGTCCTCGTAGGCGGCCAGCACCGCCGGGATCTTGTCCGGCGACGAACCCAGCTGCTTGAACTGGGCGGTCAGCTCGATGGCATCCTCGAGCGCGAGCTTGGTGCCGGAACCGATGGCGAAGTGCGCGGTATGCGCCGCATCGCCCATCAGCACAACGTGGCTTCTCCCGTTGACCACGCTCCACTGGTCACAGATCAGGCGCGGAAACGACAGCCATGCCGACCCGCGCAGATGGCGCGAATTGGCCACCAGCGAGTGACCTTCGAGGATCTCGGCAAACAGCTGCTCACAGAATGCGATCGAGCCGTTCTGATCGAGCTTGTCGAGGCCGTGCGCCAGAAACGCCTCTTCGGTGGTCTCGACGATGAAGGTCGCCGCCCCTTCCTCGAATTTGTAGATGTGCGCCTGAAACCAGCCGTGCTCGGTCTTGCGGAAGTCAAACGTGAAGGCATCGAAGCGCTTGTCGGTGCCGAGCCAGATGTAGCGATTGGGCCGCAGCACGATGTCGGGCCGGAAGTTCTCGGCGTATCGCGTCCTGATCTTCGAATTGACGCCGTCAGCCGCCACGATCAGGTCCGCATCGGCAAATTCCAGATCGGAATCGACCTCGCGCTCGAAGATCAGTTCGACGCCCAGCTCCTCGGCGCGCGCCTGCAGGATGTTGAGCAGGCGCTTGCGGCCGATCCCGACGAAACCATGGCCGGTGGTGCGCATGCGGCGGCCCTTTATCAGGACTTCGATGTCGTCCCAGTGATTGAACGCCTGCTCGATTGCATCGGCCGTGGCGCGGTCCCACTTGCGCATGTTGTCCATCGTGGCATCGGAGAACACCACGCCGAACCCAAACGTGTCGTAGGGCCGGTTGCGCTCGATCACCGAAATCCGGTGCGACGGATCGAGCATCTTCATAAGGATGCCGAAGTACAGCCCTGCAGGTCCGCCTCCGATGCAAACGATCCGCATCGCTGTCTCCTCTAGCTTCGGTCGCACATGGCGCGCGAGCCGAGATGGCTTTCGGCCCCGCGCCGGTTACCGGGCAATTCGTTCGCAGGCCCAGAGGGCGTAAAGCTTCCGGTCTTCATCATATAGGCACAATCGAGCGCCGTGCGAGCGTGAAGCTCGACGCGGCCCATGGGTACGCCACGGTCCCTGAGCGCGGCGATGATCACGAGGGCGGAGCCCAGATTGCCGGCTCCCATGGTCGCGCAGGCGAGGTTCCCCATTAGTGCAGCTCCTTTGAAAAGGCGGCACGCACCGAACCGATACCCGAAATCCGTGCTTCAAAGACCTCACCGCCCTTTACGCCGACCATGGGACCGAGCGCGCCGGACAGGATCGTGTCACCCGCCTGCAGCGGCCGCCCGGCACGCGCCATCGTTCGCGCCAGCCACAAAACGGCGGAGAGCGGATCCCCGAGGCAGGCTGCGCCCGCGCCTACCGAGACGAGCTCGCCGGCGCGTTCCATCGCCATGCCGCAGCAGCGCAAATCGAGTCCATCGAGTTTTTTCGGGCTCGCGCCGAGAACATAAAGACCTGAGGAGGCGTTGTCCGCAATGGTATCGAAAATGCCGATCTTCCAATCGGCGATACGAGAATCGACGATTTCGATCGCCGGTAGTGCGAATTCAACGGCGCGCAAGGCATCGGCCACGGTGATCCGCTCTTCCGTCAGATCGCGGCCGAGTACGAAGGCGATTTCGGCTTCGACCTTGGGCTCGATCAATCGCTCGCGCGGCACCTCCCAACCGTCGAGCACAGCCATGTCGTCGAACAGCATGCCGTAATCGGGCTGACCGACGCCGAGCTGCCTTTGCACCGCGAGCGATGTGAGGCCGATCTTGCGGCCGACGAGCCGGCGGCCGGCCGAGACGGCGCGTACCGTGTTGATTTCCTGAACCGCATAGGCGTCTTCCACTGTGCCGCCAGGCAGAAGCTCGCGCACCGGTGCGCAGGGCTGCCGCAGCTCTTGTGCCTGGATCAGCTTGGCCGCAATTTGCGTGATGGCCTCGTTCATTTGAAAATTCCTTGTCATCGCCAAGCTGACTTGGGCCAACGCGTTGATCCGCATTCCATCGCGCAATTTTTCAAGACGTTCTAATTTCAAGACATTTGCGCTGATCAGTAAAAGGCGTCGAAATGTATGCGCTCTCGCTCGACGCCGTACCCGAGCAGCATGCGAACGACCGCTTCGACCATCAGCGGCGGACCCGCGACAAATATCTCGTGTTCGGCAACCCGCTCGCCGATCGCGGCATCGACCACCTCATGGATCAGCCCGCGTGGGCCGTTCCATTCGGCGCCAGACTCTGCCGAGAGCGCCATAGTAAAGGAGAAACGCCCGCCCGGAGCAGGCAAGCCGAGGCGTGCCGGTTCTACTATGTCGTTCGCGGTGCGGGCGCCGTAGAACAGGTGGATGTTGCCGGCGTCGGGATCAGCCAGCGCGGCGCGGGCGACGGAGACCATCGGCGCGAGACCGGAGCCGCCTGCGATGCAGAGAACGGGGGACAATTGCGGACGATAAGTTGCAAGGCCGAAAGGGCCTTCCATCGCGAGAGAGGCCCCTTCAGCCAGATGGCCCATCACCTCGCTGGTGAAACGCCCGCCCGGCACCCTTTTTAGATAAAATCGCCACAAGCCGCCTTCATCCGGCAGGCCGGCCATCGAATAGGCCCGGCGGATGCCTTGCGGCGGCGCATCGCCCAGCAGCATGAACTGGCCCGGTACGAAGCGGGCCGGCGTGGTAGTCCTCAGATGAAGTTCGACCATGTCATGGGTGAAGGACTTGATCACCTCGACCGAACCGATCAGCGTTTGGACCGGCACCGGCGGCGCATATCGCCCCGCGAGCGCCACCGCAATTGTGATGTCGCCGAGAGGGCGTGTCTGGCAGGCAAGATGCCTGTTGCCCTTCTTGCGGTCGCGCGCCGAGAGGCCTGGCGCCGCGTCCCACAGCGTTTCGACACTGCCGGCAAGCAACTCGTAGCGGCACGCGCCGCAGCCGCCCGAAGCACATTCGTAAGGGAAACCGATGCCCTCCTGCAGCGCCGCCGCGAGGATGGTTCGATCCTCGCCGCACGTCACAAGGGCGGGAGGCGCGCCATGGCCACGCGGAATGATGATTTGCGCAGACGACATGCGGACTAGGCCATGCTCGGGGGCAGGCCGAAGACCTTGTCGAGACGCATGGCGATCCGGATGTCGCCGCGCAGCCGCATGCGGCCGGTCATCAACGCGATCTTGGGATTGAGCTTCTGGTCGAGGATCTTTTCGAAATTGTCGAGCTTGAGCGTGATGGTGATATCGCTGGCGCCATCTTCGTTGGTGACGCGATTCGGAATTGTGCGCCCATCGATCAGGAGAATGCCGGTCTCCGGAAACACGAACTTAATCACTGCATCGAGCCCGCTCTCGGCGCCGACAGACGCGGTGACCCGGTCAGTTATTTGCGCAAGTTCAGCCATGGATCTCCTCCTCAGACGAATGGGCTGCCGCCAAGTTGGCGCCTGTCAAGCGCCGCCCTGCACTGCCGGGCGGGCGGCCCCAACGTAGATGGTGCCGTCGCGAAGAATGACCTCGAAGGTCCGCAGCGGCACCGCACAAGGCTCGGCTTCGGCGCACCCCGTGCGCACGTTGAACGCGCCGCCGTGGAATGGACATTCGATCACCTCGCCATCGAGACTTCCTTCGGAAAGGGAGGCAATGCCATGCGTGCAGGTGTCTTCGGTCGCAAAAACACCGGCGTCGATGTGAAAAAGGGCCAAGGGTGGCGCGCCGCGGCGGTCGATTCGGCGCACCGACCCAAGAGGGAAGTCTTCAATCCGTCCGACAGCGATAAGGCCATTCTCGGGTGTCACGCTTGCTACGCTCCTTTGCCGCTGCATCAGCGAGGACCACCTGCCCTTTGATCGATGAATGACAAGGTGGCCTCCGCAAAGCTCTCCGGATGTTCGATCATCGCCCAATGCCCGCAATGCGGGATGATATACCCCCAGCTATTCTCGATCAGCTGTAAGAAGCGGAAGGCGCTCGCAAGGGGCACCACCTTATCCTGCTTGCCGTTGATAACGAGGGTCGGCACGTCGACCTTTCGGATGAAATCCTCTTCATAGAACAGGCCGCCCTGCTCCTTGATCCATCCCATCGTCGCCGCATAGGCGCGCCGCGCATCGGCCTCTCCGGCAAGAGCGAACCGGTAGGAGACGAGATCCTCGTCGATCTCGAAACGATCATTCGTCAGCGCCCGGATGAGACGGATCATGCCCTCGCGGGTGAAGTCGTAATTTAGAATCGGCAGCAATTCCTTGCTGATCTCTACGTTCAGACCCGCGCTACCCATCAGGACGAGCGCACGGACCAGATCAGGGCGGCGCACGCTCACCCCAAGCGCCGTCGCGCCGCCCATGGAATTGCCGACCAGCGCGGCGGGGCCGTCGAGTTCCAGGGCTTCGATGAAAGCCGTCAGATGATCGATACGGCGATCCTGGCTGTAGGAGCCCTCCGGCTTGGCGGTGCGGCCGAAGCCGATCATGTCGACCGCAATCACGCGGTGATCACCGGCAAGAAGCGGAATGACGCGGCGCCAATTGCCATAGCTATCGGCCCCGGCACCGCCACCGTGGATCAGGATGAGTGGTGACCCGTTGCCGCTTTCGAGATAACGCGTTCGCACTCCCTCCGCGTCAATGAAACGCTCCACGATTCCGGGCGGGAGAGCGGCGAAAGCCGACTCAGCATTTGAAGAAAGAACTTCAGACATGAAAGGCCACTCCTCCCATCCCGGTAAACCAGGACGGCATGGGTCGGTAAAAAATCTCTTCGCCACTCGGGGAGCCGGCGATCTCCGCCGCCATCAGCCAAGCGAGTATTTCGATTCCGCCATTGCCGCCCTCCTCGATAATGCTGGCGTTGCCGAGGGCGGCGAGATCGGCGCCGCGCCCTGCCACAAGGGATGCGATGACCTTGCGGTCGAACGCCTCGCTGATCTCGCCGTGGCGCGGCACGCACAGCCAGTGCGACAATCCACCGGTGCCGAGCACGACCACCCGCTCGCCGCCCGGCAGGGCAAGGATGGCGCGCCTGATGCTGCGCGCGAGCGCAAGACAACGCGCCGCCGAGGGAATGGGATCAGTGTTGATGTTGACGAGCACCGGCACGACCGGTATCGCCCGTGCATCGGCGAAAATCAGAGGGATCATGACGCCGTGATCGGGCCGATATTCTTCCGCCCGTGCGAGATCGAAGCCATCTTCCGCCCCCTGTGCGACGATGGCTCGCGCCAGCGCCGGGTGCCCCTTCAACGGATCACGAGGAATGTCCATGTCGCCGAAGGGTACATAGGATTCGGCGACGCCGACCGTAAACGGCGGCTGCAGCGCCAGATTGATGTTGAACATGTGATCGCTGCTGATAACGACCACCACATCGGCGGCGAGCGACTTGAGGCGGCGCCCGATCTCACGCATCCCCGAAACAACCGCGCCGGCATCAGCCTCGCAGCCCTGCGGCGACATGACAATGTGCGAAACGGCGAAACTTCCAACAAGCCTGGCCATGTCAGTGCTCCTTTGCCAGCGTTGCGAGATAATCGCGCATTGACACATGGCTTGCCATGTCGGGATTGGAAAACAGCAGATAGTGCATTTGCAAGATGGGATGCACGCCGATCGAAGCGAGCGCGGGCGGCGATGCCTCGGTGAGCGCCGCCCTCTCGGTTTCGGTAAGCTCGTATTCGGCGAAAACCTGTTGGCGGTCCGCCTGGAAGCGTTCCATCAGGCCAAGCTGATGGGATAAGTCCTGAATCATCTTGTGAACCTGATAACGCGCCATTGGCGGCCTCGCAAAACAGAGAGGGAGCAGTCGGCTGTCACGCCTTGACGTGAGCGAGAGTCTGCAGGCCGCGGTTATGCTGGCTTGCGAGCTTGCGCCAGGCCACGATGGCCATGTCGGGCTCAAACAGCATTTCCTTCACCCAGCCCCAATCGTCGGCATAGAAATCGACCATGGCTTCGCGCGCCCAGACGTCGTCATCATTGAAACCTTCGAGCGCCATCGGCAGCCACTTGGCGTCGAAGTCGCGATTGAACCCCGCCGTTTCTTCGTCATTGGCGCAACGCTTTCCGATCGTCTGGAAATAGTAGTGCGAGTTCTCCTCGCGCGGCACATACCATTCGAACTGGTTGAGTCCCGGATTGGGCCAGGGATTGACCTTGAGCACGCCAGGCAGCCAGATCGAGATGTCGTTCGCGACGCGCGTCTCGCCGAAATGGCCCTCGCGAACCATCTGGCCTTCCACATAACCTTCAAAGACCGGCACGGAGGCTTCGCCGAGCAAGTCGTAAACGCCACGCCGCCCGCCTTCGGCATCGGTGTCGATGATGCGGTAGCTGTCCTCCGGACGTCCTGCGGGGGCGAATCCGAGCGGCAGCGCAAGATCATTGCCTTCGACCAGAATGGAATCCTTATGGATGTAGATGTGGGTTGGATCGAAGCCGTTCTCGACGCCAAGCCGCCAGTTCGAATTGATGATGCGGTTCTTGCCGCGGATCACCATGTCATCGTCGAGAAAGCCGGGTGGCGTGTCGTGCGCGAGCGGCGGAGGATCGCCATCGCCCAGGAAGACGAACACGCAGCCTTTTGCTTCCTGCACAGGATAGGTCTTCAGCCGCTGCCTCCCGATCAAGGCGCTCGACGGATTGGTAATGATGTCGCAGAGCGAGCCGTCGTCCCAGCGATAGGTCCAGGCGTGATACCAGCAGGTAATTGTGTTCTTGGTCTTGCAGTCGAGCTTGGTCGAAAGCGGCACGCCGCGATGCAGGCAGCGATCCTTGATGCAGTAGAGGACACCGTCGACGCGGTTGATCAATAGAGGCTCGCCGCAGAGCTTCGCCTGCAGCGGCTCGCCTTCGGGAATATCACTGCCAAAAGCCACCGGATACCAGTGGTTGCGGAAGCCCAGTTTGGCGTCGACGTACGGCGCCCACCCCTTCACCCGCTTGAGAACCTCCTCGTTCACCAATCCTGTCGCCATGCCGAACCCTCCCTGGTCGCCGGTTCTTGCTTTCCGAGTCCGGCTGCACTACCGTGTTATTGTTGATCTGGATTGTTCAACAATCGTGCGCTCTGAGTCAACACTTTTTTACGAGTGCTAACCGACAGCGTTCTCGCAAGTCGGGTCCAGCCAGGGTCGAGGAGTTTGGAAGGTGTCTCAATGAGCGGCACGAACTTAAGGGTCAGCAACTCCAGGGCCGCCAACGAGACCGCGGTCCGACGCGAGGTGCGGTCGGCAGGTAACGAAGACGGCCGGCCGATGACCCAGGTCGATCAAGCCGTGCAAGCAATCAATCTTGGCATTCTGGAAGGCCGCTATGCACCGGGCCAGCGCCTGATCGAGACCGAACTCACCCGTGAAATCGGCGTTAGTCGCAACACCTTGCGTGCCGCCCTGCGCCGACTGGCTGCCGACGGCTTGGTGCAAATCGAGGACTTCCGCGGTGCGATGGTGGCACGCCCCTCACGCAAGGAAATGCGCGATCTGTTCGAAGTCCGCGAAGCTCTCGAGGGTTTGGCCGCGCGCCGCTCGGCCACCAACATCATACGACCCGGACTGCGCCAGCGGGCGGAGGCCGTCGGAAGGCCCCTGCTCGTCTCACGCAAACTGACACCGAAGCCTGAAGAGCATCTGTGGGAAAATCGCCAGTTTCACGACCTCATTCTGGAACTGGCCGACAACACGCACCTTGGCCGCGTTCTCGACCAGCTTCTGATGCCGGTGTTCCAGAGGGCGTTCTTCCGTGTGTATGATGCTTCGCTTTACCGGAAATCCGTCAGCGATCACCGGCTCATCCTCAATGCCGTTCTCGCCGGCGACGGCCCCGCCGCCGAAGACGCAATGCGCGCCCACGTACGCTGGACCGCGACCCTTGCAGAGAACATTCCGGACTCTCTGTTTCGCCCGGACTGAGCCCCTGGGCACAAGACTCCAACGATCGGTGGCCGGACGAGTCGGTCCGCGGAGCTTGCGGTGGCGGTCATGCACATTTCATCTCGTCAAAATGCGCGGCGTTCTCTTCTTACGAACGGCTCTCGTTGCGTATGCGCTTGCGCGAAAGTTGAATTCCCCTGACGAAGAGTGAAACTCGGCCGTCCGGACCGCGCTGATGATGCCGATCACTAAAAGGAGGCGCGCCCCAAGGACGTTTGCAGGGTGTTGACCGTCCCGTGTTCGAATTCCTGTTACCGACACGAAGACGGCGGAAGCCATGACCTCAATAGCGGTGCCGGGCTTGCGGATCGAAGTGCCCAACACCCTACGCACACCTGACGGTTGCTGCGCAGCCCGCGCACAGGCGGGCTTCTCGGGTGCTTGGATGAGCTTCGGCTCGCTCGGCGGGCAAGGGTGTCGCAATCAGGCCGTGGGTGAGCTCAGGCTGAAAGCAACGCAAATCTCCGCCGGCGAGCGAGAAAGCCCAGCCCAAGAAAGCCCGCGATCATCATGATCCAAGTCGAAGGCTCAGGCACGGCAGCCGTGAACTGAACCTCGCTCACCATGATCCAAGGTTCAAGGCCCAAACTGGGATCGAGGTCTCCCGTCTGACCGCCAGCCGCTTCAACTCGAAAACCGCTGGCGAATGGACCCGTATCAGGGTCACAGAAGCCAACACATTTCGAGGAGTCGTTGGGATTGGCTGGATCAAAACCCTTCACGTGATTGTTGTAGTAGTCGATCCCATCCTGCTGGAGCGGACCGCGCTTTAGCGTAAGGCTGAACAGAGAGTCCGAAGAGAGCGAGCCGAATCCACTCAACGTGAGCATCTGGGTGAAGGCGTTGAGAGAGGTCACCGTCAGGCTGGCCGACACAGGCTGGCCATTGACGTCAAGCAGGACCTCGTTGGGCGCTGCGACCAGACCGTTTGTCTCACCGGGGGCGGCGGGGTTGAAAGCAGCCACATACAGCGCGATCGAGTTGACGAACTGACCGCCGGCCAAATGGAAAGCGATGGTCGGATCTTGATACTTCCAGCCGACATATTGGGTGGGCTGCCCGGCAAACGCACCGCTCGATATGGCGCCGTTGGCGCCACTGACAAGCGAGTAGACCTGCGTCGCAATCAGGCCGTCCGTCAGTTTTCCCGTGCCGCCGGTCAGGGGGGCGTCCTTGGGCGCGGCATTGTTCGGGATTGTTTGGTTCGAGCCGTTCTTGTTTGCGTAGAAATCCGGCGTGGCCTGGCCATTCTTCGTGTACGAGAAATCGAAATAATCGTAGCCAAACGTGAATTGCGTGGTGCCGTTGCCGTTGTTCATGTCGTAGCTGGCAACATTCACCAATCCCGCGGATGCTCCTGTTGAACCAAGCGCGGCTATCAAAAAGGCGAGCAATAAACCTGAACGAAACGGCATTTTCAGAACTCCAGCTCCCCGGGAAAGATCAAGGAAGCGCCCTGGCAACTGTTTAGCACTTTTAAATTGCGCGTCAATTTGTACCTTTACTACAACACCTTTGCCTCGTCCTTATTATTAATCGGCACCGGCTCTGCGCACTGGCGAGAATTGGCTCAGCGGCGACTTTTTTGCTCCATGCTGCCTTTTCTCAACGGATTAGGGATCGGCGCAACATCGGCCGTCATGCCATCGGGCGCCAGCCCACGGAAAATGACGAAGCCGCGGTCCGTCGCGATGATATCACCCCTTTGCAGAAGGCTGTCGTTCAACGCCATTTCGGAGGCGATCCGATCTTTCTCGGCAGGTGTCGGCGGAGCTCGTTTGATTCGACCGCCCTCCTGGGCGGAGCTCGCCATGGTGGTCAAAACGGCCAGGCCGACAACACTGATCATGCGCATTGCAGCGACCCGGGATGGCACGCTCTGGCCGAGGTTACCCATCTCAGGCCAAAAGAAAAGCCGCCTTGCGGCGGCCTTCGGTCAAGCGTGGCTGATCTGGTCAGGCAATGCGGAGCGCCGAGCGTGAGCTGCGACGGTAAGCCAAAAAGCCGACACCGAGGAAACCAACGATCATCATCGCCCAGGTAGCCGGCTCAGGAATAGCCGTAACCACTGCACCTTCACCGCTCACAATGCCGGTGTTTCCGGACCCGCTCGGCGTTCCCGGATAGGTATACGTAAAAAGATAGCTATAGGACGGCGTGTAAGTCCCCGGCGGCAGGCTGAACCCAGAGTACACGAAATCAAAAGTCACGGGGGAGCCGCTGGACACGGTCACCGAGTACGGCAAGAGCTGTGTGTTTCCGTTGCCGTCATTAAACGTGACGGCTCCATTGAACTTTTCGTTCGCGAAGCCAGGCAGCGGATCGTAGCTGAAAGTCAACTTGAGATCGAAAGTTGGGCTTCCACCTCCGGGCACAATCAGCGGAAGGGCAGTGAAGGAATCGACCACCACGGAAGCCTGCGCCTGACCTACCGTCACTCCAATGAGGGCCATGATTGCAATCAAGCACGTCCTGAACATATTCACCTTCCAGCCTCCAAGGCCAACAACCTAATCGTCTATTTAAATGATTCATTAGCAATGACGTCATTGCAGCGCAACGACGCCGCACCGGCAATCACGACTATATTTTTCTCAAACTGATCGATTCGCAGGCAATTTACAGGGCTTTTTTGCGAGACTATCTCAATAGCGAAGCAATTGCGTAACTTCATACCTCAACCACTAGTTGGGAAAAGCGTCCGGCCGAATCAATTATCCAAAATGAATGCCGCTGGAATTTAGTCCCAGCGTTTAATGACGAAAGTCTCGCCTCTCTATGGCGGTGTTGACAGCCTCTGGCGGAGCAACATCCGTCGGCCTGATCTCCGTCCGACGGATAGAACAGCGCCAAGGTTCGGCAGGCAAAGGGACCACGGAACAAAGAAGCCGCCTTTCGGCGGCTTCGCTGGGATTGAGGAGGTTATGGCTGATCAGACGATCCGCAACGCGGCGCCCGCGCTGCGACGATAAGCCAGGAAGCCGAGCCCGAGGAAGCCCATCACCATCATCGCCCAGGTGGCGGGTTCGGGAACGGCAGACACATTCACGGTGTCCAAGAGGATGCCGCCATTGCAGCAGTTGTCGAGCTGCGCAAAAATGAGTGTCGACGTTGGTCCGGCTGCTGCCGTGAATAAGCTGTAGTACTGCGTCCAATGCAGATCACTGGTGGTCGAGCCATCATGTGAAATGGTGGTCGATAATGATCCGACCTGCACCGACGCCGAGGTTGGATGCGGAGAGCCACCGGGGTTGTTGCTGTACCAGAAGCTCAAACTGTATTGCTGGCCGGCAGTCGTTGCGAATGTTTGCTGGATCGTACCAGGCACGAAACCGGTGAGGTCAAGATAGTAAGGCGAGCTGGCGGGTGATGCCGGCCAGCCCCCCGACTGTTGCACCAGGTCCACGTTACCGGAAGTTATTTGCCACGCATTGTCGAATGCAACACCGCCATAGTTGCTAGGCCCCACTACGGGCCCAAAGTTGGTGTAGAATGGAAGGACTGGATTGCTCGGGCTATCGAACCCACCATCGAGGAGCAGATTTGCGCTTGCGGTACCCGAGCCAAACGCAAGAAGTAGCAATCCCGAGGCAATAGTCTTTAACACTCTAATCCTGCTATGCATTCTATCGCTCCCAATAAAAGCGGCGCCTTTATCAAAACATTTAATTCTTAACCAATTGGTAATAACCTACTCAGGGCTGAAGAGCGTGTCAATCAGGACGACGCACTGAGTGGTGTTTAGTTACCCGAGGTTTTGGCGCTCCTCAGAGCCATTGAGATCGCGTCCGCCGGCGCTCAGTCGCGTCGCCGACGTGCCAGAAGTGTCACTGGTGCCATGGAGGGAAAGCACGTTTGAGTGCTTCGCTGGAATCATGCCAGCGGTCCATCTGGCCGGGCACGCCGCGGGGCCATCAAAGCGCAGTCCGCCTGGGTAACCCTCGAAACAGAAAAAGCCGCCTCGCGGCGGCTTCTGCAATTCGCTTTTGGCGCCTCAGGCCATCCGCAACGCTGGGCGCCGCTGCCGGTGGGCCAGATAGCCCAATCCGAAAAAGCCGAGGATCATCATCACCCAAGTGGACGCCTCAGGTACCGCCGTAACGGCTACGTTGTCGAGCGCCGCCCCCCAGCAGCAGTTCTGGCCGACGTTGCTGGCGAAGTCGATCAGAGTAGACGTTCCGGTCGCCGTGAAGATCAAAGAGTAAGTCTGCCAGTTCATGTTCGCCTTCGAATTCGGCGGCGCATCGAACGTGTACGTGAACAAGGTGCTTGGGCCGCCCGCACTGACATACACGCCTCGCGTGTCAGGGTGCGAATCCAGATGATCCGGATTGGCGGAAAGGTCGAAGGTGAGAAGGTATTGCTGGCCGACAACGGTCGTAATTGCCTGTTGGATGTCGCCGATGCTTCCACCGTTCAGATCAACGCTGTGGGTGCCATCGCTGGCCTGCCAGTAACCGTTGATCCAGTCGACGCTGCCGCCCACCGTCCAGCCGGTGATCACAGCTCCACTTCCCGGAATGGTTTTGTAGCCACCAGGGCCGGCGTCGTTTAACCCGCTTTCGAAGCTTCCATTCTGAATCAAGGTAAGGGCCGAAGCGCTGCCCGCCCAAAGGACCGCCAATAAGGCCGGCGCAATCAATAATGAACGCTTCATTAAAACCTCCCCAGAAGAATTTGCGAAAAATAAGCAAAAGCGACTATGGTGTCAATGCCCCAGGAAAATGCTGACTCGCCGCCAATCATCAGGATTGGATTTAATTCGCAGTGCCGCCACAATTAAATTCGATCCAATGATTGCGCGGGCAGGTCTTTCGCCTTCGTTCATTGATCACTGCTCGGGCGCCCACGCGGTGAATCGAAAGAATCAAGTCGGCCGGATCTTCGCCATCCCAAAACAGATGGTAGCGGCAAACCTGTTCTCGTCCTCTATCTCGCGAACGGACGCTTCGGTGTCGCGCTTGTCGCTCGGGGTGCTCGGAACCTGCCAATCGGCGTCTTCGATTTCGGTCGATGCGTTCAAGGCTGCCAACAGCGCGCTGGTGAAGGTATCTGGCATTCTCAATTCCTAGTCTTCGCGAGCACAAATCCGGACGAGCGCCAGTGCTTAGCATCCTTAAAACTCAGCAGTAAGTCAGCCCGACTTCATCCACTGAAATGTCTCGCGATCAAAAATATTTTGCACCCAGCGGTACGGCTGGCGCACCTCGTTCATGCCTGACCTGACCGAGCGGAACGGCGTGTGAGATGTACATTTTCGGTGGTGAGTTGTTTCCTACTACGACACCGCCGATGTGGAGCAATTTTGATAATTGCAGCAGCCGCTATGAATCGGCAGCCGTTACGTCCCGAGCACCCACTCGAGGCCCGCGACAAGCGCCCAGAGCCACCCCGCCATGGCGATTGCGACAGCCGCTAGATAGAGCGGCCGCGCCATTCTTTTCCGAATGGTGCTCATTGACCCGCGCGCCACGCTTCCGCTTCAGAGAGGCGCTGTCTCAAGCGCAAGACTTCCCTGTAGCGTTGGGCAATATTCGCCGGTTTTCCCGTGTTCGGAGCTTTCTGTGCTCTTTTTGATTTTCGAGCTGGTTGACGACGGGTGACCGTCCCGCGGAGATCGGCCTTCATGGAATTCCCCTGCCCTGCTATGCTTGATCGATTTCCGAGCAAGCAGCGTGCCAATTCAAATCATTACACGCGTTGCACCCACCGATTGGTCAGTCTTTCCTCTAGCCGGGTTCGATAACGCTCGCGTGACCTTGCCCTGAGCATCGCTACTCATCCCCTATTTCATCTTGGACCGGTCGGTTCGCACCCACTGCCCAGCGGTCCGGCCTGCGATCAAACGGCTATAGACCTCCAGTTTATTGAGCATCGATCTGGCCACCTTCGGTCCTTTCGATAGCGGCAAGATTTCGCGTCCGAATTTCCACCAGGCCAGGACGATTACAGCACTCAACAAGACGAGATTTGCCGTGGCGAGAAGCAGGGGCAGCATACCCATTCCACCTAGTGCGGCGAGAATGGTCAAACCGAATATTCCTGCAGTCAAAACTCCCAGCAACGATAATGGAGGGATAAGCAGATCCAGCGCTAGCACGAAGAGATCCAAGTCTCGCCGCTTGATCGCCAGAGTCGCCAAACGTGGGACTGATCTGAGCATCGTGGCAAGATGCCCTTGGATCCAGCGCAGTCGTTGGGTTTCGCTTGCCTTCACTGTCGTCGGAAAATGGCTGGTTACCTTTACGAAGGGAAAAAAGTGCGCCGGCTTGCCCGCAGCGGCCAACTCCACACCAAGCTTTAGATCCTCCGCGACGTGCCCGGTTGCAAGGGGAACTGCGCTGATCAGTTCCCATGGAAAGATCATGCCTGTTCCCATCAGCTGGACAGAGCGATTCAAGATCCTGAGCCCAAGGGGCCGGGCAAAATTCTTTATTGTCCAGGCAAACTCTGAAAGCTTCTGATTGACCTCCGAATTTTCAGCGCTCGTCATCAAATCCAAAGCCTGCACCGGACGGCGAATCGAGGAACAGACCATCCTCAACTTTTCCACCAAATCCGACTGCACCCTGCAATCGGCGTCGATGAACAGGACGAAATCCGGTGCATTTTTCGCCAGGTGCGAAATTGCCCTGGCCATCGCATAGCCCTTGCCGATCTTCTCAGGGTCGTTGCGGACAACAACTTCCGCTCCAGCCGCGGCTGCGACAACAGCCGTGTCGTCCGTGCAATTATCCGCAATTACGAGAAGGGTGTCGCGATCGCCCAATTGCGGAAAGAGATCGTGCAGCGTCGGGATTATGCCATTGCTCTCGTTGTGAGCAGGTACGACCACCGCCACACACCCGATCGCTTTGGGCGCAGAGAGTTCCACCGGCTTTTCTTTAACCGGCCTTAGAGCTGCAACCACCTCAACGAGCAACATGAGGACTGGAATGCTAAATAATCCAACTATGAAAACCAGCAACGGCATTTCCCCGCCAACTGTTTCGGGCTAGCGCCGAACCGAATTCGTTCCGGTTAACCCTGCCCGACGTTGAGCAATTCATCATACAGAAGCCACGTCGATATTTCTGGCAACGCCCTGCAGACCCGTGTTTATTTCAAACGCACACATATCACAAGGCAGTGGACTCATTTCCCAGCGAGCGACAGATCCCAGGTACTGCAAATGCGAATTGCATATCTAATTAACCATTACCCTGCCGTGAGCCACAGCTTCATCCGGCGTGAGATCCTCGCGCTCGAAAGACAAGGGCTTGAGGTCCTGCGCATTTCTTTGAGGGGGTGGAGAGAAGCGCAGCTGACCAAAGAGGATCAGCTTGAACAGTCGCGCACACGATATGTATTGCGCGATGGAGCGATGTCCCTGGCAGTCGCCTTCTTTCGCGTTCTGCTCAGAAATCCAAGGCGTTTACTTTCCGCCGCCGCACTCACCTGGAAGACTGGTCGGCATGCCGAGCGTCCATTGCCCGTCCACTTTGTATATTTGATGGAGGCCTGTCGCATCGCCTTGTGGCTTGAGGACGAGGGCGTCGATCATCTGCACGCGCATTTTGGCACGAACTCGGCACAAGTAGCGATGTTGGTTCGTGAACTCGGCGGCCCCCCCTGGAGCTTTACCGTTCATGGTCCGGAGGAGTTCGACAAAGCCCGATCAATTGGGTTGCCGGAGAAATTGAGACGCGCCGATGGTGTTGTAGCGATCAGCTCTTTCGGCAGAAGTCAGCTCTATCGCTATGCCGGCCGCGAGCATTGGAAGAAGATCAAGGTTGTCCATTGCGGAATTGAGCGCGCCTTCTATGAAAGCTCCTCGGGCAGCCGTTCCGTCAGCCGAAGGCTGGTCTGTGTCGGTCGCTTGTGTGAGCAGAAGGGGCAGTTGCTGTTAGTGGATGCTGCGCGGCGCCTGGTCGACCGCGGAACCCGTTTCGAACTTGTACTGGCCGGCGACGGCGAAATGCGGCGAGGGCTGGAGCTCTTGATCTCTCAGTTCAAGCTCGGAGATACGGTTCGAATCACAGGATGGATCAGCACCGATCAGGTTCGACAGGAGATTCTCGCGTCTCGCGCGCTGGTACTACCGAGCTTTGCCGAAGGCCTTCCCGTCGTCCTCATGGAGGCCATGGCACTCCGAACTCCAGTTATCAGCACATACGTCGCGGGAATTCCCGAGTTAGTGGAGCCTGGACAGCACGGCTGGCTTGTTCCTGCAGGTGACATCGACGCATTGGCAAATGCGATGCAGGGTTGCCTTGATGCTCCTGACGAATTGATAGCAGAGATGGGAGCAAGGGCACGCACGCGAGCGGTCGAGCGCCACGACATCGATCAGGAAGCCTCCCGCCTCATCGAGCTATTTCGAACCTGCTAACGTCGACTATTCTGTCGCTAAGCCTACGACTTCAAGAAATTCCCTAGCTCCGCCCGGACGCTCGTCCTCAAAAACCCCGATGACAAGCCGGCCGGTCTTCCATGCCATGGCATCCAAGTTCGTTCTTCCCGTGGTCACGATCGGCGCGCGCAGGTGTGCATCATGGCCGTGCACAACATGGCGCCGGCCGTGGCCGACGCTGGATCCTTCAGGATATCGCTTCCACAAAAGGGTCCGTTCATTTTGCTGATCGAGAGGCACCATGGGATCCACTGCGGCATGAACGAACACTCGATGTTCATCCACATGCATGAACGGCAGATCGGCTAACCATCGCAGGTGCGCTTGCGGGACGAGCTGCTGGCCGAGGCAGTTGCCGGCCAGCCCGCCGTAGGAGGCCAATGTCGCGCCTCCTCCATTAGCTTCCCACCAACCGCGCTCCGCCAGATTGTTGCACACCGCCCCCATCATCCATTCGTGATTGCCTTTCAGGCAAATCAGATCGAGCTTGCTGGACTGCCAATTCATCAGACGTTCGACAACCAGGCAACTATCGGGTCCCCGATCGACATAGTCCCCCAGCGCGATGATGGTTGCTGGTTCTTCTCCCGAGTGGACGTTGATCATCTCCAAGGCGGCATCGAGCAGATCAAGCCGCCCGTGAATATCTGGAATGGCGTAGGTTCGAGCCATTTAAGCGCGTCGGCCTTCGGCCAGTGCTGACCACAGGATTGAGAAGGGGCAGTCCAGAATCGCGTGAAAATTCCGAGTCATGGCCGCTGTTTTCCAAGAACCGTTCGTTCTGCAACCCAGCTGCTGAACAGCGGGCTCGTGGGCGATACAAGTTCCGTCAGGTCGCCTGGGCCTTAATTTCGGGACCGGACCGCCGCCGCAGCCGCGTGATGAGGCTGCTGCAGAGCCCCATCATCGCGTCAAAGAAGAACAGCAGAATAACTGCGATAACAAACAAGCCGATCCCCGTGAGATCGTGCACAACTCCCTCCAGGAGATCGGGGCCGCCGTAATACGCCATCAGAACCAAAGTAAAGACCCGCACGAAATTGGCCAAGATCGTGATCGGGACGATTGCCAGCAGAAGAAGCAAGCTGCGGATCTTTTCCTGCCGGCGAAAGGCATAGGCGTAGAAAACTCCGATCGCAGACAAGGCAAAAATCGAGTTCATGCCGGAGCAGGCGTCCTTGACCAGGAGTTGGTACGATCCGATCATGATCATGACGCCGTTCTGCGCCACAGGAAACCCCGCGGAATACAGCACGCGCGTGACCGTGTCGGAGATGAAGACCTTCAGCGGCACCGTCGCAGCATCGATGATCCAGTCCGGCATCGGAACGGCAAAAAATATAAAGCCGATTGGAAAAGCCAGGATGCGAAGAGTCGGCCAGCCTGCCGTCAATAAGATGCACCCAACAATGACCGGAATGATGGAGGCCATCTCGAAGGTCAGAAGGCCCTGTTGAATCCTCGCCAGGAACATCAGCACGAGACCGAACAGAAGCGCGGTCCAGCCAGCAACCGGCGCACTCGAAACGCTCGCAGACCTCAGCTTTTCACGGGATTGCCAGACCAACCATAAAGAGGCGACGATGATGAGCGGACCGTGGCCTTCCTGTTCTGTTTGCCAGGGTCCGTCGATGAGCCCGAGAAAAGTCGGGACATAGGCGGCAATGATCGCTCCCGCGAGCAACGCGGGCCATAGCAGCGCCGCCAAGGAGCCTGGCTTTGTCGGCTGAAGCACGTGAGTGGACGCCATCCCTGCTTTTACCGTCGAAATATCATAATCAGTAAACTAGTAATCACTAAACCGGTCAACAGCCCATTACCTGCGTGCAAACAGTGCCGCGTAGGTGATCCCGGCCAGGATAAGGATAATCCCCAGGTAGAAAAAGCCGCTATTTCCCACCTGATTAGCCACTGCAAATACAATCCCGGCCAACAAGAAGTGCAGCAGGGTCCCGCGCTCTCGATCTGTGAACCAAAAGAACGCGATGACCAGACCCACAAAGCACGTCACGGTTACAACATCAAAAAACGTGGTCATCTATCGATGCCATTTCATCGTCAAGCAGCCTCGTAGACGTTAGCGCGGGAGCGGCGGAGTTAATCCTTCTTTCCCTCTCCCCGTTGCATGATCTGCGCATATTCGCCTTCGAACTTGGCCTCGAGGTTCGCTGAATAAGCCGCGATACCAAGCTCCGCCTTTACAGCATCCGCCCGCATCAATTGCAGCGCCAAATTGGCGGCAGCATCTCCTTCGAGCGGACGAGGCTCTTCAGCCTTGACCTTGAAGAAAACGCCGTTCGGGCCAGACCGGACAAAAAAGACATCGTCCGCTTTCCTTGCTTCGATCGACCTGAAAAGATCCGGAGTCAGATCTCCGCTCGCGAGCACGCCATTCTGGCGGCCATGTGGGACAGACGCCGCGGTCAGTTGCTGGTCGATCTCATCGAGCGACTTGGCATCTCGATTGGCATCAATGACAGACTGGGTGGATGGTCCAAGCGGGAATGCTATCTGTTCGACCTGCATTAGCTTCCTGGCAGCGAACTTTGCAGGATTGTTGGCGATGTATCTGTCAATCTCTGCCTTGGTCGGCGATTTGGATCTTGCCGTTCGCATCACTACCGCGTTTTCGAGGACCTGTTCTCGTGACCGTAGCAAATCCAAAAGCACTCCCGGCTCGCGATCGAGCTTGCTGGCGAGCGCCTGCTGAAGGAGGTACTTGCGGACAACGAGCTGACTCACTACCTGCCTGATGATTTCCGGATCCTTCTGTTTCTCCGCAGGTACGTTTGCCCAGCGGAACTCATTTTCGAGTTCCTGATTGGTGACAACTTCATTGCCGATGCGTGCAATGACCTGCCCTCGCGAGACTGCTGGCTGGTCGGCCTTCTTCCCACAGCCGGCGAGCAGTGCTGCGCAGCAGCCTAGAATCACGGCCAAGCGACCGAGCTGGGTGGGCCACTTCCTCATCCTTGAACTCCATCTACAGACATCGCTCGACAAACAAACTGCTGGTTAAAAAGACCCGTTGCCCGGGTGGAAAGCGAAAATCAACTATGAGTATCCGGTTGCGAGGCCCCGGTCGAGCGGCCGCCCAGCGTCCGAGATCCGCTTTTTCGATTTATGTTAATGTCGAAAGCACCGATTACACGCTGAAATGCTGGCTGAACTTCCCTAGACTGCCTTTTCTCAGTAACCGTTAACTTGTAGACTTCCATATATGAAATCGAACCGCATTAAGATTGTTTTGGCATCCGCCGCTATCGTCGGCACGGCCATTTTGGCGAAGGTCCTTGCCCCTCATGAGCTGATGGCGCGCACCGTCACTGCTCCAAGCCTGGAGAACGTAATTCCTCGCCAGTTTGGAAATTGGAAGGTCATCCCCGAGATCAGCCCCATCAGGCCAGTTGATCCCGAAGCCTACGTTCAGCCGGATCCGCTTGCAGGCAAGGTATACAGTCAGGAGGTCGGGCGGGGATATTCCGACGGGCAAGGCCATGTTGTCATGCTGATGGTCGCATACGGACCAGTACAGAACTACAGGCTCAAGGCTCACCGGCCCGAAATCTGCTATACCGCCGCCGGCTTCCGGATATCAAACAAGCTTGATGCGGCGCTCACTTACAGAGCTGGCTCGCCGCCTATTCACGTCAAGCAGCTAATAGCGGAGCGCGAGGCGCGTTTTGAACCAATCAGCTATTGGATGCGCGTTGGCGAGGACATATCCAACGGCGTCATTGAGCACCAGCTCAGCCGGTTAAAGTATGGGCTACGCGGAAAAATTCCGGATGGTGCATTGATCAGAGTATCAACCATCGGTCTATCGCGAGAGGAATCATTCAAGCTGCAGGACCAGTTCATTCGTGACCTGCTGGCGGCAATCCCTCCCGATGAACTTAGGTTCTTCACCGGCGCATCTTAGCAACAACGACCTTCGGCCGAATATCGGAGTTGGTCGCCAATTCTTTTACTCCGGAAGCAAATGCTCGGATATTTTCGACGAAGTCAAATTCCGAAGCGCTACGGTCTTCTCTGTGCCTGCGTTTGCCTGTCCCTAGTCGTACAACCCGCATCCGCGCAATTTGCCGAGGAGACGCTGCTCGCTTATGCGGTCAACGTCCACCGGACACCGTTACAACCGTGGCCCGGATATGGGATCTACCTGGGCAAGGGCCTCTTCATCACTGCCGCCCACGTTGTGGGGCGAGCATGGTTGACACGCCCGAAAGTGGTGATCGCCCGCGCCGAGTATCCGACTCAAACAGTCAAGGAAGGAAGTTTCGACGGCACGGACCTGACGCTGTTGTCGGTTGACGAGAACCTGCTTCCCATGCGCCTGCGCTTGCGCCGAATGTCGCTATGCCGAAAGCCACCTTGGCCGGGCGAGCAGGTCGTGACGGTCGTACCGGGAGGAATCGTTCGTTCGAGTGTCATTGCGCCTGAACGGATTCCGATCGGAGCTCGTCGTTTCAATACCGCTATCGAAGACGTAGCCCGGACCGGAAATTCTGGATCAGGAGTTTTCGATTCTGAGCACCGGTGCCTGCTCGGCATCATGAGCCGAAAGATCAGCGGATCACGACCATGGACACGTTATGGCAAGACCGAAGTCCACGACATAGCCAAATACTTCGTGCCGGCATCCGAGATCGCTGAATTTCTACCAGGCGATAGCGAGCTCCGATCTAATAATAGCCATAACAGTAAGAGTCCGTGGTCTCGGTGACCTTGTTAACCACGACTCTGGCAACCGGCGTCCCCTGCAAGTGCTTTTGGCACTCCTTCAGATCGGCGACAGAAGTGCTTCCAACGCCTGCGATGAGCAGCATCGCATCCATGCGGGGCAGAATCGAAATGACGTCATCGGCCAGCAGCATTGGCGGCAAATCGAATATCACAATTCGCGACCTGAAGTCCCGCTTGATCGCCTCGAGCAACATCGCCATGGCTTGAGAGGCCATCCACTCCGAAGCATTCGGAGAGGGTACAGATCCAGGTAGCACCACCAGACTGTTCGGGCCGACTCTCGCCTGCAGAGCGGCCGATGAGAGTGAGGTTCGACCTTCCAGAACATTCAACACGCCGCCAGTACCATCCAGTCCGAGATAATTCGCGATGGTCGGCTTGCGCAGATCAAGATCCACCAGCATCACGGGCCGCTCCGGCAAGCGGGCGATACTCATCGCCAGGTTGCAAGCAGTGACAGTTTTTCCGCATCCTGCTGTCGGCGAGGTCACCGCCAAGAACTGCCAACTGTTCTTGTCCATCTCCTGCAGAACCTGGGTTCTCAGCATGTCGTAGTAGCGGCCCGATTGGCCCGATGCACCATGCGCAACGATTCGGTTGGCATCGAGATGGTTTGGATCGAGCCGCATGTCTCTGACTGGCGCCTCAGGAGCACCACCCTGGGGAAGAGAGGTCCGGAAATTTGCGCTCGCAGTCTGCCGGGGTGCGGTCGATGCGCCTCTCGCAAGCTCAATGGCCTGTTTGATCGAATCCACTTTCGAGCTCCTGGATTACCGGAATAGTCCTACGCGCAGTTTGGCCAGAACGAGATCCAGCGGAGGTAAGAAAAGGTATGCCCCGATCAGCAGTCCGACCAGGGCTAATGCAAAAGCAGACCTGATGAAAATCGTCTGGCGTTTTCGGAGATGCGCTTCTGCGCTCGTCACAATGTAGGGAATCGAGACGACCAGTCTGTGATCGACAACGGACAAGAGATCACTGCTTCGCCTAATTGCCTTGTCGGAAATTTCGACCAAGAATGTCAGGCCCGCACCCGCCGCAAACGCGAGAGCTAATGCAAGGGCCGCTACTTTGGGCCGATTGGGCTTGACCGGCTCCTGAGGAACGGTCGGCTGTTCGATCACTTCCAGTTTTTCCGATTGCTGGTCCTTCTCAAGATTCTCTCCGAGACGCGCCGCCATCAACTTGGCGGTTGCTGTATCGAGACTCTTTTGCAGGCTCTCCTGTTGGGCAACGAGCGCATCGAGGCTCGCCGATACCGCAGCATCACCGCTGACGGGAGTGCCTGCTGCTTTCTCCATTGCTTCGATTTGACGCTTCAGCGACTGGATGCCCGGGTGCCGCTCGGAATAAAGCGCACTCTTTTGGATCAACTCGGCTTTCAGCTGCCCCAGCGTGCTCGTTGGTGCGTCCGCAGATGGCGAAGACGGCTTCCCTTGCGTCACGCGCAGCTTGGCAATTTTTGCGTCCAGGGCAGCATTTTCTGTTTGAAGTCTCTGTACTTCACGCTCCAGAAAACGTGTTGTGTCGGTTGCGCGGCTGGTCCGGTCCCGAAGGTCCTCGTTCAGGATTCGGGTCATGAGCTCGTTGGCTACACGGGCGGCGACGGCGGGATTGCCGTACTCGAACCCGACGGAAAAGACGATGGTCGGGTTCTCCGCGCGCGTTCGCTGCTTGAAGTTCAATTCAAGGTCCACGGGCGCGATCTTGGTGCTTTTCTTGACGAGCTCGACGAGTTCGGTCACGGACATCAATGCCCGCTTTTCCGGGAAGAGCTGAAATTTATCCGCAATGGCAATGAGGTTGTCGCGCGTCATCGTGCGCTGCTCGATGACCTGGATGCGCTCCTGCGCCGCGTTCGTGACCGTAGGCCTGACTAATTCCGAGGGAATCTGTTGCGACTGGACAAGAACCTTGCCTTCTGACCGGTAGGTGGCGGGCCAGAGCAAAGCAGCAATCCCGCCGACGGTCGCGATAAGGACGAATGGGAGCACAAAATACAGCCAGCGCCGCTGGAATACGTCCCAATAGAAAGCCGGCCGGAGCAGATGACTTCGATCCTCCTGCACGGCTTCAAAATCGTTCTCCAAACTTAGCTTTTGCAGCATGCGTCCGTCTTCCAAACAGCGGCCGGCGAGACACCTGCCCGCACAGCAGGTTGAACGAGACCTGCTCAACTCTTACCATCGAACCTAGATGACCTTTAACGAATAGTTGCCAGGCGGAAGTTCAATTTAAGTTTTTTGTTAATGGTTTCATGCATGAGCCAGTCGAAATCGGCTGCGGACGTTTACGAAGCTCGCAGATTCCCAAGCACACCCTAAGTATTTACGCGAATTGAGTTTATAATAGGCTTCTGGCCAAGGGATTGCGATGTACGAGGCGTTCTATCAGCTACGGGAGAAGCCGTTTTCGATTCTTCCGGACCCGGACCTGATCTACTGGGGCAAGATGCATTCGATGGCGTTTACGATGCTGGAGTTCGGCGTCATGAACAATGCCGGCTTCACAGTCATTACTGGCGAGATCGGATCAGGAAAGACTACCCTCGTACGCCATTTGCTGCAGAAGGTGAGCGCCGGTATTACGGTAGGACTGATCTCGAACTCGCCTGAGGGGCGCCAGGAGCTCCTGCAATGGATCCTGATGTCGGTGGGGCAGCCTTTCGAGGGAGATTACCCCTACCTTTTCAAGCGCTTGCATGATTTTCTGTACGGGCAATACGCCAATGGAAGACGGACGATATTAATCATCGACGAGGCGCAAAACCTCGCGCCGGAAGCGCTCGAGCATCTGCGCATGCTCTCAAACATCAATGCCGACAAATCCCAGATACTGCAGCTGATTCTGGTCGGGCAGCCGCAGCTCCGCGACCTGTTGTTGATGCCCAAGCTGCACCAATTTGCCCAAAGGATTTCATCGGACTTCCATTTAAAGGCGCTCGATTATGGTGAGGTCGCGAATTATATGGCTTTTCGCCTTCATGCCGTGGGGGCACGTCGGCCTTTGTTCACCCAGGAAGCCGCAGCCCTGATTGCCAAAGCAAGCGGCGGAATCCCACGAATAATCAATATCTTGTGCGATACGGCCCTGGTCTATGGCTTCGCCAACGACCAACGCGTTATCTCGGATAAACTGGTTCGCGACGTTATTGCAGACAAGCAACAGTACAGCATTTTTCCGGTGAGATAATTTTTGCCGGGGTTCCTCGGCTAGCTGAAACCCACTACGGTCCCTGTCAGACTCACACGTTGGGGCCGGTGGGGACGTTGGAGCCTGAGCAGAACGCTAAAGGCTCGATTTGGCTCGCTTTGTTGTTTGGAGGGGATGGGCATGCGGACCCTGTTTGCTTTGTTGTGTCTCGGGTTCTGTATTTCGGCCGCTGGTGCCCAAACGCTCAAACCCGGCGACGCGTTATCGATCACGGTATTGCAGGATCCAAAGTTGGACCGAACGGTCGTGGTGGATCCTCTTGGCGAGATCGCGTTTCCCCTGGCTGGGCACATCAGGGCCCGCGGACTGACACCTCTCGCCGTTGAGAACATCCTCAAGTCCAAGCTAAAGCCCAATTACAAGGACGAAGCACTTGACGTCACGGTTGCGCTGGCGAATGCGCCTAAGGATGTCCCCGAAGAAGACCTGAAGCCGAAGATCTTCATTACCGGCGAGGTCCTCAGGCCCGGCTCCTACGTCGTTCGACAGCCGACCACGCTGATGCAGGGGATCGCGCTAGCGGGCGGAATTGGTCCATTCGCCGCCAAACGTCGTATCCAGGTGCGCCGCCGAGCACCTACCGGCGATGAGACAATCTTTGTCTTCAACTACAGAGCCTATGAGGCCGGCGCCGATCTCGAGGGCAACATCATGCTTCGGGCTGGTGACGTGATCGTCGTTCCCGAACGAGGGCTTTTTGACTGAAGGAAGCTAAAGCTGTTCAGAAACGAAACCTGCTGTGAAAAGAATTGCCATCGCGGTCTCGCTATGCACCGGCATGACGCCGTCGGTGGCATTCGGACTCGATTGGTCGATCAAGACATCTGAAAGCCAAAGTGTCGAGTTCAACAGCAATCAGTTTCTGAGCCCTACGCCCATGGCGGCGCTTGGGTCCTATTCCACCCTGACCACCAGCGCGGAAGCCAGAACCCCTACATCGAAATTCATTCTCGATGGCGACGGCAGCTACAAGAAATATTGGGGACCTGCCGTCGATGGACGGCCGTCGGAATTCCTGAACTACGGCTTCAGAGCTCATTACGAACAGAACGGGAAGATCAAGTCGGATCGGGAGTTCATTGAAGCAGCCTGGAGGCAACAAAGCACCGCGCTCGCGATTTTGAATGATCTTGGCATTTCAACGAATGTGGGCGGCTTCCTCGACAGGTTGACCGCCAGCGGTGGCATCGATCGATCGCTGAGCGCTTTGGATAGGGTGAGCCTGTTTGCCACCTCAACCCGCACCAGCTACGAGCCCTCGAGCGGCGGCATTCCGTTCACCGACACGTTGGTGAGGGGAAGTTGGCGCCATTCCTTAAGTTCCGTCGCCTCGCTCAGTTTTTCCTCCGAAGCGGAACTGCTTGAATTCGACAACGCATTCAACACGCGCAACCAGATCTATCGCGAACAGGTCGGGATCGATGCCACGCTCTCACCTGTACTGTCCTTCCGCGGAAACATTGGCGCGGCAGCCCTCGTCACCAAAGGCGGAGTGTCGACATCCCCCATTGGCGGGATCGTGTCAGCCACGCCGGTTTCGAACGCGGTATATGACTGGATCGGCGACGCCGTTCTCACCTACAGGATGCTGAAGACCACGACCCTCACTGTTGTAGCCAGCCAGTCCGTCGGACCGAGCATCGTTGGCTCGATGATCAAGCGGGATTCGATTACGGCAAGTTTGAATCACCAGGTTAACAGCCGCTCGTCGCTGTCGTTTTCCGCCAGCGGCAACCGGCAGATTGCCACCACGACCACGGATTACGCATCGGCCTCAGCGACCTATAGCCGAACTCTGACTCGGGAATGGCTGACCCAGCTCACGTACCGCTACCAGCATCGCTTCGCGAGCACGGGAGGGACGATCATCGATCCCGTGACCGGCACGCCCACGGTATCAGGAACCTCGCCCGCCGACTCGCACAGCCTTCTGTTCGCCGTGACCCACAACTTCGTCCTGTTGCCCTCCGGCAACTAGTCTGACCTAGCCCTTGGACTTCATCGCGGCGCGAATGCTTTCCTTCAGCGGCGTTCCTTCCGGCTCCAGATCAAACGCCTTCTTCAGCTCCAGCGCGGCCTTCTCAGCCTGCCCTGCCGCCGCATACGTCATCCCCAGATGGTAGTGAACAGCAGACAGATTTGAGGCCTTGGCGGCGGCCGTTTCCAATGCTGAAATCGCTCCCTTCAGGTCGCCCTGCTTGTAGCGAGCCCACCCCAACGTATCCTGAAACTGAGGTAGATTCGAATCCTTGAGAGCCTCGGAGAGCGAAAACGCCTTCTCCAGACTTTCCTTGTCTGAACGATGATCGAGGATCAGACTGACCAAGTTGTTCGCCGCGACGAGGGATTGAGGCTGCTCCTTCAAGATCGCTTCATACTCGGCTATGGCGCCTTCGTTGTTGCCCTTCAGGATTTGAAGACTTGCCAACGAGAGCCGAAAACCGAGACTTCCCGGGATCTCCTTGAGTGCGGCCTGCACGACCTTTTCAGCAGCATCGAAATTCTTATTGCGGATGTAGTACTCGGACAATGCACTGTATCCCACCGGGTCTTTCGGCTGTCGTGAGATCGCTTCCTTGAAGTCGGCCAGTGCCGCCTCGTCCTTCTTTTGGGCAAGTTCGGTCTGCCCGAGCAGCACGAGCAGCCGAGCGTTTCCGGGGTAACGCTTGTTCATGTCTTGCAGCAGAGCCGTCGCCTGATCGGCCCTTCCCCGTCGCACATAGGCCGAGGCGAGCGCAATCACCGGCTGCGCCGCCTCGGGCACCGCCCTGTGGGCTTCCTCGAGGGCCGCAATGCTTTCATCGAACTTGTTCTGCCCCTCGAGGGCCGCAGCCCTGATTTCACCCGCCAGCACGCGAGCTTCCTTGCTGGGGGGAAGCGCATCGGCCACGGCCAAAGCCCCAGGCCAGTTCTGGCGGCTCAAGCGCACTTGAGCCAACGATGACAAGACCTGCAGATTATTCGAATTGCGGTTTGCAACCTCGGTCAGCACGTCCTCGGCACGGGCGGCATTCTTCCTGCGTTGGAGAAACGCCACGTATCGAAGAGCGACCTCCGGGTTCAGGTTGGACCATTTCAGCGCGTCTGCATATTGACGGTCGGCAAGTTCATTCTTGTCGGCCCGTTCATAGGCAAGCGCCAGCATGAGCAGCAGTTCCGGCGACTTGGGCTGATCGTTGAGCGCCTCGCGCAGATCGGCGATCGCGCTATCCGTCTGCCCCTTGTCGACGCTGAGCGCCGCGCGCAGCCGGAGGGCACCTCCGTTGCGGCGGTCCTTGGACAAGATTTCCGAAATGAGCGTCTCGGCGGATTGCCGATCGCCCTTGCCGAGCTCCAGTTGGGCAAGCTTGAGCTTCGCCGCGACCTGCCTTTCAGGGCTCGCCGCTTCCGTTGCGAGCTTTTGCAGGACCTGCCTTGCTTCGGCGGTCCGGTTCTGAACCGTATCCAGTTCGGCCCGCGCGATCTGATAGTCGAAAACGTCGCCGCCGGCCTTTATTCGCGCCTCAAGCTCCGCGCGTGCGGCGTCGGCGCCCCGGAAGGAATTCAGAAAGCCGACGAGTTCGAGGACTGCCTTGCTGCCTTTGGCGGCTTCGACCTTCTTTCTGATCTCCTTCTCCGCATCATCAAGCTTGCGCTGAGCGATCAGGATGCGAAGCAGCTGAGTTTGATAGCTGGGCTCCTGAGGATGCTCGGATACCAGGGTGCGAATGATCTGTTCCGACTTCGGCAGGTCGCCTTTTCGGGCGAAGATTTCTGCCTTCAGCAGCGGCACGCGAACTTCGGTCGTCGCGACGTCCTTTGGCAGAGAATCCAGAAGCTTCAGGGCTGCGTCAACATCCCGGTCCGAGAGCTTCCTGGATGCCAGCAAGGTGACGGCGTCCACGTTACCAGGATCAATCTCCAACGCGCGTTGCGCTTCGCGAACAGCGCCGCCGGTATCCCTCGTCCTGAGGAGAATCATCGCCCGCAAGGCATGAAGCGCGGCACTCGGCTTGTCCCCTTCATTGGCCGCGTCCACCACCTTCAGAGCCGCCTCGGCGGCGCCGCCGGCGAGCATGATGCGCGCAAGCTTCAATCTTGCACCAAGGTCATTCGGATCGAGCTCGACGATGCGGCGCAGGTCCAGGAAAAGCGAGTTCGCCTTGGTACGCTCGTCGATCCCGGCAAGAGCCCGCCAGACCTCGACCTTGTCGCTCTTGTATTTGACGGCCTTCAGAAGCTCCAAACGGGCGTTGAGATCATCCTTCTTGGCGATGAGCGCCATCCCGCTTTCGTAATGGGATTGCGCGCGGTCCTCGGGCGAGCCGCAGCCGCTGACCAGTGCCGCGACCACGAGGGAAGCCGCAACCTGAAACCGGAACTTATAACGAACTAGACGAAGCAAATGCGTCATGCTGTGCCCTGGCGATAAAAAGCAGCCTTATGGCGAACCATTCACTTGCGCTATCACACTTCGTGCGACAGAAGAAATTCGAATCTGTTCAAACGAAACGTTCGCCGGGTGCTGGATGACACACCCGTAAACCGGAGCGAAAGGCCGCGTCGGGCGAGATTCTTCCGGACCATGAGGAATACTCCAAAGAACCTGGCATCGATCATCTGCGCTTGCGACAGGTCGATGACAACCGGCTTGCGCGCCTTGAGAGCGGTGCGAAAGTGCGCAACAGCGCCATCCGCGTGGGCTGCGACAGCTGCCCCCATCAGGCTGATCCTCACGGAAAGATCGTCCTCACTCGCCTCGACGGAAAGCGTCGCTTTTTCCGGCCCCTTCGCACGCAGGCTCATCGGCAGGACGCAGGTAACAAACAGGCGAAGCAGCGTCAGGCCATCATTCCAGTAGCGGCGCCAGAGGTACGGCTCCTCCTTGATGCGCCACAACCATTCGAAACCCGTGCTCCGCAGCAGGGGCGGCGCCCGTCTGACCGTTCCGGCTTCGAAATTGATGGTTGCGCCGAACTGGGCGCGGATGGGAGCGCGCAGGTGCCAGTGGTTGCGGATCAGCCATGCCTGGGCTTTTTCGGCGCCGAAGAAAACCGCGAGCAGATCGGCTTCGCTCGCATTGATGGTGTTGATGATCTCCGGAGTGCTCATTTCGTCGATGGTGCCGAACCCTGGATTGAGCACGCCGACGCATTGCAGGCCGCATTTCTCGGCGTTGAGCTTTGCCCCCACCCGGGCGACGAGGTCCTCGGCGCCGCCCAGCAGGAAAACGCGGAGCCGTCGCTCCGGCTCGTTGGCCCGCTTGAGCCGCTCGAAAAGATCGCTGCCGGCCACCCGTTCATGGATCGGGATGCCCAGCATCTTGGCGATCCAGATCAACGGCATGCCGTCGACCAGGCACAGATCGCTGAGCAACAGGGTCTCGCGAAAGTCCGAACTTTCCTGGCTCTTGACCAGGAAGTTGACGTTGGGCGTCGAAATCAGGAACGGCGAGCCCATTCCGGCAGCCGCTCCCATCCCATCAAGCAAGGCCGGAAAATCGATCGCATCGACGGGAACGCCGAGCAGGCCATAAACATCGCGCGCAAGATCGTCGTGAGCATCCGGTTCCATTGCGGGAAACGGCAATGCTCCTGCAGCCGGGGCAGGACCCCGGCGGTCCGCACGCAAGGTGTTTAACACAAAAGCCCCACGAACTTAAATTTCGAGCCCCAACGAGAATTCGGGTAAAATCGTATCGTAACCAGTTAATGTCTAACACGAACGTCGTGCCGGGGAAAAGTCAATCGATTTATGTGATTAATGTGGGGACCGGATTAAAGGGCAGCCAGGTGCTGACGGATTGAAAATCGGGCCAAGCCCGGTTCACCAAATTTGCAAGCTTTTGGCACTCACGACACAAGCACAGTATAAAGCCGCATGTTGAGAGCGGTGCGTGGGGCGACCAACGATGGCGTGCACGGTGGTGTAATGTTCGACAATATTCGCTCCGATTTTGCAACCCATGGGCGGGACTGGGGCGCCCAGGGCTTTTGGGTGATGATCGTCTACCGCTTCGGCCGATGGCGTTATGGCGTGCGCCCTGCCCTGCTTCGCAAGCTGTGCTCGTTCATCTACAAGATCCTGTTCAAGCTGGTGCAGATCCTGACCGGCATCGAGCTGCCCTGCGAGGTGATCGTGGGCCGCAATTTCATCATCGATCATTTCGGCGGGATCATCATCAGCGGCTATGCGCGCTTTGGCGACAATTGCCGGATCCGCAACGGGGTGGTGGTCGGATTGCGCCGGGTCGATGAGCCCTGTGCGCCCGTCATCGGCAACAATGTCGACATCGGCGCCGGCGCCAAGCTGCTGGGAGCGATCACGGTCGGCGACAATTCGATCATCGGGGCCAACGCGGTGGTGCTCGACGACGTGCCCGCCAACTCGATCGCCATCGGCGTGCCGGCGGTGATCAAGCCGCGGCGGCACGAAACGATCAGGGCAGCCAATGGCTGAAGCGACGCAGGAAGTCAGCGCAACGGTTCCGGACTGGTCGCGCGAGGCGGTCACCAGCTTCTGGCAACCCGGCAAACAGCTACTGAAAACCATCCGAGGCTATCAGCGCCTTGCGAAACGGACGGGACTATTCTGCAAGCTTCGCCGCAGGCTCTACGTCCTGGAGCACCGGTTCTGGAGCGTGGTTACCGGCGCGGACATTCCGATCAATTGCGACATCGGCGGCGGGCTGCTGCTGCCGCATCCGAACGGCATCGTGATCCACCCTGAGGCGAAGATCGGCGTCAACTGCCTTCTGTTTCAGCAGGTCACGGTCGGCACCCGCCGCGGTGGCGGGCTGCCTGTCCTGGAAGGACACGTTGATGTCGGTGCCGGGGCCAGGATCCTTGGACCGGTGGTGATACCTGCTCATTCCGAGATCAGGGCGAACGCGGTGATAACGTCGTGGCCTACGCAAGAATCTATGGCCAGCGCTGAAAGCGCGGGCGGGCTGCGCTGATGTCGCAACGGATCGGCTATGTAGTCATCGGCCGGAACGAGGGCGAGCGCCTGAAGGCGTGCATCCGCTCGTTGCCGCCGGATGCCCCGATCATCTACGTCGACTCAGGCTCGAGCGACGGGTCGCCGGCCTGGGTTCGCGACCACGGCGTTCCCGTTCACGAGCTCTCACCCGAACAGCCTTTTACGGCCGCCCGCGCACGCAACGAAGGCTTTCGCGAGCTGATGCAGCGCTTCCCCGAGATCGCCTTCGTGCAGTTCATCGACGGCGACTGCGAACTGCACCCGGACTGGCCAGCGTCGGCTCTATCCTTCCTGGAATCGCATCCGGAGGTCTGCGCTGCATTTGGACGACGACGCGAACGCTTTCGCGAACGCTCGATCTACAACCGCCTGTGCGACATCGAATGGGATGTGCCGCTCGGACCTGCCAAGGCTTTCGGCGGAGACGTCATGCTGCGGGCTAAGGCGTTGTCGGCGGCGGGAGGCTATCGATCCGACCTGATCGCCGGCGAAGAGCCCGAGCTTTGCGTTCGGCTGCGGGCAAGCGGCTGGCAAATCCATCGCCTGCCGGCCGAGATGACCAGCCACGACGCCGCGATCACGAACTTCGGCCAATGGTGGCGACGGGTGGTGAGGAGCGGCCACGCCTTTGCCGAGGGCGCATTTCTGCATGGCCGTCGGCACGGCCACTGGCTGCGTGAAACGGCCCGCGCGGTTGTATGGGGCGCATTGCTTCCGCTGGCGTGCCTGATCGCGTCGGTCGCATTCTGGCCGGCCGGCCTTGTGGCCTGGTTGATCTATCCGCTCCAGATGCTTCGGCTATGGTTGCGAGCAAAAGATCCCGAACGGACTCCACTCGCCGTATTCCACGTACTCGCTCGTTTTCCCGAAGCCGAGGGAGTAATGTGGTTCGCGCTGTCGCGACTGCGACGAAGGCGGAGCGGGTTGATTGAATATAAGGTCTAACAAAGCCGAGATAACCAGTGGAGCAGTGCTAGAGCACTCACGATGAATATTCAGCGAATAGCCTCACTGACCGACTTTTTTCTGAATACAGGCCGGACAATCGAGATATTTGGTATGTACGATGCCGATAATCTCGGCGACGAGGCGATGAGGACGGCGGGCCTTTCTGCACTCCCGGCCGGACACGCGGTGCCTGTGGTCGGGTCCGGAAACCGGCTACTTAACGCCGCAATACTCCGCCGTAAACGGCGCGACTTGGTCGTCGGCGGAGGCACCCTAATCCATGGTGGCGGCCCTGAAGCTCAAAATGGCTGGCTCGACTACGTCGAAAATCGATCCCGGCAGGGATCCAGAATAACGGTGCTTGGGACCGGCATTTCGCTCTTAGAGGAACAAATAGAGAGCTGGACGAATAGCGTGGAGCGCTGGGCGTACTTGTTGAGGCACGCAGCATACGTCGGCTTACGAGGCCCACTTTCAAAGCAGACCGCCGAAAGGTTGGGGGCCTCTGCTAGTGTATTCGGTGATGCGGCAATCCTGCTGTATGACCATGACCTAGCGGACCAACGCCGCCCCAGATCTCAGACTGAGGATCGCCTGTTCGGAATCAATATCGGCGACGTTCTCAGCCACGGCAACCAGATCTTATTCGAGCGCCAAATCGAACGGGTGATGGTCGAACTCTCACGAGATTTCCGCCTCCGAATTTTTGTAGTCAATCCAGAGGATGAGAAAGCCACCGTTCGCGTTCTAGAGAGTTCCAAGTTGGAAGAAGGTCGGTTCGAAATTATCCGGAACTATCGTGATGCACGCCTCTTTATGCGACAGGCCGCGGAGTGCGAGGCATTTGTGGGAATCCGCTTGCATTCGGCAGGGCTCGCTATGATAGCTGGAGTACCCTCGCTCTTGATCGCCTATTCTGACAAGTGCCGAGACTTTACGCTGGCAACAGATATGGAGCAGAACCTAGTCGAAGAACTATCGGTCGATGACGACCGTCTATTAAAGCGGATTGAAGGTCTACTTTCGCGGCCTGATCGGCATCTGAATATCAGAAAAATAGCCGAAATCTCAAACTCGCAGCGATGTACGATTGCATCCCTGTTTCGATAATCGAAGTGAGCTGGCCACCGATCACAAAGATGCAATGACTTGCATCGCTCAAGCGGCTATTTCGATCAGTACGTCGCGCAAACCGCTGCCATGATGTACTTGCGACCGCAGAAGCTTGCGCATTACCTAATCCCGAGCCTGAAGGAAAGTGTCCTCTTCTGCAGAAAGCTGGACTAAGTGTTCTACACGGCGACGAAACTCATCCTCAAAGCTGTGCTTTCGTGCAAATGATATGGCTCCGTCTATCTTACTACACAGTTCATCTCGCGAGCCGTGTAACTCTTCCACTTTTTTCGCCATGAGAGCTGGCCTACGCAATTGTACAGACCACCCTGCGTCGGCCTTCGAGAGGAGACCTTTCCAGGCGCGGTTAGCATAACCTACGATTGGCACGCCGCAACCGAGGGTCTCTAAGTAAGTGCATGATGGATCGGACTGTACATGGCAACACAAAAACAGGTCGGCCTCAGTCCTCAGCATAGGTATCAAGGCCGTCGAGAAATCTATCGGCTGATGAATCCTCACGCGATCGTTCAATGACCACCTTCTTATGGCATCCTGCATCTCAGTTCGAAGTGTGCCGTCGCCATAAATATCCAACGTAAATGGTATCTGAAGTTGGCGAGCTACCTCCACTAGATGCTCCGCCCCCTTCATCCGCTCAAGTCGTCCCGTATAGACCAGCCTAAGTGGCGCTCCGCTTTGAAGACGTCGCACCTTCGATCTCACATCTTTCGAAGTAGCCATTTGAGCTCGTGAGAGTCGAGTATCGAAGAAAGTCAACACACTCCGACAGCACTCCCCGTAACTTTCTGCCGCGGGAATGCCATTCGATTGGAGAAACATGGCTTTCTTAAAGGCTGCGCGGCGCTGCATCTCCTTGTGTAACAACCATACTAGGGATCGTATCTTTTTGAATATGGACATCTTGGATAAGAAAGCGATAGTTGCTCGAGTTGATAGCGTATATTCGATGACGAAGCACACTCGGAATCCGAGCCGCTTTCCCTGTTCGGCAATCGGGAAGTCCAGCCAGTTGTCGCCCGAGGCCAAAACAACCGAGGCGTCAGATAAGTCCGCATCTGAAACTTGGGTGCCATCAGGGACAAGTTTCACCTCGAATGGCAAATCGTTGGGATCGTACGCCCCTCCGAAAGCAATGCTCGATTTTGGCCCAGCACGAAAGATGCAGCGGACTCGACCAGGCCAGAGATCCGCATATAACCGGAGACCGGCTACAGCCTTTTCGTCCATGAAAATTATGCCGTCGTCCAGACACGCCGGTACACTCGGTGTAATCACCAACCAAGTTGTCTGAGGCCGCTCTTTTCGGAGAGTTCCCTTGCTAATCTTTCCCCCCTAAAGCGTTAGAACTTGCACACGCGAATACTTAAGCAAATGTCGATGCTCCGTGAATTCCCAAAGCTGCGTTTCCATCACAATGATCAAGCACGCTAATCGACAAGATTGAGTGCAACAGCCACCGCGTATCCAACGCCCAACCCCACGAAGAAAGTCGGTAGAGGAAGCAATTCGTTCTTCATCTGAAATATTCCGAGTCGCATACTGATGATGGCGGTCGCTGGAATCGCGGAAAGAAAGCTGATTACCAGCCCTCCAAGCGCGCCTCGCACGCCGAACAGCGAAAATCCTCCAAGTACGGCTGGAAAAAGAATCACAAGTCGCCCGACCAAAACCATGGAGGCTAGCTTTGGCTCGCCCTTTGCGATGAAGGTCTGATGTGTCACTTGTGATGGCACGCTTATCAGTGCCAGGGATAGGATCTGCAGCATCCAGCCTGCGTCATCATAGCGCGCATCGTAGAAGAAGCGAACCAATGCATGTCCGGCAGTGAAGAGCGTACCTGCAGCAAAATACATCGCGCCCGCAATTATGCGGTGAAAACGATAGTGAATGGTGCTTAGGTGTGCAGGACGGTCTCGTACGGTCTCGCTTATCGCCGGGAGCGACACCATCCCGATCATTCGGGACGCCAACTGCTCGATGGCACTGAATAGCCCAAATGCGATACTGTAAATCCCAAGCAGACTTGAATTCATTAGCGCTCCGAGGAGGAGGCGATCGCTGTTCGCTGCCGCAAAAGTCAAGAGAGATGAAACGAAAATCCAGGCGCCAAACTTGAATATCTCGGAAGCTGCGGCCGAATCCCACCGGAAACGATTGGATGTCCCGGGCAGGTTGATGTGACTTAGACAAGTGGCCGCAGCCGAATTGCTGATTGCACCCGCGACAAGAGCCCAGACCGACCGGTCGAACCAGAGCCAGCCGATTATGCAGGCCACACTGATAAGCTGCGCATTGATCTCGTTAAGGGTCAGACGAGCGACATGGAGTGATCTTCGAGCCTCATGAACCTTTGTGGAAGTAAAGCCGGCGATGAGCGCCGTCACAGAAATTGCCGCTACGACGGTCGGCAATCGCGGGTCCGAGTAAACACTGCCGAGAGGAGCAAGATCGGAACGTCCGGCAAGAAGAATGGCTGATGCTACCAACAAGCCTATAATCCATGTGAGGAATCCGCGGAGCACTTGAATGGTCCAGGCAGTATTCAGAAAATCAGAATTCCGGCCGCGCGGACTGCGGATGATATTAGGACCAAGGCCGACATCTGAAATCATTGCGATGCCTATCATCGCCACGTTCGCAATCGCCATTAATCCGAAGAGATCCGGCGCGAGCAAGCGCGTCAACATCAGGTTCAAGGCAAAGCGAAAGCCTTGGGCAAACACCTGGCTCCCGAATCCCCAAGCCGCAGCTTCAATGATTCGGCTTCGCAGGTTCCGCTTCGCTGGCAAGACAATTCTCTAAAAGTCGTTGAGCCGAATCTACAAGTTGGGCCTTGGTTTAGACACCGACGAAAAGTATCGCAACCATTCGGGGTCAACGGCTTGCACGCTTTCGCCACATAGGATCTTGTGGACGGCGGCGAAGACCCTTTCTGTCGCAGCCTGGTGCGAAAGCCATCTTCCGGCGTACTCACGCCCGTTGCTCGCCAATTCAGCGGACATATCGGGCGCGCTCAAAATGGCCGCGATTGCGTCCCGAATAGCATCCGCATCGCCGATTGGCACCGCGAGGCAATTATAGCCGTCGATGAGATAGTCGGAGAGCACCTCCACGGTTGAGGCAATCTGAGGTGTTTCGAGGAGCATTGCCGCCACCGCAGTAATGTGGCCCGCTCCCCGCTCTCCGTCCTTCACAAGGATCAGATTTGCCAGAGCGTGCTTAATGCAGCTCATCGCCCGTTCCATGTCCAGATCCCTGAACACGTGGACGTTGCCGGGCAACTCTTGGGGCATTTTCTGATGCGAGGAGCAGACAATCACGCCATCGCAATCCAGCTGACGGCACACTTGGCAAAAGAGATCCACGTCTCTGTTGTTTCTTCCAACAAGACAGACATACGGTCGCGGCCAAGTTCTAAACGTGTCTGATCCGACACCTGGATGATCGAAGCCCCAATGAGAAAACATGAGCTTTTCCAGGTTCAAGTGATGAATTCGATTGAAGAGATCCAGCTCCTTCCGGGAGTGCATGATGTACAGGTCTCCCCTGCCAAAGATTCGATTAATTGCTCCATCGATAGCGGCATGCCCGGACTTCAAGAGTTGACGACTTTGATTCAACCCAACCGTGATGTGCGGCGTGGGACAGAGCGTAGCCAACAGGCGGAAGTTGATCGCAAACGAGGAAAAGTACTCACTGGTCATGACTGCATCGAATTGGCCAAATCGGCGCGGAATGAACAGGGCCTTGAGCAACAACAACCAGGCTGAGCCAGAACCAAGTATGACGTCAACAACCTCGAACTCCAGATTGCCGATCTGCAACGCCCGCGTTCTTGTGCCGGGGCGACCATCCACCAGAATATTAAGAATGCGAGGTCTCACGAGGTCACTCAATGCCTAAAAGCATCCTTGGCACGACGGGCGAGATCAACTAGCGGGCGCAGGACACTGCTCCTATCGAACCACTTATCGTCGGCTATATCTGTGCGGGATGAACGCTGATATCCGAGAGAGGGCACGTACGCGTATGTTTTTAGGTGCGGCCTCTGCGCGCGGATAGTGCTGTAGGCTCCATCCACATGCATCGGTCCTCCATCAGGATGCCCCGGCGGTCGAGAGTAGATCACTTCCAATTCTGCGATGATTTGCGCCAAAGACAGCCCATTGAACATTAGGAAATGAGAGCACCTGACGGCCTGCGATGAATCCAGAAGGATGAGCCCGAATTTCTCAACTGGAAGTTGATGTCCGAGATAACAGATGGACCAGTCAACACGTTCGAGCTCGCGCTCTGCCTCGCTCCACAGGTGGCCGAAATCTCTGGCGAAGTTTACATCGTCCTCCAACACCACCAGGCGATCAACTCCCCTATTGCGTCTGAGTACCGCCAAGTGGCTTTCGAAGCACCCACGCGCGCCCACAGACGGAAAGCCGGCTGCATCCGACGGCTTTTCCGTTTCGAAGAAATCAGCCTGCCACCCAATTCGCTCCAGCTCGCGTTTCATCGCGTCCCGTCTGTCGGGTCGTGATCTTAGATTGATGACCTCAATCTTACCGGAATCGCTTCGCAGCGCTACCACCATAGCTCAACCACCCCCGTGCACCTTACTGAAATGATAGCCAGCCGCATAATCCTTGTTTTTCTGTACATCTGCCGCGGCACTTTTTGCTTCAGCTCTTCCCAGCAACATTCCCGCCAACAGGAAACTCCACGGAGTGAGTGTTGAGTTCGGGATCAACTCGACTACATTTATCGCCAACAATAGGCTGGCCCCGACTATAAGGAGCCGCTCCTGCGCTGCCCGGAAAGACGTATTAGCCGCCCGGATCACGCAAAGCGACAGGAGCCCAAATTCGGCGATGAAACCGAGCAGCCCATGTTGACCTAAATCGATAATCCAACGGCCATCAGTAACTGAGATATCCTTGCCGCTCTCCTCCCCGTAGACCCGGCTCCGCCCGTATCGCCCCCATCCCAGAAGCCACCGCTCCGAGGCTTTTTCGAGCAGGATGTTTTCATTCAGAAACCGAACGGCAAGAGATTGCGCCCGGTCCGGACTGATTGCTTCAAACATCCCCAGCACTGCCCCCGTCGGAACGATATTCGCGTAGCGTACCAAGGGAAAAGCAAGGGCGACGGACACCAGGCTGACAGCCAAAAATGACTGCACTCTTGCGCTGCCCCATTTGACGAATGGAAACAGGAGCACGCCATATAGCGTGGCTCCCAAACTCCTGGAAAGGAGCAAGATTCCTCCGAGATATGCAACGGCACCATTCGTCGGTATCCTTCCCAATTTGAAGCCAGACCTGCTCAGGACAGCGGCTGCTGCGAAGCTGGCCATTGTGAAAAAGCCCGCGATCAGGCCATGCCCCATAAACGCCATGGGTCGAAAGCCTTCACCTCTTATTTGTTGAACAAAGTCTGACGGCGTGAAGCCATAAACCCAGTAATGCAACTGCGGGCTCATCCGCATTTCAAAGAGCAGCAGAACAGAATAGCAAATGCCGCCCCAGGCGAGGGCGCGCAGGCAGTCGGCCAGCGCCGAGGTCGTGCCGAGAAACAGGCGTCCAACAAGGAAAGGAAAGAGAGCAATAGCCGCCAGCAACAACGCCGAGCCTCCGTCGTAGGCGTCCACCCCGGGAATAAGAGTTCTACCCACAACAACCGGGTCGCCGTTGAAGATCGAAGTCGCGAGAGGGCCCAAGACATACATGCCGATCAGAACATCGGCGACGTAAGATGTTTTGTCTCTGCGAATTTTCTGGCCGCGAACCATGCAACCGACCAAGACACAAAGGCTCGGAATGGAGGCCTTGTCGAACTGCGGCACCATCGGAATCTTGATGACAGTCGCCGCCGGCAGGAAGTATTGCGCTCCTAATATGGTCCAAACCGTCGCTTTGGCTAACGTCAGCCTGGCAAACAAAAACATCGAAATGATCGGCCAGCAAACGAGCGCCGTATATGCAAACCAGTTAGGCATGCGCGCCTTCTACCGGCAAAACTATTTCCTTACAGGGCATAACGGTCCAGACAAGCACGCGGCAACCTAGATACTAGCTAAGAAACCAGGTTTGCCTTTCCCGTTCTTTTCGATGACGATGATCGAATCATAGAGGTGTATCGCTCCGATCTCATCCTTGGCTGGAGTGGTGGTTCGTCGATTGTGATACCAGCCGTGCAGGTCATCGATCATCTGCTTGGTGTACTCTATGATCGAGCCATTGCGCTTGTAGCCGCCTTCCCAGTCAGGCCAATAAGCGGTGTGCACGTCCTCAATGATGTACAGGCCACCGCTTTTCAAATGAGGAAAGAGAATTTCGAAGCTGGCTCGCTGGTGCCTGCCAATGTGAGAGCCATCGTCTAGAACGACATCCGGTGCACCGAATTCGTTAATTACACCCTCAAGGAAACGTCGGTCGTCTTGCGAACCTATGCGTACAATATTTGGTGGATCGACACGCTCAGCGCATGTGGGATCTATATCGATCCCAACGATGGTTGCGGGCTCACCGAAATATCTTCGCCACATATCGAGTGAGCCTCCCGACATTACCCCGATCTCCAGAAAGGAGATCGGTTTATCGCGGTAGTTCGACAGATATCGTTCATAGATATCAAGGTAGTGGGTCCACTTGTGCGCGGGACGCTTCTGTGCCCCAAGAAAAGCTGCCTTGACGCCGCCCCCTGCCCCATCTTTGAAGGCCTGGATTTCGCTTCCTGTCAGAGCGAAATCTTTCATCGAGGGTACGGGCTTTCTCAGGCCGGCACGGATACCCATGCGCTCGATTGCTCTATATACGTGATGTTGAATTTTCATGGGTGAGACCGTTATCACGTTTGTGAATTAAAATCAGCAAGAACGAAATACGCGGGCGTTCTGGTGGCATACATGTTTGGTGCGATGACCCCCCACATCCCCCCTGCGCCCCACCCCCCAACAAGGCAATACTGGCTCGGATACTCTCCTCCTGCCCGGGTGAATGCTTCAAGATAGGCTGAGAGTGTCTGAGCGAAGTACTTGCTTGCATAGTATCCGGAAAAAAAGCCCAGTACGTCGGCCTCAGAGATGGTTACTCCCCCGTAGGGATTGGGTCCGAACAGCTTTTCCAATCTAGGAATGTAGCCCCAGCCACCTTCATACATGCACAGCTTCTTGCTGCCAGTTCCGGGTGCCGGCGAGTTTGCGATAGCTTTCCAAGCCGGAAACAAGACGCTCGTGCAATAATCCAACGTAAAGGCAGATCCCTTATCGCCGTTGTTGGTGCGCAGCTTGTTGTCGAGCCATTGCAACGCGCTTTCTGCCGCGGCGCCGCCGGCCTTGTAGGCCGCAACGAATTCAGTGTTTGCCGTATTGGCGCGATTGGATTCCAGATAAGGCGCGATAGCGATCGAATCAATAAAACTGGTGGGAGAATGGTCGAGTCTTGCTGCAGGCGCCTGAAATCGCGAGACCTTTTGCCCTCCGCCGGGAGCCGCAGTGAAGACCGACATCACTCTGTTGACGCGATGCATCTGGCCGGCAAAGACATCGGAAACGATCGACATAATCCGGGCAACACGGAACCCGTAGTAATTGTTGTACCCGTCGATACCGAGAATACCCCACAGACGCTGAGCCCGCTGCTGGCAAGCGCCCGTCGGGATCAGGCCCCATCCTACGTTCCAGACTTCATTGGAATATTCGAAGCTGGCGACGAGTTCAGGATCGAGCCTATTTTTGACGTAAGTTGCGAACTGTCTGACAAAGTCATCGTCAGCATAAGTTGGGACGCAAAACCACGGACTGGCCTTCAGCTCATTGGCAAGATCAACCAGCGTCTCCACACTAAGGCCGAACGGGACACCAGCCGCCGTCGGCCCCACTGCGAGAGACAATCCATCCGCGATTTCGTCATACACCAGCGTAAACAGCGAGCCTGCATTGGATGTGAGCGTTATTCTCCCAACGCTGCCGAGCACATTCGATAGCACCGGTTTCGTTGGCAATGCGCCAACTGACAGCGTGACCTGCTTAGCGACGAAGCCGCCTCCGGTGTAGGCGCCCCACTTACTGCTATCGAGGCCATTCACGACGAAGTTGTCTGCATCGATCACGGAAATGGTGAAAAACTTCCCTTCTGTTTGGTTTGGGAAGGTGGGGGTCGGAGCAAGAAAGCTGCCCGGCATGGAGTGGAACGAGACCACATCTCCGGTTTGCAGTTCGTGACCTTGCGCGGTGATAGTCGGATTCGGTCCGTTCGCAAAGGCTGTTATACTGACAAAGACCGGTGGACTGGGCAGCACGCATTGTATCATCTGGCCGTTCACCCATTTCGCTGGATTACCAGAGATAGCGTGTGCTGATCGATAGGAGCTTCCAGAGCGGGTACAAGTCCCGGCGTAGCTTGCTGGATGGAAATTGTATCCGAGCCAATTCCAGCTCTGCTCCGTTGTACGATCCTGCCAGCGCGCGATCGGGTTGACGTTGGTGTACATCCAATCCATGAATCGAATGCGTCCCATCCCTCGATACAGCGCCAGGAAATCCGGGTTGAACTTCTGACCCGCACTGAGGAGCGGCTCGTGGCTCTTCCGAAAAATGCGAATGTTCGAAATCGGTCTCGTGATGCCAGTTATACGAACGATAAGTCGAAAGCCGGTGCCGAAAGCCAGGGCCGACGACGTGATTGAGTACTCGAGCCTGTTAGATGCCTTAGAGACAAGGGCGTAGCTTACGCCTGCTGTTGGCCCACCAATTGTAACGGAGCCAGCCCCTTCCCACGTTATTACCCAGTTGTCGTTCGCGGTCAGATAGCCGATGCAATAGGTCTGATAGAAGGACGCGCCGTTTGCCATCCTCGTCGGATAGCCGTTCTCTCCGATAAGCTCGTAAAAGTCTTCTTTCGCCCCCGGCACCTCCCAAAACCGATCACTCAGCTTGAAGATATCGATGAGGGGGAAATCGGCGAACAAGCTCGGAATCCAGAGATTTACCTGCAGCTTACCGTGGTGAGTTGAACTAAGGCTCTTGTTCGACTGTGCCGGCGCCAACTGCGGGTCAATCCCCGCAAGAGCAGCGCCAGACGTTGCAGCCAGGAACTCACGACGGCTCAACAGGCTGGACATCGATTTACCCCACAAGAGAAAGTAAAGCTTGATCGGGTAAACCGATCAAGCTTTACAGGCATTCTTCTGCCCGCTGGCTCTGGATCGCGGTTAGCTATTAATCTATTCAATGCCTTTCCGGCAGCAGTATATCCGAATCCATGAAACTATTAGTCGTCATCGTAAACTTCCGCGTCGCGGACCTCGTGGTCGACTGCCTGCACTCGGTGGCGGCGGAGATCGCGAGCGTGCCGGGCACGCGGGTCGTGGTCTGCGAGAACGGCACGGGCGACGACTCGGCCGAAAAGATCCAGCTCGCGATCACCGCCAATGGCTGGCAGGCCTGGTGTTCGTTGACGGCGCAGGATGTCAATCTCGGCTTCACCGGCGGCAACAATGTCGTCATTCGCCCGGCGCTGCAATCGGCCGAGCCGCCGCAATACGTCCTGCTGCTGAACCCCGATACGATCGTTCGCCCCAACGCCTTCAAGGCCCTGGTCGACTTCATGGACCAGAACCCGAAGGTCGGCATCGCAGGCAGCCGCCTCGAGGATCCGGACGGGACACCCCAGCGATCGGCGTTCCGCTTCCAATCGCCACTGAGCGAACTGGAGGGCACGCTCAGGCTGGGCGTGGTGAGCAAGCTGCTCGAGCGCTGGATCGTCGCCCCCCCGGTGGTCGATCACCCCATCCTCACGGACTGGGTCGCCGGCGCCAGCATGATCGTCAGGCGTCAAGTCTTCGATGATGTCGGATTGCTGGACGAAGGCTTCTTCACCTATTTCGATGATATTGATTTCTGCTTTAACGCGAGGAAGAAGGGCTGGCCGACCTGGTATGTGCCGTCGAGCCGCGTGGTTCATCTTGTCGGCCAATCGACCGGCGTCAACCGCACTCCCCGGCGGCTGCCAGGCTATATGCTGGACGCCCGGCGCAGATACTTCCTCAAGAACCACGGCCCGGCCTACGCTGCCCTCGCCGATCTAGCCACCATCTCGGGCCTTTGCCTGTCGCGCGCGAGGACCATGCTGTCCGGAAAGGTGGACAACAGGCCGCCTCGTCTCCTTTGGGACTCGATCCGGCACAGCGTCTTTGCCAAGGGCTTCCGCGTGACCGACGTCAAGTTGCCGCAAAACCCTAAGCGTTAGTCATCAGGTCCAGCTCACGCTCGATCGCCTGATCCCACGAGATCGGGCTCACATCAAACTCGCGGCACAGGCGCTGAAGGCTCAACCTGGAATTCGCCGGGCGCCTTGCCCTGGTTGGAAATTCATCCGTTCGGATCGGGATGATGCGCTTGACGTTCAAGGCTGCGCCGCGGGATGCGAGCCCCGCCACGATGGCCGCGGCAAAACCGTGCCAGCTTGTCTCGCCCTGACAGGCCACGTTCACAACGCCCTTGCATTGGTCGAACGCGCGGCCGAGATCCGATCTTCTCGCGGACAGGATTTCCGAAATGGTATCCGCAATCACACTGGCAGAGGTGGGCGCCCCGACCTGGTCCGCGACGATGCGAAGCTCCTCTCTCTCCTTTGCAAGACGCACAATGGTATTGAGGAAGTTGGTGCCCTTCGCAGCATAGACCCACGACGTACGGACGATCAGATGCGCACCGCCCGCGGCGATGATCGCGCTGTCGCCTTCGAGCTTGCTCGCGCCATAGGCGGACAGCGGGCGCGGCTCGCTGTCTTCACGCCAGGGCTCGGTGCCCGAGCCGTCAAAGACATAATCGGTCGAGAAGTGGATCAAAGGCACGCCGTGTTGCGCCGCCCATTGCGCCATGACGGCGGCCGCTTCGGCATTCACCCGGAAAGCAAGTTCGCGCTCATCCTCGGCCCGGTCGACCGCCGTATAGGCCGCGGGATTGACGATGAGATCCGGCTTGAGGGCCGCAAGCCTCTCGGTCAGGGTTTCGGGTCGAGATAGGTCAAACTCATCGCGCTTCGGAGCAAGAACAATGTCGTTTCGCTGCAACAGCGGCAGCAAGGCGCCCCCGACCTGCCCGCTCGTTCCGGTCAGAAGAATGCGCATCAAACCTGTCCGTAGAGCGGCAGGTTCTTGACGTCGGCAAGCAGGGGAGCTGCGGCATCCTTCGCTGAGAGCGCGGGGCTCGCAACCTTCCAGTCGATGCCCAATGCGGGATCATTCCATCTCACCGCAATCTCGTCCTTGGGACTATAGTATTCGTCGCACTTGTAGAAGAAATCAGCCGCTTCGGACAAAACTGCAAAGCCGTGCGCGAAGCCGCGCGGGACCCACAATTGCCGGCGGTTTTCGTCGCTCAGTTCAACAGCAACATGACGGCCAAACGTGGGGCTTCCGAGGCGAACATCAACCGCAACATCCAGCACCCTGCCCTTCAAGACGCTGACAAGCTTTCCCTGCGTCAGGGGATTCTGAAGATGAAGCCCGCGGACCACCCCGCAGCCCGAGCGCGACAGATTGTCCTGAACGAATGGCCGCGCAATACCGTGCTCCGCGTAGCGCTTCAGCTGATAGCTCTCGAGGAAAAAGCCGCGCTGATCGCCGAACAGCTGCGGCTCCACGATCAAAACCTCGTTTAGCTCCGTTACAACCACTCGCATGCGGCAGATTCCGCGACCAAACGCCATTTACCGTGTGGAAATACCAGACTTGTGCGACGCACACTATTTGATACTTTCCCATTGGTAAATCTGTGAGGGGCTATGAAGGGCATTATTCTCGCCGGGGGAACCGGTTCTCGCCTCTACCCGGTCACGACAGTTGTTTCCAAACAGTTGTTGCCGGTGTTTGACAAGCCGATGATTTATTATCCGCTGTCGACGCTGATGCTGGCGGGAATTCGGGAAATTCTGATTATTTCGACCCCAACCGACAAGCCCCTGTTTCAGCGCCTCTTGGGCGACGGCTCCAACCTCGGGCTGCAGTTCTCGTATGCCACCCAGGAAACGCCGCGCGGGCTGGCGGACGCATTCATTGTTGGCCGCAATTTTGTGGGCAACAGCTCCGTCTCTCTGATCCTGGGCGACAACATTTTCTATGGACACGGTTTGCCGGAAATGCTGGCGAAAGCGGCCGGCCGCATCACCGGTGCAACCGTCTTTGGCTACGCCGTCAACACGCCCGAGCAGTACGGCGTGATCGAGCTCGACGTCTCGGGCAAGGCCCGGTCGATCTCGGAAAAGCCCAAGCATCCCAAATCCAACGTGGCCGTGACCGGCCTCTACTTCTACGATAACGACGTGCTCGACATCGCCGCAAATGTTCGCCCCTCTGCACGCGGCGAGATCGAGATCACCGATGTCAACAAGGCGTACCTTGAACGAGGAGACCTCTTCGTCGAAGTCCTCGGCCGTGGCTTTGCCTGGCTCGATACCGGCACCCATGCCTCCCTTGTTGAAGCAAGCCACTTCGTTCAGATCCTAGAGCAGCGGCAAGGTCTGCGTATTGCGTGTCCGGAAGAGATTGCATTGAGGAAGGGTTACATCTCGCTGGAGGCTTTCAACCGGCTGGCCGAGATGACGGCCAAGAGCAGCTATGGCGAATATCTGAAATCCGTCGCCAGGTCGTTCATCGCCTGAATGGCTTCAGTTAAAGGAATTGGTTAGTGCGTTTTGCGGGATTCACGGTTTTTGTCACAGGCGGCGCCGGATTCATCGGCTCGGCGGTGATACGCCATCTCCTGCGCGACACGGGCGCCCGAGTGGTCAACATCGACAAGCTGACCTATGCCGCCAACTTGGCTTCCTTGCCAGGAGCGGCCGCGAATCCCAATTACGCGTTCGAGCATCAATGCATCTGCGAGCCGGAGGCGCTTCGCAAGCTGTTCGAAAAATACCAGCCCGACGCGGTGATGAATCTCGCCGCGGAGAGCCACGTCGACCGCTCGATCGACGGTCCCGCCGAATTCATCAAGACGAACATCGTCGGCACATTTAACCTGCTGCAGGAAGCACTGCGGCATTGGCGATCCCTCACGCGCGAACGCCGCGCTCAGTTTCGTTTCTTGCATATCTCAACTGACGAGGTCTTCGGATCACTGGGCGAAGAGGGTCTCTTCACCGAACAGACCGCCTATGCTCCCAATTCGCCCTATTCGGCCAGCAAGGCATCTTCCGACCATCTGGTCCGCGCCTGGCGGGAGACCTATGAGCTGCCCACCATCGTAACGAATTGCTCGAATAATTACGGGCCTTATCATTTTCCTGAGAAGCTCATCCCGCACATGATCATCAGGGGTCTTGCGGGTGAGTCCTTGCCCGTTTACGGCGACGGCCAGAACATACGTGATTGGCTCTTCGTCGAAGATCACGCCAGAGCGCTTACACTTGTGCTTGAACGAGGCGTGGTTGGCGAAACGTACAATGTGGGCGGCCGCAACCAACGAACCAACCTCCACGTCGTCCAAAGCATCTGCGATCTCCTGGATGAAATCGCCCCCGGACAGGAGAGCTCTCGTCGACGACTGATTTCTTTCGTCACCGACAGACCTGGTCACGACCGCCGCTACGCAATCGACGCCTCCAAGATCGAACGCGAGCTGGACTGGCAAGCTGAAGAGAATTTTGAAACCGGACTGGCCAAGACTGTCCGCTGGTACTGCGACAACCGTCATTGGTGGCAAGCGATCCTGCATCGCGGCTATCAAAAGACACGCATTGGAACCGGCTAGGAAGGCTCTCAATACGCGAGCCTTGAGCCAAAACGGAGACGTTAGGGGCGAGTTGGGCTAAATGCCAGTTCTAGAGGCTTTGCGATTAAGGGGCCCCATTCATTTCGGGCCGCTGCTGAGCGTGCTCAGCGCCTTTGCACGACGGCGGCCATGATCCCTCGGAGCAGGTTCATTCTGTGAAGATAGGCCGAGTTCATGAGCCCTTCAAACAGCAGGTACTGTTCTCTTGCCTGCAGATAGGTTCCATGCTTATGGAGAGCCGGTCGAAGCCATGAGCCGAAAGGCGGGCTTCGATTTCGGCTGCGGCATTAGGATCGAGCCGCCAGCTCAGAGCATTTTGAGCCGTGTAGCGCTCGGCGTTTTCTTTGAACTCCTCAGCAACGCCCGGATTAATCTTCCAGTTCCCGATTTAACCTTTTTCGGCTGCATCAAGCTTAACCGGGAACTTCCGTTGAGGTTCTTGCTGAAACTCAGTAGCTTGCCTTCGCGTAAAAGTTGAACAAAAACATTCCTGTTTTGCTGAAGCAGTTTGGCGTGGAGTACGTTCAAAGTGAAGCGTCGACGACAGAATCCGAAGCCGAGCTCAGGTCAACCTGCCCCCAAGTCGCTGAGCATCCGTTACGCGGAAGTCCTGAAACTGCGCGAGGCGATCTCGCAGACCCAGTCCAAGCTGACCCAGCAGAAGGAGAGCGGGCGGCGTTCCGTGCATTGATGTTCGTCGCCATCGTTGCGTGCGAGCGTTGCCATTTCCTTATGGGTTTTGCTCTCTCTGAGCCAAGGTTCGATGCGAGGAAAGCTGCAGTCATGTTCCCGCGCAGCAAGAGAAAGCGACGTAGTTCACCGAGTGAGGAGGGACACGGAACAGATCCTTGTTCAACAGCGCGGTGCGCTAGTCTTCTAGGTCGCGGGAAGGGCTTCGTCTGATCCAATTCATGAGCCGCAAGACCATTAACAGGATGATCGCCGCTTCAGCGTGGATCCTGGTCGCGCTGATCGTGTACGGCACGCTGACTCACTCCAAATTCGTCTATGCGATCTACTACAAGCTGCAGCCATTCATGCTGCACACACAGATGAAAGCCTATGCTCATGTCGAGCATGTCCTGGCCTTTGCGGCGCTTGGCGCGCTCTTTGCCCTGGCCTATCCGCGCCGCCTCATCCTGGTTTGCGCCGTGGTGCTCGGAGGGGCAGCCGCTCTTGAGATCCTGCAAACCCTGACACCGGACCGTCATGGAACGTGGCCCGACGCCGTGGAGAAGGTCGCTGCCGGCGCGCTCGGTATCGCCGCCGCAAGGATCATCCTGGGCATTCGGCGAGCCAGAGAGAATTCAGCGGGCAGACCGACAAAATCCGGTTCGTCCCACTGCTGATCGGGGGACCTACACCCCGGTTCCGGCGCGCCATTGGGCCCCGCCTGCAAACAGATCAGATCGAGAGATCTCGGCAAAGCTGCTTTATTACCCCTTAACCATCACTCCATTGTTGCCCTCCCGCGGCCAGCCCCGCTGCCGCGACGCCATTCTCGCTGGCGCTCGTACCCCGCCCCTCCGCATACGCTAGCGCCAGAGCAGCTGGCGTGCCTTTTCTAGAGGGTCTGGTATCGAGGATCCGCGGAGCCTGCTGACGCCGCTTATCAGCTCTCCTGCCTACCTGCCCTGACAACTCTGCCGGCAGGTCTGGGCCTGACTGTCGCACGAACTGATGCAGGGCGTGCTGAGCGTCATCGGGCACACGCGTTTGCAGCTTTCGTTCTGCGTCGCGCAATTGGCGAGGCACGCGTCAGTCGCCGCATCAGCGACCCGCAATTTGCCGTTGACCAGAATGACCGGCTCCGCGACGGCATTCCCGGCCAACAACAGCACCAAAATCGCACCGCCAAAAAACGATCTCATGCGGACCTCCAACGCGAAACCGCCAGCCGAAACAAGGCCGCTGATGCTCGCCGGCTGCTACAGGCTCTTCCGACGGGAAGTGCCTTTGGCCGTCTCCTGGTTTGCGATCACGAACTCGTCGAGCGAATGGCCGGTCTTGAGCGCCGCGGCAAGCCACCTCGGCTGCTTTCCCCGGCCCGACCAGGTTTGTGAAGGTTCCTCCGGATTCCGGTACTTCGGGTGCACGCGCGGGTACTTGCGGCGCTCTCTCCGGACACCTTCGATCGGCTCGCCGAGCCTCACTTCCTTTTCGCGGCGGAGCTGAGCCAGCCGTTTTTCGAGTTCTCGCTTCTCGGAAGTAAGGCGTACTGACAGAACTCGGCCGATCTCCTCGTGAAGCTGCCACATCTCGTCGATGGACATGCCCTCGAGGTTCACCTTCTTGTTGTTCATCACGCCCTCGTCATGTCATCCCGCTATGACGGGTGATTCGCTGGCCCCTTTAATTTCTGCCAGTCCGAATTAATCCAAGTCAAGCAACAAAGCTCCCGCAACCGGCACCAATTGGCGAATTGGCGCTGAAAAGATCCAATTCTGAGCTCCGGAAAACGATGGGAAAGCTCGGACCGGACCGAAACGACGGACAAGCTTAATCGGGGTTGACGATTACGGGCGGACCTTGCCGCAACCAAAACTCAAATTAACCGGGGTTGGTCGACTTCGAAACCCGCCTTTCGGGACAACGATGTTGCCCGGCATCCAATCCGAACCCCCGTGGCGTCAGTACGCGTTGCGCTTCCGCACGACTTCGAACAGCGTCTTGATCAGGATCTGGATATCGAGCCACAGGCTCCAGTTGTTGATGTACCACAGATCGAGCGTCACCCGCTTGGCGATGTCCTCGACCGAGGGCGTCGCGCCCCGCGCCCCGTTGCACTGCGCCCAGCCGGTGATACCGGGTTTGACATGGTGGCGGAACGCATAATCGCCGACCACGGTCTCGAAATAGTCGTCATGCGCCAGCGCGTGCGGCCGCGGCCCGACCAGGGACATGTCGCCCTTCAAGACGTTTATCAGCTGGGGCAATTCATCAATGCTCGCCGCGCGCAGCAGCCTTCCCATGGAAGTAACCCTGGGATCCTCACGCATCGCCTGAACGACTTGAGCCCCGTCCTCCATCACCTTCATCGTCCGGAACTTCAGCATGACGAACTGCTGGCCGTTGAAGCCTTTGCGATGCTGCCGGAAGATGATCGGACCTTGGCTGTCGAGCCTGATCGCGACCGCGGTCAGGACGAACACGGGCAACAGGAGAATCAAAGCGGGCAGAGCGACCGCAAGGTCCATACCCCGCTTGACCAGGCGCTCAGCCGGGCTTAGCGGCGCTCTCTGGATTTCAATCGCAAGCACCCGCTGCCGCGCCGAAGACGCATAATTCGTCAACGAGCGAACCCGCATGTCGGGTAACAGCCGCGCGGCAATCGGCAAGCTCTTGATCTGATCGCGAATGAATTCGATCCGGGCCGTATCACTCCAAGGCAATACGACCAGCAACTCCTTGCAGTTGTGAAGCCGGATGAAGTTCGCAACCATGTCGAACAGGCCAGTGTCGGCGGCTTGACGCGCGTCGGGATTTTCCTCCCGGCTCAGCGCGAAATGCTTGACGTCGGTCGCGCCAAAGAAGGCCAGAAGGTCCGGGCGTTCGAGCGCCGCGATCTCGTCGTAGTCGCCGACCAGGACGAGGTCTCGCCGGCCGATGCCCCCTCGGGCGAGCGCCGAGGCAACGGCAACTTTGGTGACCTTGCGCACCGCCAGCAACCCGACCGGCGCCATGAAGTAGAACAGGATGAACGCGCCACGCGAATATTCGACGCCGACCTTCAAGAGGAAGGCAAAGAAGGCCAGCAGGAGTCCGGTGGTGAACCAGCAAACGAGGATTTCGGTGATTTCGACCCGCGGCTTGGCACAATCCGGAAAGTCATAGTAGCCACTTCCGCTCATGCGCAGGATATGGATGAAACTGGCGAGCAGGCCTACGGCGCAGTGCGCCAGCAAGTCCGGGATCGGGGTGCCGAATGACCACTGGTAAATAATTCCGCCGCTCAGGCTCGCCAACACGATGACCAGGGCGTCCGTCGTCGACAGCAGATAAGGGATGGCAGCGCTGGAAAAGGTCCGCGGAGTGAACGCGCGGTCGGCCTGGCCCGCTTTGTCGCGAATATCCGACCCGATTGACATCGAAATTCACCAGCACGCGTTTAACACTTTCGCGAGAGGAACCACAAAGTGGCCTCGCCGCCAACGATCAAAATAACTCTTCGTTAACGACCGCACGATAAACTCGCGCAGGGTGCAGCGCAACATTTAATCTCGGTACTGGCGCCAAGGCGCCCCGGTTCGGAGTACCCATGCTGCCACTTATCGCCGGCGCTGTCGGCATTTATCTGGGCCTCCATTTCAACGTCTTCATCCTTTTGCCGGCGACCCTGCTCGGAGGCGGCGCGGTGGTGGCCTCGTCATTGGTCGCGGGGGAAAGCCTGATCGACAGCGCCGTCGCAACCGTCCTGCCGATCATCTTCTGCCAGGCCGGCTACATGATGGGACTGACGGCGCGCGAAGCCTACGCGCAGCTGCTGGCGCGGCTTAATCTCGGCCAATCCAGACAGGTCTAGCGCGACCCAATCCGGCCTGCATCGGCCAAACCGGCGCAATCCCCGGTTCGCGATCGCACTTGCCGGTCACCTGTACCGGTCAGGATCGCTTCCCGGACACCGGAGCCCGGCGGCTTCCGCCCTGCCCTCCGGTCGCGGCCGGGTGCGCCACAGCAAGATCAGGGATCGCCCCCTGCACCGGCGCTACGCGCAAGCTTTACCAGGCAATTTGCGCAAATTGTCGGCGACAGGCTATATCTGACAATGGATGTCACTACCGGCCTAGATTTTTCTTCCAGGGGACAGATACGTGGTCAATCGCGAGGCAGCGCCCAGCTTGGGGGTGCGGTTACTATTCGGAATCAGACGACTGCTTGGGCTGGCGACGCTCGGCCTCATCATCGTCCTGCTCGCGCCAAAGCTGTTCGTTTTGTTCGACAATCCCAAGGGCGCGGCCTTTTCGGCCATTTTGTTCGATGGCCGCGACTTCATTCTGAAGAAGTCCGTTCCCGTCCTGCAGCGGTTCATTCCGACCAACATCGCCGGCGCCGATCGCTCGGACTGGATACTGGTGGGACTTTCCGTACTGCTGACGATGTTTTCCGGCTCGCTGGCCTACCGGGCCCAGCTTGCCTCCAACCGGCGCCTGCTCCGGAAATCCGCCCAAGCCTGGCGCAAGAAAGAAAACATCGCGCCGGGATCGAAGCTGGATCTCGAGCTGGAGAATACGCTGCGCGCAGCCCAAAGCGGCAGCAATGTGAACCGCCAGGAACTCTTGCAGGTGTTCGCCGAGACCAAGCGGAAGCTGGATTCCTTCAGTCGCGAAGTGGCGTTTCTCGCCATCGACGTGGTGGGATCCGCGGCGATGAAGGCCGGCGAGGATCCCGCCTCCATCCAATACGATTTTGCCGAATACCGAAAACTGGTCGAGCGCATTTTCCGGGCGCGCGGCGTGCTGAAGAGCGCCTGGACGCCGGACGGCGTGATGGCCTGCTTTGCCCACGTCGAGGACGCCTGCCAGGCCGGCAAGGACGTCATCAAGGGCCTGAAGGTCTTCAACCGCGAAGTGAAGCTATCGAAGGCCGATTTTGCCGTCCGCTGCGGCGTCAACGCCGGGGTCGTTTATTTCGACGATGCCACCCCGCTGGAGACGATTTCCGACCGCGTCATCGATGTGGCCGGTCATATGCAGAAATACGCCGAGCCCAACACCGTTCTGGTCGCACGGAAAATCATCGAACCGCTGCGCCATTTGGAAGAGTTCACCCACACCTCGCAAGTGATCGACGGCTACGAGGCGAGCGTGTGGCGCGACAAAGGTGACGGCTAGGTACGAGATTTGAGCTCGATCGCGAACGGCTGGGGGATTTACCCTAATTGGCGCAATTCCGGCCAATCGGGCCAAGTGGCTGGAAAACTCCGAAACATCAATTGTCGGGGCTGCCACATCAGTTTAAGCTGTTTTCTTGATTAACTTTATCTAAAGTCGGCAAACTCCTCTCTCTGCACCCGATAAATCCGAGGACGCCGACCATAGTTGGTTTTTTGAGGCGTTTGAATGCATCACCCACGCAGAGATCAATTTCGACGATCAGTTCCTGTTCGAACATTTGCTTTTGTGATCGGCACCCGCCCCGAGGTGATCAAGCTCGCGCCCATCATTCGTCGGTTGCGTAACGCCCAGTGGGCCAGGGTCCGGATTGTGACCAGCGGCCAGCAGGCGGATCTGCTCGACAACGCACTGGCCGAGTTCGGTCTTAAACCCGATCTTGCAATCCGCCATCGCGCCGCCTGTCACGGGCCGGCCCAGCTGGCAAGCTCTCTCATTCGCCGGCTCGACCGCTTTTTTGCCGATCAGAAACCGGACTGCGTTCTGGCTCAAGGCGATACCACCACCGCCTACGCCGCCTCGGTGGCGGCCTTCTACCGCAGGATTGCCTTCGTTCACATCGAAGCCGGTCTGCGCACCGCCGCGCTCGACGCGCCCTTTCCCGAAGAGTTTCACCGCCGGACGATCGCGGTTTCGGCAGCGTTGCACTGCGCGCCAACCTCGGCCGCCGCGCAAAACCTTCTCCGGGAAAGCGTGCCCAGGCAGAACATTTTGCTTTCCGGCAACACCGTCATCGACTCGCTGCTGGAGGTGGCCGCAACCAAGCCGGCGCCGCCGCCCGGCTTTGAACCGAACCGGACGATTCTCCTGACGGCCCACCGGCGGGAAAATTTCGGCTCGCCCTTGCGGGATGCTTTCGCGGCCATCAGGGCCTTCGTCGATATCACGCCGGACCTTGCCGTCTACTTTCCGGTTCACCCGAACCCGAACGCGCGCTCGGCCGCGCATGAAATCCTGTCCGGCCATCCCCGAATCCAACTGGTCGAGCCGCTCGGGTATCGCGACATCGTGGCGGCGATCCAAAACGCCTGGTGCGTGGTCACCGACAGCGGCGGGCTTCAGGAAGAGGCGCCGGCACTGGCCAAGCCCGTCCTCGTGCTGCGCGACGTCACCGAGCGCCCCGAAGCGGTCGCATCCGGCGTGGTCGAGCTTGTCGGCACCTCGCGCGATGCCGTCTTCAAATCGCTTTACGAACTCCGCAATTCACCGGCGAAATACGCCAAAATGGCCCGCTCGGTGTTTCCCTACGGCGACGGACACGCCAGCAAGCGGATCGTGGACGCGCTGTACCGGCGTTTCACCGGCGCGTCCGACCCCGAACCCGCACACCTCCTTCAGCTTCAGTACGCATCGTAAGTGATGGCCCATTTGACCTCCCTCACCGCCCAATATCTCTATTGGATCGAAATCATGATGCTGGTGGCGGGCATCATCATCGCCATTTCCAGCTTCGATGATCTCCTCGTCGATCTGCTGTACTGGACCAGCAGGTTGCTGGGCACGGCCAACGCGAGGTCCGCCGAGCTGCCCACCATCGAGCTGCTCGAACAAATTCCGGAGCGGCCGTTTGCCATCATGATCCCGTGCTGGAAGGAGCACGAGGTGATCTTCTCGATGCTGTCGTCGAACTCGCGGCTGCTCCGCTATCGCCAGGCGCACTATTTCGTCGGCGTCTATCTGAACGATCCCCTCACCCAGGAAGAGATCCGCAAAGCGCAGAGCCTTTACCCCAACATCCATATGGTCCTGGTACCGCGCGACGGGCCGACCAGCAAGGCGGACTGCCTCAACCAGATCACCTCCGACATTTTCATGTTCGAGGCCGAGCAGGGCATTCAATTCGCCGGCATGGTGATGCACGATTCCGAGGACCTGATCCACCCGCTGGAATTGAAGCTGTTCAACAAGCTGGTCGACCTCTACGACTTTGTTCAGCTGCCGGTCTATTCTTTCTCTCGTCCGATTTTATCGATGGTCTCCGGACTCTACATGGACGAGTTTGCCGAAATGCACACCAAGGATCTGGAGGTTCGGCAGCGGGTCAGCGGCGTCATTCCGTGCGCGGGGGTCTCGGCCTGCTTTAGCCGGGAAGCCATTCTTCACCTCATTGATCAGAACCAGGGCGAAGCATTCCGGACATCTTCGTTTACGGAAGACTACGACATCGCCTTTCGCGTTTCGGAATTGGGCTTCAAATCCGCCTTCATCGCCTATCCCGCGAGTTACGCGATCGACATTGACATCGACAAGAACAGCCCCGGCATCGTGCGTCGGCCCTTGCCGATCGCGACGCGCGAGTTCTTTCCTTCCGGAGTTGAGGCTGCCTATAGACAGCGAGCGCGATGGCTGCTGGGAATTGTGTTCCAGGGCTCGCAGGAGATCGGGTGGAAGGGCACGCTGGGCACGAAATACTTCCTGGCGCGCGACAGAAAGGGTGTCATAACCAGTCCGGCGGTCATGTTGGCCTATTTCGCCATGGCCAACCTGGTCCTGTTCGAGCTGTTTCGATGGTTCTTCGATCCGAACTCGCAGCTCAACTACACGCTGCTGTCCTCGAACTGGGTCAAGATGCTGTTCTTGATCACCTTCTCTTTTCTCGTATGGCGCCTCGTCAACCGGATGGTATTTACCGGGATGATCTACAACTTCCGCCATGCGTTGATGTCAGCGCCACGACTTGTCGTCGGCAACTTCGTCAACTTCTTCGCGACCTGGCGTGCGATCAGGATCTATGCGGGCCACCGCCTGTCCGGCAAGCCACTGGTGTGGGACAAGACAAACCACTCCTATCCGATCCAGATGAGCGACATCGACCTGCCGCAGTCCCCCTAGCGAAGAGCCTCGCTGACGGGGTTTGCCTCAAACGAGCTGAATCGTCTTGGCCGACTGTGAAGGGAGCAGTTGCGCGGGACAAGCTGGCCAGATCGCGCTGACCACAAATCGCAGGATCGAGCGGCCAGCCAAAAAGCCGACACAAATTGCGATCGCGGCGAGCTGCAAGGCGGGGTAGAGGATGACGGCAACCAGCACCAGCCAACCCAAGCCAATCGCTATGGCGTCGACGATCTTTTGTCCGTAAAGGCTCGGGCCATCGCCCAAGCCTTCGTCAAGGGCGGCCGCAATCGCGGAGAATCCGTCGACGGCGTCCCTGTTCGGGGCGTTCCCGAAGTCCGTGGCAAGACTATTGCGAGTAAACATTAACGCCCCCGTCCGAGCCTCTTCCGGGGCTCCAGGGGGCATCTGAACAAGCAAGCCGTTTCGGGCGGCTCAAACGAATGGTTAGAGTTTTATGTACTCGCCTCTATTCGCGATGACCGACAAGGTCGGTCGATCGTATGAATAACCTCCTCTTAACGACGCGCTTCGGAATGCAGGAAGTCTTCTCAAGGCCGTGGAGTCGGTTAAACGCAGAGGAGGCAACTATGTTCCGCAAGCGTTTTCGTTGAGCGAACGCATCATCAACAGGCTAGAGCAGTCTTAACGGAATTCGACTTCAGGCGTGGCTGGTGCGGACCGCCGCCCGCAGCGATCGCCAGATCTCCTGCTCGATATCTGGAAAGCGGGGCCGCGACGCCGTCCTCTCCCCAGGGCTCGCTGCCGCGTCGGCCCACAGCAGGTTTAGATGCTCTGCGCAGTTTAGAGGTTCAGCCTGGCGTCGGTTCGAGAAGGCGGTTGAGCCGGCGCTTTCATTGAAACCGAGTTACGCTCGACTGTGCCGACGCAAGACCCTGCGAACATCGCCGCTTGCGGCGTGCACGGCCTCGCGACGTTCCGACTTGTGTCTGAGCCGGTTTCGGGGTCTAATCGCATTCGAGGCGCCTCCGGCGCGCCTACCCCGCACGCTTCGATGCCGCAGCGTGTTTCTCTCGGCAACGGCTGCCACACCCATGTGCGAAGGGACAGTGGCGCTCGCCTCGAGAAGTTGCTCCTTCGCCTTCCGCGGAGGACGCTATGAATCTCGACGCTTACCGGATCACGACCGAACCCTACTACGAGCCGCTCGGCAGCGAGATCCAGACCTTCGCAGCCGCCTACGCCGAGCGCCTGCCCGTGATGCTGAAAGGACCAACCGGCTGCGGCAAGACGCGCTTCGTCGAACATATGGCTTGGCGCCTCGGAAAGCCGCTGATCACCGTCGCGGCCCACGAGGACATGACCGCCGCAGACCTTGTCGGCCGCTATCTGCTCGAGCCCGGGGGCACCGTCTGGCATGACGGCCCATTGACGCTCGCGGTGCGCCATGGCGCGATCTGTTACCTCGACGAAATCGTCGAAGCCCGTCAGGATACGACCGTGGTGATTCACCCGCTGACGGACGCGCGGCGGATCCTGCCGCTGGAAAAGCACAACGAGATTGTGCCGGCGCATCCGGATTTCCAATTGACGATTTCCTACAATCCCGGCTACCAAAGTGCGGTCAAGGATCTGAAGGAATCGACCAAGCAGCGCTTCATCGCGATCGATTTCGGCTATCCACCGCCCGCTACCGAGGCTGCGATCATCGTCCGCGAGAGCGGAACCGACGACCAACTTGCCTCTATCCTGGTCGCCATTGCGCAGCGCTCGCGCAACCTGCAAGGCCACGGCCTCGACGAAGGTGCGTCCACGCGCATGCTGATCCATGCCGGCCGCATGATCCGTGCCGGCCTGCCGCTGGCGGCGGCCGTGCAGTCGAGCATCGTGCTGCCGATCACCGACAATCCGGACATCCGCTCGGCGCTCAACGACGCGATCGAGGCCTGCCTGCCGTGAACGCCAAGCAGCCGGCCGGTTTGCACGTGGTCGCCTCCGAAGAGGAGAGCGCGAGACACCGGCTTCATCTCTTAATGCGCCAGCGTGAGGCGCTGCGCCCGGCGTTTCGCGCCACGTGGGACGATCTGGTGCGTCATTTCGACGGCGACGCACTGGAGGCCTGGGCCAACGCGGTGCTCGCGCTCGTGCACGTCAACGCCGGACCGGCTTGCCTGATCGCCTATTGGGACTTCAGCAGACTTGCGGCCGGCGACCGGGGAATTGGGCCGCTGCTGGCGGCCGCGCAAACGGCCGCCGAGATCTGCCGTTCCGCCGGCGCGCAGGCGGCGACCGCCTCGCTCAAGGCCGTGCCCGTCGCAGGCCACAGGTTCGGCAGCGGTCCGGCGCTGGCGCGCTGGTGGCGCGCGATGGAGACACTGGCGCGTCAAGCTCCGGAGTCGATCACGCTGGTGGCAAGCCGAATGGCGGAGATCGTCGCCCCCGGCACCGTCGATGCCTTCGAGAACTTCGTCACGGCCGGCCTGCGTGCGACGTCCGGCAACAAGGCGCGGAGGACCGCCTTCTTCTCGCTGCGCGACGAACTCGCGCAGCGCCTGATCACGCGCGATTTCGGCACCGTGACCTTTTTGGAAGCCGAGGTCGAACTCAGAGCCTTCGTCACCGCACTGTGGGGCCGGAGCCCGTTGTTGCGCACGCTGCCCGCCGACAACAACCATGCGCCACAGCGGCGCGTCTCGATCGCCGGTCCCGTGATCCGGATGCCCGAGACCTTTCGCGGCGTACGGGATGACGCCGCCCGTGCCCTGTTCCGCGCCGCCGCGGCGCATGCGCAGGCGCACCTGGTTCTGGGTCGCTATCCGTTTCCGGTCGGCAAGCTGAAACCGTTGCAGATTGCGCTGATCAATCTGATCGAGGACGCGCGCATCGAGATGCTGGCGATGCGCCAGTTGCCGGGACTCAGGCGCCTGTGGCGGCCCTATCATGTGGTGACGCCATCCGGGGTGGCCGCAGCACCAACCCTGCTGGCGCGGCTGTCGCGGGCGTTGTTCGATCCGACTTATGCCGACGACAACAGTTTTGTTGCCAAGGGCCGCGCCATGTTCGGCGCAGCCCTGCCGCGAATCGATGATCCCTCCATCAGCCGGGAGATCGGCATGTTGCTCGGCAACGACCTCGGCCAGATGCGGGTGCAGTTCAACGCCAAAACCTATGTGGTCGAGCCGATCTATCGCGACGATGGTTTGGGGCTGTGGGATTTCGGCGAGGACGCGCCGCCTTCCGGCGAGACCGTCGAAGTGCCTGCCGAAGCCGTCCGGATCGAGAAGGCGGAAACGTCGGACAGCGACAACGTCGAAACCGATCTCGAGGCCAAACAGGAATCGCTCGGCAGCGCCCGGCCGGCTGCGCCCGATCAACGCGGTGTCGTCATCGCCAAATACCCGGAATGGGATCGCGAGCACGGCATCGAACGTCCAGAATGGACCGTCGTCCGCGAGGTTCCTTCTCACCTCGGCGATCCCCGCCAGATCGAGGAGGCGCTCGATCGCGCGGAAGTGCTGCGCAACCGGGTCGGCCGATTGGTACGGGGCGTCAAGATCGGCCGCACCATCCGGCTGAACCGGCAACACGAGGGGCACGACCTCGACATCGACGCGCTGCTCGATGCCGGCATTGCGCTCCGGACCGGCGAGAAGCCGGATCCGCGCGTGTTCCGCTCGTCAACGGCGGTCTTCCGCGATCTTTCCGCGCTGCTCCTGGTCGACATTTCCGAATCGACGCGTGACCGGCTCGTTTCCGGCGCCAGCGTTCTCGACGTCGAACGGCTGGCGGTGGCCGTTCTTGCCGAGGCCATGGACAGGCTCGGCGACCCCTTCAGTCTGCTCGCCTTCGCCTCCGACGGTCGCGAAGACGTCAAGATGACGACGATCAAGTCGTTCGCTCAGGTCTACGACCGCAACTGCATGGCGCGCTTGGCCGGCCTGAAATCGGGCCTGTCGACGCGGCTCGGAACTGCGCTGCGCCACGCCGCTCACGTGATCGGCAAGGCGCAATCCGGCCGCAAGCTGGTGATCGTACTGACAGATGGCGAGCCATCGGACGTCGACGTTTCCGATCCGCTCGACCTGATCGAGGACGCGCGCCGCGCGGCGGTCGGTCTGCACGCGGCCGGCATCGATGCCTATGGCATAGTACTCGGCAAGCTCGGCACGCAGGCCGCTAGCCGAATTTTCGGACGCGGCAACACGATGATGGTCCACCGAGTCGAGGACCTTCCCGGCCGGCTTTCCGAGCTCTATTTCAGGCTGGCGCGGCGCTAATTCACTTGCGTCGCCGTGCCAGTTCCGTTCCCAGTGCGGCGCTTCCGGCAAGGTGAAACGCCGCCTCGATTCCCCGCGCAAGCGCACCGCCATCCGGCGCCAATATCCGCATGACAAGGCCAGCCTGGTTCGGTGCTGCCGATGCACCGGCAACGCAGCCGCACCGGTCCACCGCCTGCATCAGGGGCTCGAGAGCGGGCAGCCTGCCCGGTGGCGCGATCAGAAGTGCCGTGGCCGTAGCGGCCATCGTGGATAAGGGGCCGGTCCGCAACTGATCGCCGGCGATGCGCCCGCAATCCTGTAGCAACAACCTGCCATCGGGCCGCATGATGCGCTGGCGGCTGAAGAACTGCGCGAAGCTGCGGCCCGATTGCCTAGGATCGTGAACGGCAAGGCCGTCGACGAGAAGCAGCACGGCATCATCCGGCACGACCGCCATGGTGTCGAGCTTGAGATCGGCCCCCGGAAACAGGACGTAGGGATCGCTCGAGAGCGCACAAAACGCGCCGCTCCCGACCGTGACGCGCAAGCGCTGCTGAGACGCGCCATTTTGTCCATCATGCACCACGGTCGCGGACTGCGTCGTGAGGTGCAGCGCGGCGTTCGATCCCACCGCAACATCCACGGTTAGCTGATCACCGGCATAAAGACCGCCCGAGGCCGATTGCAGATAGAGGGTCAGCAGCTCCGGGCGCGCGCGGTCCAGGTAGAAGCCGCGCGTGATATGGAAGGGATAGCCGACATGCTGGCGGCGCAGGATGGTCCGGCCGCCGGCGAGTTCAGCCACCAGATGGGCTTCTGCCTCGCGGGCGGAATCAAACGCGAAAGAGGACAGCGGCAGAGATCGCATCGGCGACCTCCTCTATACCAACGCCGCCACGCAGATTGGTGGCAATGACCGGCCGCCCGCCCCTCACCTGCCGCGCTTCCTCGATCATCCGGTCGAGATTGACGCCAACGTAAGGCGCAAGGTCGACTTTGTTGACGACCAGAAGGTCGCAGCGCAGCAGGCCCGGACCCTTCTTGCGCGGGATGTCGTCGCCGCCGGCAACGTCGACGACGAAGATCCACCAGTCGACAAGATCGAGCGAAAAGGTCGAGGCCAGGTTGTCGCCGCCGGATTCGAACAGGATGAGCTCGAGCCCGGGAAACCGAGCTTCAAGATCGTCGCCGGCCGCGATATTCAGCGTCGGATCTTCACGGATCACCGTGTGCGGACAGGCGCCGGCTTCCACGGCAGACACCCGCGCCGGATCGATCAGCCCGGACCGCCGCAACCGTTCGGCATCCTCCTTGGTGACGAGATCGTTGGTCACCACGGCAAGATCGATCCCGCGCCGCTGCAACACGGGGATCAGCGCCTCGATCAACGCCGTCTTGCCGGAGCCGACCGGGCCGCCAACGCCGACTCGCGCCGCGGCCGGCCCTGTGCGCCCCGCCGGCTGGTCGCTGTGCGTCTGGTCCAGCATCACCTCACCTCAGCATGTAACGCCGCGCCAATGGCAGTTCGCGCGCCGGCTCGCAGGTCGCGAGCGCGCCGTCGACGTAGACGTTGAAGGTCTCCGGATCGACAGTCACCCTCGGGCAGGCGCTGTTCCAGAGCATGTCGCGCTTGGAAAGCTTGCGCGTGTTGCGCACCGGGAGAAGCCGCTTCGACAGGCCGAGCGTCGCGCCGAGATTCTTTTCCAGCGCCAGCGGATGGACGAAACAGGCCGACAGAGCCGCCGGCGCACGGCCGAAGGCGCCCCACTGCGGCCGCATCAGGATCGGCTCGCAGGTCATCAGCGAGGCGGCACTGTCTCCCATTGCGCCCCAGGCGATGAAGCCGCCCTTGATGACGAGCTCCGGCTTGATGCCGAAGAACGCGGGCCGCCACACCACGATGTCGGCGATCTTGCCGTCCTCAAGCGAGCCGACATGATCGGCGATGCCGAAGGTCTTGGCAGCATTGATGGTGTACTTGGCGATATAGCGGCGGATTCGGGCGTTGTCGCCGAAGCCGGGCTTTTCTTCCGGCAGTGCGCCCCGCTGGTCCTTCATCTTGGAGGCGAGCTGCCATGTCCGGCAGATCACCTCATGGATGCGGCCCATGCCCTGGCTGTCCGAACCGAGCATGGAGATCGCGCCGATGTCGTGCATCACGTCTTCGGCGGCGATAGTCTGCGCCCGGATCCGACTCTCCGCAAAAGCGACGTCCTCCGGAATGGCCGGATTGAGGTGATGACAGACCATGGTCATGTCGAGATGTTCGTCGAACGTATTGACCGTGTACGGATTGGTCGGGTTGGTCGACGATGGCAGGCAATGCATCTCGCCGGCCACGCGGATGATGTCCGGCGCATGGCCGCCGCCCGCGCCTTCGGTGTGGTACATGTGAATGGTCCGGCCGCCGATTGCCTCCAGCGTGTTTTCGACAAAACCGGACTCGTTCAGCGTATCGGTGTGGATCTGGACCTGGAAGTCGTACTCGTCGGCAACCTGTAGACAGGTATCGATCGCGGCCGGCATCGAGCCCCAGTCCTCGTGCAGCTTCAATCCCATGACGCCGGTCTCGAGCTGCTCGACCATCGAGGGCGCGCGATGCGAATTGCCGCGCCCGAGGAAGCCAAAATTCATCGGCCAGTGCTCGGCCGCCTGGAGCATTTTGCCGGTGTTGAAGGGACCGGAAGAATCGATGCCCACCGTGATCGGCCCGAGCGAGCCGCCGATCATAGTGGTGATGCCGCTGGCTATCGCGTGCTCGACGAGGCCCGCGCTGTCGAAGTGGACGTGGACGTCGATGGCCCCGGGTGTTGCGATCAGCCCTTCACAGTCCCGCACCGTGGTGCCGGTGGATACGATCAGACGCGGATCGACCCCGTCCATGATCGCGGGATTGCCGGCCTTGCCGATGCCGACGATGCGACCGTCGCGAATGCCAAGGTCGCCTTTGACGATGCCGATGACGGGATCGATGACCGTCACGTTGCACAGCAGGAAATCGAGCGCGCCTTCGGCGCTGGTGATGCCGGCCATGCCGATGCCGTCGCGGAGCGTCTTGCCGCCGCCGTGCAGGCATTCGTCGCCGTAGATCGCATGATCCTTCTCAACGACCGCCGTCAGCGAGGTATCCCCGAGGCGAACGGAGTCGCCCGTCGTCGGTCCATACAGGGCGGCGTAGTCACGCCGATCGATAACAGCCACTTTAGTTCCCCCTCAAATCACATTCCGACACATCAGACGCCGCGGAAGTCACGGGCCTTGGCGCGCGCCAGCGCCGCTTCGCGCACGCGCGGATCGTTGGCCATTCCGTTGGTGAGATTGTTGAGCCCGGTGAGCTCGCCGCGCCCGCCGAATTCGACCAGCGCGACTTCCTTCGACGCACCGGGTTCGAAACGCACCGCGGTGCCCGCCGGGATGTCCAGCCGCATGTTGAAGGCAGCCGAGCGGTCGAACTCCAACGCCTTGTTGACCTCGAAGAAATGGAAGTGCGAGCCGATCTGGATCGGCCGGTCGCCAGTGTTGACGGCGGTGAGCTTGATGGTGCGGCGGCCGGCATTGAGCTCGATGCGGCCTTCCCTGGCCTCGATGCGGCCCGGATGCTCGGTATCGGCGGCAGCGCCGGATGCAGGGCGGATCGGCTCGTGTACGGTAACGAGCTTGGTCCCGTCCGGAAACGCGCATTCGACCTGGATGATGTGCATCATGGCCGCGATGCCTGGCAGCACGTCCTCGGTCGTCAGAATGGTCGAGCCAAATCCGATCAGGTCAGCGACGGTGCGTCCGTCTCGCGCCCCCTCCAGGATATCGTCGGTAATGATAGCGACCGCTTCGGGATAGTTCAGCTTCAATCCCCTGGCGCGGCGGCGGCGGGCCAGTTCCGCCGCATTGAAGATCGTCAATCGTTCGAGCTCGGTCGGTGTCAAGAGCATGGCGGATCACCTCAATTGGCAAACAGCCTCAGATCGGCCTGCTCATGGCGCGCCGAGGCGATATCAAGAAACGGGACGAAACTCTCCAGCTCGGCGCCATCGGGCGCCGGCTCTGCAGCGATCTGCTCGATCAGCGGCAGGCAGTCCCTGAGCACGGCCTGGCCCTGCAGCGCGCCGATCGCACCGAGGCGGATCGCGGCCGTGATCAGTGCGGACGCTACGGTGTAGCCAGACGTCAACTGCGCCAGCTTCTCGTCGAGCCCCACCGCCGACCACACCGCTCCCTGCATGACCGCGATGTGGCCTAGGCATTCGCCACCGCGCACCGCATCGCGCAAAGCGCGGGCGAGTTCATCGCCGAGCCGTGCATGGGAAGCGAGGAAGGACGCGCCGTTGCGGCGCGAGCCGCTGCGCAGGGCCTCAACGAGCGTCGACGCCTCGACCTCGTGGTCAATGGCGGCGATTTCGCCGAGATCGCCCCGGGCGCGGAACGCGCGCAGCAGCGCGACCCGGTCATAGGCTGCCCAGCGATGGCGGATGATCGCCGCTATGAGCTGCGCGAATTCGGCCGGCCGCATGCCCTGGCGCAGCGCAATCGCGCCTTCGACGCCGTACGAGAAGGCAAATGAGCCGCTCGGAAACGCTCCATCAGCCTGCCAAAGTGCGCGCAGCGTGGGCAACATGGCTAATGGCTGGGATCGTGATGATGCGGGTGCGGCGACGAAAGGCCGTCGTCGGGCGGCAGGCCGCTCTCGGCATCCGCTGTTTCCTCATCGAAAATGCTGACGCCGACACGACGCGACGCGATCAGGCCTTCCAGCCGCGCTGTATAGTCTTCCGGTCGCCCCTCAAGCGCGACGAACAACACTTCGCCGCCGAAGCGGACGCGCCAGTGCAGATTGCCGACGTGATAGCCCAGCTCGATCGCATCGCTGATCGAGCGCGGCTCCAGCCGCAGCCAGCGCTGCGTGGCAGCCCGTACCACGATCGCACGGGCATCGTCCAATAACAGCACCGCGCCGTCGAACAGCTTCTGATTCCGCGGCAGGGCGATCGCCAGCTCCTCGCCACCACGAGTGGTGATGAGAAGCCGACGCCGGGCCAGATCTGCGACGGGTACATTGACGAAGTCGACCGCGCCGCGATGCTCGAGCCGGTGAAGTTCTTCGGAAAGCGCCGGTTCCAGCCGGCTTCCCAGCACGCGCTCGATGCGCAGCATCGAATTTCCCTCCTCAAGTTGAATACGCGGCCATGGCAACGGCGGCTACTCGGCCCGCCGTCGCCAGCCGCCTCGTCAATGCTCAGCGATGAGCGAGCTTCTTGTTGGGAATGCCCTCAATCGGGCATTCCTCGGTGCCGACGGTCGAACGCGTGAACGACTCGACCATCTCGCGCGTGCCCTCGGGATCCGCCACCCACTTGGCATAGAACTCGTACGGGCAGGCCGCGACGCCCCGGTCACCTTCGCCCGAGTTGATCTTTCCGGTGTAGCCGCGATGCAGCAGCTTGAAGAGATGGTTCTGCGACTGGCCGTTCTTGCGCGCATCGCGGATCAGTGTCTTGGACAGCTGCGCGTATTGCACGCCGTAGTCCTCCTCGCCGCATTCGCCGAGCGTGCGGCCGTCGAAGCCGACGATCGCCGAATGGCCGAAATAGGAGTAGACGCCGTCGAATCCGGACGCGTTGGCAACCGCCACATAGACGTTGTTAGCCCAGGCCATCGCCTTGGCCATGACTACCTGCTGTTCCTTGGCCGGATACATGTAGCCTTGGCAGCGTACGATCAGCTCGGCGCCCTTCATGGCACAGTCGCGCCAGATCTCGGGATAGTTGCCGTCGTCGCAGATGATGAGCGAAACCTTCAGGCCCTTCGGCCCCTCGGAGACGTAGGTGCAGTTGCCGGGATACCAGCCCTCGATCGGAACCCAGGGCATGATCTTGCGGTACTTCTGCACGATCTCGCCCTTGTCGTTCATCAGAATGAGCGTGTTATAGGGCGCTTTCTTCGGATGTTCTTCGTGCCGCTCGCCGGTGAGCGAGAATACGCCCCACACCTTGGCCTTGCGGCAGGCCTCCGCAAAGATCTCGGTTTCATCGCCCGGACAGGTGGAGGCGGTCTCGTACATCTCCTTGGAATCGTACATGATGCCGTGGGTCGAATATTCCGGGAAGATCACCAGGTCCATGCCAGGCAGACCCGTCTTCATGCCGACGATCATGTCGGCGATCTTGCGGGCATTGTCGAGAACCTCTGCCTTGGTGTGAAGGCGGGGCATCTTGTAGTTCACGACGGCAACGCCGACCGTGTCATTGCTCGAGGAAATATCTCCGTGCAGCATGTCGTTCTCCTTGCAGCTTGCTCGTCACAACCCATTCCTGGAGCCTGGCGAGGCTCCGTCTTGCCTGCTCGCCGACGCCTTGCTTCACACCGCCATGTGACGATGGACCATCTCATCGGTGAGATTTCCGATCTCGCCCGCAGCCACCACGCGCCCCTTCTCCATCATGGCGAAGCGGTGCGCGGCCTGGCGCGCAAACGAAACGTTCTGCTCGACCAGGACGACCGTAAGTCCGACCTCCCGGTTCAAGCGCATGATGACGGTTTCGATCTCCTCGACGATCGAAGGCTGGATGCCTTCGTTCGGCTCGTCGAGCAGAATGATCTTGGGATCGGCGGCCAGCGCTCGCGCGATCGCGAGCTGCTGCTGCTGGCCGCCCGACAACACGCCGCCGTTGCGATCGAGATTGTTCATCAGATAGGGAAACAGCTCGCTGACGAGCTTGGGGATCTCGCGCTTGCCATCGCTGCGAGCGAACGATCCCATCAGGATGTTATCGCGGATGGTAAAGTCCGGGATGATCTCGCGACCCTGCGGCACATAGGCAATCCCGGCGCGGGCACGGCGAAAGGTCGGCTGATTGCCGAGGTCGGCCTCGCCGAGGCGGATCTCGCCGTTCATCCGATCAGTGAGCCCCATCAGGGTCTTGAGCAGCGTGGTCTTGCCGGTGCCGTTGCGCCCCAGGACCGCCGTCACCTTGCCTTCGGGGATATCGAGCGAGACGTCGTGCAGGATGTGGCTGCGGTCGTAGAAACTGTCGACGTGATTGAGGACCAGCATCAGGAGATCCCCTTCGAGCCGAGGTAGGCTTCACGTACCTTCGGGTTGGTTTCGATCTCCTCGACATTGCCCTCGGCCAGCACCTGACCGAGATGCAGGACCGTGATCCGTTCGGCGATCTCGCGCACGAAAGCCATGTCGTGCTCGACCACGACGATGGTGTGTCGGCCCTTGAGGTTGTTGACGATCTGCGAGGTCTTGTGCGTCTCCGCCTGCGTCATGCCGGCGGTCGGCTCATCGAGCAGGATGATCTTCGGGTTCTGCGTGATCAGGAGCCCGAGCTCGAGCCACTGGGTCTGACCGTGGCTGAGATAGGCCGCGACCTGGTTGGCTTCTTCGGTCAGGCCGATCAGCTCGAGCACCTCGTCGACGTTCTCCTTCGCGCTGAAGCCGAAACCGAGATTGGCGAACACGCCGGGATTCTTGCAGCTCGCGACCTCGAGATTGCGGCGGACCGTGAGCTCCTTGAACACGCTCGGGATCTGGAACTTGCGCCCGATGCCGGCGCGCGCGATCTTGTGCTCCTCCCAGTTGGTGATCTCGGTGTCGTGCACGAAGACACGGCCTTCGGTCGACCTGGTCTTGCCGGAGATCAGGTCCATCAACGTGGTCTTGCCCGCGCCGTTTGCGCCCAGCAACACCCGCAGCTCGCCGTCGTCGACGGTCATGGAAACCTGGTTGACTGCCTTGAAACCCTCGAAATCGACGCCGAGGCCATCGATGGTAAGTGCAACCAGACTAGTCATCGCCCTACTCCGCAGCCTGCGAAGACGCACCGGTCACGCCGATCGTCTGACCCGACGGGCTCGACTTGCGCGCCACGAAGCGATCGACGAAGTCATGGGCCAGGCCTGCCAGGCCGCGCGGCAGATAGAGCACGACCAGCACGAAGATCAGGCCGATGATGGCCTTCCAGGCTTCGGCAAAGCCCTCGGTCTCCGAGACCGTCGCCGAGATCACGTTGATGAGAATCGCCCCGATGCAGGCACCGAGGACCGATGAACGCCCGCCGACCGCGGCCCACACCACCATCGTGATTGAGAAGCTCAGGTCCATGAAGGTCGGGGAAGCGAACTCGGAAACGATCACGTAGAGCATACCGGCAACGCCGGCAATCGCCGCCGAAACCGCGAAGAAGAAGGTCTGGTAGGCCGGAACGTCGAAGCCGAGATAGCGTGCGCGGTTCTGGTCGTCGCGAACCGCCTGCAGCACGATGCCGGCCCGGGTCTCCACCAACAGGCGGACACCGACCAGCACCAGGCTGAGCGACACCGCGACCAGGTAGTAGGTCGCGGTCACGTACGGATCGAATTCGAGGCCGAAGACGTTAAACCAGCCGAGGTCGGTCAGGCCGTTGAAGCCATTGGTGACCGGCTGCGAGTCGATGACGACGAGCCGGACTAGCAGCACCAGTGCCAGCGTGATGATGGATACGAAGACGCCCGCGATGCGCTTGCGGAATACGATGGTGCCGAGCACGGTCGCGAGCAGCACCGGCAGGATCAGCCCCATGGCGACGCCGAACCACTGGCTCTGGAACGGCAACCAGAGGAACGAGGCCTTGGTGATGCAGCACAGCTCGGTCGGCGCGCCGGGCTCGGCGTTCCAGAGCATGAAGTCGGGCACCGGCTTGTCCGAACCTTGCTGCAGGCTTGTCGTGGAGGCAAGCTTCAGCGACATCGCGAGCATGTAGGCGCCAGCGCCGAAGAACAGCCCCTGCCCCAGGTTGAGAATGCCGGCATAGCCCCACGACAGCGCCACCGCGGTGCCGAGCATGCCGTACACGAGATACTTGGCGACGCGGTTGAGCCAGAACGTATCCATAGCCAGCGGCGCGAGCATGATCAAAATCACGAAGGCCGCATAAATCGCCCAGTCGATCTTCTGCTTCGACAGCATCTCAGCGTCCTTTCAGGGCGAACAGGCCCTTCGGCTTGAGGACGATGATGGCGATCACGACGCCGAACACGACCGCGCGCGCCAGGATGTCGTTGGTGGCGGCCGCCACCAGGCCGTTGATCTCGCCGAGGATGCCCGCCGAGAGCACCGAACCGAGCAGGCTGCCGACGCCGCCCATCACGACCACGAGGAAGCCATCGACCACCATCGACGTGCCCATGTCGGGGAAGACCGTCTTGAAGCCGGACATCATGACGCCGGCGACGCCCGCAAGCCCCGAGCCGAAAGCGAAGGTCAGCGCGTTGACGCGCGTCACGTCAATGCCGCACGCCGCCGCCATCTTCGGATTGCGGATGATCGCGCGCACCTGCATGCCGATCGAGGTGCGATAGATGATGAGCCAGGTGAGGACCGCAAGGATGGCGGTGACGATGATGATGAAGGCACGGTAGCGATTGATCTCGGCGGCGCCGATCGAGAGCGTGCCCTGCAGAATTTCGGGGACTGAAACGTTCTGCAGACCGGGGCCGAGTCCCGCGATGTGAATGCCGAAGAAGGACAGGCCGAATTCCAGACGCACTGCCTGCTGGATCAGGATCGCAATGCCCCAGGTCGCCAGCAGCGTATCAAGCAGGCGGCCATAGAGCCGCCGCACCACCACGCGCTCGATCAACAGCCCGAGCAGGGCCGTGACGATGAAAGCGAGCGGGATGGCGATGAAGACGTTGGCGCCGAGATAGATGCCGGACAGCACGGTCACATAGGCGCCGACCATGACCATTTCGCCATGGGCCATGTTAATCACGCCCATCGCGCCGTAGGTGATCGCAAGGCCTAGCGCGACCAGCAGCAGAATCGATCCGAGAGAAAGACCGATGAACAGTACTTCGAGCATGGCTTTGAGGTCCTGTCATCCACCGCGCGTGGAGCGCGGTGGATGCTGGTTTTCCAAGATCTGGTTTTCGACGATCAGGTCTTGAGCTTGCTGGAGTCGAGACCCTTGCCGGTGCAGAACAGGTTGGTCGGGGTCTCGCCGTAGGCAACGTAAGGCAGCGGGAAGATCGGCTCCTTGTAGGCGTCGATGATCTTGCCCTGTCCGTCCGCCTGCCACTGCGCGATGCGCGGCGTCATCCAGGTGTGCAGGTTCTCGGGCTCGATCTTCACATGGCCGTTTGGCGCATCGAACTCCTGACCCTTCACCGCTTCGCGGATCGCTGCGGGCGTGATCTCCGCTGCCTTCTCAACCGCCTGCTTCCACAGATAGACCTGGAAGTAGGAAGACTCGAGCGCGTGGTGCGTCACCGCCTTCGGATCCTTGACGAAGGCGCGATAGCGCTCGACGAAGGCCTTGTTGCGATCGGTGTCGATCGCCTGGAAGTACGGGAACGAGGTGAAGCTGCCAACGGCGTATTCAGCGCCCATCGCCGCAATTTCGATTTCCGAAGTCACCGTCGCGCAGATCGGCAGCTTGTCGTGGCTGAGACCCTGGTTCTTGTACTCGCGATAGAAGGCGACGACGGAGTCGCCGACCACGTTGGACAGCACCACGTCGCAGCCGGAGCTCTTGATCTTGTTGACCATCGAACCCCATTCGGAGTGGCCGAGTTCGAGATACTCGTCGGCGATCCATTGGCCGCCGTTTTTCTCGATCAGGATCTTGGAGACTTTCGCCATCTCGCGCGGATAGATGTAATTCGATCCGACAATGAAGAACTTCTTCTTGCCGAGGGTCTTGATGATCCACGGGATGAAGTTGGAAAGCTGCTGGTTCGGAACGGCGCCGGTGTAGACCACGTTCTTCGAGCACTCGAAGCCTTCGTAATACGTGGGATAGAAGTATAAGTTATTGCGCTTCTCGAACACCGGCAGCACGGCCTTGCGGCTGGCCGAGGTGTAGGATCCGAACACCGTCGGGACCTTGTCCTGGATAACGAGCTTGGAAGCCTTCTCGTTGTAGGTCTTCGGGTCGGAAGCACCGTCTTCGGCAACCGCGGTAATCTTCATTCCCTTGACGCCGCCTTTGGCGTTGATCTCGCTGATCGCCATCATGGTGGCATCATGCAGCGACTTCTCGATGATCGAGAGACCGCCCGTGAGCGAGAAGAGAACACCGACCTTGATTTCGCCTGCTGCAAGCGCCCCCTTACTGAATACGTAAGGCGAGGTGATCAATGCACCGCCTGCAAGCAGACCATTCTTGATAAACCTGCGTCTATCGACCGCCATATAGAGTCTCCCTGTGTCCAGACACACTTAGCCGTTCGCGCCGAAGCACGTTGTTTCGCGCCAAAAAATTCCAGATCAGATCGGGCCTCCGAAAACGCGAGCGCGTCGGCGGTGATGCACGATCCAGAAAACAAAAAAGCCCGACAGATCCTCACGGACCTCTCGGGCTACCTAGCCGAAGCCAAACCAGCAACATTGATGGTCCGGCGAAAATCGCGAGACGTCTTTTGTCCGGCGACTTGAAAAAACTAATCACCTTTCGGCCGGTATTGCAACAACTCATTTGCGTGGATGATTGCAGCAGCCATTTCATCCATCGACAGACGCTTCGACATCGCCTGACGTCTGATGCTTTCGTAGGCTTCCGCTTCGCTCAATCCTTGACCATCCATCAAGATGGCCTTTGCCTTCTGTATTCTTTGGATGCCGGCGAGCTTGCGTTCGAGCTTGCGAAGCCGCTTCTCGGCCTCGCGCCGCTCGAGCCAGTGGCTGCGCGCAATCGTCAGGTTGGTCAACAGACCGAACGGACGAATGGGGCGCTCGATGACCGCCATCGCGCCTGCTTCGAGAACAAATTGCAAGGTGGTCGGGTCTTCGTAGCTGACCACTGCGATCAAGGTTGGCCTCTGTCCACCGTCCGATTTGAGCAATCGCTGGATTTCGGCGCGCACATCATGCTCGATCGACAGGAACACGATGTCGGCGCCTTCGGCCCAGCCATCCGGGACCGGCCATTGCGTCTCCACCATGCAGCCGATACGGCGCAGATGCTCGACGAGTTTGGTGCGCTCGGTGTCCGGCGGATGCACGACGTGAACCCGCAGACCACGCAAGTCACGAAGGATCTGGATTGCCACGGTCCCGCTCCGTTCCGCTGCTCAAGATCTGAGCAGCGGCAGCTCATCCACTGACCAGTCGTCCAGGCTCTGGACGACACAGTAGGGATCAGGCTTCACCCGGACGCCGGGGTTCCAGACGATCTGGAAGCGGCCCGCTCGGTCGACGCGGGCGATGCGCGGCCAAAGGTAAGTGTGATTGTTCTCGGAGTCGATTCTCACCCGCCCCTGCGGCGCGTCGAACTCGGAGTCCCTCACGTTGACAAGCACCAGGTCGGGATCGTCGGAGCCACATTTCGCGACCGCCCGCATCGCCAAATGAACCTGGAAGTAAGCGGCCTCGGCTGCAGCCGTGACCGGCGCATCTGCGCCGTACTTGTTCTTGAAACTGCCGACGAAGCGCCGCGCGGCGACGGATGACAGCGTCTCGAAAAACGGCGCTGCCGTGATATGCCCTTCGGCAGCTTCCGCGCCCATTTCGGCCACTTCCGCTTCACTCGTCGTCAGACTCGCGATCGGCATCCGCGTAGGATCAAAGCCGGCGGCGCGATATGCCTTGTAGAGCGCCGCAGTACCACTGCCCACCACGGTTGAAAAGATCACGTCCGGCGAGGTCTTCTTGATCCGGTTGATGACCTTGTCGAAATCCTTTTCATCCGGATAGAGCGGGACGTAGATCTCGTCGAGCACCTTGCCCTTATCCTGGCTCACGAAATCCGCCATCAAGCGGTTGGATTCGTAAGGGTAAATGTAGTTCGAGCCGACGAACAGAAACCGGTTTCCGCAGGCCGAGAGCAGAAATTTCGCAAGCTGCAGCGAATTCTGATTGGGAGCAGCGCCAGTATAGATGCACTGTCGGGAATATTCGAACCCTTCGTAGAGAGTCGGATAGAACAGCAGTCCGCGATGGGCCTCCACAACCGGCAACACGGCCTTGCGCGTGCTCGACATGTAGCAGCCGAACAGCAGCCTGACCCGGTCGACCTGCAGCAGCCGCTCGGCAAAGGCGCGAAACTTCTTATGATCGGACGCCGGATCATACATCACCGGCTCGATGCGCCGGCCGAGCACGCCGCCGTTCGCATTGATCTCCTCGATCGCGAGCAGCGTCGCGTTAAGTTGCGTTCGCTCGATCGCGGACGTGACCCCCGTCTGCGAAAAGAGGACACCGACGCGCCAGTCCCCTGAATTGTCGTCCGACACCACCATAGCCGCAGGACACTAGAACATCCTCGATAATCATCTCAAGGCCTTCGAGCGCGCATTCTCTAGGCACCAGCTCCGCGCCAACCCGCTCCGACCGCTACCGCTCTACCTGGCTTTGGCGCGACTCGCCAAGTCGTATCAGTCGGTGAACACCACCGTCTTCCTTCCATTGAGGATTACCCGATCCTCAAGGTGATAGCGCAGCGCGCGAGCCAGCACCCGCCGCTCGATGTCGCGCCCTTTCCTCACGAGGTCATCCGCCGCATCCCGATGGCTGATGCGCTCGACGTCCTGGTCAATAATGGGCCCTTCATCGAGATCCGCGGTGACGTAATGGGCGGTGGCCCCGATCAGTTTGACACCGCGCTCATGGGCCTGGTGATAAGGCTTGGCGCCCTTGAAGCCCGGCAGGAACGAATGGTGGATATTGATGCACCTCCCGACCAACTGCCGTGACATCCAATCGGACAGGATCTGCATGTAGCGTGCCAGAACGACGAGCTCCGTTCCGGTATCTTCGATCAACTTCAGAATGTGTGCTTCCTGTTGCGCCTTCGTATCGCGGGTCACCGGCATGTAATGAAACGGCACATCGCCAAAATCCATCCCGTCAAAGACCTCGCGCGGATGATTGGCGACGATGGCGGTTGGCTTCATGCGCAGCTCTCCGATCCGCCAGCGATAAAGAATGTCGGCCAGGCAGTGGTCGAATTTGGAGACCAGCAGCATGACACTCCGCTTTTCCGAACGGTCGCGCAATTGCCAGGTCAGGTCGTAGCGTTTTGCGACGGCGGCAAATCCGTCCGAAAGCTTGCCGAGCGGAACTTCGGCCGTAGCAGGTCCGAACAGAACCCGCATGAAGAAGTGGCTCGTTTCGGCATCGTTGAACTGCTGGGCATCCATGATGGTCTGACCTTGCTCGAGCAGAAACGCGGTCACACCGGCGACGATGCCGGGGCGGTCGGGACACGACAAGGTCAGGACGAATTGCGTATGCGGCTGGTTACCCGACTGCGATTGGCTCATTGAACAGCCCCTATCGCAAGGATTTCACTGGCGGCGATTTGAAGTGAACAACACCTGATCATCTATTCTCGTAGCCCTTCAGACGACGCACAGACCGACTATGCAACTGACCGAGCGTGTGCTAGCCGGGACCGGCGTTCTTTTCTGAAAGAGACTAGAACATGCCCCTGGGCGACGTTGGAGGAAGGCCGGTGCGGCGCATCGGCTTTCTGCTGATTGAGAATTTCTCGCTGATGTCCTTTGCAGCCGCGGTCGAGCCGCTGCGTGCAGCGAACGTGATCACAGGGCGCCAGCTCTACAGCTGGTCCATTGTCGCGCCGAAGGCTGCCGGCGCAGCCACCTCAAGCGGAGCCCGGCTGGCGCCGGATCTCGCCCTTTCGGCCGCGGGCGCGGATCGCCGACGCTTCGACGACGTTTTCGTCTGCGCGGGCGGAAATCCGGCGACCTTCGTCGATGAGGCAACGTTCGCCTGGCTTCGCCGACAGGCTCGGCGAGGCACCCGCATGGGCGGCGTCTCCGGCGGGACGTGGATATTGGCCCGCGCCGGTCTCATGGCCGGTTACCGCTGCACCATCCATTGGGAGCATGTCGCCGCCTTTCGCGAGGCATTTGCGGAAATCGACGTGCGGCCCACGTTGTTCGAGATCGATCGCGACCGCCTGTCCTGCGCCGGCGGCATTGCTTCGCTCGACCTGATGCACGCGCTGATCGAGGCCGATTTTGGCGCCGAGCTTGCCCGACGCGTCAGCGAGTGGTTTCTTCAAACGTCGGTACGGACCGGCGACGGTTCGCAGCGAATGGAGCCCCCTGCCCGGTTCAACGTTCACAGCGCCCCTCTGGCGGCAGCGCTTGCCCTGTTGCAGCGCCGCTATACCGAGCCGATCGATGCAACGACCCTCGCGCAGGCGGTCGGAATTTCGACGCGGCATCTCCAAAGGCTTTTTCTCAGCCAGCTCGGGACCACGTTGGAGCGCCATCTTTTCGCGATCCGTCTTGACCATGCGCGCCAGCTGCTGCGCCAATCGACCTTGCCCGTGCTCGAAGTTGCACTTGCGTCCGGGTTTGTCAGCGCCAGCCATTTTTCGCGAGCCTACAAAACTCAGTTCGGGATCAGCCCGCGCCAGGAGCGGCAGAACCGCGCCGGCTATCGCAGCGGCACTCACTCATCTGGTCGAGATGACGCGAATTCCTTGAAGAAAGGAGAGATGGCATGAGCAAGAAATCCCAGGACGAGCAGGCTGTTCGGCTGGCACAGGACCCTCATGCCATTCGCGAGTCCCGCGAGAATAATCTCGAGCTTGCGATCGGACACGAGGTTCGTACTTTGCGCAAGAAGCTCGGCCTCACAGTCAGCGACCTTTCCAACGCGACCGGCATCTCACCAGGCATGCTGTCCAAGATCGAGAACGGCAACATCTCGGCGTCACTCGCTTCGCTGCAGGCGCTGTCGGGCGCGCTCGGGATCCCTCTCACCACCCTGTTTCGCAGCTTCGAGGAGCGGCGCAGTGCAAGTTACGTCAAATCGGGCGAGGGACTGCCCATCGAGCGACGCGGTACCCGCGCCGGACACCACTACAACCTGCTCGGGCACATCGACAACAACAGCAGTGGGGTGATGGTCGAGCCGTACCTGATTACGCTGACGGCGGAGTCGGACGTCTTTCCGACCTTCCAGCACGAAGGCCTCGAGTTTCTCTACATGCTGTCCGGCGAAGTGGTCTATCGCCACGCCAACCTGCTTTACCGGATGCGCCCCGGCGACAGCCTGTTCTTCGATGCCGATACGCCTCATGGCCCCGAGCAGCTCGTGCGGCTGCCGGCGCGCTATCTCTCCATCATCTGCTATCGCCGCAGTCAGGCGCCCTAGCCCGGCGCAGCACGGAGGCCGCCAAGTTTGCCTGGGCCATCACCGTCAGCACGCCGGGGTGACGGCAAGCCCGAACTCGGCCGCACTCTCTTCGATGAAATGCCAGAGGCTGCGCGCCAGGCTTCGGAATACCGCGAGCTCGAAGACCGAAACGTCGTTTGCGTCCTCTAACCTCCAGAGAATGACGCCAATGTGCGCGCAAGTGGTCCCGACCGAGCATCCCGGAACGAATACCCGGTCATGAAGATCAATCGAGATGCCCTTCGCCAGAACATCCCGCACGCGCGGACCGGTCAGCCTGAACACCACATAGCCGTCGGACTGATTGGTTACTGCGGCGGCATCCCCAAGCACTTCGGACAGCTCGGGCTCCAGCGCCGGACCAGTTTCGCGCTGAAACAGCCATGATCTCGGGCCGAGACCGATCAGCGCCGAGGCGCCCCTCGTCGCGCGCCGCGGGCCATCCGGCAATGACAGGGCATAGCGGTCTTTCAACCGGGCCGCGACATCCGCGCGCCGCCCCTTGTAAGCGATGACGGTTGCCAATTGCGGATGCCGCTCGCACGCGAGTACCCAGGCGCGGGATAGCTCCACCGACCCACACAATTCAGGAATGGCACTTGCCGGCCTCAGCACCAGCGGACCACGCTCAACCATGGAGACGCTCTCCCTTCGGATCGACGAATATGGGCGAGACGAGGTTGACTTCAATGTCGCCGTTCCGGACAGGATCGTAAGCCCGCATGCGCGTGCCGACCTGCGCCGTCCCGCCCTTCACCAGCGCCAGCCCGATCCAGGATCCGACGGTGGGCGAATAGACAACCGAAGTGACATAGCCCACGTCGTTCTCTGCCGTCGTGGCCGCGCCGAGCGCCAGCACGTGAGCTCCGGCGCGCAAGCGTTGCTTGGAATCCACGGGCTGCACACCGACAAGGGTCGGTCGATCGGAAGCAACAAGTGCCGGCCGCCCGGCCATGATCCGCCCGACATAGTCCTTTTCGGAAGAGGCCATTCGTCCGAGGCCAAGATCCCTGACGACGGTCTGACCGTTCAATTCGTTGCCTGCCACGTGGCCCTTCTCTACACGCATGACGCCGAGCGCCTCGGTGCCATAGGCGCAGCCACCGCGCCCGACCGCTTCGCGCAACAGCTCCCCAAGCAGGCTCTCGCCATAGCGTGCTGGAATGGCAATTTCGAACGCCATTTCGCCCGAGAACGATAACCGAAACAGCCGCGTCGGGATCTCGCCAAGCATGATTTCGCGGCAGGCGAGATACGGGAAGGAACCGTTGGAGACGTCCGCCGCCGTGCCGTAGATCGCCTGGATGACCTCGCGGGACCGTGGCCCGGCGACCGCATATTGTGCCCAGTGTTCGGTGACCGAGACCATCGCGATATCGAGCTCAGGCCACACGACTTGGTGGTAGAACTCAAGATGCTGCATGACCTTCCCGGCATTCGCCGTCGTGGTCGACATCACATAGTGCATGGGTCCGAGGCGCGCCGTGGTGCCGTCGTCCATGACAAACCCGTCCTCGCGCAGCATGATCCCGTACCGGGCCTTGCCGACGGGCAGAGTCGAGAACCTGTTGATGTAGACGCGATCAAGAAAGACGCCGGCGTCCTTGCCCTTGATATCGATCTTGCCGAGAGTGGAGACGTCGCAAACGCCGACCGCCAAACGGGTCGTCTTCACCTCGCGGATGACGCTGGTGAGCCAGTCCGTCTCGCCCGGTGCCGAGAACCATTGCGGCCGGAGCCACTGACCTGCATCGACCATGGTCGCGCCATGGCGCAGGGCCCAATCGTGCCCCGACACGTACCGTGTCGGCTTGAAATGCCGTCCGCGATGGCGGCCGGCAAAAGCGCCGATGGCGACGGGCAGATGCGGTGGGCGCGTGACCGTCGTCCCAACATCTTCCATCGGCCGACCGGTCAGTTCGGCCATGATCGCGTGGCCGACGACATTGCTCGTCTTGCCCTGGTCCGTCGCCATCCCGAGAGTCGTGTATCGCTTGAGATGTTCGACCGCGCGGAACCCTTCACGCCATGCGATCTCGACGTCCTTGACCGTGACATCGTTCTGCTGGTCGACAAACGACTTCCCGCGCCCGCCGGTCACGTGCCAGAGCGGCGCGACGGCGATCGGCTCGTCCTCTGCACGCGGCACATCCGGTGAAGCGGCCGCAAAGCCGCAGTCCTGCGCTGCGGCGGATCCAGCATCGTGCCCTGCGCGCAGGCACGCAGACAGTCCGTAGTCGCCTGAAACGGCGCCCGCTACGCGCATCCCCTCAGGAAGCGACCCGGGCACGAAAGTGGAGAGTTCAGGCGACCAGCGTGCGCGGCTGCCTTTGTGCGTGGTCAGGCCGACTTGCGGATTCCAGCCGCCCGATACGGCCAGACCGTCCGCCTCGATCCTGAGGAGGGAGCCGCCCTGCGCGACCTCGACTGCCTTCACGCCTGACGATCCACCAATCGCCCTCGTGACCTTCGCAGCCCTGAGCAGGCGTGCGCCTGAGCGCGCGAGCGGCGCCATAATGGAATCCGGCACTTCGCGCCGAGGGTCGACGACAGCGCTGACCTCAGCGCCGGCCGCGATCAGATCCTGCGCCGTCCGCCATCCGTCGTCGGTCGTCGTGAACACCACCGCTCGGCGCGCAGGTAACGCGGCGAAACGATTCACATATGTCCTGACCGCCGCCGCGAGCATGACACCCGGTCGGTCGTTGTCGGCGAACGCGATCGGCCGCTCAACCGCGCCCATCGCATTGACGCACCGCCTGGCGACAATGTGCCAAAGCCGCTGGCGGGGTACGCCCGGTGGCGGCGCCAGAAGATGGTCGGCAACCCGCTCGAGCGCTCCGTACGTTCCGCCGTCATACGTACCGAACACCTGGGTTCGCCTGAAGATGCGAACCTCCGGCATCGCGGCCAACTCGTCCTCCACTGACCTTGCGAATTCGGCGCCCGGACGGCCCTCGACTTCGACGCGCTCGGCAAGGAGCCGACCACCAAGGCGGAAGTCATCTTCGCACAGGATCACGCGCGCCCCGGCCCGCGCCGCCGTGCGCGCCGCCATCAGACCCGCAGGACCTGAGCCGATCACGAGCACATCGCAGAAGGCGGTGGCCTTTTCATAGGCGTCGGGGTCGGGCAAGCCGCTGGCGCGACCAAGGCCCGCCGCGCGCCGGATCAGCGGCTCATAGACCTTCTCCCAGAAGGAAGCCGGCCACATGAACGTCTTGTAGTAGAAGCCGCCAACAAAAAACGGTGAGAGCAGCTGGTTGAGCGACAGCAGGTCGAGTGCCAGCGTCGGCCAGCGGTTCTGGCTCGACGCGACCAGGCCGTCGAAGAGCTCGACCGTCGTCGCCCGCGTGTTCGGCTCGCGCCGAGTTCCGGTGCCGAGTTCGACCAGCGCGTTCGGCTCCTCGGCGCCGGCCGTGAGGATGCCGCGCGGACGATGGTACTTGAACGAGCGGCCGACCAGCTTCACGTCATTCGCGACAAGTGCGGAAGCAAGCGTGTCGCCGGCATGGCCGGCGTAGGACTTGCCGTCGAAGGTGAACCTCAACTGTTGGCTACGATCGATCAGGCCGCCGCTCCCAAGTCGGGTCATGATGCGCTCTCCATCGCGAGTACGGCACCTGCAATGTCATGCGTGCGCGTGTCGCGGGTCACGATCAGCCAGGACCGGCATCCGCTGGCGTGATACCATAGCTCGCGTAGCGGCCCGGCCGGGTTCTCGCGCAGATATACGTAAGTGTAGAACAGCTCCGATGCGTTCTCCGCCGCGGGATCGGGGCGCTTCGGCGCGGCGTCGCCGTGGTAAACGAATTCGGAGAGGTCTCGCGAGCCGCAATAGGGGCACGGGATACGCATGGGATCGCCTCAGTGCAGGTTAGGATGGGCACCCACGCCCTTTTCGTCGATCAGCGCACCGGTCGCATAACGATCCAGGCGATAGGCGGCCGCTACCGGATGCGGCGCATCCTTCGCGATCAGATGCGCGAAGCAGAACCCCGAGCCGGGTGTCGCCTTGAAGCCGCCGTAGCACCAGCCGCAGTTGAGATAGAGGCCGTCGATCGGGCTGCGATCGATGATCGGCGAGCCGTCCATGGACATGTCCAGGAGGCCGCCCCAATTGCGCAGCACCCGAACGCGCCCGATCATCGGCATCAGGGCCATGCCGCCTTCGCACACGTCCTCGACAACCGGCAGGTTTCCCCGCTGCGCGTAGGTGTTGTAGCCGTCAACGTCGCCGCCGAAGACGAGCCCACCCTTGTCCGATTGACTGATGTAGAAATGACCGGCGCCGAAGGTGATCACGCCGGGGATCAAGGGCTTGATGCCCTCAGACACAAAAGCCTGGATGACGTGACTCTCGATCGGAAGCGTAAGCCCGGCCATCTTCGCGACCCGCGAGGTCGAGCCCGCGACAGCCATCGCCACCTTCCCCGCGCGGATCGGCCCGCGGCTCGTCTGGACCCCGATGACACGCCCCTGGACGACATCTAAGCCGGTGACCTCGCAATTCTGGATGATGTCGACGCCGCGGAGCGAAGCGCCGCGGCTATATCCCCATGCCACGGCATCGTGTCGCGCAGTCCCGCCGCGCGGTTGCAGCAGACCTCCCTGAATGGGAAAGCGTGCATCATCAAAGTTGAGGAACGGCGCAATCGCCCGGACGCCGTCACGGTCGAGTAGTTCGGCGTCGACGCCATGCAGGCGCATGGAGTTGCCACGCCTTGCGTAGGCGTCCCGCTGCGGATCGGAGTGAAAAAGGTTCAGCACGCCGCGCTGACTGACCATCGCGTTATAATTGAAGTCCTGCTCGAGACCTTCCCACAGCTTCATCGACAGCTCGTAGAAAGGCACATTTCCCGGCAGCAGGTAGTTCGAGCGGATAATGGTCGTGTTGCGGCCGACGTTGCCGTTGCCGATCCATCCCTTCTCGAGCACGGCAACGTTGGTAATTCCGAACTCCTTCGCCAGGTAGTACGCCGTGGCCAGCCCATGGCCACCGCCTCCGACGATGACCACCTCATAGAAGTCCCGCGGCGTCGCATCGCGCCAGTGCGGCTGCCAACCGCGATGTCCGCCCAGCGCCTCTCTCGCGAGGGCAAGCAGTGAAAAGCGCGTCATGCGTCGATCCCGTCCTAGCCTATGGCCCGCACCCGGCCATGCAGGCCATCGAGCGTGCGCTGGCGGCGGTACAGCTTCTTTGCCGAAAGAGACAAGAACCTGCCTCTGCGCGACCAAAGGAACGGATCTTGCTTCGGCCAATGTCGACCTGGCACCCTCTGCAACAAGGGCGCCTCAGTTGCGGGAACTCGCGCTGGCAGGGCCATCTGGTTCAGAAATCTTTCCTCTTAGGAAACTTTTATTCTCCTTGATTGATTTTTGGCCGAGGCTCCACTTAGTGTTTCCCGCGAACCAAGTGCGGAGAGCATCGCCGTGTGCGGCATTGTCGGACTGTTTCTGAAGGACCCGAAACTCGAGCCCAAACTCGGGGGCCTGCTCTCGGACATGCTGGTCACCATGTCGGATCGGGGTCCCGACTCGGCTGGGATTGCGATCTACGGCAAGCCGACCCAGGGGCACCTCAAGGTCACGGTCCAGTCACCGGATCCCGAGCACGACCTTCGCCTGCTTACGAGCGATCTCGCCGAGGCCGGAATCAGGGCGTCCGTCGAAGTGAAAGACACGCACGCGGTGATCGACACCACCGCGGACGTCGCGACGGTGCGGGCGCTGCTGGCTTCGCGCCATCCGCACGTGCGCGTCATGAGCGCCGGCGAGAGCATCGAGATCTACAAGGAGGTCGGGCTTCCCAAGGAAGTCGTCAACCGCTTCGACATCCGCAAAATGTCGGGGACCCACGGCATCGGCCATACCAGGATGGCGACGGAGTCCGCTGTCACGACGCTCGGCGCGCATCCGTTCTCCACCGGTCCCGACCAGTGCCTCGTCCATAACGGATCTCTCTCCAACCACAACAACCTGCGCCGTGAACTCGTGCGCGAGAAGATGGTGTTCGAGACTGAGAACGACACCGAGGTCGCCGCAGCCTATCTCACGGCTGAGATGGCCAAAGGCAAGAATCTCCGCGAGGCGCTGACCAGCGCGCTGAACGACCTCGACGGCTTCTTCACCTTTGTCGTCGGCACGAAGTCCGGCTTTGGCGTGCTGCGCGACCCTATCGCCTGCAAACCGGCCGTCATGGCGGAGACCGACAGCTACGTCGCCTTTGGCTCGGAATATCGCGCCCTGGTCGGCCTCCCCGACATCGACCGCGCGCGGGTCTGGGAGCCCGAGCCGGCCACGGTCTACTTCTGGGACCGCGCCGGAGCCGCTTGATGTCCTCGCCCTCACCCATTCTTGTCGGGAACTGACGCGCAATGCCGAACTTCGACCTATCGACTACCTCCTTAAGGGACTTGAACGGTGCCCTGCACCGCGTGGAGGAAGGCAGCAACGATATCCATTTCGATGTTCTCAATCCGCGCGGCCATCATGCGGTCGCTGTCGGAATTGCGGCTCACCTCACTGTCGATATCAAGGGCTCCGTTGGATACTACTGCGCCGGCATGAACGACGGAGCCGACGTCGTCATCCATGGGTCGGCGGGCCCTGGCGTTGCCGAGAACATGATGTCGGGAACGGTCGTCGTCGAAGGCGATGCCAGCCAGTACGCCGGCGCGACCGGTCGGGGTGGCCTGCTCGTGATCCGCGGCAACGCCTCCTCGCGCTGCGGCATATCGATGAAGGGCATCGATATCGTCGTCCAGGGCAACATCGGCCACATGTCGGCTTTTATGGCGCAGGCCGGCAACCTGGTCGTGCTCGGTAATGCCGGAGACGCACTGGGCGACTCGATCTACGAGGCACGCCTGTTCGTGCGTGGTCATGTGAAGAGCCTCGGATCCGACTGCATCGAAAAGGAGATGCGCCCCGAGCATCACGAGATCGTCGCGGACCTGCTGCGCCGCGCAGGCGTTACCGGCGTCTCCCCGGCCGAGTTCAAGCGCTACGGGTCGGCACGCAGACTGTACAATTTCCACGTCGACAATGCCGACGCGTACTGAGGGCGACCACTCATGAGCTACGTCAATCCGCCCACCCCTCCGCGCAAGTCCGCAACCTTCGATGACGCGACGCTCGCCGAGATCCGGCGCGCCGCAGCCACCGGGATCTACGATATCCGGGGCGGCGGCACCAAGCGCAAGGTCCCGCATTTCGATGACCTGCTCTTTCTCGGCGCCTCGATGTCGCGCTATCCGCTCGAGGGCTACCGCGAGAGGTGCGACACCAACGTGGTCTTGGGCACACGCTTCGCCAAGAAGCCGATCAAGCTGAAAATCCCGATCACGATCGCCGGCATGAGCTTCGGCTCGCTGTCGGCGCCGGCCAAGGAAGCTCTTGGCCGCGGCGCAACGATTGCCGGCACCTCGACCACGACCGGCGACGGCGGCATGACCCCCGAAGAGCGGGTTCACAGCCAGACGCTCGTGTATCAGTACCTGCCCTCTCGTTATGGCATGAATCCCCGCGACCTGCGTCGCGCCGACGCGATCGAGATCGTCATCGGACAGGGCGCCAAGCCCGGTGGCGGCGGCATGCTGCTCGGACAGAAGATCTCGGACCGTGTCGCCGACATGCGCACGCTGCCCAAGGGCATCGACCAGCGCTCCGCCTGCCGTCATCCCGACTGGACCGGACCGGACGATCTCGAGATCAAGATTCTCGAGCTGCGCGAAATCACCGACTGGGAAAAGCCGATCTACGTCAAGGTGGGCGGCGCCCGGCCCTATTACGACACGGCGCTGGCGGTGAAGGCGGGCGCTGATGTCATCGTCGTCGACGGCATGCAGGGCGGCACGGCGGCAACCCAGGAAGTCTTCATCGAGCACGTCGGCCAGCCGACGCTGGCGTGCATCCGCCCGGCCGTGCAGGCGCTGCAGGACCTTGGCATGCATCGCAAGGTGCAGCTGATCATCTCGGGTGGAATCCGCTCGGGCGCCGATGTCGCCAAGGCGTTGGCGCTCGGCGCGGACGCGGTCTCGATCGGAACCGCGGCGCTCGTTGCCATCGGCGACAACGACCCTCGCTGGGAGGGCGACTACCGCAAGCTCGGCACCACGGCGGGCGCCTACGACGACTGGCACGAGGGCAAGGATCCCGCGGGCATCACCACGCAGGAGCCCGAGCTCGCCAAGCGTCTTGACCCCGTCACCGCGGGCCGGCGGCTGGCGAACTATCTGGCGGTCATGACTCTGGAAGCGCAGACGATCGCGCGAGCCAATGGCAAGAGCCATGTCCACAATCTAGAACCTGAGGATTTGTGCGCGCTGACGCTCGAAGCGGCTGCGATGGCACAGGTGCCGCTCGCGGGCACGAGCTGGTTTCCGGGCAAAGGGACCTTCTGAGGTGACCTCGAAAATACCGAGATCGGCGCAGCGTTGAAGAAGCCGGGAAAAGCCACTGTATCAATGGAACGGGGATGATATGGCAACCGACCTTTCAAGGTACGCTGCAGATAACGGCATCAAGTATTTCATGATCAGCTACACGGACCTGTTTGGCGCACAGCGCGCCAAGCTGGTTCCGGGGGCCGCCATTTCGGACATGCAGCGGGACGGCGCCGGATTCGCCGGCTTCGCAACCTGGCTGGACATGACCCCGGCGCATCCCGATCTCTTCGCCATGCCCGATGCCAGTTCGATCATCAAACTGCCGTGGAAACCCGACGTCGCATGGGTCCCCGCCGATTGCATGATGGAGGGTACGTCGATCGGGCAAGCCCCCCGCGTGGTTCTCAAGAAGCTCGTCGCCACGGCCAAGTCGATGGGCCTGCGCGTCAAGACGGGCGTGGAGGCGGAATTCTTCCTGCTCAATGCCGACGGCGGCGCGATTTCCGACGTTTATGACGCCGCGGAGAAGCCCTGCTACGACCAGCAGGCGCTGATGCGGCGCTACGACGTGATCTCCGAGATCTGCGACGCCATGCTGGCTCTCGGCTGGAAGCCTTATCAGAACGACCACGAGGATGCGAACGGCCAGTTCGAGATGAACTGGGAGTACGACGATGCGCTGGCGACCGCCGACAAGCATTCGTTCTTCAAGTTCATGGTGAAGTCGATCGCCGAAAAGCATGGTCTGCGCGCGACGTTCATGCCCAAGCCGTTCAAGGGCCTGACCGGAAACGGCTGCCACTGCCACGTTTCGGTCTGGGACCTCGACGGCCGCACCAACGCCTTCGCGGACGACAAGGCCGAATTCGGCCTGTCCAACCAGGGGAAATTCTTCCTCGGCGGCATCATCAAGCACGCATCGGCGCTCGCCGCCATCACCAATCCAACCGTGAACTCGTACAAGCGCATCAACGCGCCGCGGACCCTGTCAGGGGCGACCTGGGCGCCGAATACGGTCACCTGGACGGGCAACAACCGGACTCACATGGTCCGCGTGCCGGGGCCCGGCCGTTTCGAGCTTCGCCTCCCTGACGGTGCGGTCAATCCCTATCTGTTGCAGGCGGTCGTCATCGCGGCCGGGTTGAGCGGTCTGAAGAGCAAGGCCGATCCGGGGCCGCACTATGACATCGACATGTACAAGGACGGGCATCTGGTGAAGAACGCCCCTCGCCTGCCGCTCAATCTCCTCGATGCGCTGCGTGCGTATGAGAGCGACGAAGTCCTCATGGAAGCCCTGGGTCGGGAATTCTCGACCGCTTACCTGAACCTCAAGCATGGCGAGTGGGATTCCTTCTGCGCCCAGTTCACGCCTTGGGAGCACGCGACCACTCTCGACATCTAGACTACCGCATCTCCATCTTGTCCATCAGGGCAAGTGAGCGGACTGCCGCTCACTTCATCCCCCTGAGCTGGAGGCCTCGCACGAGTTCGCCTGTTTTCCGCCATCGGCTTGCGCGGGCGTCAGGTGCAGGATGGCTCGTGTGGACCAAGCCGCAATTACACACCTGCCCAATGGACAGCCTGCGCAATAGCGGCAGTGTCTGCGTAAGTCACCATATGCCCGGCATCTTTAACGAGGCGCAGGTCGGAGCGGAGCAGCGCCTGCTGTAGATCCCGCGCCTGCTCGGGCTCGATCACCTGGTCTGCTGTTCCGTGAAAGATACGCGTTGGACAGCCGATCTTTGCATAAGACGATTGGAATTGTGCTGCGGTTGGAATGAGCAGCGCACTTTCCTCTGCAGCCGCTCTCAACTGTTTGGGCCTTAGCGTCAGGGAAGTTGGAAATTCATTCTTGAACTCTTGCGGAACAGGACGGGGTGCAAAAATTTTGCGAAGCGCTCCCGGCAAGATGGCCCATGAGATGATGGGGGCAACGGTGTAACGCATGACATCGCCCAGTATTGGTATGGCTGGACCCGACATCATCCACACGTCCCAACGTCTGGTCGGGAAATAGTATCCGGACACAAGCACAAGTCCGCGGACCGGATAATCGGTTCGCAAACTCAAGGCGATAGCGACGAGCGCACCCCATGAATGGCCCAGCACGACAGGATCGCGCACACCAAGTTGATTGAGCGCCTTCACGAAGAGATCCCCTTGGGCCGTTGCAGTCCAGATGCGCAATCGGGGCCGTTGGCTGTATCCGAAGCCGGGCCGGTCGAAACAGAGAACACGATTGCGACTGGCAAGAAGGTCGACAAGCCCGCTGATCAAGAAATCCTGGATCATGGATCCGTTACCATGGAACAGGACGACGCAAGGAGCGGCGGGATCGCCACGCTCCAAGTAATGGAGCCGTACGCCGTCGCACTCCATGAAGCTGCCGACAGGGGGGTTCCTTCGTTCCGCCACCATGGAGAAAACGACATTGCCGATGACCAGAAGGATAGGCACCAGAACGATGATGATGAAGATGGTTTGAGCGGTGGTCATTGCTGAGCCTCAATGATGCAAGCTCAACGAGCCGCATTGCCGATTTTCATGAGAGCCGGTTCGCAGGATAACCGGAACCTGGAGCGTACGTTCCTGCGCGCGTTAATGGCGATGCGATCCGGGGTCCGGATCGGAACGTGCGGACGGCACGTGCGTGGGGTGCGCAACCCAGCAACCGCGGCGCGTTTGTCGCGTTGATGCGAGACAAGGAGGCGAAATGATGCGGAACAAAGCTCCACACAATGAAGACTGTGCACATCAATTTCCCCGGCGAGGGCACGCTCTTGATCAACAGCGATAACACCGTGACGCGTGCGGCATGCAGAACCTGGTTTATCTGATCGGTATCGCCGCGGCAGCGCTCACGTCGCTCTCGTATATCCCCCAGGTCCGCAAGGCCTATCCGCGTGGAGCTACGCAAGACCTGTCGCTCAAGATGCTCGCGATCCTTGGCGCGGGTCTTGCGCTCTGGATCCTGTACGGCGCGCTCCGAGGGGACTTCGTCATCATTTTCGCCAACATCGTAGCGGTGACCCTCGTGGGCGCCTTGCTGGGGTTCAAGCTGCGCGATCTCAGGTGAAGACCATCTTCGTCCAACCATATGGTCGAGGAATTCGTGGCGGAGGATCCGGATATCAAGATCGAGATTCTCGTTGCTGATCACCAGAACAAGGCCGATGTTGACCTTTCGATCATTCGCCGCTGGTTCGACGAGTCGGGCGTCGACGTCATCTCCAACGTCGGCAATTCATCGGTAGCCCTCGAGGCCAAGACACTGGTCGAGGCCAAGAACAAGGTTGCGCTGATCTCCTCGGCGGGAACTTCCGACCTTACGCGCAAAAGCTGAAGTCCCAATGCCATTCACTGGTCCTGGGATTCATGGTGACTCGCCCATTCGACCGCGACCTCGCTGGTCAAGACAGGCGCGGACAAAGGTTTCTGCTGGAGAGCAAATCTCTTCAGAAGGCGGCGCAGCGCGCGCGGCTCAGGCGGTCAGCGCGGGCAGACCGGGCGACCGCCAGCATTCGCCGTTCTTCCCGATCAGCAGCGCATCCACGCCCGGCAGCATTGCGGCGAGCGCGAGCGACCGCTCGGCGCCCAGCACCATGAAGGCCGTCGACAGTCCGTCGGCCTCGAGGGCCGTGCGCGCCAGCACGGTGGCGCTGGCGAGTTCCGTGGGCGAATCGCCGACAGCCGGGTCGAAGATGTGGTGGTGCCGGAAATCGGGCGTGAAGAAGGTCTCGTAGTCGCCCGAGGTGGCGAGCGCCCGCCCGTCCATGGCGAGCCGCGCCGCCGGCGCGTCGACGTCGCGCGGGTGGCGGACGCCCAGCACCCATGGGCCACCATTTGGCTTGCGGCCCAGCGTGTCGAACTCGCCGGCGTCGATCAGCGCATGGGCGATGCCATGCCGGCGCAGCGCCGCCAGCGCGCGGTCGGCGGCGTAGCCCTGCGCGACGCCGTTGAGCGTGACCGCCATGCCGGGCAGCTGCAGCCGCACCACGTCATCCGACACGGTGAGCCGCCGCCAGTCCACCAGCGCGCGCGCCTCCCGCAGGGCCGCAGGCGTAGGCAGGCCGCCACGCTCCTTGGCCTTGGAAAACGCAAGCCACAGCGGCTGCACCGTCACATCGAAAGCGCCCTGCGTGCGTCCGGATAGATCCTGGGCGTAGCGCAACACATCCAGCACCCGCGCGTCGGGACTTTCGAGCACGCCGGCGCGATTGAGCATGGAGAGCTGGCTGTCGTCGCGATACAGGCTCAGCAGCGCATCCACGGCCTGCACCTCGGCCAGCGCCTCGGCCAGCGCGGCCTGCGCCTTGTCGGCGTCGGCGTGCAGCGCCAGCAGTGATACCTTCGTGCCAAGCGCACGGCCCGAGAGCGTATGCGGCTTCGAATCCTCCATGAGCGGCTTGCCCCAGGCGGCGAGCCGGGCCGTCGCGGCCAGCGAGCACAGGCCCAGCGAGGCCGAGATCAGCTTGCGTCGATTCATCTTGGATCCTCGTGTTCAGTATGGAAACGGGTGCCATCGGCCGCCAGCCTGGTGCGTAGCGCGGTCCAGCGCTCGGCCGAGCCCGCCACCTGCGTTGCAGGCTTGCACGCGGTGTTGGCGCAAGCTGCGCAGCCCTCAGCCGAAACCGCAGCGGAAGCCAACGGCGCGGCCTCCTCGCCATGGCCGTGGCCACCGCATCCGCCGCCGACCAGCCGAAGGGGCCCGGCTTCGGGATGCTGCTCGGCCACGTGACGCGCCGCGCGCTGGACCAGGATCCAGCCCGTCATCAGCGCCAGCAGCAGGATGAAGGTGACGATCAGGGTGGTGAGCATCCTCAGCCTCCCAACCCTGCGAAGCCCATGAAGGCCAGCGACAGCACGCCGGCCAGCATGAGCACCAGCACCGTGCCTTGAACCACCTCGGGCACATCGGCCAGTTGGACACGCTCGCGCACGCTGGCAAGCAGCGTCAGCGCCAGCGTGAAGCCGGCGCCGCCCCCGATTGCGAATGTGAGCGACTGCGCAAAGTCGTACTCGCGCGCCGTCTGGAACAGCGCCACTCCCAGCACCGCGCAATTGGTGGTGATCAGCGGCAGATAGATGCCCAGCGCCCTAAACAGCACGGGGTAGTGCTTCTTGACGACCATCTCGACCAGTTGCACGGCCGAGGCGATCACCGCGATGTAGCAGATCAGCCGCAGGAACTCGAGATGTGCAAGCGCCAGCATCCAGTTCAGTGCGTAGGCGCTGACCGAAGCGATCACGATCACGAAAGTGGTGGCGAGCCCCAGCGGAAAGGCCACCGCCACGCTGTGCGTGACGCCCAGGAACGGGCACATGCCCACGAACATCGCCAGCACGAAATTGCCGGACAGAATGGTCGTGAGCAGGATCTGGCCCAGCGATTCACGCACCATGGCAGGCTCCGGAGTTTGCGGCGGCAGCCGACTGGGCGGCGCCTTTCTCCCGCGCCGCCACGCGCCGGCGCACGATGGCGAACAGCAGCAGCCAGCCGGCCATCACGAAGAAGCCGCCGGGCGGCAGGACCATCACCACCCAGGGCTGGAAGTCGGGACCGAACAGCGGAACGCCGAAGAACGCGCCGGCGCCCAGGATCTCGCGCACGCCGCCGATCATCGTGAGCCCCAGCGTGAAGCCGAGGCCCATGCCGACGGCGTTGAGCGTCGCCGGAATCGGTGGCGTCCGCGCCGCGTGGGCCTCGGCCCGGCCGAGCACAAGGCAGTTTCCAACGATCAGCTGAATGTAGGCGCCGAGCGCCTCGTACAGGTCCAGGCTGATGGCCTGGATCGCATAGTCCACCACGGTGACGAAGGTGGCAATTATCACGATGAAGGTCGCGATGCGCACCTCCTTCGGGACCAGGCGGCGCAGCACCGAAACCAGGAAGCACGAGGCCGCAAGCACGAAGGTGGTGGCCAGCCCCATCGAGATCGAGTTGATGGCGGATACGGTGACGGCCAGCGTCGGGCACATGCCCAGTACCATGACGAACACCGGGTTGCGCTGCCACAGGCCCTCGGTGAACTCCTCCCAAGTGCTGGGCGGCGCGCCGAAGGCCACAGGAGACGAGTTGCTCATGGTTCCTCCAGTTTATCCAGCTTGGGGACCAGCCGCGGCAGCAACAATTGCGCGGCGTCGTTGATGCCCTTGCCAACAGCGCGCGACGTGACGGTGGCGCCCGAGATCGCGTCGATCTGCCAGGCCTGCGTTTTCGTGCCGTGCTTGACGACCTTAACCTCGTTGACCAGCGCCGACAGGTCCTCCTTCAGCCGCACGTCCAGCGCCTTGAAATTGGCGAGGAAGCCCTTGTCGGTGAGGATCCTGTCGCCGATGCCCGGCGTCTCGCGCATCGACACCACGCCGATGCCGACGATGCAATCGCAACCCTTACTGTAGCCGAACATCACGCGCACCGTGTCGGCGTAACCCTTGGCCGCGCCTTCCGCCGCGATCCCTGCGAGCTTGCCCTCGGCGTCATAGGCGGCGTAGAAGCGCAGCGCGCCCGCAGGCGGATCGCTGCCGCCCGCCAACGTGATCTCGCTCGAGGGGAGCGCCCAGTATTCCTTCACCGACTTGGCGCTTGGCAGCACCTTGAAAACCGCGCGTTCGGCGGCCAGCCGCCGGTTGGCCTTTGCGCGGTCCAGCGTGGTCAGATAGCTGGCGACGATGATCAGACCGCAGATCGCGGACACCACGCTCAAAGTGCGCAGCAGCGCGAAAGTCGGCGTCGCCTGCACTGGTTCGACCGGCGCTGGAGAGGCGGCCGGCGCGTTCATTGCTGCTTCTCCTTGCGCTTAACCGCTGTGCCGAAAGCCACCGGCTGGGTGATGCGCTCGATCATCGGCGTCGCGGCGTTGCCGATCAGAATGGCGTACATCACGCCCTCTGGCAGGCCGCCCGAGTAGCGGATGATCACAGTCAGAACGCCAATCAGCGCGCCATACAGCCACATGCCCTTGGGTGTGACCGGCGAGGTGACCATGTCGGTAGCCATGTACACCGCGCCCAGCACCAGGCCGCCCGAGAACAGCACGAACAACGGATCGGGATAGTGGTGCGGATTGATCGCGAACAGCGCCGTCGCGAGCGCTGCGGCGCTCCCCATGACCGCGGCCGGGATCCGCCAGTCGAGATAGCCGCGCACCGCCAGATAGCCGCCGCACAGCAGGATCAAGAGTGGCGAGGGGCCGACCGCCATGTGCCCGGAGAGGGACGTCAGCAGATCGAGGCTCGAGGTCAGCACGCCCTCGAACTTCCAGCGCGCCAGCGGCGTGGCGCCGCTGATGCCGTCGACATGAAAGGCGTTGAGCCAGGCCGTCAGGTCCTTCGGCATCATGAACGGCAGCGCCAGGCTGGAAGGGATGAACTCCATGAAGCGCCCGGGCATGAACGAGGGCGTATAGGTCGCAATCGCGACCGGGAACGCCGCCTGCCCGAAGCCTCGTCCAACCAGCGCCGGGTTGAACAGGTTGTGCCCGATTCCGCCGAAGATCGCCTTGCCCAGCGCGACCGCGACGAAGCCGGCGACCGCACCCATCCACAGCGGAAAGCCGGGCGGCAGCGTCAGCGCCAACAGCAGCCCGGTGATGGTGGCCGACCAGTCGTACAGATTCCCGGATTGCTTGCCCAGTCGCAGGAAAAGAGCTTCGGCCGCGAGGCAGGACGCCGTGACGACGATGAGCAAGGCCAGCGCCGAGAGACCGTACTGCCAGATGAAGAACGCGCAGACCGGCAGTAGTGACCACACGACATGGCGCATGATCTTGACCACCGCGTTGTCGGCCTTGATGTGGGGGGCGGAGCGGATTTCGACCATGGTCATCGCGCTGCTCCCCGGAAGCTGGACGACGCTGAACGATACAGGGTCATGCCGCTTCCTCCCGACCGCGCAGCACCTGCTTGGCGATGCGGAACTGCTGCACCAGCGGGATGTTGGCCGGACACACGTAGCTGCAGGTGCCGCATTCGAAGCACGCGCCCAGCCGATAGGTTTCGGCCATCATGTCGTACTGACGCTTGGCGGCCAGCATGCCCAGCGTGGAGGGGTTAAGCCCCATTGGGCAGCTTTCGATGCACTTGCCGCACTTGATGCACGGGAAGCTCTTGCGCGCCTCGCGCGGGGCCAGATCCTGCCCGCGGAACACCAGGATGCCCGACACGCCCTTCGTGATCGGCGCGTCGAGGCACGCCACGGCGTGTCCCATCATCGGGCCGCCGAAAATCACCTCCACCGAATCCGCCGGCGCGTCCACGTTTTCCAGCAGGAAGCGCAGCGGCGTACCCATCGGCACCAGGTAATTGCCGGGGCGCCCGACCGCAGTGCCGGCAACGGTGATCACGCGCTCGATGAAACCGCGCCCACGTGGCGTGAGCGCGCCCACGAGGGCCAGCGTGGCGACGTTCTGCACGTAGGCGCCGATCTGGTACGAACGCGAGTCGGGCGGTACCTCGCGGCCCAGCAGCGTCTTGATCAGCATCTCGCCCGCGCCCTGCGGGTACTTGGTGGGCACCGTCTCCACCGTCACGTCGCCGTCGGGGGGCAGAAGGGCGCGGATCGCCTCCACGGCGTCAGGCTTGTTGTCCTCGACGCCGATGATGGCGGGCGGGCTGCCGAGCAGTCGCCTTGATATGGCGATGCCTGCCAACAGATCGGACGCGCGCTCCACCATGATGCGGTGGTCGCTGGTGAGGTAGGGCTCGCATTCGCAGCCGTTCACCACCAGCGTATCCACCGGATATTCCTTCGGCACGCGCAGCTTGGCGTGCGTGGGAAACACTCCGCCGCCCAGTCCGACGATGCCGGTGCGCTGTACCGCGGAGATCAGTTCATCCTCGTTCATAGCCGCCATATCCTGCGGCTGTTCCCACTCGACGGCCTGCGTCGAGGCGGCATGAACCTTGATGATCACCGAATCCGTCCAGGGGCCGCTGGAGGTCGGATGCAGACGAATCGCCTCGACCACGCCGCTGGCCGGAGCATGGTGCGGCACCGAGATGAAGCCATCGGGCTCGGCCAAGGGCTGCCCGCGCAGCACCTCCTGGCCGACGTGCACCACCGGCCGAGCGGGACGCCCGACGTTTTGCGACAGCGGCACCACCAGGCGCGGCGCAAACGGCAGGCGAGTGATCGGCATCCTCGCCGTGTCCTTGTGCTGCGGCGGGTGAACGCCTCTCGCGAATGCCTCGCCACGCAGGAAGTTGAGCAGCTTCATCGCTGGCCTCAGTTGTACTTCGCGGCGCGCGCCCGCAGCTTGTCGAGCCCCGGCTCGGACAGATTCCAGGGCGTGCCGGGATGCAGGCAGCCGGCGGTGCACTTCTCCGCCACCTTCACGATGTCGGCGAACTTCGCGCCCTTTGGGTTGACCACGATGGCCTGGCGTTGGGCGTTGTAGGCGAACACGCCTGGCGCCAGCATCGTGCATTCGTCGCAGGCCGAACATTCGGGCGAGTCCACCCAGCAGGGCTCGTAGTCCGCCGCGGCGCCGTTGGACGTCGCCGGGCCCGCAGGCTGCTGCGCGGCGCCCGGTATGGCAGCGTCCGACGACATCGTGCCGGCGAACCCAAGGCTGGCGCTGATGCGCTGCATGAGATCGGCCCGCACACGCTCGGTCAGCGCGGCCTCGTCCACCGACGCCTTGCCCGTGACGTCCTTGAGCTGGCGCCAGAACTGCAGCCGCTCTTCGCTGGCCCGAACCAGCTCCTCGGCAACGACCAGCCGGATCTGCCGGCCCTTGGGATCCGTGGCCCAGATATACGGGAAGCGTCCGCCGCGTTCGTCGGCAGGCATCGCCAGCAGCTCGGCCAGCGGGATCATCGCGTCGTTCCAGGTCTCGGGCGGCGCCTTGCGGAAGTGCTTGGCGAAGCGCGCCTCGGTGGCCGCGAAGTCGGCGAAGGTCACCGGCAGGTCGAGCCGCGCCTTGGCGCCGGCCTCGTCCACGTATTCCAGCGAATAGGTCGGCCAGTCCGCTTCGGGCGACGGGTTGCCCTCGAGGCTCGCGCACTCGCTGAACGTGACGCCCGCATCCGGGTCGTAACGGAACAGCGGGTAGGCGCGGCTTTCCACAGCCAGCTTGCTCTGCGCCACGCTGCGATCGTCGCCCACGCCATGCTCGGGTGGGCACACCGCGTAGATGTTGAACAGCGCCGGCCGGCGGGCGTTGAGGCCATCGATGTAGCCTTCCAGCAGGTGCGTGACGTGGGCAATCGTACTTTGCAACACAAACGCGCTGCGGTGCGCCATGCCGATCAGGCTCATCTCCTTGCGGATCTCGCTCTTGCCGTGGCGCGCCTGCCCATAGGGGGCCATGTCGGACACCTGCCCGATGAAGCCCGAGGTGCAGGCCTGGCCGCCAGTGTTGGAATACACCTGGGTGTCGACCACCAGGACCTTGACCGGCTTGCCGGCCATCAACATGCGCGACAGGTTCTGGAAGCCGATGTCATACATCGCCCCGTCGCCGCCCATGCTCACCACCGGCGGGCACAGCGCCCATTCCTCGTCGCTGAACTGCTCCCAGCCGAAGCGTTGGAAGAACGCACTGTCGCGCTCGTCGGCGTACTCGCCCTTGAGCTCCATCTCGGCCATGCGCACGGCCTTGAAGCCCTCGGCCATCTTGGCCATGTGGCCCTCGAACAGGCCCATCGCCACCGACGGCGAGTCCTGGAACAGGTGCGAGGTCCAGGGCAATGGATAGGGGTGGTACGGGTAGGTGCTGCCCCACACCGACGTGCAGCCGGTCGAGTTGACCACGCCCATGGATGCGCGGCCGCGCCCCGTGGGTCCTTCCAGGTAGCGCCAGCGCAGATCCTTCAGCGCTTCCATGAGCCGCGCGGTCTGCTTGACCCAGTCCGGATCCAGTGGCTGCGAAGGCTTTCCTTCGCCGAGCGTTGCCGCCAGGGTCGACAGCGTCAGGTCGTGCGCGGCGCTCGCCTCCACCGCCCGCACAACGGCGCCGGTGTCCGAAAGGTCGACCGCCTGCACCAGGCGCAGTCGCATGTGCTGCTCGAGACGCTGGATCAGGTCGTCCAGCCGCGCCACGAAGGCCTCGCCGCGCGGCTGCATCAGCGCCGCCACGGTGCTGACGAACAGGTGGATCGCCGTCTTCTCGCCGCAGCCCAGGCACGCTCCGTCGCCGCAGGTCATCGCGTTGTAGTTGGACTTGTCCAGCAGCAGCGTCTCCAGCGCGCCGATCTTCTCGTCCAGGCTGTCGATGCGGCTGAAATCCTTGGACGTCGTGGGCAGGTCCAGCCAGAAGCTCCAGTCGCGTCGCAGCGCGGCAACGGAATCCTCGGTCTGCGTCACCATCTTCAACGCGTTGTCCTCGCACACGTCCACGCACAGCGCGCAGGCCTTGCAGGTCAGCGGGTTGACGGTGATCGAGAACAGGCCGCCGCTGCCCGGCGCCTTCTTCTCCTTCTGGTTCCAGTAGGGCTTGGTGGTGGCGAAGGCGAAGTCGCCGAGCTGGCCTTTGAGCCGCTCGAACTCGGCCGCGAGTTCCTCGCGCTCCTCGGCCGGCGCCTCGGATATGGTTGCGGCGATGGCCTGATCGATTAGCGGCCGCACGGCCACGCCGTCGTTCGGGCCGATCAGCGCACGCAGCTTGCGCTCGGCGGTGCGCACCGTGCGGCGCAGGAAGCGCGTGGGCGCGCCGCCGCGTTCCACCCGGTTGAGAGCGGTGGCGAACACCTCGCTTACGCTGCTGACGAGACCGGGCAGCGCGCTGTCGGGGCACGCGGTGTAGCACTTGCCGCAGGCGGTGCACTTGTCAGCGATCCACTGCGGGTGCTCGAAGCGGATGCCCGTCATGTCACGGAAAAGGCCGGTGGCCGCAGGAATCAGCGACGCGCCGATGAACGGGTCCAGCAGGTTGTCGCTGCCCTTGCCGGTGGCGTAGAAGTGGCCGGTCTGCTCCCAGAAGCGATGGATGTCGGCCACCGGCGGCAGCGCCTTGGCGTCGCCAGCGGGGCAGCGCTTGAGCATGATCGGCAGCGCGCTCTTGCCGTCGGCCGGCGCAGCTGCGCCGACCGTCTTGTCGGTGATCTCGCGGATCTCCAGGTAGCCGCGCTTGACGACCGTGAGGTTGTTCTGCACCACCCCCACGCCCTTGGCGCCGAACTTGCTCTCGAGCTGCTTCTGGATCGCGCGGAACAGCGTCTCCTCGGTCAACCCGGCGTTGGCGCGCACCGGCGAAGCGGCGAAGAACGCGCCCTGGAAGGCGTTGCCCTGCATGCGCAGCTGCAGTTCGGCGCTGCCGGCCTCTTCACGGGCGATCTGGAACGCGTCGAGGTAGAAGACACGCAACTGCTGGTCGACGATCTGCTGTTGCGCCCAGCGCGGGAATGAGGCCCAGGTGCCCTCCCCCAGATTGCTCTGTATGATGAACACGCCGCCCTTTTTCAGCCCCGACAGCGGATTGCTGTGGCCGAACACGGCCGGATCGGGCGACAGCACCACGTCGACATAGACGAACTCGCTGTTGACGCGGATGGGCTCGGGTGCTGCCGAGAGATAGTAGGTGGTAGGCTGGCCCTTCTTCTCGCTGCCATATTTGGGATTGGCCTTGATCTCCCAGCCCAATAGCTCGAACAGCGTCATCGCCAGGTTCTTGCCGGTGGTGATCGCGCCCCAGCCGCCGATCGAGTGCATGCGCGCGGTGATCGCGCCTGTTGGCATCAGGTTGGGATTTTCGCTGCCGCGCACCACTACCTCGCGCGCGTGCGGATAGGCGGCCTGGAAGCGCTGCTGGTGCAGTTCGTCCTTGGGGTGCACGGGCTCGCGCGCCACGTCCACCGACAGGTAGAAGAACGGCCGCTTCGCGCCCGACGGCAGCATGTTCTCGATCGCGCCGATCAGCCCCTCGGGCTGCAGGTCGCGTGAGCCCAGGCCATAGCAGCCCGAGTACAGCCGCGGCATCTCGTGGGCAGCGATCGCGGGGTAGCCGGCGTGCGGCAGCGGCGTGGAAGCATCGGCCGCGGCGTTTTCCAGGCACTTGTGCAGCGCTGCGCGCACCTCGCGCATCAGCGGCAGGTCCTCGGCCAGCGGCTGGTCGGTGCGCTCGAGCACCGCCACGCCCTTCTTGCCGCGCAGCACCTTGCCCACCAGGTCGCCCGGGAAGGGGCGGAACATCGTCAGATTGACCACGCCCACCTTGAGTTGGCGGGTGGCACGCAGGTAGTCGGCCACGGCCTCGGCCTGCACGATCATGCTGCCCATGCCGAAGATCACGTAGTCGGCGTCGTCAGCCTTCCAGCTGCTCAAACGCGCGTAGCGGCGGCCGGTCAGCTCGGCGTACTCGGCCATGCAGCGGTCGGCCAGCGGCTGCACCTCGTCGAAGAAGTATGGACGCTGCGCCGCGACCGACTGCATGTAGGCGTCCTGGTTCTGCACCGAGCCCGACACGAGCGGCACGTCCACGTCCCACAGCGAGGGCACGCGGCGGCGCTTGGGGCCGTAGAGCATGGCCTGGGCCGACGTGGGGCTGTCGATCAAGTCGTCGGGCTTGCCCAGATACTCGGCCACCAGCGCCCGCTCGGGCAGTGTGGCGGATTCGATCAGGTGGGTAGTGAGGAAGCCGTCCTGACCGACGATGGCCGGCGTGAGCGACAGCTCGGCCACCTTGCGCGCGATCAGGTTCAGGTCGGCCGCCTCGGTGGCGCTCTTGGCCATGACCTGGATGAAGCCGGTGTCGTCGACGCAATGATAGTCGTCGTGACCGGCGTGCACGTTCAGGCTGGCCTTGGTGATGGCGCGGCAGCCCATGTTCAGCACGTAGGGCAAGCGCTTGCCCACCGTGGCGTACAGGCTCTCGTGCATGAAGGCGATGCCCTGGCCCGACGAGAAATTGGTGGCGCGCAGCCCGGTCATCGACATGCCCGCGGTCACGGCGGCGGCGGCGTGCTCGCTTTCGGGCTCGACGAAGATCAGCGGCCTGTCGCTGATGTTCAGATGGCCGGATGCGGCCTCCTCGGCCCAATACTCGCCCATCTGCGTGGACGGGGTGATCGGGTAGGCGCCTGCGGCGTCGGAGGCCTCGCGCTCCACGTGGATGATCGCGGTGTTGCCGTCCACCGCATCGCGGACGCCGGGATACTTCACGGTCGTGACTAGGTCTGCCGTGCGGCCGCCGACGGCGCCGGCCAGCGTATCGATCACTTCCTTCAGCATGGTCGTGTCCTTTGTGCGCAAGAGATGCGCAGCTGCGGGGCTGTTGCCGTGCAATCCGGCATTGCGTTCATTTCACTTCGACGCCGTTGCAAGTTCTTCAGGCGCATCGCGGGCTCTCCATCCGGTCTCAGCTCCGCAGCGGGAGCGCGCCCTGGCGCAGGATCTTCTTGGCAGCCACGCCGCGCTGCGGCTGGCCGGCGTCGTCGTACCAGACAATGGCGCCGGTCGCGCAGCGGTCGATCGCCTCACGGCGGGCTTCGCCGATGCGCGCAGGATCGATGTCGACCAGGTTGTCGCGCACGGTCAGCAGGCCCGGCGCGGCATCGGTCACGCACTTGCCGCAGGCGGTGCAGGCCACTTCGCACGCGGCCTCGGCCAAGTCGCCCTCGGCCCGGTTGTGGCAGGCCACCCACAGCCGGTGCTTGACCAACTGCAGCGACAACAGTCCCTTTGGGCAAACCTCGACGCAATCGTTGCAGGCGGTGCACTTGTCCATGTCCACCGTGGGAAGGCCGTGCATGTCGAGGGTGATGGCGCCCTGCGTGCACACGGTCGTACAATCGCCCAGCCCCAGGCAGCCCCAGACGCATTCCTTGCCGCCACCGCTGACCACCGCCGCCGCGCGGCATGTGGACAGGCCTACGTACCGCGCGCGTAAAAAGGCCACATGGCGGCCGCCGGCGCAGGCCAGGCGCGCCACGCGCTTATCAACTTCGCCGACAGCCACGCCCAGCAACGCCGCAATGGCCGCCGTTTGCGCCGGGCTGCTCACGGTGCATTGCGCTGGCGCGGCGTCGCCGGCGACCGCCTGCTCCGCGAAGTTGCGGCAGCCGGCCATGCCGCAAGCGCCGCAATTGCTCTTGGGGAGTAACGCCTCCACCGCGTCGATCCGCGGGTCCTCGTGAACGAAAAGACGCCGGTTAGCTACGGCCAGCATCCCGGCCAGCAGGGTGCCCAGCCCGGCCATGAAACCACCAGCGATGCCGACGACGGCGAACTGCTCCACCCGATGGCTCCCCACTTACCAATTCGCCGCCCAAATCCTGGCGTGCACACGCTGCAACGACCAATCGGGCCTGCTGGGAAGCCGCAGTTGCCCTACTCGCGGCATGCGTGCATGCCACTTTCAGGTGCATGCAAGTCGCAGCCGCTTCAAACCATCCTTGGGACGGCGCTTTTCGAGTACGCCAGAATGGACGTGACAATATCTACTTGTCGAGAAGCCAGTGAGCGCCATTACATTGTAAAGATGTCATCGTGTCACAGCATGGACCTCGCGCCGTGCAAATTCGTGAATTCTGTAAATTCGCGGAGGATCCGATGACCGACAGACTTTCGCGAGGCGCGCGGGGCAGCGACCGAATAGTCGCAAATGACACCTATACTCAAATTCGCAGATAGCAAGATTGTCATTACCCCCTATAGAGAGCAGAGCTCCCAGCGATCGCCCTTCGGGGTCACGTCGCCGGCGTATCTGAGTTCGAACGCGTTCGCTCTGGTCCGCCGCTCTGTCTATCCCTCAGCCGCCCCTCGAGCTCTTCCTCTTCGTCGTCCTCGATCCGGTCATCATCGATGACGTCGGCAGCGTGCCGAAGATGTCGAACCGGTTCTCATCCGCTCCACAAACGTGGCGTACGCTTTCCCATCGACGGTCGTCCGTTCGGCTTCGTTGATGGATGGATGCCGTTTAGCGCACGCGCGAACAGCGGCTCGTCGGCGACGCTCGTTACCGCGTTTCCGTTCACGAAGGACTCGCAGACGAGAAGAGATTCCGGCAGTCGGCGCCCGACGCTGGCAGAATGCTCCTCACCCTTGTTCGAATAATTGAACGCTGTTAGACTTTTTTGCACTGTTGAAATTTGTGTTGAGGATTCGAGGGCAGATGCTCGAAAAGCGACGGTCAAGGAGACCGTACCGCTCACCTCTCGGAAGAGTGAGATTATGCTGACCATCGCCCCCGAGCGCTCTCTTCTCCTGGTCGTCGACTTCCAGTTCCGCCTGATGCCGGCCATCCACGAAGGAGCGGCGGCGATCAGGAACGCGAACCGTCTCATCGGGGCGGCGAAGCTGCTCGGCGTCCCGCGCCTGTTCACCGAACAGAACGCAAGGGGCCTGGGGGCGACTGTCGAGGACGTGCCCGTCGAGCAGGACCGGCTGGTCCACAAGCAGTTCTTCGACGCTTGCAGGGAAGACGGCTTTCTCGACCGCATCCCAGCCGACGCGCATGTCGTCATCGCCGGATGCGAGTCTCATGTCTGCGTCCAGCAGACGGTGCTCGGCCTGCTGCAGGCGTCCCGGAAGACCTACGTGGTGCGCGACGCCCTCGGCTCGCGTCGCCCGGAGGACAAGGAAGCCGCGATCCGACGCATGGAGCGTCATGGCGCGGAGATCGTCACGACCGAGATGGTGGTCTTCGAGTGGCTTCGGACTGCCGAACATTCAAGATTCCGACAGGCAATCGAACTCATCAAATAGGCGATCGACGGCCCGTGTTCGTTTAGCGGTGAGATATCTGCACCGGCAGCGTACCGCGCGAATCGGATCGCGTTGCTTCGTTTTGGGATCGCAGAGGCGCTGCGTCCCATCGGCTCGAGCGTCGGCATCTCGGTCACCGGGTTTGTGTTGCTGCGCTATACGAGCATGATGCATGCCTCGATCGCAGAAAACATCAACCCCGTTCCGCGCTCCGTCCAGCATCTCCACCCCGCGCTGACGAACGTGATTGCCCGGGCATTCATGGATCCTCAGGCTACCGCAGGCGGCGGCTATCGTGTACTCCGACGATTTCCGTCTGATGATGTACGCCGTCGTGCCGGTGCCCGTTGTCCTGCTGCTCCGCCACACTTCGGCATCGCGGGGCACGGGTCTTGAGCACAGGCTTCAGTGTCTTTGGCGCGAATTCTGATGAAGCGCATTCTGAACCGATCGGGCAATCAGGTGCTCAATGCCGCTGGCATTCCCGATCACTCCTGCAAACGCGACATCCTTACGGTCCAGTTCGGAAACCAGCCGCGGGGCATCTTTGGCCCCGTGCAGCCCCTCGCCTGAGAACATTCCCACGACGACAACTGGCCCTTCGATCGACGCGGCCACGGCGCTGAGAGACGGCGGTTCCTCCAGGAATGCGGTGTGGACACTCCTGAATTCAGCGTAGACTTCGAGCGCTCGTGCCATTTGTTCCGTTGAATTCCGAGACCGGCAATTCTTTCTTGAGCCGTGAGCAAGCAGGACGACCCTGCACGCGTGGGGAACGAAACCGCGCTCGCACGCCGCGCGTCGCGCAAAATTCAGCACCAAGTCCGGCAGTCCAGGATCGAGCCCGAGCGGCGCCATCACCTCTACCTTCCGACCTTGACCGTTCGCCTCATCCAATAGCTGAACCAGGCGATCCCGGGTAAAATACCCGTTGGCCACAAACAGGGGATACACCAGAAGGTTCGAAGCCGTCACCGCCCCCAGGGCATCCTTGATGCTCGGCACGCCGCGGATGAAGCCGACGACGACCTCAGACGCCAGTCCTTGATCAGCCAAGGCCCGGGCGATGCGAAAGGTGCCTTCGTTGGCCGCTCCCGCCGTCCGCTCGCCATGAGCCGCGATCAGCAGGCCCGGATGAGAAGTGTCATCAGATACAATCAACGGCTGATCCAGGTAGAGAATTGCCGGATGCGCAACTACGTTCTCCGGCTATGGTACATTTCATTCATATAAATGAATATCATGATACCTAGAGAAATCAAGCGACCTTCCAGTATTCGATAGAATCGATCAAATCGATCCATATAATGAATTGGATTGGTTTAGTGTAATCCGGCATCAAGTGTGTGACCTGATCGACCAGACAGGAGCCACCAATGTCGAGCGTCATCGTCGACGCCCGCGCGCAGGCACCGAAGAACACGGTCCTTGTACTCGCGCCCGGTCTTGCGATTACCGTGGGCATTGCCCTCATCGCCTATCTCGCGTCGCACAACGTTGGATTCTTGAAGAATTACCAGATGATCATGGCGATCCTGCTGGGCATGCTGATGCGCAATGTCATCGGGATGCCGGCAGCAGCATCCGAAGGCGTGGCATTCTCCTTGCGCCGGATCTTGCGTTTTTCCATTGTTCTGCTTGGTCTGCAAATTACAGCGCAACAGGCTACCGAGGTCGGCGGCGCCGGCATCGCCCTGATTGCGGTCGGCCTGGTGACGACCCTGTTCGTTACTGTGCCGATCGGAACGGCGCTCGGCGTCCCTCGCGGGCTGTCCCTTCTCATCGGTGTTGGCACCTCGATCTGCGGCGCATCGGCAATCATCGCAGCCAAGGCTGCCGTGCAGGGCGATGACGAGGACGCTGCTTATGCGATCGCCAGCATTACGCTTTTCGGCACAGCCTCGATCTTTCTCTATCCGATCATCAATGGCTTCCTGCACCTTTCACCGCACGACTTCGGCCTGTGGGCCGGCGCCTCGATCCACGAGGTCGCGCAGGTGGTGGCAACGGCATTTGATGGCGGCCCCGATGCCCTGCGAACAGGCACCATCGCCAAGCTGACGCGCGTGGCCATGATGGCGCCGGTGATCATTCTGCTGGGGCAAATGGGCTTCCGCCTCGGTTTTGGCCATGCGCACGGGAAGGCGCGTCCTCCATTTCCCTGGTTTCTCGTCGGCTTTCTTGCGATGGTTGGGGTGGCCAGTTTCATCGCCATGCCGCATACCGACGGTGGCCTGATCGACACAGCGGCCCTTTTCGTGCGCGATCATATGACCGCGATTTCGACTGCGACCGCTTTCCTGCTCTCTATGGCGATGTCCGCCATGGGCGTGCATACCGATATCCGCCACATCAGGTCGAAAGGCGTCCGCCCCCTGCTGGTTGGCCTGTTCTCGACCCTGTTCATAAGCTTGACGACGCTGGCCATGATCCGCTGGTTCACCTGACGGACGACAGGCAACCGGAGACTTCAGCGCGGTCGGGTGATATGAAGGCTAGAGGCCGGGCAGTTTTGCCTGAGCTTGATTGAGCCTGCGCAATGCGGGCGGCCAGGAAGCCTGCGTTGACCCTCGAACAGTTGCGAATATTCATTGCAGTCGCTGAGCGCCAGCACATTACGCAGGCCGCGGCGGCCTTGAACCGGACACAGTCGGCGGTCAGCGCGGCCATCTCCTCCCTCGAGAACCGGCACGGCATCCGGCTGTTCGACCGGCTTGGGCGGCGCATCGCGCTCACTGCGGCTGGCAAGACATTCCTCGAAGAAGCAAAGGAGCTGTTGGCACGCAGCAGAGCGACCGAGCAGGTGCTTGCCGACCTTGCGGAGCTGAAGATCGGATCACTGTCGCTTGCCGCAAGCCAGACGGTTGGCAATTACTGGCTGCCGCCGCGTCTTCATCGTTTCATTCAGAGCTATCCTGGTGTTTCGCTGCAACTCATGATTGGCAATACGCAGGAGGTCGCGGCGCTTGTAGCTGCGGGTGAAGTCGACCTTGGTTTTGTCGAAGGAGAGGTGCGCGACGCCTCGCTGACGACACGCGCGGTGGATGAGGACCACTTGGTCATCGTTGCCGCGCCTAACATTAAGATTCCGCGCAAACCGGATGCCGCCTGGCTTACGACCGTCCCGTGGGTGGCACGTGAGGCGGGCTCGGGAACGCGTGAGGCGTTCGAAGCCGCTCTAAGGAAGTTCGGCGTGCGATTGAGCGAACGCCGGATCGCGCTGGAGCTTCCCTCCAACGAGTCGGTTCGTGCTGCGGTCGAAGCCGGTGCCGGCCTCGCGATCATGTCGCAACTCGTGGCCGATAGCTCGATACGATCAGGCACGCTGGTCGCTCTGCCTTTGGAGCTCGCCAAACGACGCTTTTACTCGATCAAGCACAAGGAACGGTATCTGTCCCTGGCGGCTCGCTCGCTGCTCAAAATCCCCGGTGCGGAGTCCCCATCATAGGGCCATCTTAGGCGAGGAAACACTCACCCCGCCTGCTGCGTGCCCGGCGGCGAGGTACTGGAGACTGCAACGCCGCCCTCACGCGTTCTTTCTCGATGTCCGGCATGGCAGCCGTGCCGCGAACACCCGCATCTAGATCATCGGCCGTATCTGGCAGTTCGGGGGAAAACCAGTTGAGCTTATCGCGCAGGGAGACCACCGAACCGACGATGATGACCGTCGGGCCGCGTAATCCGGCTTCCCGCGCCTTCGCTGCCAGGGTGGTCAACGTACCCGTGACCACGCGCTGACCCCGCCTTGTCCCGTTGTCCACGACCGCAGCCGGAGATTCGGGGTCGGCACCTCGGGCGATGAACTCACGCATCAGTTCGCCGAGATGGGTCAGCCCCATGTAGATCGCCACAGTCTGCCGGGGCTGCAGCAGCACATTCCAGTCCAGATCGACGGCTCCGTTCTTGCCCTGGGCGGTGACAAAGATACAGGCATGGGCGTGATCGCGATGGGTCAGCGGAATTCCCGAATAGGCGGAGCACCCCGCCGCCGCCGTGATGCCCGGGCAGACCTGAAACGGAATCCCGCGCTCGGCAAGTGTCTCGATCTCTTCACCACCGCGACCGAAAATAAAGGGATCACCGCCCTTCAGCCGCAGCACACGCTTGCCTTCGCTCGCGAGACGCGCCAGCAGTTTGCTGATCTCCTCCTGCGGAAGCGCGTGGTCACTGCGCCGCTTGCCGACATAGATGCGCTCGGCATCGCCTCGGATCAGGTCCAGTATCGCCGGATCGACCAGCCGGTCGTAGACGACCACATCAGCCTTCTGCATCAGGCGCAGTGCGCGAATGGTGAGCAGGTCCGGATCCCCGGGCCCGGCGCCGACCAGATAGACTTCGCCCACCGATGGTTCGACGGTCTCGCCGCATTCGCGCTCAAGCTCCAGCAGTGCCTCGGCGGCACGCCGGGCAGCGAGGACGCCAGTGCTCGCTGGGAGCTCTTCTTGCTTCCGGGCCGTGAGCAGGGACAGATGTTTCATCGATACTCTCCGAAATCGCAGTCATAAGCGGCGTTAGCGCCACTGGGCGGCAATTTGCCCCGTTCCGCACCGGGCTTCCTGGCACCACTATGCGCTTTTCGCACGAAAGCCACGAACCGCCGCGCCCAGCGATGGCGCGAGGTGTCGCGCAAGTGGCTAAAGCTCGCCAGCAGGTTATGGACGACGATCCCGTCATGGTCGCCATCCACGCCATATCCGCGTTTCATTCGGTAGGCGAAGCGGCACGCCGGATCGATGTTCCGCAGTGCTCCATAGTGAAACTCGTGGGCCGGAATTGACGCGCGCTCCGGCCGGAATGGCCAGGGAGCGTCTGCCGTCTCATCGAGAACGACGAGACCCCGTCCCTCCGGGCGATCGCCCACGACCGTATCGGCCGGTACGACTCCAACCATCTCGTGGACTTCGCCGCGGAAGGAGATCGAACGGGTCAGATACATCAGACCGCCACATTCGGCATAGGTCGGCAAACCGTCGAGGATCGCGTCCCGCATTTGGGCCCGCATGGAATGGTTGGCGGCGAGCTTGGCGGCCTGTGTTTCGGGAAAGCCGCCACCGATGTAGAGGGCGTCTACCGGCGGGAGCTTCACGTCATGAAGGAGGTCGATAAAGACAAGCTCGGCCCCGGCCCGCTCCAGCGCTTCGAAATCATCGGTGTAGTAGAAGCCGAAGGCCGCATCCCGGGCCACCGCAATGCGAACGTCGTGCGCGGCTGGCGTATCGACGACAGCGGGGCCAGCGGGAGATCCCGCCGCGGCGGCTATCTCGATCACGCGGTCCAGATCGACGTTGCGCGCAACCACCTCGCGCATGTGCGCGAGCTTGCTGTCATAGTCGCAATCTTCGGCGGGCGTGGTCAGGCCGAGATGCCTTTCGGTGACCGCCAGCGCGTTGTCGCGGCCGATCGCGCCCAGCACCGGCACATCGGCGTAGCGCTCCAGCGCCTGACGGATTTTGGTTTCCTGCCGCGCGCCGCCGACCTTGTTCAGGATCACGCCGGCGATGTCGATCGAACGATCGAACGCGGTGTGACCCAACACCAGCGGCGCAATTCCCCGCGAGATTCCCATGGTGTCCACCACCAGAACCACAGGCGTGCGGAGCAGGCGCGCCAAGGCCGCACTGGAATCTGCTCCGGCGATATCGACCCCGTCGTGTAGGCCCAGGTTGCCTTCGACCAGCGCGATATCGCTGCCGCGGGACCGACTCCGAAAGGTGCTCAATATCTCGGTTTCCCTTTGGGTATTGAAGTCGAGATTGAAGCAGGGACGGCCGCTCGCCCGCGCCAGCCACATCGGATCGATATAGTCCGGGCCTTTCTTGAAGGTTTGAACCGACAGACCACGCGCGGCGAGCGCTCCTGCAAGGCCGATCGATACCGTGGTCTTGCCCGAAGATTTGTGGGTTGCGGAAATGAACAGCCGGGCCATCCGTCACGCCGCCGCCAGAAGGCGGCCCCTGTCACGTGCGTTCCACAGGCTTTCTGCCTGCGCCTGGGCGTTTTCGGGATTGGAAGCTTCTCCCAAGGTCCTAAGCGCAATTGCCAACGTACCGGTGACGGCTGCTTCGGCATACGCCTCGACGATGTCGCCGCGCCACAACGCGCCAAGCCGGTCGAGATCCATGCTCTCATCCGGCGCCAGCCGCGGATCGGTCATGGTCGGCGGCCAAAGCTCATCGTTTACGACACCATCCTGCAAGGTGATCACCTCGCATGGCTTGTTCGGGCGGCGCTCGATCTCGCCGCCCTCGCCGCGGAATACGGACATGCGCGGTTGGCCAAGAAGCTGTGCCGCATCGCGATGGATAGCCAGATAGCCGGGATGAAAGACGGAATGCAGCGAACAGGGAGCATCGAACGGATTTAGCAGACGTGCCAGCGTGTGAACCGGCGAACGCAATCCCAGAATGGGCCTGAGTTCAAACAGTTCGGCCAGCTTCGGGCTCATCTGCTCCAGCGGCAGATAGGCAAAGTTGCTTTTCTCGATCAGGCGCACGGCGTCATCGAGATCATGCGCGACGCGCACGCCAAGACGGACGAGTGCTTCCCTTGCATAGATCCGCCCCTCGGTATGGCCTTCGACCCCGTGCATCACGACACGCCGGCCACTGCGCGCGAGCGCCAAGGCCGCCAGCAGAAACCACGGCAATTGCCGGCGCTTGCCGGCGTAGGTCGGCCAATCGACATCGACCGTTACACGCGGCATTCGCGTTTGAGCGCGAACAGCACGAACGAAGCCGGCGATTTCCTCCGGGCTTTCCTCCTTGACCCTGAGCAGCATCAGGAATGCGCCGAGTTGCTCCGGCAGCACCTCGCCGGCGAGGATCATCCGCATGGCGACTTCGGCTTCTTCGATCGTCAGCGAGCGCGTCTTGGTCTTACCCCGACCGAGGATATTTATGAAACGCGCGAAAGGATGTGGTTCACGACGCATCACGCGGCATCACTCCTTTTCGTCCGCATTTCAGGCAGGAACGGCATTAACCGCAGCGCCAGCGTCGTCAGCAGCATCGCCAGCGAAATTCCGCTCAGGCCAAGAACAAGCTCCGGCAGCGATGGTTGATAGCTGGCAATGACGCCATCGAAGAAGGAGCTGGACACCTCCATTCCCGGGAACAGCTTCAGGGGATAGGCCTGCCCGCCGATGATGATGACGTAAATCTGGGCGACGCCGCCGATCAGGAACAGCACGGAAGCGAGCGGAAGCGACCAGCGAACCGTTGCGGAATCCCGCGCCCTTGCGAGCAATCCAAGCGGCAGCAGCGTGCCGCAGACGATCTGCCCGCCCCAGAACGCCAGCGTGTAAACACCGCCATCGCGCAGCAGGAACAGTTCGACGCCCTGATGCCCTCCCGTATAGAACTTGGTGAGATGATGGACGATCGTGAAATACAGGACTGAGAGAGCGAAAATGCTCAATAGTCCACGGAATTTGCCGGCAATCTCCTCCGTCGCCAATTCATTTCCCGTCTCACGGCTCATCACCACAAGGACGAGCACCATGAACGCAAGGCCGTAGAGAAAGGAGGCGGCAATGAACAGCGGCGCCATGATCGCCGCATCGTAGGCCTCGCGCGCGGCGAGGAAGCCGAAGATCAGGCCGGTGCCTGTCGTCAGAATGAGGCGCCAGCTGAAGGCGACCCAGGCCATCGTGTTGCCTAGCACCACCGACTGCGATGCCCGGCGATCCATCATGGAAAAGAGATAAGCACCAACGACAAGGACGAAGCCGGAATAGAGATAGATATTCCAGGCGAAGATCGATTTGAAATTGTAGGTGGTCATGGCGACCACGAGCCGCTCCGGCCGGCCCAAGTCCAGGACGAGAACGGCGAGTCCCCCAACCAATAGAGCAATGGCGACAATGCCCGACAGGCGGGCATACGGCTTGTAAGCCAGACGATTGAACACCGACGAGATCGACGCAAGATTGAGCGCGCCAGAGGCCGCCAGGATCAACAACACCGCGAACACGTGCGGCAGCCCCCACACGATCTGATTGTTCATCCCGCTGACAATGTGGCCGTGCTCCTCCATATAGAGCGCAGCGCCGAAGCCAAGCGCGAGCACGACGACGTGCAATCCGACCAGGACCCATAAGGTCGGGCGGTGCTGTTCGAGCCTGTGGAACTTGAGCTTCGTCACTCCGATTACTCCGCTCAAAGGTTCCGGTAGCGCACGGCGGGCTCGAGCCCGAGATCGGCGCGAACTTGGGAGGTCGCGTATTTCGCGACCGCTTTAGAAACCTCGCTGGTCGGATCATTGAGATCGCCGAACGTCATCGCACCGCCTCCTTTGACTGCACAAGCTTCGACGCAAGCGGGAAGCCTTGCGCTATCGAGGCGATGGACGCAGAACGTACAGGCTTCGACCGTTCCTTTGCCGCGCGGCGCCCACGGCTTCTGATCGGTCAGCGGCTGATGAACGAACGAACGGGCCTTGTACGGACAGGCCATCATGCAGAACCGGCAGCCAATGCAAATGTGCTTGTCAACCAGGACGATACCATCCGCCCTCTTGAACGACGCCCCCGTCGGGCAAACGTCGACGCAGGCCGGCTTGTCGCAGTGCTGGCACATCACCGGGACCTCCCGATACTCGCCGGTCCGCCCGTCGCGTAGCTTCACTTTGCGGATCCACTGCGGGTCGGTTTCCGGCCGACCGTTCTGCTGCCAGCCGTTCTCGTCGCGGCAGGCCGTCACGCACAAATCGCACCCTGCCGGACACTTGCTGAGGTCGATCAGGAGCGCCCAGCGCACTTTCGAGGAAGCTGGTGCTTCGGACGCGTGCCCCGCTGCGCCGAACGCATACAGGGTCACCCCCGGTGCGAGCAGCGTGACCAGGAAGCCGCCGGCGCCCCGCAGTAGCACGCGGCGATCCACGACCGGGTGAGATCCGTACGATTCGGCGCTCATTGTCCGACGTCCCGCAGATATTGACTGATCGCGGCGACTTCCTTGTCGCCCGGCTGGACAGCCGCCGCCTTGCCCGGCGCTTGCGGCCGCGACGCATGACACTCGAAGCAATCGATCGAGACCGCCGCGTAGGTGTGGCAGGAACGGCAAAAATGCTGCGGGCTGTCAAAGCTCACTGGCCTGCCATCGGCGCCGGCAACGGCGTGGCAGTCCACGCAGCCGTTCAAATCGTACTGCTGCGTGCGTACGCCGAGGCGCACCGCCTCGCTGCGGTGACCCAGCAGCATCTTCATGTGGTTTCGGCGCATGAAGTCGGTATCTGCGACGCAATGCTCGCCCCGGCCCTTCGGCGGTTGCGGCGCCAGCGTCCCGCTCTCCGCCGACGCGCGCATTCCCGCCGCCGCTAAGACGGCAACGCCCATGAACAAACCGAGCGCTATGGCCGCGCGGCGCCGCATCACCTACTCTCCAAGGCCCATCTGGATGTATCCGGTCGGGCATACATCCATGCAGATGTGGCAGCCGACGCATTTCGTGTAGTCGGTCGTGACGTAGCGGCCGACGGCGCGCTCCTTCTTCGGGACACGCTGCACCGCGGTCTGCGGACAGAAGATCACGCAGTTGTCGCACTCAAAGCACAGGCCGCAACTCATGCATCGCCCGCCTTCCTTGCGCGCCTGCTCCTCGCTCAGGCCCTGCATGCGCTCGTCGAAGTCGCCGAGCACATCTCCTGCACCGACATGACGTTCGCCGCGCCGGTGGCGCGCGAGATAGCCGAAATGCCCTTTGAACAGGTCCTCGTGCGAGATTACCTGGCTCGCCGAACGATCCTCATAATTATGGATCGCAAACTTGCCCGCCGCGGTTCCGCGGCTTTGCGTGTAGTCATAAGGCTCGGGATCGAGACCGCGCGCGTGTAGTTCCTGAAGGAGATCGAACTGATGCACGTCGACCTTCGGCCGCTTGTCCTCCGGCAGGCCAGCGAGAAAGCGGTCGATCGTTTCGGCGGCGATACGGCCATGGCCGATCGCCGTGGTCAGAAGATGCGGCCGCACAACGTCGCCGCCGGCGAAGTATTTGTCGACGTTCCGGACCTTGCATGAGCCGTCGATCGCGATGGCGCCGCGGCCACCGTCGAGCTTCTCCAGACCGTCGGCGAAGTCGGCCATCTGCCCGATCGCGGAGACCACCATGTCGCAGGGGATCTCAAACTCCGTGCCTTCGACAGGGATGGGGGTCATCCCTTTCATCGTGCACTGGCACATGCGCACGCTGGTCGCGCGGTTGTTGTCATCCTTGACGATCTCGAGGGGCATGACGCCACCCCTGATCTCGACGCCTTCGCGCCTCGCGTCTTCGCGTTCGTGCTCGGCAGCCGTCATCTGCTCGACTGGAAACAGCGAAGTCAGCACGACCTCCACGCCCTCGCGCCGCAGCGTTCCCGCGACGTCATGAGCTGTGTAGCCGAACACCGCATGCCCGCCAGCGTCATGTTGGTGCGCCGTTCGGATATGGCCGAGGCGCCGCGCCACCGAAGCGACGTCGATCGAGGTATCTCCCCCGCCGACCACCACGATGCGCTTGGCGGTCGAGAACACCCAACCGCGGTTGAACGCGTCGAGAAACTCGACGCCGGTAATGCAATTCTCGGCATTCGCACCCGGAACCGGCAGCGGCCTTCCCTTCTGCGCGCCGCACGCCCAGTAAACCGCGTCGAACTCCCTATCGAGGTCCGCGAGCGAAACGTCCTTCCCGACCCTCACGCCGAGACGCGCCTCGATGCCGCCGAGCGCGAGAATGCGGTCGATCTCGGCGTCGACCATCTGACGCGGCGTGCGATAGGCCGGAATGCCGAAGCGCATCATGCCGCCGAGCTTTTCATTCGCTTCGAACACGACGACCGCATGGCCCTTTCGGCGAAGGAAATAGGCTGCCGCCAGGCCCGCCGGGCCGCCGCCCACGACCGCCACGTGCTTGCCATCGAGCGCCGGCGCGCCAGGCAGCGCGAGCTTGTTTTCGATGGCCCAGTCACCGACGTACTGCTCCACGGCATTGATCCCGACGAAATCGTCGACCTCGTTGCGATTGCAGCCGTCCTCGCACGGCGCGGGGCAGACCCGGCCCATGGTGGCAGGGACTGGATTGGCGTCCACCATTCGCAGGAAGGCATATTCCTGCCACTTCATGCCCTCGACCGGCGGCTTGTCCATGCCGCGGGCGATCGCCAGCCAGCCCCGGATGTCGTGGCCGGAGGGACAACTCCCCTGGCATGGCGGGGTCCGGTGGACGTAGGTCGGACATTTGTAGGAATGGTCGGCCTGAAAGATCTTCTTGGTCAGATCGTTCCAGTTCCACATCGACTCGCCATTCTTGAAGCGGCGGAAGCTGTGCTTGGGGGTTGAGACCGTCTCGTTCATCACCGACTCCTTCACGCCTCAGCCAAGGCGGCGTCGCCCTTCCCGTCCAACTCCGCTTCCTGGCGCGATCCGGTCAGGACCAGCGCGTTCGAAACCATCTGATGGACGCTGACGATCGAGTCCATCTCGAAGCCGTATCGCGGCAACACTTTCGAGAACTGCGCCTTGCAGATGGCGCAGATTGCCGCCATGTGCGTCACACCATGCTCGTCCGCGACGTCGCGAAGCGCGCGCATGCGCGGCATCGCGCCTTTCAGGCGAACGTCCATCAATTCATCGGTAAGCAACCCGCCGCCACCACCACAGCACAAGGTGCTCTCGCGGATCGTTTCCGGAGCCATATCGAAGAAATGATTGCAAACCGCGCGAAGGATGGCGCGAGGAATCTCAAACTGACCGCCGGGCATTCCGCCCATGCCCGAGCCGCGCGCCACGTTGCAGGAGTCGTGAAACGTCAGGCGAACCTCATCGTTCTTCGACTTGTCGAAGCGCAGTTGGCCCTTTTCGATCAGGTCGTATGTGAACTCGCAAATATGCTGCGGGACCGGGTAGTTCCTGTCGAGAAAATCGAACGGTCCGGCCAGCGTATCAAGGAAGCTGTAGGCAACTCGCCAGGCATGGCCGCATTCGCCGAACACGATGCGCTTGACGCCGAGATCCTGGGCCGCCTTGCGGATGCGCAATGCGATCTTCTGCATCGCCTCCTGCGATCCAACAAACATGCCGAAATTGGCCGCTTCGGATGCCTGGGTGCTAAGAGTCCAGCTGATACCAGACTGGTGCAGGACCTTGGCGTATCCGATCAGACCCTCCATGTGCGGCGACGCGAAGAAGTCCGCGCTCGGGGTGACCAGCAGAATGTCGGCGCCTTTTTCATCGAGCGGAAGACGGACCGGCAAGCCCGTGTCCTCCTCAATGTCGTCCTCAAGTCCGGCCAGCGTTGCCTTGAGCGCCTTGGGGTTCAGACCGAGGTTGTTGCCGACGCTGAAGACCTTTCCGATGATCTCATTGGAATATTTCTGACCGAGCCCGATGCTGTCCATGATGTCGCGCGCGGCCATGGAGATTTCGGCCGTGTCGATACCATACGGACAGAACACCGAGCATCGCCGACACTGGGAGCACTGGTGGAAGTAGCTGTACCACTCGTCGAGCACGTCCTTGGTGAGATCCTGCGCTCCGACCAGCCAGGGGAACAGCCTGCCGCTCAAGGTGAAGTAGCGCCGGTAGACCTTGCGAAGCAGGTTCTGCCGCGCGACAGGCATGTTGTTCGGGTCACCCGTGCCCAGGAAGTAGTGGCACTTGTCGGTGCAGGCACCGCATCGTACGCAGGCATCCAGATACACGCGGAGCGCCCGCGACTCCTTGAGCAGCTGCCCGAGACGGGCGATGGCTTTTTCCTGCCAATCCTCGACGAGTTCGCCCGGGAAGCCAAGCGCCTGCTGGTGCACCGGCGAAGCCACGTAGGGCTTCGACCCGACCATCGCCCCGCAGGCGAGCGTCGGCATTTCAACCGGATCGCCGCGCCCGCGCGCGACCGGATCGAAATTGCTCTGCTCTACGGCCATTACCTGGGTTCTCCTGGCCTAGCGGGGTACGGTTTCGAGCCGAACGGGCGGGACGTGGCGCCGCTCGCGGCTGTCGTCCACCTGATTGCGTGTGGGACTGAAGAACACGCCCGGCGCGTGCAGAAGCTTGGAGAACGGGAAAACGAACATCAGCAGCGCGACCAGCGCGAGATGAATCAGCAGCGCCGGATCGGCCGGCAACGGCTGCCAGTCGAAGTAGATCAGGCCGAGAAAGAAGGCCTTCACGGCAACGATATCGGTGGGGGCGATGAACTTCATCCCGAACCCGCTCGCGCCGATCGCGAGAAGCAACGCCAGCATGAGATGATCCGACGGACCGCTGATGTAGCGGATGCGCGCCACGAGAAAACGCCGAGCCCAGAGCGCCGCCAGAGCCGCGACCATCGCCAACCCTGCAAGCACCCCGAGCGGCTGGATCAGCACGACGATTTCCGGAACGGGCTGGAGGAAGTAGCGCAGGTGGCGCATGAGGACCAAGGCCAACGCCAGGTGGAACACCCAGCCGAACAGCCAGATCCACTTGTTGCCCTTGAACAGGCTACGAAAGAACACGACCTCGGAGAACATGCGCATGACGACGCCGCGTTGCGTCATCGGAGCCGGCATCGTCGGAATCTTCAGCGGCGCCGGCGTTCTGGCATAGAGCCAGACCCTGTAGCCGAGGCCGGCCATCATCACGAGCCCAGCCGCATAGAGCATCACCGCAACGACCGCCGTCAGCATCCGGTTTCCTCCTGGTCGGACCGCACAACCGATCCGTCAGACGCAGCCGGTCGGTTTTGGCAGGCCGGCGATCTTGCAGGCCTGCTTGGCCGGACCGTATGGAAACAGCGCGTACAGCGCCTTCTGGTCGCCCTTCTCCTTGCCGAACTTCTTGGTCATCTCCTTCACCAGGATCCGGACCGCAGGTGCGATCTGATATTCCTCGTAGTAATCACGCAGGAAGTTCACGACCTCCCAGTGATCGGCCGTCATGTCGATGTTTTCATTCTTGGCGATCAGATTGGCGAGGTCGGCATTCCATTGCCCAATGTCCTTGAGATAGCCTTCCTCGTCGTGCTCGGCGATCGTTCCGTTCATTTCGTAACCGCTCATTATTCCGCTCCTGAATGATCGACCTAATGTCAAAGCCACGCGCAAACGCGCGCGTTGGCGACGGCAAGATCGACAAAGCCGCCATAGTCCACCAGTGCAATTCCTTCCGCGAGATCGTCTGCCTTCATGCCGCGCGCCGCGAGATCCGGGGCGAGCACGGAGACGGTGCACGACGGCCGCGCGGCCTTGAGTACTTCGACGAACTTGCCGCCTCGGCGGGCGCCGACGACGGCGTCCTCCATCATCAGGACGCTGTCGCCCTCGGCGAGGTGATCAAGGCAGGACCGCAGCGACGAGCGCTCGTAGGGTGATTTGTTGACTGTGTGCAGCGTCGGCATTGCCTTCCTCAGAAGCTCAAGACTACATCCTGTTCGGCGATCAACCTGACCATTTCCGAACGATCGGCGACGAGGATCGACGGCTTTTCGGCGTAATCGTCCTCCTCGTCCTCAAAGCTGATCGGCATCAGATCCTCGACCGTAAGGCCGCGCTCGGCGAGCGACTCTCGTTCGACATAAAGTTTGCGAACTTCGTAATCACCCAGCGCCCGGTACGTTTTCGAGAAGTTCTTCACTCCGATCCCGGAAGTATCCTGTCCTGCCATCAACTGGTAGACGCCATCATCGATGAAGGCGAGGCTGACGTCCTGCTCGAAGGCCGCGCCGATGAGCACGACCTCGAGCGATTCCAGCGCATAGATCGTGCCGTGCGGCGCCCTGCGATTGATGTAGAGAAACTTCTTCCTCTTGCTCTGCCCGGTCATCGCGCGCTCCTCAGTCCCCGAAAACGACAAGGCGATCAGCCTGGATACCCGCCTCGATCAACTGCCCGAGACCCGAGATGCGGAAACCTGGCGCAATGTTGTCGCCATCCTTGCCCTGGCGTTTCGCCTCGTTGGCGTCGAGGATCCCGCGTCGCTGAGCCGCCGCAATGCAGACCACGAGATCCAGCTTGTGCGCCTCGGCAAGCTCGCTCCACTGACGTTGCAGGTTGCGGTCATCCTGCGGCGGCACCGTGAACCGCGTGCCGTTGTTGACGCCGTCGTGGTAGAAGAAGACACGCAAGATTTCGTGTCCCTTCTCCAGCGCCGCCCTCGCGAAACGATAGGCCGAATCCGAGGCCTGGTGCGTATAGGGCCCTTCGTTGACGACGATTCCGAAACGCAAATCCCGATCTCCTCTTGCCCGCAACATCGCCATCCAGGCGATCGCGCCGCCAACCTTCCTTCAGAAGCGCACGTGCGCCGACATGTTCATGGTCTTCCGCGAACCGGTCCACGTATCGAGGTGGTGCTTGGTGAACGCGAACCCGGTCAGTTCGAAGAACCGCGGCCAACCAATGCGCTCGATCCATTCGCCGAGGCGCTCGAAATCGCGACCGTGCTCCTTGTACGCGTACAGGATCTTGCGAACGACCTCCGTTACCTCAGGCCAGCGCGGCGGGTTATTCGGCAGGTTGGCGACCACCAGCTTGTGGAAGGTCGGCTTCGAGCGCGCATTGGAGTGCTTGCCGCCCACCCACACCGCGATCTTGGTAGAGTCCGCGCCGTTGATCTGCATCGGCGGGCACGGCGGATAGCAGGCACCGCAGCACACGCACTTCTTCTCATCGACTTCGAGGGACGGCTTACCGTCAACCATCGCCGGACGTATCGCAGCCACGGGACAGCGAGCCACCACCGCCGGACGCTCGCAGATCTTCGACACGAGATCGTGGTTGATCCGAGGCGGCTTGGTGTACTGAACGTTGATCGAGATGTCGCCCTGCCCGCCACAGTTGATCTGGCAGCATGACGTCGTGATTCGAACCCGGTTCGGCATTTCCTCGTGCGTGAACTCGTGGTGCATCATGTCCATCAGGCTCTTCACCACGCCCGACGCGTCGGTGCCCGGAATGTCGCAGTGCAGCCAGCCTTGCGTGTGGGAGATCATCGACACCGAATTGCCGGTGCCGCCAACCGGAAGTCCGGCCGCGTCCAGCGCGTCGATCAGCGGCTGCACCTTGTCCACCGAACTGACCATGAACTCGATGTTGCTGCGCGTCGTGAACCGGACGTGACCCTCCGCATACCGGTCGGCGATGTCGCAAAGCTTGCGGATCGTGAATACGTCCATCTGCCGCTGGGTGCCGGCGCGGACCGTCCAGATTTCGTCGCCGCCTTTGGCCACATGGTGCAGCACGCCGGGACGCAGGCGGTCATGCCACGCCCACGCGCCATAGTTCTTGCGCATCACCGGATGCATGTAGGGGAACGGATCCGGCACACCGGTCTCGTTCGGACGGCGCGGCTGAACAACGCTGCTCATGATGGCGACACTCCTTTGATCCTCCCAGTCAGCCCAGGCTCAAGCGGCAGTCCCGCCGCCTCAGCGCTACGCGCGCGTCAGTCCGCGGCGATGTTGAGGCCCGCTTCTCGTGCTTTGCGCTCGAAGTATTTCTCGGCCTCGTCCGTGAAATCGTCGGTGCGGACGTAGCATGAGGTGCGCGGATGGTTGACCATGTTCGGATCCGGATCGACGCCGATCGCCTCCAGGAAGGCTGGAAGGCCGATGCGGTCCATGGTCTCACCGATGCGCTCGTGCTCAAGGGCGTTATCGGCGAAGAAGTCGATCAGGCGTCGCGCGAATTCGACCAACGCCTGGTGGTCTTCGTCGGTCTGGAGCTTGATGAACGGGATGATCATGGTGCCCATCATGTCGCCGATCTTCAGGGCTCGCTTGCCACCGACCAGGATCGATGCGCCCTTGTCATCGCCGGGCGACAAGGCCTTGGTCATGACATTCAGGCAATGCATGCAGCGCACGCACGACTTGTTGTCGACTTCGAGCGTGTCGTCGTCGTTCAGGCTCAGAGCGCGCGTCGGGCACATCGCGATGACGTGGTCGATGGTGTATTTGCGGCCCGCCTTGGCGACGTACTTCTTCACCTCTTCCTGGTCGACCTTCATGTCGTCGCGCCATGTACCGATCACGGCGAAATCGGCGCGATGAATGGCGTTGACGCAGTCGTTGCCGCAGCCGGAAAACTTGAACTTGAACTTATAGGGCAGCGCCGGGCGATGCATCTCGTCGAGAAACTCGTTGATGACCGAGCGATGTGCCTTCACCTCGTCGTAGCAGGACTTTTCGCAGCGCGCATGGCCGACGCAACTCATCGAGGTCCGCAGCGCCGGTCCGGCGCCACCGAGATCGAAGCCGATCTCGTTGAACTCGTCGAATGCCTTCTGGACATTCTCCGTTGAGCAGCCCTGGAACATGATGTCGCCACTCTGGCCGTGGAGGGCGATCAGCCCGGAGCCGTATTTCTCCCAGATGTCGCAGAGCTGGCGCAGCAGGTCCGTGGTATAGTGATAGCCCGCGGGCGGCTGGACGCGCAGCGTGTGAAATTCCTTCGACTCGGGAAATTTGTCGGCGACTTCCGAGAAGCGAGGAATGACGCCACCACCGTATCCGAACACCGAGACGGTTCCGCCCTTCCAGTAGCCAAGTCTGTTCTCGTACGAATGCTCGAGCTGACCGAGCAGGTCGTTCATCATCGGTGCATACGGCTTGTCATCGGCGTCGCGCAGACGCTTCAACCCGCTGATAAAGCTGGGCCATGGACCGCTTTCGAGCTCGTCCAGCATAGGCGTCGGATGGCAGGATTTTGCCGGCGCGTTGCTGTCGGCGGCCCTATCGTGGTTGTCTTCGTGCGACATACTGCCTCCCCACTGCCGGCGCGGCGGTCGTTTCCGTTCCCTGGCCGGCTGTTGGAGGCTTGGCCCCGCTCAGTCGGCACTTCTCATTCTCGTTTGTCTGGACAAGAATAACACAAAATTTGAATATTGGAATACACTAATCGCGATCACGGTCAACCAGCCAATGAGGAGACCCGATCGCGATGGAGGAGCATCGAGGATGGCAACTGTTGCTGAAGTGCCAGGAGACCGCCTGCCCCACCCCCGCTGGTTAAGCTCGGCAAATGATCGCGACTACCGGCGCTGGCGCGACGCCAGGCTGGCCCGCTATCCGCTGCGGGTTGAAGAGCTCCTGGTCGAAATTCGCGACCCATTCCGGGTCACGCCGGCGGAACATGCCGCCATCATGAGCCGCTGCGATCGGGCAAACATGGCGCTTTACGCATTCGGTCTGATGAAACAGGATGAACTGCTGCTGCGGGCTGGCCTGCTTTCGCTGGGGGCAACCTTCGGGTTGCGCGCGATCGAAGATCATCGATCAGCCGGGACGGACGGCATCGTGCGCATCGAAGTGGTCAACGAGGGCGGACGCAACGGCTACATCCCCTACACCGACAGGCCGATCAGCTGGCATACCGACGGCTACTACAACTTTCATTCCCCACGCCGCTGCGTCGGCGCAATGTTGCTGCACTGCGCGCGAAGCGCAGAGCAAGGCGGCGAAAACCGTCTTCTCGACCCCGAGATCGCCTACATCAAGCTCCGCGATGACGATCCTGCGCACATTGGCGCCCTGATGCATCCCGCCGCCATGAGTATTCCGGAAAACGCAGAGGAGAGCGGCGCCATCCGGCCGGTCAACGTCGGACCGGTTTTCTTCGTTCATCCCTCGGGCGCGCTCGGAATGCGCTACACGGCGCGCAAGCGCAACATCCTCTGGCGTGACGACGAGCAAACCAGAAAGGCGGTTGCCGCGCTGGAGCGGATCCTCGACACCGATCCTCTCGTGCTCCGTATAAAGATGTCGCCGGGCCAAGGCATGATCTGCAACAATGTCCTGCATGATCGCAGCGGCTTTCGTTCCGCAGCGGATGAAGGTCGTCTGCTCTACAGGGTCCGTTACCATGGACGTATCTGCCGACCGGAGAACTAGCAAGAATGGTACAGATCAGCGATCTCATCATCAGCCACCCTGAGGTAACGACATTCGGCGAACTTGAGGAACTCGTGGTCGAAGCTGCCCGTGGCGGCGAAGTCCACCTCTATTTTGATATCAAGCCCGAGTATCCCGACACGCCCCGCAAATGGGAAGCGCAGCTCGAAGTCGCCTTCTATCGCGCGGAGCGGACCGTGAAATGAGCACTCCCAGAATCGAGACGATCGCGGCGCCGTACGGACGCGAGGTCTGGCTCACGGAAGTCGATTTCGAGAGCGGTATGCGGCTTCTGCGCGTGACGGTTCGCGAAGGCAGTCGATACACGATCCTGGAACTCGACCCTGCGACAGCTAGTCGCTGGGGCCAATCAATGATCAGCTGGGCTGCCGCCCAGACCAAGGACAGCCCATGATCGCGGATGTTCGCGGCATCACGCGTGCAGCAACCTCGACCAACTGCCGCTATGGGCGACGCGTTCGGGCGGGTGCATCAATCGATCCGACGCTCCGCGTGAGATCGACCGGCTGCACACCTCTCCTATCGGAGCTGCCCGTCGCTCGACCCGAGCACCAGATTCGGCAACATAATTCCGCATCAGCGTCGTCTCGCGTTGCCGCGGAATTTTCTGCTGCAATGCAGGGAAGGGACGCGTTCGCGTACAGACGATTCGACAAGATGCAAATAATCGAATATAGTGATGATATAAGAATGGGCGCGAGACAGCCGCCCGTCAAATAGGGGAGAGACGGCCGTGGCGGAAATCGTCATCATGGGCGCCGGACTTAGCGGCGTCATCATGGCTTACGAGATGAAAGACCAGATGCGACCGGAAGACAAGCTAACGGTCGTCACAAAGGATCCCATCTATCACTTCGTTCCTTCGAACCCGTGGGTCGCCGTCAACTGGCGAACGCGCGAAGCCGTCGAGGTCGACCTTGCGCCGACCTTCGGCAAACGAGGCATCGGATTCAAGCCTGTCCCGGTCAGCAAGGTCCTGCCCGACGAAAGCCGCCTCGAACTCGAGGACGGTTCGACGCTGCGTTACGACTATCTAATCATCGCGACCGGACCGGAACTCGCGTTTGACGAGGTCGAGGGACTTGGTCCGAACGGCTTCACCAATTCCATTTGTCACATCGATCACGCCGAGAAGGCTGCGGTGAACTTCGAGGCATTCTGCAACAACCCGAAGCCCATCGTGGTTGGCGCAGTGCAAGGCGCGTCATGTTTCGGTCCGGCCTACGAATACACTTTCATCCTGGATACCGAGCTGCGCCGCCGCAAGATCCGGGACCGCGTACCGATGACGTTCGTCACCGCCGAACCCTATATCGGCCATCTCGGTCTCGATGGCGTAGGTGACACCAAGGGCCTGCTCGAAGGCGAGATGCGCGAACACCATATCAAGTGGCTGACGAATTCGCGCGTCAAGCGGATCGAAGACGGCAAGATGACAGTCGAGGAGGTCGCCGAAGACGGATCCGTCAAGAAGACGCACGAACTTCCGTTCGGATTCTCGATGATGCTGCCGGCATTTCGCGGCATAGCGCCGTTGCGCGGCATCGAGGGCCTCGTTAATCCACGTGGCTTTGTCATCGTCGACAAGCACCAACAGAATCCGAAGTTCAAGAATGTCTTCTCGGTCGGCGTCTGTGTCGCCATTCCCCCCGTAGGACCCACCCCGGTTGCCTGCGGTGTGCCCAAGACCGGCTTCATGATCGAATCGATGGTTACGGCGACGGCGCTCAACATCGGCCAGATGCTTCGCGGCAAGGAGCCATCTCACCAGGGAACGTGGAATGCGGTCTGTCTCGCTGATTTCGGCGATTCGGGCGTCGCCTTCGTCGCGCAACCCCAAATCCCGCCTCGCAATATCAACTGGTCGTCGTCGGGGAAATGGGTTCACTCCGCCAAAGTCGGTTTCGAGAAGTACTTTCTGCGCAAGATGCGCAGAGGCACGAGCGAGCCATTCTACGAATCGGCTGCGCTCAGCATGATGGGCATCGCAAAGCTCAAAAAGGTTTCGACCGGTTGATGCGATTTGTACCACAGCGCATGCCCCTGGTCGGCAACGTCCGGGGGCCATTTCCGAGATTAGCATTACAGGGATTGAGACTCGGTCCCGCGGGAAGAACCGGAGAAGAGAATGTCTGATGCAGCGGCGGGCAGCGGCAATGCCAAGACGATGACGATCATCGTCACGAAGGGCACGCTCGACTGGGCGTATCCGCCCTTCATTCTTGGCACAACGGCCGCGGCGATGGGCGTCGAGGTGACGATGTTCTTCACCTTTTACGGGCTGGGATTGCTCAAGAAGAAGCTCGATCTGCAGATCTCTGCGCTCGGCAATCCGGCGATGAAGATGCCGATGATGGGCATGCACATGGGCATGCCCAACATTGTCGCCATGCTGCCCGGCGTCGATGCGGGCGCCTCGCTGATGATGAAAAACATGATCAAGAAGAAGGGCGTTGCCTCGATCGAGGAACTGCGGGATGCCGCTATCGAATCCGACGTCAAGATCATCGCCTGCCAGATGACGATGGACCTTTTCGAGTTCAACTCGGAAGACATGATCGACAATTTGTCGCTTGGCGGCGCCGCCACCTACATGGAAAAGGCGCTCAAGTCGGACATCAATCTCTTCATCTGAGCAGCGCGACGCCTCGCGCATTCAATCCAGCCGATATCTTCCACAGCAGGAGACTCTAATGGCCCATAAGTTGGTCGATGCTAAGGGGCTGAATTGCCCGCTCCCGATTCTGCGCGCAAAGAAGACGCTGAAGGAAGTGCCGGCGGGCGGCACGCTCGAAGTGCTCGCGACCGATCCTGGTTCAGTGGCGGATTTCGCATCCTTTTGCAGGATGACCGGAAATGAGCTCGTGGAGTCCACGTCCGAGGACGGTGTCTACCGGTTCCTGATCAGGCACACGGCTTGATCTCTCCCGCTTGGGGCGACGCTCGTTCGCGTCGTCTGGCCCTGCTGTGCCGCAAGGTGAAGGGCATCCAATACGACCAGACCGTAAAAGGTCGCAGTTCCTGCCTGCAGCTCAAAATGCCATTTCGTCGAGCCGCCGCCGCCACACCTGCAGGAGTCATGGCATGAGTTTTCTCGAAGTCGCGAGCACGGATCCAACTCAGTGATGATCGCCATGCCTAACGAAGTACGCCTCCTCGCGCGAAAGGGGGCTCGGCCCAAGCCGGATTTCCGCTCACCGCTTTTCGGAATAACTGACTGGTGGAGGCCTAAGTCTTTGATTAATTTGGTGGGCGCACCAGGGCTCGAACCTGGGACCCGCTGATTAAGAGTTGAAAACCAGCGCTTCGCTGCAATTTCTGAATCCGCGACGCACTACGACGAGGCTTGGGAGGTCCTTTGTTTATAGGGCTTTGTCGCATAGCGTCGCAGTTCGTCGAACCCAAACATCCAAACATCCCGGTTCGCCAAAACCGTTTGAAAACCGTTTTAATCCGCCCGCGTCCCATGGCCGACATTCGCATTGTTCTGAGCGATAAGACCATCGCTCAGCTACCCACCCCGAAGGACGGGGTCGTGTCCCCAGTGATGGTGTAGCTCGGTAGAGCAAAGTCGGCCGCACGCGCGCCCCCAGATAGCGCCGTAGCGGGCGGACGGCTTTGCGGTGGTCATCGATGATTCGCCGGTAGGGTCGGGTTGCTGACACCAACCTGATTCGAGGAACCACCGATGACCGATGAGATGATGAACCTGTGGCGCGATAGTCAGCCCTCCACTGGAGGTTTTTTTGTGTCTGGAAACGTCGACAACTCAACGATCGAAAAACCACAGCAGCGGCCCAAAGAGACTGCGCGCGAGCGAGCCGAGCGCATGGCCAGAGAGGACCCGCGCTGTAAGCCGGCCAGCAACGGCCGATCCTTCGTCATTTTTGGTGCTCAGCCGCCACGCCCTCGATCTGCCGACGAAGAAGCCTGAAGGCCAGAGCGCATCAGCGAACAGTTCTCTCGACAATCCCCAATCCTGGCATCCGCGCAGCGCGTTGGGTGGCCGCCGTATTGTTCAGTGTAGGCGCGGAACGCTGTTTGCCTCTTCCGCTTGTTCAACAGCAAGCCAAAACGCGCTGCTGATGTCGTCGCCCGACATATCCGGAAAATGATCGCAGACCCACTCAATGATCTCGCCGATCTTGAGATGCTTCAACCTCAACATCACAGCCGCGACTTCTTCGATGTGGTGTGTCTTGCGTGTCATCCGCCTTCCCCGTCCTGCTGGACGGATCAAGGCGGAGTACGATCACGCCGTCTCTCACACATGTTAAGCCGGGGAGATTATCTCAGGTCGACGCTGGTCGATCTCGCTCTCGAAAATTTTCGTTGGTATTGATGTAGTTCAATCGGTCTGCCTGCCGCGCAGCAATAGTGATCTGATCAACTTCCCAGCCAGTCAGCATCCCAAATTCCATCAGCCTGTCCGCAAGTGCAGTGACGACGCACCAATACCGCGTGAGCAGATTGCTCGCCTCGATGCGAGCCATTTCGATTCACGCATCGATGCTGGCGGGGTCCATCCCTGGCAAGAGCCACCGCGCAGACGCGATCGTGATAGTCCAGAGAGGGCTCGAAGCCCGACAGCCTTTCGCCTTCAGGACTTTCGACCGCGACCACTATCCGCTCAAGGGAGCGAACCACTTGTGTGGAGCCACCCGGCTGTCGCCGTGCTCCGGCATTATTGACAATGCGATCTCGCACTCAGCCTTCGTTTTGTCATCCTGCTCGGTCGCGAGCAGTGCATCGTCGGCATTCTCCGGAGTTACCGAACCGGCCACGTCCCCGTTCGACTGGATGGTGACCCGCTTAAGTGCGACGCCGTAGATCCGAGCCACTGTGGCATGCGCGGCTTCGTGAAGCTTAGCGCCCGGTCCGAAATGGGTCACTGCGAACGGATCGGCGGTGTCGAATAGTTTGTTCGTGCGCGAGGCTCGCAGGAGATCTATATAGGATGCTACTGCTAATCCGGCAAAGCTTGCGGAGGTTCCGGATGAAAGCCTTCTTGCTCGCCTGCGTTGCGGCTGTCGCGATCGCCGCAGCTTCCGTTGCGGTGCTCAACAGCATGCAGGAGCCCGTCGAGCAGGCCTTTGCGACGACGGGCGTACGTTTATAGAGAACAGGCAACCAGGTCGCGGCCGGCGCTACTCCGCCGGCGCGGCAGAGTGGCGGGGTTGCGGCTGGCTGTCATTGGGACCGGTGCGCGCCATTTGCTCGTCCAGCCACAGGCTGTGGTGCTCGCGGGCCCAGTTGACGTCCACCTCGCCGGAGCCCATCGCCTCAAAGGCGCCCTCCATGCCGATCGTGCCCATATAAATGTGCGCGACCATCGCGGCGACAAACAGCACCGCAACGACCGAGTGGATGATGTGGGCCAGCTGCATCCCTTCGATCCCGGTCAGATAGAACGGAAACATCAATCCGTAGCCCGTCGCGGCGACCAGCGCGCCGCCGATCACGACGATCCAGTAGATCGCCTTCTGGCCGGCATTGAATCGATAGGCCGGAGGTTGATCATGGCCAACGATACCGCCTCCCCGTTTGAGCCATTCAACGTCCACCTTATTGGGGATGTTGCCGGCGATCCACATCAGAAAGATCAGCACGACCCCAATGGTGAACGGGAAGCTCAGGTAAATATGGGCGTACTTGGCCCATTGCGACCATTCGGAGAATGCCTCGAAACTGATCAACGGTAAGAGCAGCGGCCGGCCGAAGGTGATGTTCAGGCCCGAGATCGCCAGAATGATGAAGCAAGTCGCCGTCATCCAGTGCACGAACCGCTCGAAGGCATTGAAACGCACGAGGGTGCGGCCGGAGCGTCCGCTTTCGAGTCGCACCATGCCGCGGGTGAGATAGAAGATCACGAGCACGGCCAGCATGCCAACGATGGCAACGCCGCCGATCCAGCGCAGCGTGACGTTATGGAACGCTCGCCAATCGCGCCCCTGCGGCTGCTCGAGAACGCCGGAGCGCTGATCGGGGATACTGACGCGCCCCTCAATCCGGTTCAGCTCCTGCAAGAGCTGCTGCTCCTTGACCGCGCTCGCGGTCGGATTCACCTGCTGGGCGGTTGACGGCACCGGCGGTGCCAGGACCAGCAGCAGAAGAATCCATGTGCCGACAGCGAGGCGAAGGACTCTTGCTGGGAACGCCATGAACTCCTCCCGATTGTGACGCGATCCTGGCGGCTCTTACGATTCGATCGTCTCGCGATAGGCGGTCTTCCAGCCCCACGCACCCGAGCCGTAGCCGCGTTTCATCACACGCTCCTTGTAGATTTGCGCGATGATCTCACCATCACCGGCCAGCAGCGACTTGGTCGAGCACATCTCGGCGCAGAGCGGCAGCTTTCCTTCGGCGAGGCGGTTCGCACCGTACTTCTCCCATTCCTCCTTGCTGCCATCGGCTTCGGGACCGCCGGCACAGAAGGTGCACTTGTCCATCTTGCCGCGCGAGCCGAAATTGCCGACCTTCGGATATTGCGGCGCGCCGAACGGACAGGCGTAGAAGCAATAACCGCAACCGATGCAGAGGTCCTTGGAGTGCAGCACGACGCCATCGGCCGTAGTGTAGAAGCAGTTCACAGGACACACGGCGGCGCAGGGCGCATCGGTGCAATGCATGCAGGCCATCGAGACCGAACGCTCGCCCGGCTTGCCGTCGGCGATGGTAACGACACGACGCCGGTTGATGCCCCAGGGCACCTCGTGCTCGTTCTTGCAGGCGGTGACGCAGGCGTTGCACTCGATGCAACGGTCGGCGTCGCAGAGGAATTTCATACGTGCCATCGTCGTTGCTCCTATGCCGCCGCGATCTGGCAGAGAGTGACCTTGGGCTCCTGCATGCCCGTCGCAGGATCGTATCCGTAGGTGGTGATCGTGTTCGCGCTTTCGCCGAGAACGATGGGATCGGTGCCCTTGGGGTAGTTGCCGCGAAGATCCTTGCCCGCGAACCAGCCGCCGAAATGGAACGGCATCCAGGCGACGCCCTTGCCAACACGCTCGGTCACCAGCGCTTTCATCCTCGCCCTGGAACTATTCTCGGCGCCCGTGACCCAGACCCAGCCGCCGTCTTTGATGCCGCGCTCAGTGGCATCGGCAGGATTGATTTCGATGAACATGTCCTGTTGCAGCTCGGCGAGCCAGGGATTGGTCCGGGTCTCCTCGCCGCCGCCCTCATATTCGACGAGGCGGCCCGAGGAGAGAATGAGCGGAAACTGCTTTGCAATTCCCTTTTCCACGGCGGCCTTCTGAACGGAGAAGCCGATGTTCGGCAGGCGGAACTGCTTGGCGTCCGGCAACGTCGGATATTTCGAGACGAGATCAACCCGCGGCGTGTAGATCGGCTCGCGGTGCACCGGAATCGGGTCGGGCAAGCCGAAGGCGTTCATGCGCGCCTTGCCATTGCCGTAGGGTACGCAGCCATGCATCAGCGCGACGCGCTGAATGCCGCCGGAGAGGTCAAGCGACCAGGACACCGCGTCGGGATTGGCGGAATTGACCTTGTTGATGGTGGCCATTTCAGGCTCGGTCAAATCCTTGTCCCAGCCGAGCTTCTTAAGGCTTGCCAGTGTGAACTCCGGATAGCCGTCCGTGATCTCGGAATCCTTTGAGTAGGAGCCCTCCGCCAACAGGTTAACCTTGCGCGTCGTGCCATCGGGAAGCTTCTCCTCGCGCTCGATGCCGAAACGCGGACGGAAGGTGCCGCCGCCATCCATCACCGCGAGAGTGGTGTTGTAGAGCAGCGGCGTACCGGGATGCTTGACTTCCGGCGAGCCCCAGCACGGCCACGGCAGCCCATAATAGTCGCCGCCGACTTCAGGATCGTCCTTGGGCGCCCGCGTCGTCAGCATGTCGAACTTCGCCTGGTTCTTCATATGCGCCTTGAGGCGCTCGGGCGATTGTCCGCAATAGCCGGTCGACCAGCTGCCGCGGTTCATCTCGCGCAGGATATCCTCCGCTTCCGGAAGCTTGTTCTCGACCTTGATGTTCTTGAACATCTTGTCGGCAAGGCCGAGCTTCTCGGCGACGAGATACATGATCTCGAGATCGTCCTTCGATTCGAACACCGGCTTCACGATCTGCTCGCCCCACTGCAGCGAGCGGTTCGACGCAACGCGCGAACCCTTGCATTCGAATTGGGTGGCGACCGGAAGAATGTAGACGCCATCCTTGCGTCCTGACTCCACGGCGAGCGAGGCCCAGGTGGTCGGGTGCGGGTCGGCAATGACTAGCAGTTCGAGCGCCTTCAGACCTTTGAGAGATTCCGGAATGCGGGTGATGCTGTTGCTGGCGTGTCCCTGCACGAATACCGCCCGCACATTGTCTTTCTGCGCGACCTGGTCTTTCGGCAGTATCACCGCGTCGAACCAGCGGGTGAGCGGGATGCCGGGCGTTTCCATGATCTGCTTGGAGTCGAAGCGCGACTTCAAAAATTCATAGTCGACTTCCCAAACCCGCGACCAGTGCTTCCAGGCGCCTTCGGCGAGGCCGTAATAGAACGGCAGGGTCACGATATCGAGCCCGACGTCGGTCGCTCCCTGCACGTTGTCATGACCACGGAAGATATTTGCGCCCGTGCCGGGCCTGCCGACGTTTCCGGTGAGGAGCAGTGCAATGCAACTCGCCCGCACGTTGGCGGTGCCGACGGTCTTCTGGGTCTGGCCCATCGCCCAGATCAGCGTCGCCGGCTTCTCTGTCGCAAGCATCTTGGCAACGCGCTTGAGCTGTTCGCCGGGAACGCCGCTGACGCGCTCGACCTCTTCCGGATTCCACTTCTCCACTTCCTTGCGGAGATCGTCGAAACCGTACACCCGCTGCTTGATGAACTCCTTGTCCTCCCAGCCGTTCTGGAGGATGTGCCACATCATGCCGTACAGCACCGGAATGTCAGTGCCCGGCCGCATGCGCACATATTCAGTCGCGTGCGCGGCCGTGCGCGTCAGGCGGGGGTCGATGACGACAAAGTTGGCTTTTTGGACCTCCTTGCCCTCGAGCAGATGCTGCAACGAAACCGGATGCGCCTCGGCCGGATTGCCGCCCATGATGATCTGGGTCTTGGCATTGCGAATATCGTTGAAGCTGTTGGTCATCGCGCCGTAGCCCCAGGTGTTGGCTACGCCGGTGACCGTCGTCGAATGGCAGATGCGCGCCTGATGGTCCGTGTTGTTGGTGCCCCAGAGCGCGCCGAGCTTGCGGAAGAGGTAAGCACCCTCGTTCGTCATCTTGGCTGATCCGAGCCAATAGACAGAATCGGGGCCCGATTTCTCGCGAACCTGGAGCAGCTTGTCGCCGATCTCGTTGATAGCCGTGTCCCATGACACGCGGGTCCATTGCCCGTTCACGAGCTTCATCGGATAGCGCAGGCGCCGCTCGCTGTGCACGAGTTCGCGCACCGAGGCGCCCTTCGCGCAATGCGAGCCGCGATTGATCGGCGAATCCCAGCTCGGCTCCTGTCCAATCCACACCCCGTTCAGCACTTCCGCGGTCACCGTGCAGCCGACTGCGCAATGGGTGCAGATGCTCTTTTTGATGATGGCGCCCGCGGTCAGCGGGCCTGTCGTGACCGCTTCCGCCTTTCGCACACCAGCGACTGGGATGCTGCTGAGCGCAGCGAGCGCGCCGCCGGCAAGACCGGATCTGCGCAGGAAGGTGCGGCGATCCAGGCCGGATGCCTGGCCAGAAAGAGACTCCGCGATGGATCCGCGACGATCGGAGCCGGACGGCTGATGTGATCTCTTGATAAGCACGGCCGCCTCCCTCTCACTCCGGATAGCGATTGACGCGATAGAATTTCCTGACGTGCTCGGATTCCTGGTAGCGTGCTTTGCGCTTCTCGTCGTTGCTCTCGCTGTCGGCTTGTGCCGATCCGACCAGCGGGGTGGCTAGCGTCGCGCCGGCGCCGACCGTACCGATGCCGACTTTACGAAGGAAATCGCGGCGCCCGACTGTAGCTCTCTGCTTGTCACTCATCGCATTGCTCCCGAACCAACGCCCATTGGTCAGTTAGCGAACGTAAATGCCTCACGTTCGATCTCGATGAACAGGCGGCCGAGCGTACCGACCGACCGATAGAACTTCGCGCTTTCCGCACGCTCCATGTCGCCGAACAGACTCCCCATCCAGGGCAAGACATGTTTTTCGAAGAAGGCGCGCTGCGCCTCCGCAGCGGCATCGAACCGATTGTCGGCGAAACATGCCATGATCTCACACAGGGTGGCCGCGTGATCTTCGGGTTCGCAATTATGCTCCGCACGCTCGATGCCGAGCGCCGCGAGGTCTGCGCGCAGGCGCGAGAGCGGCCGCTCGTTGAGGAACCCAGTTAGATAGTAGGACGCGTAGGGCAGCAACTCGCCGCGCCCAAGCCCGACGAACAGATCGAAATATTCGCGTTCGACCTGCGCTGCGACTGCGCGAGATGCAGCTTCCGCCAGCGCAGCATGAGCGCGTCCAAGCACCGTCGCATCTCCATTCAATGCAGCGAGTTGATCCAATAACTGCTTCGATGGTGCTGCGGATAGCAGGGTCGCGAGCAGCGCGTATTCCCGCGCACGCGCTGCGTCGACCGGATCAACGGTCTGCTCTGACACGGCTTGCCCGCAGAAGAGATCGGGCCGCAACTCCGCGCGCGGAACGCCGGTTGCGGCTTCGACCGCAATCACCCGCTGTGCGGGCACCTTGCGCCAACTCGATACCGAAGGCTGGCTAATGCCGATCTTGCGCGCAAGCCGGGCCACGCCGCCCGCGGCGTTAATGGCACGATCAAGGCCCTCACCACGCATGTGGACCTCCATCCCCCCAAAGTCCCCAGCGCCTTATTCTCTTTAGTTGTTGATTTTTGCTTTTTGCAACAAGGGACTGGCGAAGCCTAGACTTGATCCCGCGCGCGGTCAATTGACCGATATAGTCCGAGGCTATCGGCCTTTTGTCGCAGAGTCAGCGAGGCAATGCACCACCATGTGTGCGGTGCCGAACGGCACCGCCTTCACGTTCGGCTTTCTCGGTCGCGAGCGGTTGCGATGCAACAGCCGCGGGACTGGGCTCGACCAACGCCGACTGCCCTCCCACCTCTGCGACCGCTGCCGCTTGCATTCGACCGTGATCTGCCGTGGAACCAGCGGAGTCTTCGACCTCAACGGATGTCTCCGGCAGATATTCGGCAGCTTTCCGTACCGCACCGACAACACGGTCAACCAGCGCCTCAAGTTCAGCCGGCGAGCTGTCCAGCGGCCCGAAACCGGGCATCGCGTTCGGATCGTTGAAGTCCCAAGCGTTCTCCGCCAGGCCCACGAAGTCGCGGATGGCAGGATCGGAAACCCATGCACGGCGAAGCGCCGCACGCGTCAACTCCTGCGGAACCCCTTTGCGCAGGAATGCAGTCACATCGGTTGTGGCTGTGATCGAACCGATCGGCGGTAAGCTCGACAGATCGAATTCGGGCGCGCCTGTTTCGGCCCTGGGCGCCGATGCCGGCGATGGCGCGTCGCCGGGTTCTGCTGTTTGTGCAGAAGCGACGTTGGCCCTTGCCTCGCGCTTGCGACGAAACCAGCGTGCAAGGAATTCTTCCTCGCTCATTCGTGCCCGCCTTCTTGGTGGCGGCGCGACAGCGCCTCAGGGTCGGCGCGGCGCCGCTTGCGCTTGACGAATTCCTCTTCGACATGGTGCTCGGCGACGAAGTTTTCAATTGCGTCCCGGAGCGCCTCGGGCATCAGCACCGCTTCGACCAGATTGGCGCCGGCTTCGGTGAACGCCTCGCCTTCCGCGGGATCGGCGGTGGCGGCAGCCACGGAATAAGGACGGGCGCCTTCCGCGGGAGACAAGACGATCCAGATGCTCGGAGTACCGGAGGCGAGATTGTCGCGGTAGCGCGCGGTCTCGGACGGATAGAGGTCGACCGTCGCACTTCCGGCATAGAAGAGAGTGGTCCCGTCCTGCTCGCGAAGGACGGTCCAGGGCTCCGTTTCCGGTTCATCCGGCAGGACGGCTACACCGCGCCAGACGAAATCGACCCATTGCGAGTCAGCCTTGCGCCGTTCGACTACAATGCCGACCGGGATGCGTAGTAATGGCAGCACAGCAGGACTCACGTCACCGCCTCCAGATGCTTGATCGGCAGCCCCGTCAAGAGATTCTGCGGCTTCATCCGGAGCTTCTGATCCGACATCATCGCCAGGATCAGATAGACCGGTTCTCCCCGCAGATCTTCGATCGCGAGGCTTGTGTCCGCAAAGGTCAAACGAAACAGCGCGAGCACGCGCCCCGCGCTGCGCTCGTCAAGCTCTTCGCCGCGCCAAAGCCGATCACCTATTGTAGTGGCATCGGCGTCGAGCCCAATATACCAGCTGAGCCTGGCATCGCGCAGCTCGCGCAACGGCTCGATGGTGACGTCGATCCCTAGCAGGTGGGAAATCCAGCGGGTCATCGCCTGCGCCAACGCGCTCGGCCCGCGGCCGCCTGCGGTGAGATCGAGCGCCGTATCGAAATAATCGCTCCGTTGCCAATAGCTCTCGGCATTATCCTCGTTCACCACGTCAACCTGGGCCTCGGTCGCAGCTCCCAGCATCGACATCAGCGAGAGCACTGGGGTGGGGTTGCGCCCGCCCGCGACCTCTTCGTCGCCCAGCAGCAATGCCTGTTCGTGCGGCAGGATCCGCTGCGGCCGGAAAAATAGTTCGGCCGCGCGCAGCACGAACGGGTCCTCACAGCCATCGAGGGCGTTTCGCAGGATCACGTGCACGAGCTGGTTGACAAAGAGCGGCGGCAGATCGTTTGCCCCCGAACGGACCAGCATCCGATAGGCGGCTTCCAGTGTTGGATGGCGCAACAGGAGATCGCGAAACGCCAGCACGAATTGCCAGTTCTCGCGGGCATCGGCATCAGCAATTTCCGCGATTTCATCCGCGCCGACCGCTCGGCGAGGATGGGCGAGCATCTCGCGGTGCAGCCGGCGTTCGACCGCACAGGCGTCCTCCGGCGGCATCAATTCAGGTCGCGCGAAATAGGCCTTCAGGAATTCGTCGGTGATGACAAGCCCGCCGTTCGCGCTGCGATCGAGCAGATGATGGCCGCAAGCGATCCAGAAGTCCTTCATGGCCGGCGCGGCTCCTGGCTCATATCTGCAAGCTTGAAATCGCCCTCTGGCTCGGTGTCATCCTCCACTTCCATGAACGAGAACGCCTTGCTGTGACCACCCTGCCCTTCCCGCAGTTGCAGTCTGCGGAATGACTCGCGGATCTCGCCATCGTTCACCGAGCGGTGGACCGCAACGAGTGTACTGACGGGATGCGTGCACAGCGATTGCGCAAACGCAACCTCCTCTTCCGCCGCAGTCCTCGCGATTGCAATATCCGGAGCGCCGAAACGGTCGACAAGTTGCCTGGCAAGCAATTCCACCAACATCCGCCGATCAGCCTCGGTCGCCGGGACGATTTGCACCAACGTCGACCATCCCCAGGATTGCACCCCGAGGAAGCCGCTGCGAAAGGCCGTGCGTTCCCTTCCGCTCAGCTTTGCCGCATTGCAATCGTAGAACCGGAACCCGCCGGAGACTGCCCACTCGCCGGGTTCAGCCGGCACCTCGAAGACGAAGGTGTCCGATGGATCAAGCGCGATGGTACGCAACAGCTTCACAGGCGCGGTCCTCCGAGCTTCGGGTCGAGCCAGGACGGCACAGCCAGGGCTTCGACCAACTTACGTCGGCTGATCTCCTCGGTTCCGACCCGGCGCGAGAGCAGATCGCCATTGTCGCCGATCTGTTGCAGGGTCTGACGTTCACGTGAAAGCCTGGCCAGATATTCGCGCGCGACGCTGTCAAAGCCGTCGATCTGCCAGCCGTCGATTGCCCGCATCAGGTGCCTGGCAAAGCTTTCCGTCACCTGGATGGCGCCCGCCTCGCCAAACCCCTCCTGGTCCAGCGCGGAAGCGAGCGGATGAACACCGGGTTCGTGGTCAGTCATCGCGACTGTCCGGATCATGGCGCCAAATACGAGCCATGGGGGCGGCTCGTCCTCGCTTGCCGATGAAGGCCAGCCGAGCCGGCCGCCTCCGACCAATCCGCCGTCGACTCTGACTGCATCTGGCCAATTGATCGCGACCTG